>NZVR01000085.1 GCA_002701545.1 Blastopirellula sp. | reverse complement strand
AAGTGCAGTGTAGTGTTTGCCGTGCGCCACAATCGATCTCGGAGGCATCTCTCGGTTATCAAGTCGTCTGCTCTCGGTGTGGCAAGGTGTTTGTGGCGCGTCAATCCGGAGGCAGCAGTAAGCCCTGGTATCTCCAGTGGTATGTCCTGGCGGGAGCTGGTGGTGGAGTGTTGTTGTTGCTCTTGTTACTGGTGGGTGCGGGGGTGGCGGTTTCCATGGCCATGAATCGCAACGATGAGCTTCCCGCCCAGCCGGTGGCGGCGTCCACGCCCGCGGCGGATGAGACAAAGGATCAGCCCGCCGAAGAGCCGGTCCCAAAGACGTACGCATTGCAAATGGAGGGGCCCGCGGAATTGACGATTGATGCAGGGGAAACCGTGGCGATTGACCTGAGCATTGACCGGGATGGCTATTCCGGCCCCCTGCAATTGACCGCCAAGGATCTACCTGCGGGTTTGCGTGTCGAGGCGTTGGAGGTGCCGGACGACAGTGATGTTGCCCAGGTGACACTGATCGCGGCGAAAGATCTGGTTGCGGGGAATCCCGAGCTGCATTTGACATTGCAGGCGGAAGATATCCAGGCGACCCATACATTGCAGTTGACCACCATTGCATCGCAACCACTGGAATTGAGCGGCCCCGCTGCTGCGCGACTTCACCCCAACGGTACCGTCGCGATTGATGTTTCGGTGGTGCGTAACGGTCACGAGGGCCCGATTGAGATTACGGTGGGGGAACTACCGAAGCAGGTGACGGCTGCACCTGTCACCGTGGCCGCAGAGCAAAATGCTGCGCAGCTTGTGTTCAAGGGAGTTCGCGTACCCGAGCGGCAGTACCCGGTGAAGTTGTTGGCCAAAGTTGGCAAGGAAACGGCTGAGGCAACATTCGATTTGCAGGTCGAAGCATTTGCAATCCAGCTGACCCCGTTGCCGTTTCCTGTCGAGTGGGTGAAGCCGGGCGAGTATGCGCGCGTCGAGCTGACCATTCAGCGGAAAAGTTATCAGGGACCAGTGGTGATCGACGTCGATCACATGCCCGACGGGATCACAGCCGAGCCGCTGACGATACCGGAAAATGAAACGCAGGGAACTTTGGAGCTGGTCGCTGCTGCGGACGCTAAAGACATGGTGCGTTCAGGAAAGATCGTTGCGACTGCAGATGGGGCACGCGCGGAAACGTTGCTGATCACACGGGTCAAAGGTAGCGAAGGTTCGCTGCTGGGCAATTTGGAAGTGGACGAAGAGTTTGCTGGCACCTTGAAGAAAGGTTCTTTTGGTGGACGACTGACGCCGGAAACCAAGCAGGTCTTACTGGATGTGTTTGGCGGTACAGCCGAGTCAGAAGAAGCCGTGCTGGGGGGATTACGATGGCTGGCGGAGCATCAGAATGCGGATGGAAGTTGGTCGCTGGGAGGGTATAGCAATGCGTCCGGTGACTGTACCTGTAAGACGAAAGTCGAGTCGAGCGTTGATAAGAACAACACAGCCGCCACAGCATTTGGGATCCTGCCGATGCTGGGGGCTGGCGTCACCCCCTTTCAAGCTCCGGATTATCCCGCCGTTTTATCGGACTACACGGAGAACGTGAAAAAGGGCTTGATCTACCTGATTCGCAACCAGAAACGGACCAAGGATGAAAACAACGGGGACTTGCAGGGTGGGATGTACGCCCACGCACTGGGGACGATTGCGTTGTGCGAAGCGTATGCGTTGACCAAAAACGATGATCTCAAGGTTCCGGCGCAGCTCGCGGTCCGATATCTGATGACGGCTCAGCATGGGGCGTCTGGCAGTTGGGGATACGGTCGTAATCGATTAGGTGATACGTCGATTGTGGGTTGGGTGGTCTTGGCGATCCGCAGTGGCCAGTTGGCGGGGTTGCCGACCAAGCGGAGTGTGCTCGACAAAACGGAGCGGTTTTTGAATACGACCGGTGCCGGGCCAGATCCGTTTCGTTTTTCTCGTTACAGCTACAAGCCGGTGAATCTGAAAGATGCCTCGGAGGGAGCGGTGAAAGCCAAGTTATCGACTACGGCGGCCGGGCTGTTGAGCCGCCAGTATTTGGGCTGGCAATTGGATCGCAAAGAGTTTGCTCCGGGGGCCGCGTACCTGATGCAGCATCTGCCCCCCGCCAACGGCAAGACCGCGGGTCCCAATTACTACTATTACTACGCCACCCAGGTGTTACATCACTTGGAAGGCAAGAACTGGGATCTCTGGAATCACTACATGCGGGAGCATTTTTTGCGGACTCAGGAGACGGAAGGTCACGCCAAGGGAAGCTGGAGTCCCGTTGGTAGTGATTATGGTGCTCGTGGTGGCCGCATTTACACCACCTCGATGACCCTCTTGACCTTGGAGGCCTACTACCGCCACCTGCCTCTCTATCGTAAGATCGCCAAGCCAGCCAGCAAGTAACTTGCGGTTCAGAACCTACTCTAAGCCTTTCCTCTCGATTGCGGCATGCTGGTTCAAAATGTCCGTGCATTAAGAATTGTTTACCGTTTCTTCATATTCGCTTAATGTTTCGGCTCTACATTTTGAGCGTTCGGTTGGATTCGCTTACAAATTGGAGAGTGTTGCGATGAATTGGAAGAATTTTGGCCTGCTGAGTACCCTGGCGTTGGCGGTGTTTGTCGGGTGTGGGCCTGCTGAGACTGTGACGGACATCAATGATTTAGACCTGGGCACTGATGGTGCGACGCTTGAGGGTGCGGTGGTGATCGACGGTTCCAGTACCGTCTATCCGATTAGTGAAGCGGCGGCTGCGGCCTTCCGTGAAGAACAGCCCAATGTCAGCGTAACGGTGGGTAAATCGGGCACGGGTGGCGGTTTCAAGCGATTTGTCAAAAACGAGACGGACATTTCAGACGCCTCGAGGCCCATCAAGAAGAACGAGTTCGACAGCTGTGCCGAATCTCAGGTAGCTTTCATCGAATTGCCAATTGCCTACGACGGCTTGACCTTTGTGGTTAACAAGGAGAACACCTTTGTGGACCAGCTGACGGTCGATCAGCTGAAGCAGATTTTTCGCGAATCTGACAACAAAGCGCTGACCTGGAAAGACGTCAATGATGCTTGGCCAGACGAAAAAATTGCACTGTTTGCCCCGGGTACGGATTCCGGCACATTTGACTACTTCAAAGAAGTGATTGAGGGTAAGGACGAGGGGGTCAATATTCGTGGTGACATGTCGACCAGCGAAGAGGACAACGTGCTGGTCAATGGCGTCGCGGGTGCCCCGTTTGCCTTGGGCTTCTTCGGTTGTTCGTACTACTACGAGAATCAGGACAGGCTGAATGCCGTAGCGATTGTGAACAGTGCAGGTGAGGCGGTAGGACCGGAGAAAGAAGCCATTGAAAATGGCAGCTACAATCCGTTCAGCCGACCGTTGTTCATCTACGTCAAAGCCAGTTCCTTGGCCAGCCCGCAGGTCTCGGAGTTTGTTGATTATTACGTCAACCATGCTGGTAAACTGGCGGGCGATTCGGGCTATGTGGCCCTGCCTGAGTCGGTTTACGAGATGGCGAAGAAGCACCTGGACGAGAAACTCACCGGCACGCATTTCATGGACAAGCAAGGTGAGAAGATCAAGGGCAGTGTAACGGACCTCTACAAGGCAGAAGCGATTGTTGACATTGAGTAGCTCTCGCTGCCGTTGGCAAAAAACATTCGATGACAAGTGTGCCGAATTCTGACCGAAAGAGTGAGCCTCCCGGCGAAGGCGCGGGCGGCTCGCGTCTTCGCTCGCGCACGTCCCTGCTCGTCACTGATTTCGCTGTGAAGACGGGGCTAGTGTTGTGTGGCGTCTTTTCGATTCTGGTGACGGTTTCGATCATTAGTGTTTTATTTGTCGAGACGACACGTTTCTTCGGTTTCGCAGTCCAGGCGGTCACCATCGACGACGGCCGTGCACCTTTGTTCTTGCGGTATGACTCAAAGGACGGTGTTGCGTCTATCACCCCTGCCCTGTCACCTGATTTGTCGGCCAGTGAACTGCAGGCCAGTTTGCGGCAGATTCCCGATCTCAACCGTGTATCGGTCAAGCAGGTCAAGGAAAGCTTTCATGTCAAGTTTGTCGGGGCAGGACACCCCGCTTTGTTGCAATGTCCCACCGTTTATCTGTTGCCGCGTCCGTCTCAGGCATTGGTGCTGAGGTTTGTACGCGAGCAACGGGTCGGAGATTTGTCGGGCGACTTCACCGCAGACGCACTGCAAGCGGCGCTGCGTCAGCATGCTGGTTTGGATGGTGTGCGTGTCACGGAAACTGCAGGTAGTTTGGTGCTCACCTCGGACGAGCCGTTCGATCTGAGTAGTTCCGAGGATGCGGTTGCGATTGAAGTTGGCACAGCAGACGAAGTGACGTCGGCTGAGTTGTCGTTCCCGGCCAAGCCACCACGGACATTCTCTCTGACTTGGAGTACCGAATATGAAGTGGAGGTGGACTCCAGCACCTCGGGCGAGCAATTGCAGAAACAGCTCCGCCAGTACCCCGGATTTGGCTCGGTCTCGGTGGCAAGGCAAGGTGATGCATTCGCCATTGCGTTGAGCAGCCGGGAAAACCATCTCCGCTTACTGTCTCCGGAAACGCAGGGCATTCAGGTGGCGAGCACGAGCGTCGTGCGTGATGCGATTGGTTTGCGCGAGTTTTTCGGCGATACGCGGTGGAGCTTTTTGATGGGCGACGAAAAGCACTTTGGTATCTGGCCGTTGATTTGTGGGACGATGTTGGTGACCGTCGTGGCGATGGTGTTGGCTTTGCCGCTAGGACTTGTAACCGCTGTTTATTTGAGTGAATACGCGCCGCGGCGCGTGCGCGCGGTGCTCAAACCGACCCTGGAGGTCCTGGCCGGTATTCCGACGGTCGTGTACGGCTTTTTTGCTTTAGTTGTGATTACACCGATGTTGCAGTCCGTGATTTCTGGGGTGAGCGGGTTTAACGCGCTGGCTGCCGGGATTGCTGTCGGTATTCTCTGCTTGCCGACCGTTTGTTCGCTCTCCGAGGATGCCTTGCAAGCGGTGCCACGAGCTTTGCGCGAAGGGGCTTACGGATTGGGCGCCACCAAATTTGATGTGTCTGTTCGCGTGGTGGTGCCAGCTGCTCTCTCGGGGATCATT
The DNA here is from genome assembly GCA_002701545.1 of Blastopirellula sp. GTDB lineage: Bacteria > Planctomycetota > Planctomycetia > Pirellulales > Pirellulaceae. Next base: position 23,298 of record NZVR01000085.1, on the reverse strand, counting down.
TCGGCGTTTTTGCTGGCCATCGCGCGTGCTGTCGGAGAGACGATGATTGTCGCCTTGGCTGCGGGAAGTTTGCCGATCATGACGGCGGATCCACGGCACGAGATCCAAACGATGACGGGCTTCATGGTGCAGATGGTCAGCGGTGACGTGAGTAACTTTGGCGTCGAGTATTCGTCGATGTATGCCGTGGCTGCGACGCTGTTTATTTTGACCATGCTGCTGACGCTTCTGGGCCAGCAGGTGCGGAAACGATTTCGAGAGGCCTACGAATGAGCCCAGGCGAAATTGCATCCCGAGGAACTCCCCGTTCCACTGCCAGTCGCCAACTGGTGGAACGGTTGTTTGTTGGGGTTTGCATCGTGACTGCTTTCTTTTCCGTAACGATATTGGCGATCCTGTTGCTGGCCATCCTCGTTCAGTCGGCGTTGCATTTTTTGTCACCGACGATTTACTGTGAAGCGATCGCAGCTGCACCGGAATCGAATCGCGGTCCGAAGCTGCAAATCGTCATCCAGCGAACCCCCACCGGTGGGCATTACGTGATCCGGTCTGCGGACGGGGACGCCAGTGTGCAACTCCCGTTTGATGCTCCGCGTGAAGAAGTTCAACAGCAACTACAGAAACTGCCGGGACTGACGAGCGTCACGGTGGAAACCGATGGTTACACACCCAATTTACGACACACGGTGGACATGTCGACCGCACCTCCAGGGACCAAGTTGGAGTGTGAGGGAGTGTTTCGTAAGAATTGGTGGAAGCTGAGTCGCACCTTTGTTTCAGGTCCACCGGATCCGAATCCGTCAAAAGCGGGGATCTACCCCGCGATGTTTGGAACCCTTTGGGTGTGCGTCGTTTGTGCCCTGTTTGCCTTGCCGATCGGTGCTGGGACGGCAATTCTATTGGAAGAATTCAAGCCATCGAAAACCTGGCTGCGCCGTTTGCATGCGTTTGTGCAGTTAAATATTTCTAACTTGGCGGGAGTGCCGTCGGTGGTTTACGGCATTTTGGGGTTAACCGCATTCGTTGCCTGTTTCAATTTGTTGGGGAAGCAAAAAGATGCGGTTTTTGAGTTTGGCGTGCAGTATTACGACCAATTCCTCAGCGAGGGGAATTATTCGTTGAAGATTCCCGTGGACCGCGATAGCGAGTTGACGGTTCCGACGCGTGATGGCGAGTTGATTGCAGTGTTCAATCAACAGCGAGTGCGCGTCAATGTGATCGGTGCCAACGATCCGTTACCCCAAAAAAAGGCACAGTTGGCCGTCACGCTCCGTGAGGGTGCCGTCCCGGGGAGGATCCCCGATCCCAAGTGGTATTATCTCCGCTTGCCCTTTGGGCGAGGTGTCTTCGCCGGGGCGTTGACGCTCATGCTGGTGGTGCTGCCAATTGTGATTATCGCGTCGCAGGAAGCATTACGGGCCGTGCCGGATTCGTTGCGAGAAGCTTCGCTTGGGATGGGCGCATCCCGCTGGCAGACGGTGTGGAACGTGACCCTGCCGGCGGCAATACCGGGTATCATGACCGGTGCGATTCTGGCGATGAGTCGAGCCATTGGAGAGGCGGCGCCTGTGCTGATGATTTCGGGAGTCGTGTTCATTCCCAATGCCCCACAGCACTTGATGGCTCCCTTTACCGTGATGCCTTTGCAGATTTACGATTGGGCTGGACGGCCACAGGAAGAGTATCATGTGCTCGCCGCACTGGGAATTACGGTGTTGTTGGCTGTGTTGCTGCTGTTTAATGCGGTGGCAGTGTTCATTCGCAACAAGATGAAGAAACCATTGTCATGAATTCTGAATCACAACTCGACGAGACGGCTGAAACTTCCGAGGGGACGGTGACGCGCGAAGTTCCCGCTCCGGCTGTGCCCTCTGAGTCCGCCGAGGTAGATCACCCAACCGCATTGTGTCTCGCCAACTTCAACGCTTGGTATGGAGATTTTCAAGCGTTGCATCGGGTGACTCTGAACGTACCCGAGTGTCAGGTAACGGCTTTTATCGGTCCCAGTGGTTGTGGTAAGAGCACGCTGCTGAGATGGGCGAACCGGATGAATGACAATATCCCCACGGCGCGGGCGAATGGGACGATGACGTTGCGGGGGGTGGATGTGCTGAGTCGACAGATGGATGTGGTCGATTTGCGCAGACGTGTTGGGATGGTATTCCAAAAGCCAAATCCGTTTCCCAAGTCGATCTACGACAATGTGGCGTTTGGTCCGCGGTTGCACCTGAAAATCACGCGGTCGGATCTTGATGACCTGGTCGAATGGTCTCTGAAAAAAGCGGCCGTTTGGAATGAGGTCAAGGATCGGCTGCGCAAGCCGGCCTTGGGACTGAGCGGCGGGCAGCAGCAGCGGTTGTGCATCGCCCGGGCGATTGCCGTCGGGCCGGAAGTCATGCTGATGGACGAACCGTGCTCGGCACTCGATCCCGCTTCGACCGCTTCGATCGAAGACCTGATCCACGAACTGAAAAAACAGTACACCATTGTGATCGTGACTCACAATATGCAGCAAGCTGCACGCGTTTCTGATCAGACGGCATTCTTCTTTGAAGGTCGGGTGATTGAGGCTGGGCCGACGACTGGTATTTTTACACGCCCCGAAAACAAGCAAACCGAAGACTACGTATCTGGCAAGTTCGGATAGATATCATGACCAAACACTTTCAGCGAGATCTGGATCGACTGAATCGTCGAGTTCTTTCTCTCTCCGCGGTGGTGGAAGAGATGATTGATAAGGCAACGCAAGCGCTGGTGGAGCGTCGCGCCGATGTTGCTGAACAAGTGATAGCCACCGACGTCGAAGTGGACGAACAAGAAGTAGATATCGAGAATGATTGCCTCAAATTGTTGGCGCTATATCAACCTGTCGCCAGCGATCTCCGCCGTATCGTCACCTTGGTCAAAGTGAATAATGAGTTAGAGGGCATTGCCGATCTGGCGGTGAATATGTCGGAACGTTCCTTGGCACTGCAGACGCACCTCGCGTTTCGCGTGCCGGAATCCATGGAGCAGATGGCCGATGTCGCGGCGGCGATGGTGCGAAATTCCATGGATTCCTTTGTGAATGTTGATATGGCAGCGGCTCATCAAGTGATTGCCAGTGATTCTCACATTGATGATCTAAACGTGGGGATGATTCAGCAATTGACAGAGGTCATGAAGCAGGATCCGAATCACATCGAACCAGCGTTACACTGTTTTTCCGCGGCACGCCATCTGGAACGGATTGGCGACCATGCAACCAATATCGCGGAAGACGTGGTCTATCTTGTTGATGGGGAAATTGTTCGACATAGACATGGGAGTTGCCTTGCTGGCAGAGAATCAAGCCAATGACGAAACCAACGATATTGATCATTGAGGATGATCGTTCGATCGCAGACATTCTGGCGTATAACCTGGAGCAGGAGGGGTACGAAGTTGCGGTGGCACGCGACGGTCAGGACGGACTGTCGCAGGCGCAACTCAAGCTGCCTGACGTGGTTATCCTGGACTTGATGTTGCCGATCATCGACGGGCGTGATGTCTGCCGCCAGTTGCGGGCCGATGCCCTGACCCGTGACTTGTTGATCTTGATGCTGACCGCGAAATCCGAGGAATCGGATGAGATCGTTGGCTTCTCGCTTGGTGCTGATGACTATGTCAGTAAACCGTTCAGCGTCAAGGTGTTGCTGGAGCGGATTAAGGCCTTGCAACGCCGGAAGAACAAGGCGGTAGATACCGATGATGTTGCCGTCAGCCAAGGTGTGATGGTGGATCGACGACGGCACCGGGCCACGATCGGCGGTCGTGCACTGGATCTGACGAGCAGTGAATTTAAGATGCTCGACACTCTGTTGCGGCAGCCAGGACGGGTGTTTCGACGCTCTGAATTAATCGACGCCGCACTAGGAAAAGATGCGATTGTCTTGGAACGCACGATCGATGTTCATATCCGGGCTTTGAGACATAAGTTGGGGCCCAATGCCGACTTGATCGAAACGGTCAGAGGGGTGGGGTATCGCTTCCGCGACCCCGAAGCAACGCTTGTCGATTCATGAGTGACTTGCCGCGCGTCGTCCCGCTAGTATACTTGGCAGGCATCCTTGGTGTGATCATGTCGGTCGCATCGGTTCCTCGTCAGGTCTCATATGGGTCGAGCCATGCAACGTTTTTTGATGACTGCCGCCGTTTTATTCCTGGTTCCGGTTGGTGTCCTGTGTGCTGAAGGGGATTGGTCAGAGTTCCGTGGGCCATTGGGAAATGGTCACGCGAATGTCCAGCAAGCTCCGGTCCGCTGGAGCCAGAAAGAGAACGTGTTTTGGAAGCAACCGCTTCCTGGGGAAGGTTGGTCTTCTCCTGTGCTGTCGGAAGGCAAGATTTATCTGACAGCTGCGGTGCCTCGCGAGGGGGATGAAGAGAATCGGTACGATCTGAAGTTGCTGGTGCTGTCGGAACGTACCGGAGCGATAGAACAGCAAGTTGCGATTTTCGAGCAATCTCCCGAAGCGCCGAAGATTCACAACAAGAACAGCCACGCTAGTCCTACGCCACTGATTGAGGGTGACCTCGTCTACGTCCACTTCGGACACCAGGGGACTGCGTGTGTCACCCGAAGTGGCCGCATTGTTTGGAAGAACGATACGTTGGCTTACAAGCCAGTTCATGGGAATGGTGGGTCACCCATTATTGCCGGCAAGTCACTGGTGTTCAGTTGCGACGGTGCCAGTGAGCCGTTTGTGGTGGCTTTGGACAAACACACGGGTGAGGAATTGTGGCGCACCACACGTCAGGTCGAGGCGCCAAAGAAATTCTCGTTTTCGACTCCGCAGCTAATCGTTGTCGGAGGGAAACCGCAGGTGATCAGCCCCGGTAGTAACTGCGTGGTTGCGTACAATCCGCAGAATGGCGAGGAGATCTGGACGGTGAAATACGACGGCTATTCGGTGATCCCACGTCCCGTCTTCCTCAACGGATTGTTGTATGTCTGTACCGGGTATGATTCTCCCAGCATGATTTGCATCGAGCCGACAGGTCGAGGTGATGTCACGGAGACGCATGTGAAATGGGTCATTCGCAAAGGCGTCCCGCATACACCGTCTTTACTGGCGTTGGAAACGGAGATCTACATGGTTTCCGATCGAGGTGTTGCGAGTTGCATCGACGCTGCCAGCGGAGAAACGCATTGGCAGCAGCGTCTGGGAGGTAAATATTCGGCGTCGCCAATCCTGGCGGCAGGGAATATCTATTTTCAGAGTGAAGACGGCGTCACGACCGTGGTCCGACCCGGTCGCACCTACCAGATGATTGCGGTCAACGAGATGCAAGACGAGCGCACGCTGGCTTCTCTGGCGGTGGCGGAGAATACGTTCTACATCCGTACAGATAAGCACCTGTACCGCATTGGCAAGTGACGATGGCGGGACGCCCTTGCTGCTAATGGACCCGTTGAAGCGGTCTGCCGCGTAGCGACACTACCTCGTGCGCACATGACGTAGGCGAAACCATTGTGGTCGATAAACGAAGCAAGGCAGGTCTGCTNGTGCAGNCCTGCCTTGGCAATCGGATCATATCCGTTTCGCGAAGTCGCTGTGATTAAGCGTCTTCCTTCTTTTTCTTCTTGGCGCCCTTTTTCTTGGGAGCGCGGACGCCGGCTTTTTCCTTTTGCTCAGCGGTCAGTAACGCATTGACTGCCTGGCCGAACTCAAAGCGAGCTTTGTTCGCAGCAGTTTGTGCTTCCTTTTGTTCGTCGCTCAGACCGGCAGCAGCCATGATGGCTTCTCGGGCCTCTTTGCCTTTTTTCCCGTCCGCAGCAGCCTGCTTGCGTGCTTCGGCCATTTTCGTGCGTTGCTCTTTGGTCAAAGCAGCTTTTTTGCTGAGTTCGGCAACCTTGGCTTGCCACTCTTTGGCCATGCCGGTGATTTTTTCTTTTTGTTCGTCAGTCAACTCAGCTTTCGCGAGTCGTTTCATGGTGGTGGCAAGCAATTGGTTGTTGCCGCCTTTACCTTTGCCTTTGCCTTTCTTCTTTTCGTCGTCTGCCATGAGCGGCATGGCGACCAGCAGGGCTAAGGTCAGGATTAAAGTTGTTTGTACCGATTTCATCAAGGTTCTCCAAGGATATGAGAGAGAGGGGGAACTAAAACATGTAAATCATTGGTGCCGCAATGCGGCGAAGTAGAAAAACACCGCAACCAGAGATCGAGGTGCACGTTCATGGTTGCGTTAGCTGAACAGGTCTTGAATGACGCTGCCATCACGCACAATTGTAATTGGGCGACCGGTCGCGGTGTGGTATTCCTTGGTGTGGTCGATTCCCAGGTTGTGATAGAAGGACGCAGCGACATCTGAAGGCGAGATGGCTTCGTGCTTCGGCCCTGTCGCTTTTTCGTCACTTTCGCCGATGACTTGTCCGCCGCGTACGCCGCCACCCGCTTGCAGCATGAACATACAGCGCGGATAGTGGTCGCGGCCACCTTCTGCGGTGCGGTCGTTGATTTTGGGGGTGCGGCCAAATTCTCCGGTGACGAAAACGGCGGTCGTTTCCAGTAGGCCTTTTTCCTCCAGTCCGGTGAGCAGGGCAGACAAGCCGGTGTCGAGTTTCGGCAGATTGGTGTCTTTGAGTTTGGTGAAGTTATCGCGGTGAGTGTCCCAGCCACCGAGGCTGACGGTTACAAATCGAACACCCGATTCGATCAGCCGAGAGGCGAGCAAGCAACTCAAACCGAACGGATCTTCACCGAACGGCTCGGCGTAATTGGGAGACTCTTGGCTGATGTCAAACGCCTCCCGAGCTCGCTTCGAAGTGATAATGGAATGTGCCTGTTGGCTGAATCGGTCCAACCCATCGAGCAGTTGATTGTCTTGCTCAAATCCCTTGAACGCTTGATCGAGATCGCCCAGCAGATTCTGGCGTTTTTCCACTTCTGAAATCGTCATGCCATTGCCAAGTGCGATACCACGGACGCTAAACGGGGCGTTCGGTCGCGGCGTGGCATTCGTCATCAGCGGGGCATATTTCACGCCCAGGAAGCCCGGGCGTTGGTTCGTGTTGGGAATGGCGACAAACGGCGGCAAGTCCGAAGGTGATTCCAATTCCTTCGTCACCACGCTCCCGTAGCCGGGGTATTCCAGGGACGGCAACGGTTTGGTGCCAGTGTTGACGAATTCTTGTCCCAAGCGGTGTGCGCCCAAGGTGTGGCTAACGCCGCGGAGGATGGCAAATTTGTCGGCGACCTTGGCCAGTTTCGGCAGATGTTCGCTGATCTGGACACCGTCGGCGTTGGTCTTGATCGGGTTGAATGTCCCGCGATACTCCTTCGGGGCATCAGGTTTGAGATCGAAGGTGTCCATGTGAGATGGGCCACCGGGCAAGTTGATGAAGATGGCCGAGGTGGCCATTGCCGTCGAGCTGACTTGTCCAGCGTCTGCAAAGCGGAGGTAGTTCGCTAAAGAGAGTGCCGTTCCACCGACGGCTCCGACTTTGAGAAAGTCGCGGCGTTTCAGACCGTCACATGTTCGATGAAGTGCCATTGGTTGTCCTTGATATGGTGTTGTGCTTATTTTGAGTTTGCTGGAGTTCTGGTTGCGTGTCGCGTTCTAGTGGTTGACGATGAATTCTTTCGTATTCAAGAGAGCCCACAAGATGTCCTTGATGGCATCGACCTTTTTGTCTGAAGAACGGACATGCTCTTCGCAGCGCGCCATTTCGTCATCGCTTGGAGCACGACTCACACTTCGCAAGTAAGCTTCTTGGATGAGTTGTTTCGAATCGAAGTCGGCGGGCTGAGCTTCGGCTTCTGGTTCCGGTTCTTTGTAGCGGGCAAGGAACTGCTGCAATCGTTTTTGCTGCTGCTGGATCAGTTTCTTGTCAGCCTCCCGTTCTCGCAATTTGGCCAGCTTGTTGCGTAAGTTGCGGACCATTTGGTCGTAATTTTCGGGTTTCTTTGGGGTGCGTGCTGTCGCACGTGGTTGGTACTTGCGAGCCAGTGAGTCGATCCAACTGCCGCGTGCAATCAACATCGTTTGGATGTCGCGATCGTTTTGCAGGTAGACCGTTTGCAGCAGACTGGGGTCCATGGCGCGGTCGCAGTCACAGTTGCTTTCGCGCGTGGAACGTCCAAATACGGTCAACGCAAAGGCAGCATTCCCTGCGGTATTGCGGTTTTGTCCGTTGGCTCCGGGAATGGCAATCGCACGACCAGCGAGTTCGGTTTGCAATTGTTCCGCTTTTTCATTGGAAGCCGTTGCTTGTACGATCGCATCGTAAATGACCTCGGCTGGCAAGCGTCGTGGGATGGCGTGACTGAAGTTCGATTCGTCTTTCGCGTTTGTCTCATTGGGGACCCAGCTCCGCTGGTAGGTGTCGCTGTTGAGAATAGTGCGGTGAACCCACTTCATGTCGAAATTGTTTTCGTAGAATCCACGTGCCAGGAAGTCGAGCAACGGTTTGTTGGCGGGTGGATTTGCCAGGCTCATGTCGTCTGGTGGCTCGACAATTCCGCGATTGAAGTATGCGGCCCACACACGATTGACGAAGGCGGCAGTAAAATAAGGGTTGTTTTCGCTGCGCAGCCATTCCATTAGCGGGACGCGGGCATCGTCGTGGTCGTTGAGTTGGACCACGTCTGCACCGAGTAACTTGGCAGTAGGGCTTGGGGCGGGAGTATTCCGATTCCGGTTACGGTTGGTACCGTTGTTCTTGTTGACGTAGACGACGTTGAATGGAACTACCTTGCCTTCTGCGACTTTTTTCGAGAATTCTCGTCGGACTTGATTTCCGCGGAGGCTCTTGTCGATATCCAAGGCCGCCATGATTTTGTCGTAGTCTTTGCGATATTGGGCAGGTGGCCGGTTGTTCGCCGCAGTGGCTTGGGAGAAGAATCCGGTGAATTGAGCAAAGTCATCCTTGGACCATTGGTCAAATGGATGCTTGTGGCACTGAGCACACTGAATGCGAATTCCCAGGAACGCATAGGCGAAATTGATCGCCCGCGGTTCGACTTGACGGAAATCACGACGTGCCCAGTAAAAAGGCATCTGGTCGAAGTCGGCAAAGGATTTTTCGCCGTTGTACACGTCACACATTTCTTTGCAGTAATCTTGATAGGATTGCCCCGGCTTGATGCTCGTGGCGGTGACAATGCCTTCGACCAGTTTGTCGTAGGGATCATTGTCTTCGACGCGCCGATGGATCCAGTCGTACCAGGCCTTCGAGGCAGGCGTTCGGATCCCACGCATGGTCGGAAGCACGTTGGTTACCTGCTGGTCGTTGTTGCCGGTGAAATCGCAGAGTTTGGTTGCCCACCAGGCGGCATAGGCTGGAGATTCCAGTAACGTGTCGATCATTTTGGCGCGTTTATCGGTTGCCTGATCTGCTACGAACGTTTTGACCTCAGTCGAGGTCGGAAGCGTGCCGGTCAAGTCGAGTTTCAGTCTGCGGAGAAATTCGGCGTCGGAACAGGTCTCCGAGGGAACCACTCCAAGTTTCCGTAGCTTATGGACCACCAGTGCGTCCACTTCGGTGTTGGTTTTGACGACCGGATAGTTTTCGCCAGCTTGATCGCTGACGGGGCGCATGATCGGAACGGGAACAACCGCTTTGTCGTAGAACACAACCAGATGGGTGTCACCCGCTTCTTTGCCTGTGACATGGCCGTTGGTGTCGATCGTGGCGACTTGCGTGTTGTTGGACTGGTAGCGGCAGAGCGGAGTGACATCTTCGCGCGTTCCGTCTGCCCAGACCGCGACGACTTGTAGTTGCGTTTTCTCGTTCGTTTTGGCGAATACAATTTCACTCGGTGAGATTTCCAAACGCTCCAAGGCGACGATGTGGTCGGCATCAAATTTGGCACCGCCTTTGATCCAATTCGCGATCACGTGGTGTTCCCACGATCCGAGTTGGTATCGCTGGCCACCCTCGTGCATCTCTTCGTCGGTCGGCTTGGCGATAATGAGACTCTCCGCCACGGCGTCGAGATCCACACGCGGACTCTCTTTGTCATNGAGTGCCTCGTGGTCCAGTTTGAAGTCGTAGCCGAACAGCGAAAGTTGAAACCCTCCCTGACCTTGAAACGAACCATGGCAGGCGCGGCCGTTACAGCCAAGTCTGCCGAACAAGGGGACCACATGTTTCTGGAAACTGGGAGTTTCCTCAACGCCGGCATTTGCAAAGCGTTCGTCGACGCGCTGCATCACGTCTTCACCGATGGCTCCCTGGGTGGTAGCCACCACGACCAGTAGGGTCATGAGTAGGAACGGTTTGAGGGAGAGATTCCGCATGTGTTTCTCCAAGTCGTGAACGCGGGCGTGTATCGTGTTGCCGGTCTCGCAGGCGGGTGCGTTGGGTGTGCGGTCTGCGAACCGACGATTGTGACGAATGAGAACGGGTTCGTTAGGGGGGGGATTTTTTGGGCGTGCCTTTGGGCGTGCCTTTGGGCGAAGCTTTGGGCGAAGCTTTGGGCGAAGCTTTGGGCGAAGCTTTGGGCGAAGCTTTGGGCGAGCCTTTCGCGGGCCGTTTGACCGGTGTTTGGGATGGGTTCGCAGCGTCCTTGGAGGGACGTCCGTGCACGATCTGTTTGAACTTGCGTTCGACCGATTTTTCCTTTGTCTCTTGCAGGCGAGCAATGTTCTTCTGGACTTGCTGGATGCGTTGAGAGAGACGCTTGTTTTCGAGCTCCAAGAGCAGGATCTGTAACTCGGTCTGCTCCTCGAGAGCTCGACGCAGTTGCTCACGAAGCTGGGGGGAATCCGACATCTTGATCTGGGCCGTCAAATACTGCTGACGCGACTTGACTTTCCATGTCTGGAGTTCGATTTCATATCGCTCGCTATCCCGTTCTTGTGCTCGCGCTAATCGCTCACTGACCAGGAAGAGGTCGCGAATGGCACGGCCGTAACTTTTCTGATCCGTTTGCTTGAGGTTTCGCAGGAGGTCGACGAGATCAGGGTGATGCTGTTTGACGAAGGTCATCACCGCTGCCTCGCGTTCGGGAGTGACTCCGGCCAGGTGATTTTGTTTCTTTCGTGGATTCTCACCTGCCGGTGCTTGCGCGACCGCTTTTTTTGCGAATACATCACCCCACGCAACCGTGGCCTGGTTGCAATTCAGGGCGCAAACGAGCGTCAGTAAGATTCCAGTAGCCAGTTTCATGGCCATTACGATTCCTCACCTTCGTTGGTATCCATATCCATATCATCAGGAGCAGGGGTTTGGGCATCCTCCAGGCTCTTAATACCGGCCAGCATCCAATCGGGAGTTGCCACGTCAGGCGTTGTGTTTGTCTCGTCGAGTAAGACGTCTGCCATCTCGAGTTCCGCAGAGACGTCAGTCCAGAACGCGTCTTGTTCACTGCCGTCGGCGAGTTCTTCCCGCGTCTCACTCCAAAGCATTGCCAATTTGGCCGCGTCGGTTGGCGACGGAGGCGTCACATGGTCCGCTGTGGGTGTGGAATGGAGAGGAAAGACCAGGGGTTGAAATGCGAACCACGCGATTGCCAGGCAGGCCGAAAGGCTGACGCACGCCCAACCCACCGTCGCAGGCCGCAGGTGGACACGGGATTTCACCGCGGGGAGGGCTTCCTGAACTGACAGCACGCTACCCAGCTCGACTGCCGCTGCCACTGCCTCACGGGCGGACTGGTCGTTCTCCAGCATGTCCTCAAACGCTTGGCGTTCGTCTTGCTGCATATCACCCGACACATAGCGAAACGCGTCCCAGTGCAGGTCTTGGTCGCGGTTGTTCGTCAGATCGCCAGCGGGTTGACCGTTAAGGTGATTCTTCATTTTTGTTTTCCAGGCTGGTCCGCAGTTTCTGCAAGCCGCTCCGCATCCGCCCCAGCGCAGTCCCGAGCGGGATGTTCAGTTCGTCTGCAATCTCGACAAATTTCTTTTCTTCGTAAATCCNCATCCGAACGACTTGAAGTTGTTCGGGCGGCAGTTGTTGGAGTGCCTCGCGGACCGCTGCGACTGCCTCGCGGCGAAGCAGAGGTTGATCTGCTGCTGCGGAGGTGTGTTCACCGACCCAGGCCATGCGCTCCTGTACTTTGTCGCCCACTTTCTCGCGTCGCCGGATCGCCATCGCTTCGTGATAGGCCACCCGAAAGAGCCACGCTTTGCGGCTGCCTTCTCGGGTCGCATGGCCCTTTTCGGCAAGCTTGACAAAGCTTGTTTGTAGCACGTCACTGGCGAGCTGGTGATCCCGCAGTACACCGATCAAGAAACGCCTAAGTTCTTCTGCATGCTCGACATACAGCGCCGCGACAATCGCCGGATCGAGCGGGCTGTGGTCCTCAGCTGTCAACTCAACACTCCTGGATCCATCGTTGAGACGGCTGAAGGATGGATTTTATTGGGTTCTTGGCGGTAAATCGACGGATTTTTTCGGATCGGCGCGGCTGGCCGGGCGCGATTTCCAAGCACCCATCAGGGGGCTAGGGTAGCTTCCGTCCAGTTGTCCACGGAACGCCGGCTGCGTCAAGTTGCGATTTGAGTTTTTCAAAGTCGACATTGACCGCTTGTTTGATCGCAGGGTGCAACTCCTGGTAGAGTTCCTTGGCCAGAGTGTAATCCTGGCGTTGGGTTTGGGTGGGGCCGTGCAGGCTGCCCAAGGTCTGCGAGTAAGCCTGGGAAATACGGTCCATGATTCCGGGAACGGCCATGACGTTGTGCTGTTCGCGGATCGCATCCGTGGTGAGTTGCGTATGGATCGCTTGCAGCCGCAGTTCCAGGTTGCGGGCCTCATCCACTAGTTCAGGTGCCGTATCAAGTGTGTTTTTCAACATGCGTTGAATGGCACCCAACTGCTGTAGCACCTCATCGACTTTATTCACCGTACCGAGTACTAATTTCTGGTATCTACCGACTTCGCGTTGGTAGGCCAGTACCGCTTTGGCTTCTTGTGCCGGCAAAGTGGGCTCCAGAAGCGTTTTGACTTGGAATTCGGCAGGTTCTCCCAACGGCTTGGTTTCCCCGCCAACACGCATGCTGGCTTGGACGGTGTAAGTTCCGGGGATGACATAGGGGCCAGTGCCCGTTCCGGAGATGCCCGCGTGACGCAGATTCCAGCTGACGCGATGCAAGCCTTGGCTGGTCGGGCAAGCCAGACGTTTGATGACCGTACCGCTGCTGTCAGAGATCTGGAGCGTAATCCTTGGTGTCTCTTCAGACGCTTCTGCTCGCAACTGGTCAAATCCGGGATGTGGGGTGTCTCCGCCTTGGTCTTTGATTTTGGCTTCCGCTTCCTTGCGGCGGGCTTTTTGGGTTTTCAGGGAATCTCGCAAGTAGAGTGTGAAGGTGGCGCCGAACGGTGGATTTGCGGCGGTATAAAACGAGTCGCCTTGCGAGCCTTGGCGGCCACCGAGTTGTCGTTGCTCGATGTACAACTGCGCGGGTTTGATGGGAAAGATGTGGAATGCGCTCTGTTGTAAGAGTTGCGGGGTGATATCCCGTATCGGCGAATAATCATCGAGCACGTAGAATCCCCGTCCGAACGATGCGCCGACCAGATCGTTCTCTCGCTGTTGGATTTCCAGATCGCGAAAGGGAATGACGGGAGCTCCAGCTAATTTCAACCAGTGCTCTCCGGCGTCTACCGTAAAGAAGATGCCGAATTCCGTGCCTAGAAAGAGAAGTTCGGGCATCTCGTGATCTTGGACAAGTCGCCAGCACAAGTGTCGTTCAGGCAGATCTCCGACGATCGGTTCCCAGGTCTTGCCACGATCCGAACTGCGCATTGCATACGGTTTGAAGTCCCCTTCTTTGTGGTTGTCGAAGAGCGCGTAGACGGTGTTAACATCGTGCAAATCTGCTTTGATATCGTTCACAAAGGCATACTCGGGCAGGCCATAGATCTTCTCGACTTTGCGCCAGTTTTTTCCGCCATCTTCAGTGACTTGGATGAGGCCGTCGTCGGTACCGATGTAGATCAGCCCTTCTTCTAAGGGGGATTCCGAGATCGAGGTGATATTGCCGAATTGTGACATCGCGTAGGTGTCCCAAGTGGCTTCGAGACTCCAGATACGATTCAAGATTTTTTTCTTATAGCGATCTTCGTTGCGAGAGAGATCTGGACTGATGGTCACCCAGGAATCGCCGCGGTCATCACTGCGGTGCAGTTTGTTGGAACCGAAATACAAACGCGTGTGAGAGTGCGGGCTGATGAGAATGGGTGCATCCCAGTTAAAACGGAAGTCGGGTTCGCCCTTCTCGGGAGTGGGGCGGATACGCACCGATTCTGCCGTGCGGCGATCGTAACGGCGAATGTAGCCTTGTTGCGATTCGCAGTAGATGATGTTGGGATCTTGGGGGTCGATGGCATTGTCATGCCCGTCTCCGCCGATCGTGGTGATCCAATCGCTGTTACGAATCCCGTGTTCATTGAGCGTACGGACGGGGCCGTACTGCGAATTGTTGTCTTGCGTGCCTCCGACCACGTGGTAGATCGGAAAGTCATTGTCGAGGCTGAGTTTGTAGAATTGCGTAAGCGGCAGGTTGGCACAGTAGTCATACGTTTTCGCGTAGTCGTACGATTTATAAACGCCGCCGTCGCAGCCGACTAAAACGAAGTCGGGGTCGGTTGGATGAAAGGCGACGGCGTGGTTGTCAACGTGTTTGGAAGGCCGGGAGACATTCGTCCAGGTTTTTCCGCCATCCTCTGTGCGGCCCAGGCGAACATCGGCTTGATAGACCACGTCGAAGCGATGCGGATCTGCAAAGATCTCTTGATAGTAATGTGGACCCGTTCCCCCGCTGATAAAGTCACTTTGTTTGGTCCAGCTTTCTCCGGCATCCGTGCTGCGCCAGAAGCCACCCTGGCGCTCGGGGAGTTCAATGGTGGCATACATGACATCGGGTTTTTGAGGTGAGAGCGCAATGGCGATTTTACCTTTATCTCCACCCGGCAGGCCGCGTTTAAGTTCTGTCCACGTGGCTCCCGCATCACGCGATTTGTAAATGCCTGACTCGGGGCCACCATTCAGCAGCGCGGCCACCGTGCGGTGTCTCTGGTGTGTGACCGCAAACAAGACATCGGGGTCACGGGGGTCGATCGCAATGTCAGTGACACCGGTGTACTCGCCTTTCGACAAGATGCATTTCCATGTCTTGCCGGCATCGGTCGACTGATAGAGTCCGCGTTCGCCACCGGGTGACCAGAGTGGTCCTTGGGCGGCAACGTAAATGGTGTCACTGTCGCGAGGGTCGACCAGGATTTTGGCAATGTGTTCGGTTTTGGTCAGCCCGACGTTTTGAAAACTCTGACCTGCATCGCGACTGACATAGACACCATCGCCAAAGCCAACGTGCCGGCCACCGACGGCTTCTCCCGATCCCACCCAAATCACGTGGTGATGATTGGGATCGATGGTGACACAACCGATCGAATACGAACCGTAGTTTTCAAAAATGGGCTTAAAGGTGGTGCCTGCGTTGGTTGTTTTCCATAGGTTGCCGGAGCCGGCGGCCACGTACCAGGTATTCGGTTTGCTCGGAACAATGGCGAGGTCGCTGATTCTTCCCGACATGAGCGCCGGTCCGATACTTCTCAATTTGAGGGCAGCAAAATCTCCGGCCTTGAGGCGTTTGGCCGGTTTGGCCTTGTTTCCCTCGTCGTCGGCGTGAATCGCAGGCAGGCAGCAGGCAAAGAAAAGTACGAAGAAGCAGTGTTTTTTGAAAGTCATGACCGGTGCTCTGGAGGGATAAATGATCGACATATTCTGTTAGTTTGCTTGTCGANTGAGGGCGGGTCAAATTGCCCTGGGAGTGNTGGCATTCCGGGGAAGAGATGTATTGGCTTGTCGAGCAAGGTATGATGTGGNTTCCCGCATCCCTTCCTTTCCTGCCGAGAGACGATTTGATGATCTGCCGTTGGTTCGCGATTGGCCTTGTCTGTTCTCTTATTTCGCCCTTGGNNCCCCTGCTCAACGCCGCTGAGACAAAGCCTCAGTGGGATTTGCGTGACGTTCCCGCGTCNTGGAAGAGTCTGGCGGGTGGGGCGTATGGGAAACGCGAATATTACGCCTGGTATCGCTGTGGGGTGGAGATCCCCAAGCGTTGGGCGGGAGAGAAACTATCCCTGGTGGTGGAAGGCGTTGACGACGCACGTGAGGTCTTTGTGAACGGCCAGTCGATTGGCCTGTTGGGGACGTTTCCACCGGAATATCGCAGCGGCTTGGGAGCGACCTTGCGTTTCCCCATCGACGCCAAGTTGGTCTTGGCGGGACAGGTCAATGTGGTTGCCATNCGCGTGTATCAGAATGAAGGCCGAGGGAACTTCAACGTTGCTGCCCCCGTGATCTTCGGCGCCGATCAAGCGATTCGCTTGCAGGGNAAATGGGAAGCTACTGGAGGGGATGATCTTCAGTGGGGGAAGTTGTCGGCGCGNGAAAGCATGAGTGAAGTGGCCCGCTTTGCAAAACTCGAAGACGCGCGGCAGGTCGAGGAATCGTTGAAAAAACTGACTGGTGACGATGGGCCGCTGGCCATCACNGAAACCNTNAAGCGAATTAGCCATCCCGAAGACTTGGTTTTGGATGTGGTNGCTGGTGAACCTCACGTCCGNCAACCACTGTCCATCAAGTGGGATGAACGCGGTCGATTGTGGGTTGCCCAGTACTTGCAGTACCCGTCACCGGCTGGATTGAAGATGGTGAGCCGTGACAAGTATTTGCGGACGGTGTACGACAAGGTTCCCCCGCCGCCACCGCATCATTTTGTCGGTGCTGACAAGATCACCATCCATGAAGATACCGACGCCGACGGGATCTATGATCGCCACAAGACGTTTGTGGAAGGATTGAACTTGGCGACCTCTTTTGCGATCGGTCGGGGAGGCGTGTTTGTGCTGAACCCCCCTTACCTTTTGTTTTATCCAGACAAGAACGGCGATGACGTGCCGGATGGGGATCCTGAAGTATTGCTCGAAGGGTTTGGATTAGAAGACTCACATTCGATTGCCAACAGTCTCCGCTGGGGGCCCGACGGTTGGTTGTACTCGACACAAGGCAGTACNGTGACGGGGCAGATTCGCAACTACGGATCGAAAGATGCACCGGTCCATTCGATGGGGCAACTGGTGTGGCGCTACCATCCCGAAACCAAACGCTATGAGATCTTTGCGGAAGGTGGTGGAAATTCATTCGGTGTGGAAATTGATCGCAAAGGGCGGGTTTACTCGGGCCACAACGGAGGAGACACGCGTGGGTTTCACTACGTGCAAGGCGGCTATTTTCGCAAGGGGTTTGGCAAGCACGGTTCCTTGTCCAATCCCTTCGCCTACGGGTACTTCGAAGATATGAAGCATCACAAGGTGGAGCGTTTTAGCCATACATTTGTGATTTATGAAGGCGGGGCTTTTACTCCAAAATACGATGGCAAACTGTTTGGCGTAGGGCCGATACAAGGCCACGTGGTGTACAGTGAGTTGGACGACGACCGTTCTTCTTTTCAAACATCCGACCTGGGGCATGTGTTTACCAGCAAGGACAGTTGGGTCCGTCCGGTCGATATCCAGGTTGGTCCAGACGGTGCGCTGTACGTTGCCGACTTGTACGAGCAACGGATTGACCACGCCAGTCACTACCAAGGGCGAATTCATCGCGAGAGTGGGCGTGTTTATCGCCTGCGGGCGCCGGGAGCCGATGCGGTCCGGGTGGGCGACCTGAAGCAGGCCTCGACCGCGGAACTGATTGCCTTGCTGCGACACAAGAACAAGTGGTATCGGCAGACGGCCTTGCGTTTGTTCGCGGATCGTCGTGACGCCGACGCCATCGCACCCTTAAAGCAGATGTTAGCGGCGAGTACTGGGCAAGATGCATTGGAGGCATTCTGGGCACTGAACTTGTCGGGCGGATTCAATGAAGCCTTGGCGGCAGAGACGCTGACGCATGAAGATCCCTACGTCAGGCAGTGGACTGTGCGGTTGCTGTGCGACGACGGTTCTGTGTCCGAGCAGACAGGGCGTCGACTGCTGCAACTTGCCGAACGTGAATTGAACGTGCGTGTTCGCAGCCAGTTGGCGTCGTCCGCGCGTCGTTTGCCTGCCCGCCTGGGGCTCCCCTTGGTCGGTGTGCTNTTGCGGCACACCGCCGACGTGGACGATATCCATATCCCTCTGTTGCTTTGGTGGGCGATTGAGGCGAAAGCGGAGGCTCATCGTGATGAGGTCGTCGCACTGTTTACCGATCTGACGTTGTGGGATCAACCGATCGTCAAGCAACACATCCTGCAGCGTTTGATGCGCCGGTATGCGTCCACGGGGAAACGGGCCGATCTGTTGGTCGGTGCTAAGTTGCTCGAACTCGCTCCTGACAAAACTCATCGCGATGCGTTACTGGCCGGGTTCGAAGAGGCTTTCCAGGGGCGTTCGCTGGCCGGACTCCCCNGGGAGCTGATGGCAGTCTTGACCCGCGTCGGTGGCGGTTCACGCGAGTTGCGTCTTCGTCAGGGCGATCAAGNAGCGATTCAAGAGGCATTAGGGCGTGTGGCAGANGGTCAAGTGGCTGCGGCGGAACGAGTGAATCTAATCCGTGTGTTGGGCGAGGTGCGTAACGCGACCGCATTACCGGTCATCCTGTCGGTACTGAATGGTGAGAAAGAGGATGCCTTGCAAGCCGCGGCGTTGGCGGCGTTACAGAGCTTCGATCGGCCTGAAGTCGGTGGCCAGATCATCGAGGCGTTGCCCAAGTTGTCACCCGAAGTACGCACGATCGCACATTCGACTTTGGCCAGCCGGAAGACGTGGTCACGCGCGTTGGTTCAGGCAGTTGAGCAGTCGCGCGTGCCGGCAGATTCGATTGCTCTGAGTGCCGTGCGAAAACTCTTGTTGCATGGAGATCCACAATTAACGCAAGCTGTGAACAAGCATTGGGGAAGTGTCGAAGGTGCCTCGACCGCACAAATGATTGCCGAAGCACAACGGATTGCCGGTTTGATCAAGAGAGGGTCGGGGAATCCCTATCACGGCAAGGTGCTCTTTAAGAACCNTTGTGGCAAATGCCATCGATTGTTTGAAGATGGTGGTCAGATTGGTCCCAACTTGACTTCGTATAAACGGGATGATTTAAAACGCGTGTTGGCCAATGTGGTCAATCCCAGCTTGGAGATCCGAGAAGGCTACGAGACNTTTTTGGTGGTTACAGACGACGGTCAGGTGGTCACTGGTTTCATCGAGGATCAAGACAATCAGGTTGTGGTACTCAAGCAGGCAGACGGTCAAAAGGTCATTCTGGAGCGTGATGCGATCGAAGACCTGCGTGCATCCAAACGTTCGATCATGCCCGCGGATCTCCTCAAGGATTTGAGTGAGCAGGATTTGCGCGATCTGTTTGCCTACTTCCGAGCTTCCCANCCCTTGCCGTAGTNGCCCGATGAACNGGANGACTTGGCTCGCAANGTGAGCTTTTCTCGTGCCAGCNATGCCGGGTGCCGGCAATGTACGCTGCACCGACGCGTCTGGTCTGACGCCATGTTCGAGATACTTTGCGTCGGCGCACAGGGGTTACGAGTGCAGGTTGCTTTNTGGGCAAAAAAAAACGACCAGTCGGCGCTCGTGCGCCGCTGATCGTGAATCGGTTGCTGACGTTGACCGGTTTATCGGCCACGCTGAGCGAGCGGTTAGTTGTCGCCTTGCGAGGGCAATTGACCGCCTTTGAGGATTTCGCCGTAGGTGGTGCCGTTCTTCGCTTTCATTTTGGCGACCGCGTCAAACGCTTTCCCAAGCATCTCCAGAAGTTGCTTCTTGCCTTCGGCGTCTTTGGCTAGATCTTTGGGGCCCTTTTCGATCTTCGCTTCCTTCAACATGTCTTCCAAAACTTCGTGCAGTTCATGTCCATATCGATTTTGGACATTCTTCTTCTTGCCTTTGACATGGCAGACGTTGCAGCTTTGCGCTTTGAAAGCCGCCTTGAGGTCTTCACTGTCACTCTTCTTGACGTACTTTGCGTCGAAGGCACCTTTGAAGGGCGGGAGTGCATAAGCGGATGTGGTCGACAGGACGACCACGGCGGTGATCAGCAGTAAAGGTAAACTAGAAATCAATCGCATGAGGTTCTCCAAGGGAAATAGGTATCGTGAGGAGTATACCTGGAAGAGTTGCTGTAGCCAANGTATCTTAGCTACTTTGTGGGAAGTTAAGCTTGCAGACTTCGCTAGATACCGTTTTGACGCTCGGGGCTTTGGCCCCAGGCGCCACGGTAAGTCATGATGTGTGCATGCGTTTCACGAAGCGCTAAGTTCGAAGTTGCTAAGTTCGAAGTTGCTAAGTTCGAAGTTGCTAAGGTCGAAGTTTTTCGTAATCGAGTGCTTCGCCGTCGTTCGGAGTAAAGAATCGCTTGAGGGTTGCTACATCTGCTCTGTTGGAGAGGGTANGCACGGNGCCATCGTAAGNCACACANAACAGCGATTTCCCATCAGGCAGCGATTGCACTAGCTTGACGGCTTCCGCGACGGTTAACGGCGCCGGTTTTGACCACGGCTGTTTGTCTGCGTTGGGGTTCTCCAGGAAGCAGGCGGTAAATGCCGTGCCGTCGATGATGTCTCTGAAATGGCGAGGCGGTGTTTCCGGGCGAATCCATGAGACCCCCGATCCNTTAGGGAATNTGAAGAGCTCGGGAACTTGCTTGGCGAGGGGTTTATTTTGAGCGCTGTCCCAAGCCGACTTGGTATCGAATCGCTCAAGCAAAGCGTTCTGTTCTATGAAGGGTAAGACAGCGACGCGCCAACTCAGTTTTTCGTGGATGGCTCGTCGCTCGGATGGTTCAAAGGGAAAATCTCCGAAGACATCTGTATAGTTGTGTAGAGCGAGTCCGAGTTCCTTCATCGAGTTGGCCCGCTGCATTCTTTGGGCTGCTTCTCGCGCCGCTTTTTGCGCATCTGTAACGATCTGTTGGAATTGTTTGTCGAAGCCCGCCGGTTTTGAAATCTGTAAACCAGCCCGGGTCTCGTTCAGATCGGTTTTGGTGATTGTCAGCATGGTTTCTGCCAACACTTTCATCGCGTCATCGGGAGCATCCTTTAACATGTTGCGTCCCAGGCCAATCAAGTTATCCAGTTTGGCTTTGATGCCTGCGGCTTGATCGGCTGTGAATGTTTCAGCAGTGATGCCCATCATGTCATCGGAATTCANGTCAAGGTGAACNCGAACGGTTTTCAAATCGCGGAGAGGGCGGATTAATTCCTTGGTGAAAGGGTCTGCTGTTGCTTGCAGCATATCTACCGCTTGGCCGACAAGTGGTTTCACCGACTCCAGGTCTGCGGCGACGCGAATCGCTGATTTTGGCAATGCGCGATAGGCTGCCACCAGTCCAGGGGTGGCGAAATTGGTTTTGCCGCTGGTGATGTAGTTCTTGCTGCCGATGTCGATCGATTTTTCTCGTACGCGNGCGAGGACCAGTGGCATGCCAAACTCTCCACCGGTTTGCTTGTAAGTTTTTCCGTCGATGCTGCCATCCTGGAAGCCAGCCAGGGACTTGTACTCCTCCTCTGCAGCTTCCGCCGACGTGAAGTTAAGCGTGATCATGAAATCGGTATAGCTGATCGCTGCCTCGGAGAGTTCTTCTGGAGCGGCGATTTGGGCTGACACACTGCTGAGTCGCTTGGCTTTGGCCAGCAATTCCGCTTGGGTTGGATCGAGGTTTTGTTCCACGTCTGCTTGAAGTGGTTTGATGATCGAGTTGTTTAGCAGGGATTGCAGATCGATGCGCAAGGCGATGACGGCNGGTGCCGGGGCCTCTTGAGCACTAGCCAGTGTGCTCCAGGATGTGAGGGTTGAGCAAATCGCGAAGATGAGGGAACGAGTGAACCATCGATGTGATAGGGGTACGAACAGCATTTTCACTTCTCCATTGGGAAACGGATGACGTCGGTTATCCATTCGCGGCTTGAATTGATATCTTGAGAAAAACAGTGTAATTCTTTGCTGAGCAAGAATCGATTGGTCAGTGGGACTTATCTGGATTGGACGACAACCCCGTAGAAAAGGCGAGATGCAGCATGACGATCAACGGCGAAGTGATCGCGATCGGTGATGAATTAACGAGTGGCGTGCGCCTTGATACCAACAGTCAATGGTTGAGTGAGCGGTTGGGAGAATTGGGCATCCGTGTGCTCTATCACACGACGGTAGGTGACGATATTGACGCCAATATCAGAGTTTTCCGTGAGGCCATGTGCCGAGCTGATGTGATTGTNTGCACTGGGGGNCTGGGGCCTACGGCAGATGATTTGACGCGTGAGGCGCTGGCCGCNGCNACGGACCGGCCACTGACGCAAAATGACGAAGCCTTGGCCCATATCCAGGCGTTGTTTGCCAGNCGCCAGCGNCCCATGCCGGAGCGCAACGTCAAGCAAGCTTTGTTTCCCGTCGGCAGTCACGTGATTTCCAATCCGCATGGCACGGCGCCGGGGATTGATTTGTCGATTGAGCGGCAGGATCGCGAGCCTGCTCGTTTCTTTGCCTTGCCTGGAGTTCCCGCTGAGATGCGGGAAATGTGGCAACAAACGGTGGCACCGGAATTAGCGCGGGCGGCAGGGGACGAGCGTCGTATGATTCGCCATCGGCGGATCAAGTGCTTTGGTGTTGGCGAGAGTGACTTAGAGCAAATGTTACCCGATTTGATTCGGCGTGGACGTTGGCCTTCGGTTGGGATTACGGTCAGCCAGGCGACGATTACCTTGCGCGTGACTGCAGATGGGGCAGACGAAACCGCTTGCTTTGCCGCCATGGAGCCAACGCTTGAGGTGATCCGAGAACAACTGGGGGACATTGTCTTCGGGAATGAAGATGACGAGTTGCAGCATGCGGTCATGCGGATGTTAGCGGCACATGGCCAGACACTCGCCGTTGTGGAGATGGGGACGGGCGGGTTGATTTGTGACTGGCTCAGCGGCTTGGATACGGAGGGGCGGACTTTTGTGGGCGGGTCCGTGGTGAGGAATGGGAACGCCTTGCGACAGACTTGGGGCCTGGAACTGGAGTCTGAAGAAGGCACAGGGGAATCGGCGTTGCGAGCCCATGCGGANCTGGCCCGGGTGGCTCGTGGTCGTTTTGCTGTGGACTTTTGTCTCGTCGTGGGGCAATTTCCTCACGGAGCCGAGTCAGGCTCAGAGCCACCGTATGTCGCCTGCGCTTTGGCTGATGGAAAGACCGAGCACACGAAACGGGTGAAATATGCTGGGCATCCTGACATTTTGAAGTCCCGCACCGCGAAGACCGCCTTGGATTTGCTCCGGCAGCAGTTGCTGGTGGCGTCTCCAGGTGGTGCGCCTGGTGGAGGTTGAGTGGAGGTTGAGTGGAGGTTGAGTGGAGGTTGAGTGGAGGTTGAG
>NZVR01000084.1 GCA_002701545.1 Blastopirellula sp. | reverse complement strand
CCGCTGGTATGGATTGGTCTGATTTCCTACTCGCTCTACCTTTGGCACTGGCCGATCATTGTGTATGCACGCATGTGGTTTGGTTCATTCGGTTGGCCGCAGATGTTCTTTGCAACTACCACGTCGGTTTTGTGTGCCGTGGTGTCATGGAAGTTTGTGGAGTCCCCGCTGCGTCAAAAGACCTTTCTGAGCGAGCGGCGGAAACTGTTGGTCGCGGCGTTGGCAAGCAGTGGAGCCGTCATCGCAATCAGCGTCTGGTTGATTGGCACGCATGGGTGCCAATGGCGATTTCCCAGCAACCTGGCGTTGTTGCAAGAAGATGTCGAGTGGGCCGGCTTTGAATATTCGGCAAAACTCGGCAGCGATCGCCAGTTGCGTATCCCGGACTTGCCTTCATTAGGCGTCGAGATGACTGCCCCAGATGAACGTTTGGATTTCGTTGTGTGGGGGGATAGCTTTGGGATGGCATTGTGTGATGTGATCGACTCGGTTGCCGCAGACCGTGACTTGCGGGGTAAGGCACTCGTCGACAGCATGTTTCTCCCGGTACCCAACGTGGAGGTGATCCAGGACGAGGGAGCCATGAGGTTCGGGGATCACCTTCGTCACAGGAATCGCGTGATGGAGTTGCTGGCCACAGCGCGACCTCGCAACCTGATCCTGGTCGCGGCTTGGGCAGCTTATGACGGCGATCACGGAAACTCGCTGGTAGAGACCCGTGGCAATTCGGTATCCGGCAGCTCGATCGACATCCTGGAGCGGAATCTGCGATACCTCAACGCATTCTGCGTCGACCATGGAATCACGCTTTGGGTTGTCAAAGAAGTTCCCCGCACAGGCGAGCTTGCTCCTGCCAACACGCTGCTGAGATACGTTGCAGGTCGCACACCCCATCTGTCCAATCAGCGCCGGACGAAAGCCGATTACGATGAACTGGTGGCCTCCGTTGACCCCATGTTTCACGTGTTAAGTGAAGACGCAGTGGTGCGCGTGATTGACCCCACGCCCCTGTTGTTCGATGACCAGCAGATGACGAGGAACTATCTGGAAGGCCGCGCCGTTTATCGTGACTCGAGTCATTTGACGCGCTGGGGCGGTCAGCACGTCAGACCCGTATTCGAAACGATGTTCGCACGCATCCAGCGGCAAGCTGGCAGCGAGACCAGCGCCGGTGACGTGTCGCCGTAATACCAACGCAATCTTTCCAGATGGTGCGTTGCACTTCCACGCACCCCATCGTTAGGTACGTTGCAACCACGCGGAACTGCTACAGCGCGACGAGCGACCCAAGCCCTGGCATGGGGAGGAGCGTGCTCCCCAGCAGCCTCATGCAGCGGCGACTAAGCAGGTTTAGCGAAACGCTGTTAATTGACTTCCAGTGGCATATCACTTAGCTTCCCAAACCAGAAGTCAAACTTTCGAGCGATTAGGTCAGCTTGGCGAAGGCCGGTCCTGCATGCATGAGACGTCCTGCTACCTGTCTTGGTAATTCGCGGCGTTGAAGCTGGGCGAGAAGACTCCGTCGCGTTGTATCCGCTCAAGGTGATGAGCAAGATCCTTCTTTTTGACGAGGGCGAGTCGTGCCAGAGCGCGTTGTTTGTGTCTGTGGTCGGGATATCGAAATAAGCAATTCGCAGGTGGGAACAAGTTTTCCTTGTTCCTATTGTGGTGCAACGGTCAATATGTCTGCGCGGGTTGGTCGCCTTGACTCGCAGGCCATTTTAGACGAGCTAGAAGCAGCGACGTCTCAAAAATCAATGCGTTCAAAACTGGCGCGGGCTGTCGCGGAACGGGGGGCGCTGATTGTTGCTGGCATGGGCCTGATTGGGTTTGGGTTTTGGTACACCGCCGGAATGCCTGGCACGTTTATTCCGCTGGTCATCATCACATGTTTGATACTGGTGTTAATTGGTTTTGCAGGTTACCGCACAGTGCAGGCCGCCAGGGACCTTGTGGGTGGCGAAGTCCTGATTGAGACGCGTGTTCTAGAGAAAACAAGTGACTTTTCCAAACCGGCGGTCGCAACTTTGCTGTCCATGCTCTCATCCGCCCAAAGCCAAACGGCAGCCTCTCATACGGAGTTTCATCCAGAGTATTTCGTGACCTTCGAAGACGTGGGGAGACTGCTTGTTACGAAGCAGGTGTGGGACTCCCGTTCTTTTGACGTATTGGGAACACAGTCGGACATTTGAGCGAATGGAACCGATGGGTGCTTCTCATCTTCCGTTGACACCAAGTGCGACACCGTGCGCGACGTGGCTAGACGGGTTCCTCCCGCCACAGTTGTCAGACTTTCTCACGAAGTTTCGCTCCTTACGATATCTATTGCTATTGCCATCGGTGCTGGTCCTCTTGGCGTGGGCCTTCCTGCCCTTTGTGTCTTTTGTTATTCCCCAAAAAAACTGCCCCTCGACGGAGGGGCACATCACGGCTGGTCGACCAGTACAAGTGTATGGCGTGGCGGAGCCGATCGCCCACATGCTAACCGTTGAATACCAAGTGGACGGGAAAACATATGTTGTTGAAGGTCGCTACAGCGGAAGTCGTGAACTCACTGGCGACGCTGTGTCTGTTTTCTATCGCGTCAATGCGCCGTCGCATGGCTCACTTGTACCTCTTCCGGACGCCAATAGTATTGTCTGCCGCGTCCTTGGTGTGATCGGTGGCAACGGCGGCATGATCGTGTTGGCCATCTGCGTACTCATGTTCTGCCAGATGCATTTCAGGACGGTCAGCGGTGATGGCAACAATGCCGAACAGTGAAAATATCTGTCCTCAGAGAAGGGTGCGTTGCAGCGAGCGCTCACAACGGGGTGCGCCCAAGTTGGCTGCGTCACGACGGCGTCTTGGTTGACTCGGGTTACTTCGACTCGTTCTGGTGGGTCGGGTACTGCAACAGGACCACGGCCCAGTAGCGGAAGGGTGGGACGTCGATCGTGACGTCGCGGGCTGAGGTATCGATCTCGATGGGGCGAATCCACTCCGGCCATTCATAGCTCGCCACATAGGCACGGGCCTTTGCGTGCGGAAGATCGAGTGGTTGCGTGAAGCGTACGGTAGCCTTTTCCACCAGCGGCGGTGCGTCGCATTGCTTGACGTGCATCTCGTCATCGAGTGGTTGGTTCCACAATTGTGCGACCATGGTGAATTGCCCCCGATCCGTGACCGTGCGGCCGAACGGTTTCCAGACCACGGGACGCGACGCAGCGACGGAAAATCTGCTGGCGAACCGACTGCCCTCATCGCTGGCAACGAGTGGGTGGGCGCTGGGATGAAACAGGTAGATGGCGTAGCGCTGCGCGAACGTGACCAGGTCGCGGTACCACGGCGGGTGGTTGACATTGGGAGCCACGACTCCCGTGCCACGTGCTCCGCACGCGTACGATAGCGAGTACGCGTGTTGAATGAAGGGATCGGCGCCGAGATTCGGATGTCCGCCTGTGTAGTGGTAGCCGCCGTAACGACGCACACGCGCGTTACCTTGGCTCCAGAATTTCAGCGTCTTGCTCCAATTGCGGTGCATGCCTGCGGTGCGCCCCGGGCCAAGGTTGACGAAGTGCTTTTCGTCGATGATCAGCGCGTCGCGGATCATTTCGGAATAAGCCCGCGTTGGTGGCGGGTTGATCTCCTCGTTCTCTGGATAAACCGAATTCATGATTTGCAGGTTATAGCCC
The DNA here is from genome assembly GCA_002701545.1 of Blastopirellula sp. Taxonomy (GTDB): domain Bacteria; phylum Planctomycetota; class Planctomycetia; order Pirellulales; family Pirellulaceae. The sequence continues at coordinate 9,876 of NZVR01000084.1, read as the reverse complement.
AGTGTCAGCTGGGGTCGTGCGGCGAGCATGCGTTGTTTCCAGCGGCGAATGATCCGCAGGTTCTCGGCATCGGGATCATCGGCCACCTCGAGCTTGCCTGTATGGTCGTAATACTTGGAGTGAACCGCACCGCCCGAGCCGATCTGCAGCAGCCAGTTGGTGTGCGGGTGATAGTAATAGCCGGGATGCCAATCCCAACGAATACAGTCGAAGTCGAACCGCTTGATCGCTTGGATGTATTGGTCGATGCCATCGTCCAGGACCTGGTTGTCATTGAGCTTGGGAATCATTGACCAGCGTTCGAGCTTTCGCAGACTGCTCTGGGTGAGTTTCGCGTTGGACGCGGCTTCGTCCCATTGTTGGAGCGCGTCGGCGGAGAACGGGTTCAGTTGGCCATCGGGTTTGCGGTACCAGACTTTTTCGGGATGTTCCCTGGCCCAACGATATCCCGCTGCGCCTTCCAGCGTAATGCGGCCATAAGTTACCGTGAACATGCCCCGCCGCTTGGCGTTTTGCACCATCAAGTCGATGTCGTCCATGGAAACGCGATAACGCATCTGCCCGCAGATCCACGAATCGGTGGTGGGCATGATCTGGCCCCAGTTACTGGGCGCCCAGCAGAAAACGTGAACCGCGGGGACGGCGTGATCATGGAACCGGTCGTACGCATAGGCGATGGGGTCTTGGCGGCCGGATTTGAAATAGCCGGGGCTGATGTTCGCCAGATTGGCTGCGACTTTCACCAAGTTGTCGGAGACAACGAACGTTTGCCGATCCGTGGTCAGGGTGGTGCCATCGCTTTGCAAGCGCGCGTCGACATGACACCCCCAGAGTTCATCGTGGGGTGCGTTCCATGTGAACGTCTTTTTCAGTGTCTTACCCGGCGCGATCGTGATCGCTTGGTCGCACACCGTGAAATGCGTCTTGGCATCGCAGTAGATGTCCACCAGCAGTCGCCCTTGGAACGGATGATCGCCCGTTGTCGTCCCGTCGACCGACAACTGCACTTGCCCGCCGGGTGAATAAGCGACACGGTCCGTCGTCACATTCAACGACACGTCTTGCGCTGCGGCGAACCCACCGCTGACGCACCAAACACAGAGTAAAAGTGTGCGAGTCGTGGATCTCATTGGTCCTAAGTGCCCGCAGAGGGCACTCTCAGATTAGGTGTCCGTGGCTTCCCAACGTCTTTTGTGGTTCCCATGCAGAACGTACCACGCGAACCATCTTTGATACCATTTATGCGTGAATGATCAAGGGAATTAGAAGCATCGCAAGTGTGTAACTTCCGGGATGCTGTGGGGCATGTTCAAGTCCCCGCATTTCGCTTGCTAAAAGGTATCGGGGATCGATCGCCGGCTTATCTAGACGGCCGCACGGTTGATCGCAACGGGCGACAAGTCTCGATTCCGGGGAAATTCCCCCTGAGCCATTGGCACCGTGCGCGCAGCCATTGATTGTCGAGAATGACGGACTGCGCATAGAAAGTACACGGCATCTCGGCCTGTCTCTGTTCAACATCGTCCAAGGTTGCTCGTCCGACGTAGTCATCGGGCACGACAGACAGACTAAGATTTTGAATCGACACAGATGAGATATTGCTTCTCTGGGGCAGTGCCAAAAAATAGGTACGCACCTACCACAGGCATTCAGCCCCCTGATTCCTCCCAAGCGAATCGACTCGCATGCCACCTCTGTCACCTGCGAGAACGACGTCGCCCTCTCGTTGCCTCCTTCCTCGAAGTCTGACAAAGCCCAGTACCTCCGGCAGTCCAGCCACCACTGGTTATCAACCGCCCGCCTACGTCTGTTCTTCGGGTGCCATTGAGCGTTACCATTGCCAGTTCGCACTACTGCTGGATAGATCTGTGAGTTGGGTGAGGTGACTTGGCCTTTTGGGGCGCTACCCTGTGAGGGGGACTGACGCCTGCTGAGCAGTGGCTTGTGAGCAGCCGGTTGTCACTGCTACGCTACACCGCTATTCAGAAGCACTTGCGGGTGTTGATGTCCTTTTGCAAACCACGAGGAGTTGCGATGAAACTGATGATTGAATCTGACGTGCAAGTGGTGTCGGTCAACATGGAAGCGAATGCGATCGTGCTGAGCTATGAAGGTGATGTTGGCAAGTATGGCCACGTGTTCTTTACGCATACTTTGGTCCCTTCGGATCAGGAAGAATCCAAAGGGCATTTCAGTGGCTTTGCCCGCACGATCTTGACTGACGGTGGATCCGTGCGCGGTACGCTGGCCGGTGTCTGGCAGCGGAACGGGTCGGCATTTCGCATTCACAGCCTGGATGACGCGATCGGTCTTCCTGATCAGAATTACGTCGACATCCAAGTGGACATTCTGAGCAAAACCGGCTCGCTGAAGCTGTACACACTGAACGAAGACTAGTGAGTCACTCGGCAATCCTTTGAAATGCCCCGGGCACTCTTATGCTTCCAATGGCGCGGTCTGAGGTGCGCGGGAGATGCGGGACTATTTCTTTTTTTTCCTCTCCTCGTCCCAGAGGTCCCAGAGCAGCGGCAGGTTGATTTCGCGGTGGCCTCCCTGAGTGCGCCGCTGTATGTCGGGATAACCGTTTTGCTGCCACTTATCCGCCCTGCGGCGGATTGTCTGGTCGCTGGTTTCCAAATATTCCGCCGCATGCGCCACCCTGACCCACTGCGCTGCCACGTCAAACTGCATCGGCTTGCGAACGTAGCCGGTAGGATCAAACGTCGCGATCATGTGGAACGGGTTGCGGCCCGTGTCTTCGATGTCGAGCGACCCGAACTGGATCTTGATCCAGGTGTCTGTCCCTTCCAACGCCTTCCAGTCCTCGAGGTTCCGCGAAGGCTTCAATTGCAGGACTTCGCAGTAACGCGCCAGACCTGAATCTTTCGAAGCATCTAGAAAATCACCGATGATGATGTCACGGGAGGCCAACGCACCCAGGGCGCGCAGCCAATTCCTGGCTTCCATGATTCGAAAGACCTCGAACTCGAGCCTCAGTAGGTGCAACGAGCCACGCGTTGGATGATTCTCAATCGGTCGCTCATGGACAAACCGGAGTTTGGCCGCGTAATGAGTGTCCGTTTGAAAGCGAAATCGAGCCATACTCCCCACCTCATCCTGTACAAGCACGGCCACATTGTGGCAGGCAACCAACGGATGCCGCCGTCCACCAATGCAAGCGCCCCTCAGTAAAGCACCATGCGAACGCTCTTGTGGGGGTGGCGAATCCAAAATCTACCAAAAAAAAACGCCCCACCTGAACAATGAGTCCAGCACAGCACTCAGAATGCTTGCAGTACCTCGTCTGCCAGTGGCCAGAGTGCCTGACATGGAATCATGCTCCGCCAGAAGCTCCGAGACTTGAACGGGTGTGACAGCATGGCAGCCAGCGCGTGAGCCGCTGGGATTTTCGCGTCGAGAGGTCGTCAGCAGAGGCCCGTCCTGGAAGCTGGCAACGCTGAATCCTTCCAACAATCCTTCCAGGAGGAACAAGGAATCGCCGAGACGCATCCATTTAGATGTGGCCTTCAGTTAGCCAACCACCGTCGGTCGTTTGTAAACCTGTCCCATGCAATCGGAGCGTTGCATGCGGCAAGCCATCTTTGGCATCCTCTGCAATCGGCAGCCGCATCTGCTGGTGGATTTCGGTCTACGCACGAGACGTTGAGTCATGCCTCCGGAAGCCACCGATTGGAGCCAAAGCTTACAGAAAACCTTCCAGATTGAGTCAAACTGCCCCTGCTGCCGTTACCTATAGATGACCACCTGTTTCTTTTCTACTTTCAAGGATCGCTAATGACAAAAAACACCGAATGCAACACCCCGACTTTTTACCGTGTGTCGATCGCCGCCATGTACACCCAAGAGGAAATGGAACTGTACGGTGGCATTGAGGACAACAAAACGTTTGCTCAGATTTTGGCCGGGTATGTTCCAGACGGTGAATCCCGTGAGACGCTCTACTTCGTTGACTTAAAGCACGTGGTCATCAACAGCAAAGTGGATTCTCACGAAATCGTGGCTGCAGAAGGATGGTGCAAAGCTGTCGGGCTGGAGCGTCTGGGCATGCTGGAGGACGCTCAGATCACCCCGCCCGAGTTCATTCGTAACTCACACCGTAGCCCCGAGTTCATGAAGCAATTTTTAAGCCCCCTGCCGGGATTTCTGGACTTTATGTTAGGTCACCTTGGAGTGACGGTCGTCTACGGTGACGAGGCGAAAAAGGCGTCCGGGTGGTTCCTGAACAACGGCGTCCAGACGTGGCTGCTTCATGTTAGCGAAGTCAGCTCAGTACACGCCCCAGGTCGGTTGCCGAGTGCCACATCGTAAATCCACGCCGTTTCGTCTCGCAGTGCTTCCGAAAGGAGGCGATTCCCTGCCCACTGCCAATCCTTTTTTGCTGGTGACAATGCATCGAGTTTCTATTCAGGCCATGACATTCAAGCGGGAGGGGATGGAGTTGCAAGTGCCGGAGGCCTTTCGCAGTCTTACGAAGTCGGAATTCCCGCCGCTGCCGGTAGATGAATCGGAGCATTTCTATTTCTCGACTTCTCAGGTAGTACTGGTGCCTCCAAGTGATGGGCCGGGTTCCCGGGAGGCGGCAGTGGTCGGCTGGTGCAAAGCGATCGCTGTTCCCCGGGTGAATTTGCTGACACGGTACAACGTGCCCCGCTCGGTCCTTGAGACCTACGCGTGCCCCAAGACCAATCTGCAATACCTTCAGGCCGCACCCGATTTTATGACCAAGCATCTGCTCGCCAGACGGACCGGCTCCTTTTGGGTTTTCGACAACCAGCAAGAGGCATGGCTGGTGCATGTCGCCTCCGCTGACTCGAAGCCACAAGCGCCCGACGCTGCCTGAATTCGTTTCTTTTTTCCGATCTTCACCGTTCACCCCGCAACCCAGGAGGTTTTCATGAAGCAATTTCAAGCCAAGGTCCGGATCGCTGGCCGCATCAGTTATGTCACCGTGCAGGCCGCCGATTCCGCTCAGGCCCGCACGATCCTGAAGACTCAGTATGGCACGCAGTTAACCATCCTGCAGACCAAACGCATTCACTGATCGCCATCTCCGCTTTTCTCACTCTCTTGAAAACTAAAACCTCAAAGGAAATGCCTATGCAAGCACACCAACAAGCCGTTGCCGAGTTTCATGCCCAGATCGGAGCGTCGGTCTCTCACGATGCACGCCTATTACCCGGTCCCAGTAAGGCCGCCGCGGAGGCGGCCCGACATTTACGCTCGGCACTGGATGAAATCGCGCGCATCGAAACACACAAGAGCGAGTTCATGCTGCGATTCGAACTTGCCGTTGAGGAACTTTGCGAATGGGCCGAAGCCCATGCTGCCGCAGATCTAGTGGCGGCGGCTGACGCCTGGGGAGACCGTTGTTATGTCGTGTTCGGCGATGCGGTTGCCGCGGGACTACCAGCCGAGGACGTGTTTTGGGAAGTCCATCGTTCCAATATGACCAAAGGTTGTGCGAAACAAGTACACGGCAAAGGGACCAAGTCTACGGGAATTGATAAGCCTCGACTCAAGCCGTTGTTGGTCCCGCGGCAAACTCGTTAGTTGCGGTCGTGATTTCGCACTCGTAACGCAAATACAATCTCACTGCTGACTTCACCTCTCAAGGAGCTCGATGAAAGTACTCATTGCCCCAGCGAATCGCGACTCGATCGCCAAACTTGATTTTGACCACGATATCCCCACCTTCCCGCCGTGGTATCAGAGCAGGAAGTACAGGCATCGGCGCCGCAGCGAATACCTTTTTTCCCAAGTGGATATTATTCTCCGCACCGCAGACGATTTGGCGCTAGTCAACGCCGGGCGTCTGCCTGTGGAATTCTCGCGCCCCGCAACGGATGTCTATTGTGATTTCCTGAACGATCTGATTGTGATTGAAGGCTTCACGGGAATTCTCGATTCGCACCGCTATGGTCTTTCCATTGAAGTGGGACGCCTGTTTCAGATCGACGAAGTCGCCCGACGAGCGGCCATCGTGGTACAGCAATCGTTCTATCCGGACGAGGCATTAGAAATCATTTCTGAAAACCGGCACAAACTGTCAGAAGTCGCTTCTATCGCTGAAGGGCCGGAAGTCGAGGCCGCTCGGAATGACACGAAATCCTGAGCAGTCGACGACGCTCGCGTGAATCAGCACTCTTGCCAATCTCAAAAACTGTAGATGAATGAGGATCAACTATGCCCCAACCATTACCCCACGACACGACATTTACCCTCGGCCTGGACCTCGACGGTGTGATTACCGAGTCGCCAGAATTCTTTTCGACCTGGACACACAGTTGGCCGGGTCGTGTCATCGTCATCACGTATCGCCAAGATCGGCAGAAAGCCATTGAGGACCTGGAGTCCCGCAATATCCGCTACGACGAGCTGGTGTTGGTGGATCGGTTTGATGGCAAAGCTGCGGTGATCCAGGACCAAGGCGTTCACGTCTACATTGATGACCAGCCGGAGATGTTGAAGAATATCAGCGGTGATTGCCGCGTCATGCTGTTTCGCAACGAAGGAAACTTTGACGATGACGACAGCAAGTGGATGCTGAGCAATGAAACCGGCAAGCTTGTTTGCTGAGTGATACATTGGGCCGCTCGCGTCTTCTCGACTCGGGGGCCTCATGCGCAAGCGACGTCACGAGTAATTTACGGGCGACACGACTTGGCCGTCATGGTCAAGCCGTGGATCTCTGACCACTGTGGCCACCTAAAGCATGCACGATCAACGTGGAAAGGTTGCCATGGTGATCGGGCTCGTGTGAGCGATCGCTGACAGGTTACTGAGATAGCGACGCGTCTGCGTGCGCAGATGTTCGTCCAATCGAATGCAACACAACTCCCGGAGGCTTTCAGATGAAGATTTATGGTCTCGATTTCACGAGCGCACCGACCGAAAGCTCCCCTCCAAAAACATCCGACAAATTGCCGATGTTGGCAAGTGGTGAACTTGATGGAGCACGGCTTCGGATCACAAAATTCGAATCATTAACCGGTGGCAAGCGGGCGCCCTTTGAGAAATTTGACAACTTTCTGAACCGTGAAAACCAAACGCCGTGGGTATGCGGTGTTGATTTTCCGCTGGGCATGCCACTTGGTGCGATCAATTATTTCAATTGGTGCTCCCCCAACGAAAAGCAAACGTGGGATGCGTATATCAATGAAGTGCACCGCGAATCCGCGAACGTTGAAGAATTCCGGCACCGGATTGAGCAGTGGTCAAAAAGGAAAAGGAGCGGTGAAGCCACGAGGGTGTTTCTTTTTCGGTATACGGATCGTATTGGAGGCTTCGGCGGTACGAGTCCCAGCAGTCCGATGAAGGTTCACACGCAATGCAATCCACCGGTCGGGCGGATGTTCTTTGAAGGTACCAAGCGACTTCTGCAATCAACCGTGTCCATTCCACCTGTCAGACCAACCACAGAACCGAGAGTTGTATTGGAAAGCTACCCGAGACTTGTTGCAGACAAATTCATCCAGGGTGGAAAATATAAAGACGCAAAAAAAGCAGATGATGTCACCCGTATTGAGGCAACGCGGGAACGGATTCTTACTGGGCTAAGCGAAGCGAACTGTTACGGAATTACCGTTCACTTTGATCAAGGGGCGGATCGCAAGAGGTGCCTGGATGATGGAAAGGGGGACTATCTCGACTCCGTCTTATGTGCCGTGCAGGCGGCATGGGCGTTCCGTCAGCTTGAGCCCGACAGGCGCACGTACGGAATCCCCGAGTTTTCGGCCACCTGCCTCAAGCAACAGGTTGCACTCGAAGGCTGGATTGTCGATCCTCTGACCCGATGCAGCGTACGGGAAGCGTAAGCTGAAAGAGGCTAGTGACTCGGACGCGCCTGTGAAGCGGTCTCCGGGTGGCGTGCACTCACCGAATTCGCAACCGAACGTCAGGTGTCAAACGGTTTATGAGGCGCGTCCTGCGCCTGCCCGTATTTCTGAAGTCGCCCCGGGCCATTATCCTGAATGGTCTGATGCGTTTCGCATGCTAACTGTTCCCAAGTCTGAGAAAGGGATACACAAGCCATTGTTAAAGGCGTCTTTTCTCCTTGGTCGTGTCCGTCCATCCCAAAATATCAACATGGCTCGTCGTCAACGGCCAGTAGAACTCCCTATGCCGAACGATCAAAATTTGCCGTCGCTTATGATCGGAGTCGCGGGCGGGAGCGCCAGTGGCAAGACCACGCTGGCCCGAGAGTTGGCCGTCGCCGCCGGCAATCAAGTGGCGATCTTGGAACTGGATCGCTTTTACCACTGTCTTGGGGACGCTCCGAACAAACATCTGAGTAACTTTGATGAACCAGCCTCACTGGAATTCGATTTGCTTGAGGACGTACTTGAGCAACTGCGGCGTCATGGCACGGCCTCGGTCCCGATGTACGACTTCGCGACGCACAATCGGATCGGATACGAACCGTTGGACGCTGCTCCCTTGATCGTTGTCGAAGGGATCCTTGTTCTGTGGCACAGCAGCATTCGCGATTTGCTCGACGTCAAGCTTTACGTCGATGCACCAACGGCGACGCGATTCGAAAGACGGATCCAACGCGACCTTCACGAGCGGGGACGCGACTCGGATTCTGTTGCCAAGCAATGGAACGAGACAGTGCAGCCGATGCATGAAAAGTACGTCGAGCCCTCCCGACAGCATGCGGACACAATCATCGATGGTACCGCTGATCTCAGGAAGATAGGGAAAGAGCTTTCCGCCTCCTGGCTAACATGACTCTGCATGAAGCATCAGAAAAGAGGTCTGGGAAAGAGACCAGACAGGGAGAGGAGCTCTGCCCCTTTTTTCTTCTCTAACCCCTGTTCTTCTCCTCTCCTGCTGCATCACGTTGTCGACGCCCCGGATTCTCGGGCCAAAATACGTTTTGGCGTTGCTGTTGAGGGGAAAGCAAGCTAAGCTGACCAAGAGAGCGGCGGATCATTGTACGGTTGCAGTTGCTCTGAGGTGGTTTGGAAAAAACGAGAACGCTCTTAGGCGTATTCCGAACCCGCGAAGGATGAGCCTCTCAGGACTGGCGCCGTCCTCGCAACCCGTTCCGGCCCCCTCGGCCGGATAACCGCCGCCACTAACGGTCGTGTTGACCGCTCTGGGAAGCAGGCAGCTTGAATACCGCGACACTCTTGTTGGTCCGGAATTCCCCTGGTTCTTACTCCACTCGCGACCACCTTGCGCGTTACCGCTGGGTGCCGATTGACGCGGTCAGAACCCTCGACTCATACATGACCCGGCGCGACTGATGCGCCCGCGGACTGGAGCCCAAGAACGCTTCTCCGCCAAGACCCTGAAGACAGAAGGTACAAGTTTGAAGACATTTGAAGAACTAGATTTGATTCAACCACTGCAGCGAGCGTTGGCAGAGCTGGGTTACCAGAAGCCCACCCCCATCCAAGCGCAGGCCGCACCGCCGGCACTTGAGGGCCACGATGTGTTGGGATGTGCTCAGACGGGCACTGGCAAGACCGCCGCATTTGCTTTGCCGATTTTGGATATTTTGGGACGTGAACAGCCCAAAACACGGCCGCGCCGTCCACTGGCGCTCGTCTTGGCACCAACACGCGAATTGGCCCTGCAGATCAGTGCGAGTTTCGCAGAGTATGGCAAGCACATCTCCTTCCGGCAAACGCTGGTGTATGGCGGTGTTAGCCAAGGCAAGCAAGTGCAGGCGTTGGCCCGTGGCCCGCACTTAGTCGTCGCTACGCCCGGTCGATTACTGGATTTACTTGAGCAGGGGCACATTCAATTTAGCGACCTCGAGGTATTGGTCCTGGACGAGGTCGATCGGATGCTGGACATGGGCTTTTGGCCCGATTTGCAACGCCCGATAAAACACATGCCCGAACA
>NZVR01000083.1 GCA_002701545.1 Blastopirellula sp. | reverse complement strand
CAACATGACCCTGCGAGATTTAAGTGGATTCGTCCTGTTGTATGTTACCAGTGTGATGTGTATCGGCGCGCTCGTCATGGCGGGCTGCAGTGACGCGTCATCGGCCACGCCCGCCGCCGCAGTTCAATCACAATACCTGCTGGAAGAAGAGCCGACGGGCGCGATTGCGGTCACCGAGGCGAAGGCCGCGGTCAGTGCGAATCCCGAAATCGTACTGGTTGGCCGGATCAGCGCCGGGGACCACGAACCATGGGATGCCGGGCGTGCGGCGTTCTTGATCTCGGATGCGGCGGCCTTGATCATGGCCGGCGACGAGGACAGTGCCCACGGGGCGGATTGTGATTGCCACTTCTGCAACAAAGACAAATCGGCAAACGACTCGTTAGCCGTGGTCAAGATTCTCGATGACGATGGTGCCGTGTTGCCGGTCGACGCTCGGGAGCTGTTGGGGGTGGAGAAAAACCAGATTGTGGTTGTGCAAGGTACCGGCGCGGTTGACGCGTTGGGGAATCTGACGATCGCAGCAACGGGCGTGTATGTGCGTCGCTAGCGTGCGTCGTGCTGGCTGCGGTGAGCCGAAATCCACCTTGACGCTCGCTGGGCTTCCTGACAGCATCTCGGATCCTTTCTGTGGAAATCCGGGTTCCTCTTTCCTTGTTACATGAGGCTCAGCGCGATGAAGAAGCTCCTCGTGATGGCCCTGCTAGGGCTCGGTTGTGTAGGCTGCCGTTCGCCGTATTACGGAGATCAACTTGCCGGCGTGGGAGCCGTTGCGGGAGGCATTACGGGCGCTCTGGTTGGCGAGCATAACGGGAACGCCTTGGCGGGTGCTGCGATTGGCACGGCCGTGGGTGCCTTATCGGGCGGTGCGGTTGGCGATGTCATCGACACGGAAGTCGCACGGAACAATGCTTTGATCGAAGCACGACTGGGGCGCCAGTTGAGCGGAGCGACCAGTACCGGAGACGTGGTGGCGATGGCGCAAGCCGGAGTGCCGGACGATGTGATCCTGGCCCACATTCGAGCGCATGGAACCGCGGGGCCGATCGGTGTGGACGAAATCATCATGCTCAACCAACAGGGTGTGAGTGCGAACGTCATCAAAGCGATGCAGGCGCCCCCGGCTCGGGTTCAGAGGGCGACCGCCGCGACACCGGTGGTGGTCGAAGAGCATTACTACGCTCCGAGCTTTCCGCCACCTGGTGCATACTACCACCAGCGGCCGTATCGTTATTCGCGCCGAGTGTGTCCGCCGCCGCGGCAAGGGGTGAGTTGGGGTTTCTCGATCCACCGTTAAGGGACAGGGGTCCCGAACAGCGGTCAGGCGGTCGGTGTCGTTGTGTGCGGGGTTTCGTCGTAGAGCATGACTTGGACGGTGGCTCCCGCGGGGTAGCCCTCACTATCCTGGGGAATGATGACAAAGCCATCGGCACGCGTGGTGGAACTGAGGACCGATGCGCCGCTGATGGCGAGTGGTTCGACTTGGTCGCCGGTCTGGCGAACGCGGGCATAGTCGACGCGTCCGACGGCCGAGACCAGTTTGCGTGAGAGGGTGGCGGTGATTTCCCGGTATGGCCAGTTCGTTGCGCGGCCACCCAGTGCACGGATGGCGCGGCCGGCGAAGAAATCGTAGGCGCACAAGCAAGAGACGGGATTCCCGGGCAGGAGGAACACCAGCCGGTCTCCCAAGCGGCCCATGCCGGCTGGGCTGCTGGGTCGCATGGCGATTCCATGGATGGCCAATTCACCGTGTTCGCGCAGGAGCGTCGGCGCGTGGTCTTCTTCGCCCACGCTGGAGCCGCCGGAGACGAGGATGATATCGGCGTCATCCTGCATGGCCGCCAGGATGGCTTGGGGTGTGTCTTCGACGATGCCACGTTGAAAACCGATACCGCCGTCGCGGGCGATCAATGCCTGCAGCATCGGGCCGTTGGCGTCGACGATTTGGTATCCGGCGGGCATGGCCCCCGCAGGCAGCAGTTCGTTACCGGTGACCACGACCCGCACGCGCGGGCGACGGACAACGGGTAGTTCGGCGTTTCCGGTCGAGCTCAAGACGCCCACATCTTGCGGGCGGAGTTGACGCCCGGCGGGCAGCAAGGCGTGGCCTTGGACAATGTCTTCACCCTGAGGTCCGATATGCTTACCCCGCGCCACGGCATCCTGGACCAGAATCTGTTCGGTTTCGACCGTCACTCGCTCGACCGGCAGCACGGCGTCTGCGCCTTGGGGAACGGGTGCTCCGGTCATGATGCGAATCGCTTGGCCGGCGGTAAGGGCCTGGTGAGCGGGCGCGCCGGGCAGCGACACGTCGACGACCTGCAGTGGCAGCGGGTTATAAGCGGTCGCTCCTTCGGTATCGGCAGCCACCACGGCATAGCCGTCCATCATGGCCCGGGGGAATCCAGGTACGTCCACGGCACTGACGATGGACTCGGACAAAACGCGCCCCCACGCCTCGTGTAACGCCACCGTTTCGGTGGGCAGGGGGCGCAACTGGGACGCGAGCCAGTCCCAGGCCTGCTCGACACGCACGCGGCGAGCAAATCCTTTCATGCGGACATCGGAGGTGGCAGGTACGGTGGGGTCTGGCTGCGGCATGCTGCTATTTCGCCGTGGGAGGCACTTGAGAGACATACTCCCGCCAGCTGTTCAACTGCTGCTGACTGAGGCTGTTTTCTCGAGTGATTTCGTGTTTCAGCTCCGTTTCCGTACCTTCCACGCGGACGATCACGGTCAGGCGTCCGTTGGCGGCATAATGGAAACGGACTTCGATCGGGGTCTGGGCCGGGAGCCCTGCTGGTAGATCGCGGACTGAGCATTTGCCGACCTGCGAGCAGTCCTCCGGCGATCCGCTCTCTCCCTCAACAATTTGCACGAGGATCGAGCGTTGATTGGCTTTTTGCGTTTTGAAAATGCGTTTCGCAGCGCAAGGTAGGGGTGTGTTGCGGGGAATCAGGACCGCCGTTCGTGGCCGCTTCGTCTCGCGATCGGTTGCCACGACGCCCAGGCTATGTGAGTTGACGTTTTTAATGCGGAACGCCGGCGACTGCCCGGCAAACCGCGAGAGCAACAGACTGGCGTGCAGTGCGGCACCGTGTGCGACCGCTTCGTCCGGTGAGACGGATCGGTCCGGCGCTTTGCCGCTGAGTTTCTCCAGCATTTCGCTGACGGCCGGCATGCGGGTCGAGCCGCCGACCAGCAGGATGCGATCGATGTCGTCCCACGTCAGGTTGGCTGCTTTGAGCGTTTGACGGGTGGTAAACGCGGTGCGATCGAGCAGATCCTGCGTCATCTGATGGAACTGGTCACGGGAAACGTCACACCGCATGGAGTGGCCTTGGTAGTCGCATGCGATGGTGGTTTTTTTGCGCGCCGACAACGTCCGTTTGGCGTCTTCGCATTCGCGGAGTAACCGTCCGAGTGTGTTGGGTTCCTCGCGCGGGTCGAGGCTGAATTTGCGAATAAAATCTTCGGCCACGTAATCGACCAGTCGCTGGTCCCAGTCACGTCCGCCGAGTCGGACATCGCCATCGGTCGCCAAGGCGACAAATTCGCGGCCGCCAATTTGCATCACGGTCACATCAAAGGTGCCGCCGCCGAGGTCGTAGACCAGAATTTTCTTCTCCTTGGGGGTACTACCATCCGGTTGCATGTAGCCTTGCTGAAAGCCGAACGCCACCGCGGCCGCCGTCGGCTCGTTGATGATGTCCATCACCTCAAAGCCGGCGATGTATCCGGCGTCCTGAGTCGCTTTGCGGCGGACTTCATCGAAGTAGGCAGGGACGGTGACGACCACCTTGCTGTAGTCGCCGATCTGCGCCTGCGAGTCCAGACGCAATTTGTTGAGGATCCAGCCTTGTAAGGCTTCCGGCGGATACTGGCGACCGCCCAGTTGCTTGTGAAACATGCGGTGGCCGAGGTCGCGCTTGGCACATTCCGCGATCGCTATCATGTCCGTGGCCATCGCTTTGACCGCTTCTTTGCCGATCACCACCTCGTTGCCGTCGACTAAGACGACACTGGGTGTGGTTTTATCGCCTTCGGCGTTGATTAACGTTTCCGGCCGACCCAAATCATCGAGTCGGGCGACCGCCGAAAAGGTGGTGCCGAGATCGATTCCGACGGCGGGGGGAGGTACTTGATTCATCGTTGTCACTCAGGGCGGGCGGCCTCCGGCCATCGGTACGAGATGCCACCTGCACCACGCCCCGATACGGTAAGCCGCCTTGAAGTCTGCGTCGATACATGGCATCGTACCAGCAGAGATGGTCCGAGGAAAAGTCGGGAGCGTCTGATGACGCTGTCGTTCCAACGCCACTCTGATCCCTCCGCCCGCAGAATGAACAGCTCCCCGCGATGTCAGAACCGTCCATTGCCGTCATAGCCTCGACCATGCGTTCGGGATCGACTTTACTCAAGGCCCTATTAGCCGAGGCACCGGATATCTCGAATTTGCCGGAGACGAATTTTCAGAAATACCACGGGCATCCCCAGGCCCTGGAGGAACTTGGCAAGCTGGATGAGCATCCCATTCTGCTCTTGAAGCGACCCTGTTGGTTTCAAGAGGTGCGTCGCTATCCGCGTCTACCGACCGTGGACAACGTGAAAACGATCCTGCTTGTGCGGGATGTGTACGAGACNGTGGTATCGTTGCGGAAGATGGCGTTTCGCAAATTTGCCGGTACGTTGGGGCCGTGGGCCAATCGCTTCCTGATTCAAGGCTACTGGGCGGGGGTGATGCGGCGACTAAACGAGGTGCACGAAGCGGATGGGGCCAGTACGTGCGTGGTCCGCTACGAAGATCTCGTACGCGATCCGATCGCCACAACGGCGTCCCTGTTCACTTTCTTAGGATCCGAGCGCACGACGGGGACGGATACTTACAGTCAGCCGGAAGACTATCAGTGGAAGTGGGGCCAGGACGACGGTGGTCCCAAGATTAAAACTCTCCAGGTGCAGTCGCCGAAGCCACATGGTTATCCGGATCGGGCGTTGCTGCGGGCGATTCATCGGTCGTCTCTGGCGCTGCAGATGCGGCAGCAGTTTGGTTACTCTGACTTGCCCGCTCCCTAGCCTCAGTTCCGCGTTTAATTTCAATGGCCTGCAAGTAGACATCCTCGAGTCGGTCGACGGTGCGTTCGATGGTGTGTGCGTCAGCGGTCAGCAGAGCGTTGTTGGACATCTCCTTCAGCGCGGTGGGATCCTGGATGGATGCCAGCATCTGAGCGGCCATGTCATCGACATCATCCGGTTCAAACAGTAAACCGTCGCGCCCGTCNTCNACCAGTTCGGGGATGCCTTTGGCCCGTGCGCCGACGATGGGTAAGCCGAAGGCCATGGCCTCGAGAATACTCATGGGCTGATTTTCGGTTTTGCTGGCGGTGATAAAGATGTCGGCCACGCGGGGGATATTTTGGGCGATCAGTTCGTCGTGGGGGACAAAACCAAATTGGACCGTCTTCTCTGAGATTCCGAGCTGTTTGATCTGCCGTCGCAACTTGAAGCGATAGGGGCCGTCGCCCACGATGGCCAAGCGGGCATCGTCACGCTCCTGGGAGACTTTGGCAAACGCTTTTAACAGGACATCCAGCGATTTTTCCGGGGAGATGCGTCCGATGTAGGCGAAGGTCGGGCCGGTCAATTCATGTTCTTCCCGCAGACGCTCGACCGCTTCCGATTCGATTAACTCCGGTAGCTCGATGCCGTTGGAGACGACAGCGGGTTCGGTTTTCACGCCGTGCGCCACCAAGGCGTTTTTGACGGCTGCTGATGGGCTGGTGAGGGCATGGCAGCGGCTGTAGAAGAACACNGAGTAATTCCACATGATGTTCCGCATGATCTTGTTGTTGGGCAGCCCAAACGCTTTCAGATAGCCAGGCTCGGCGAAAAACGTATGGAAGGTACCGACCGCCGGGATGCCCATCATGCGTCCGGCCACCACACCTTCCCAACCACAGCCCCACTCGGTATTCAGATGAATCACATCCGGGCGGAGGCGGAGCAGCTTGTAGATCGTGTACAGGAAGGTCGGCAGGACCACGTGAAGTTTCGGCACGTTAGGGATCGGGATGGAACAGGGGAGATTGACGATCTTCACGCCCTCTGCGACATCATCCATCCCCTCCTGCTTCGAATGCCACGGCTTGGGACGAAAGATGTAGACCTCGTGTCCGCGTCGCACCAGCTCAGAAGCCTGATTGAGAACGGCATACGTCACTCCCGAACAGTAGGGGAGGAAGCTGTCGGTGAATATGCAAATCCGCATTCCGTCTCTCCGGTCACGCCGTAATTCTCGCCCTCATTCTAATGCATCCTCGCCGGAATGTGCGGACGACATAGCGATTTTTCTTACCCTACGAAACACAAGGTGGACGTCAACCGCAGGGTTTCGCGTTAAACCTTGACGGCTGGCGCGCATGTTGGGTTTGCTGAAGGGTTGACGGCGGCGAAGGAATTGGTCGTTACGTTGTCGCTGAGGGACCGATACCAAACGAGCAAGGACTGCACTACACCACACGGACGTCTGTTATGTCTCAGTTCGAGAGATCGAGAGAGGTCCATGCGAGTCGAAATTCTTCACACCACCCTGAGTCTGTCCTTCTTCCTCTTGTGGATCGTGATTTCTCACGTTTCTGTCCGGCCACATCTGCGGTAGACAGACGTTCCACCATCAGCGGATTTTGGTAGGAACTGGCTGTCCCTCCGGAATAAAGCTGAAATATTTGAGCTTCTCGGTCCGGGTGCTGAAATCTTGTCTGGCAGCCGACACCTGTTGGGGATTCTCGAGCAGATCCAGGGTGGTTAAGGCTAGCACCTTGGAGGCAAATAAAATCCCTTTTTCTCCGATCGACGACCCGATACTGGCGACGTTCTGCCAACTATGCCCCGGACTTTGTGCCACGAAACAGGTGGTGGACAGCCCGCCGGTGGGTACCCGCCAGCTGATATCTCCCACATCGGTCGAGCCTTTGCCAGGTTTGGGGTTGGGCTGAATGCGATGGATCCGCTCGTCGATGGCGCGGGTGAACTGCGTGCCAAATTGGGCTGCGAGCGGTTCTTGGAGGCGGCGGGCGAAGAACTGTTCGTCTGCGGTGAACCGGGGTGCACCGACCTTGACGAGATTGTCGTAGATCAAGGCAGCCAGTGGGGCGTTGGGAATGATCTCGTGACAGTCGGTGTCGATCTGCACCGTCAATTTGGTGCGCGTCATCTTTTCGGCACCCCGGGCGATGTCTTGCAACCAGCGGAAGTTATATTCGACATCACGATGCGAGTCGGCTCGGCAGTAGTACCAGACAGTTGCCTCAGGCGGTACCACGTTGGGAGCACCGCCTCCGTTGACGACGACGTAATGGATCCGCGCGTCTTCTTTCAGATGTTCGCGCATGTAGTTGGCTCCGATGTTCATCAATTCGACGGCGTCCAGTGCACTGCGGCCACTTTCAGGACTGACCGAAGCGTGGGCNGGGGTACCACGAAAGGTGAATTTGGCGGAGACCAAAGCTTTGGAACTGCCGGCTTTCGCCTCGTTNCGCGTTGAGGGGTGCCAATGCAGGCAGACGTCCAGGTCATCGAACTGTTGGTCCAAGGCCATGTAGACTTTGCCGATGACCGTTTCTTCCGCCGGGGTGCCGTAGAGTCGGATGGTNCCNGNCANTTGGTGTTTCGCGATCGCNTCTTTGACTGCCAGTGCGGCGCCCAGCGCCCCGGCGCCGAGTCCGGAGTGCCCACAGGCGTGTCCCGGTTTGCCGGTCGTGGCGGGTTGTCGTTGTGGTGCTACCTGTTGCGACATCCCCGGCAAGGCATCGTATTCGGCCAAGATCCCGATGACCGGTTTGCCGCTGCCGTAGCTGGCGACAAATGCGGTGGGCATACCGGTCACTCCAGCTTTCACCGTGAAACCGTTTTTTTGTAAGTGTTGAATCAACAGACGACTCGATTGCTGCTCCTGCAGTCCCACTTCGGCATAGTTCCAAATCGATTGGTTGACCGACTTCACGGTATCGCTATGCGCGTCGACCGCAGCCAGAGCTGTTTGTTGCGACGGACGCAAGGTCGCATCGTCGGTGAAGGCGTACTGGGTGAGACTCAAGACCAAAAGTCCGATAGCCAACATTCTCGATACGGGGCGAGCCATAACGTCTTCCTTTCGGTGGGGGCGTGTTTCACGCGGTGCACGGCAGATGCGAACGTTTGCAAGGGTGTCCATCGTACCGGACGGAGCGGGTGGCTCCAAAATCGCGTGGGTTGGCCTGCAACCGCCTGAATCTGACGTCAGAATCCAATTCCCCACCCTTCTGACAAGACAAAACCGGCCAAAACGCGTAGGATACAGGCAGGCCAACTCGGCGCCATTCCTTGGCAAACCTTCGGCAGCTTGGAACAACTGACCGATTCGCTATGACAGACGCTTCATTCAATCGCTGGCAAGATTCAGCAAACGAGGTGCTCGCGCGAGCATTTCTCGACGAAGCCTCTCCGATCATCCTGTCGGAACGCGTGTTGTCGGCGGAGAAATACGCTGAGTTGCAGCAGATCGCGACTCGGTTGGGTATGTCGCACGAGCAGTTGGTTTTCGAATTGCGGCTACTCGAGCAGCGGGGGGTGATCGCCCTGGGTGCGCTGCCGCCAGCGCCGGCTCCTGTGGCTGACGAGGGAATCGAGTTCCTGGACGACGTGACCTCGGAGCCGACTGTCCCGCCTGCCGACGAGATCATCATCGCAGCGCCTGTCGAGGCGCGGACGCCACCGCAACGTCCGGCTCCGAAGGTGACTCCGGTCGAGCTCACGCCCCCGCCGGTCGTTCGGATTGTCAAGGCAGCGTCCGAAGATCCTGTGACGGCATTTCTGGAGAAGGCGGTGGTGGTCCTGGCCAAACACAAGGGACTGGACGCGCAGTGCCAGCTGTTGTTGATGGCCGAAGCCTCACATTTTGGCTTAACTCCCGAGGAAGCTTGGGACGCGATTGGGACGTTGCTTCAGAAGCAGCAG
>NZVR01000082.1 GCA_002701545.1 Blastopirellula sp. | reverse complement strand
CGCAATCCACTGCAACCGTGCCGGCTAACTCCCCACGCCCCAGCCACAGCGTCCCCGACGAAGCATTGCGAACGGACCATTGGGCGTTTCAACCACGCGTCGCGCCGGAACCTCCCGCAGTGGCGAATGCCCGCTGGGCGCGGACTCCCATTGACCGTTTCCTGGAGGCCGCGAGACAACAGGCACGGGTGACTGCCACCCAGCCAGCCCCACGACATCAATGGCTCCGCCGCGTCACCTTTGATCTCACCGGACTCCCCCCGTCGCCCGCCGAGGTCAACACGTTCCTCGCCGACCCGCGACCTGATCCAGTGGTCTTTGCCGAGGCGGTCGATCGGCTACTCGCGTCGCCTCACTACGGTGAACGTTGGGGGCGGCATTGGATGGACGTCGCCCGCTATGCAGACACCCAGGGCGACGTCGGGGATTATCCCATCCCCGACGCTTGGCGGTACCGCAATTGGATCATTGAGGCGCTGAACCGTGACTTACCTTTCGATGCCTTCCTGCGGGCTCAGATCGCCGGCGATGTGATCGCCTGGCGCGACCTGCAAGCCGGCACAATCGACGAGCCCGCGGCGCGCGAACTGACCATTGCCACCGGATTTCTCGCCCTGTCGCAGCGCTACGGTAACTCCAAACGAGAACACCTTCACCTGACACTTGAAAATACTCTCGACACGCTGGGGCGTGGTGTCCTGGGGCTGACCCTGCGTTGCTCGCGATGCCATGACCATCCGTTCGATCCGATCTTCCAAAGCGACTACTACGGCCTGTATGGCATTCTCGACAGCACAACACTGCCGTGGATGGGCATGTCGGTCGAAAAGTCTCCGTCGGGGCTCGTTCCCACCGTTCCTTCGCCATCGTTACAGCAACAAGCCACCGAGCATTGGCGAGTCATTGCGAGATACGAGTACCAGATTAACAATCACTTTCGTCCGTGGCTCAAACCGACACTTGAAGCATTCCAACGTGTCAACAGCGAATGGAAAGCGGCCGCCCCTGACAGCCCACAGAAACAAGCGCTCGGCCAACAACGCGCGGAATTACTTGACCACCGTGGCGGCAAATTCCGTGAATTGATGCTGCACGGGCTCGACTGGCTGAAACGCGAAAAGACGTCGCTGGCCCGTCGCCCCCCGCTCGAGATGGTGTTCGGCGTGGCCGAAGGGAAGCCGCATGACGCCGCCATCCATCGGCGAGGCGAACCGCATCGCACCGGCCCGGTCGTACCGCGCCGTTTCCTGCAAGTCATCGACGGCACCGCGCCCCCCAAGATCGCCCGCGGCTCTGGGCGTCTGGAATTAGCCAACTGGTTGACGCGTCCAGATCACCCGCTGGTACCGCGAGTGCTGGTCAACCGCATCTGGCAACGGCATTTTGGCCGCGGCCTGGTCACCACCCCCGACAATTTCGGTATCCGAGGCGCATCGCCATCCCACCCGGAACTTCTGGATTGGCTGGCACAACGCTTGGTGGATGACGGCTGGTCTCTCAAACAACTCCACCGCCGCATTCTGCTAACGGAAACCTATCGCCTCGCCTCGACTCCGGCGGCGTCGGAGTCCGACCCCCACAATGTCTACCTGACTCGCTTTCCACAACGTCGATTAGAAGGCGAAGCGATTCGCGACGCGATGCTGGCGGTGACAGGCGAACTCGATCGCACCCCGGCCGCGGCGCACCCACTGCCCGCTTGGGACCAGAAACGGTATGGCTTGAACGGACCGTTTCATGCCGAATTCGAAACGAATCGCCGTAGCGTCTACCTGCTAACTCAACGACTGTTCGACCATTCGTTCCTGGGTCTGTTTAATCCGCCGGACCGCAGCGCCACCACCGCCATCCGCGCCAGCACCGACGTCCCCGGCCAATCGCTCTACCTGATGAATTCTCCTTTTATCAAGCAGCGGGCCAACGCCTTTGCCAAACGCCTGCTCCAGGAGCGGCCCACCGATCGCAAACGCATTCAACACGCGTATCAGCTGTGCTACAGTCGCCCGCCGACAGACGACGAAGTGGCAACCTTACTTAATTACATCCAAAGTTATCAAGCCGCCGACCAAGCGTCAGACGACCGCCAGCGCGTCTGGACCTCGATGGCCCGCGCGATGTTGACCAGCAACGAGTTCTTTTTTCTAGACTGAGCCCCATCATGCCATACCCGCAACCGTCACCCCCAACCGCACAGCCGAACCGCCGCAGTTTGCTGCAAGCTGCTGTGGCCGGAGCTGCGACCACGCTGGGCGGGCGGATGCCACGCGCTTTCGGCGAGGAGACTCCACCGGCACTGACGCGTCCCGCCAAGCACGTCATTGTGCTTTACATGTCCGGTGGGTTCTCCCATGTCGACACATTCGACCCCAAGTCACGGTTACTTCGTGATCACGACCTGTCGATCGGACCACCCGTGAACGCGGCCCCGAATCAACCCCAAGCCGACCGTTTCCTGAAGGCGCCGGGTTGGAGATTTCACCCCAACCGTCAAGCCGGCACCGAGGTCAGCGATCTATTCCCCCATCTTCGCCAAGTGATGCACGAAGTTGCGTTGATCCGATCCATGCACAGCGACCATCGGGATCATGGCGAGGCCACACTGCAGCTGCATACCGGCAGCACGAACACCCCGATGCCAAGTTTGGGTTCCTGGTTGAGCTACGGCTTGGGCACCGAGAATTCCCAGTTGCCTGGCCACGTCGTGATCAGCGAGCATCGACCTTATAACGGCCCTCAAATCTGGGACGCGAACTTTCTTCCNNCGATTCACACTGGTGTCCAGGTCGTCCCCGGCCCGCGTCCGCTGCCGCACCTGCGATCCGAGACCCCCGCGGCGCTGCAATCACTGGAACTGGGGTTGCTCGAGTCGCTCAATCGGCGGCATCTGCAGCAGCGCGACAACGCCCCTCGTCTACAAGGGCGGCTGCAGACGTTTCGTACCGCCCAAGGGCTACAGGAACTGGCACCCCAAGTCCTGAACCTGGCCGAAGAAACGGAAACCACACTGGCGATGTACGGCGTTGAGCCGGGAGACCAAAAATCGTATGCGGCCCAATGCGTCATGGCGCGCCGCCTGGTGGAGTCGGGCGTGCGATTCGTCGAGGTCATCGATGCCGTCGGAGCCTGCCGCGATAACTGGGATGCCGCACACCGCGATATCGCCAGCCACGCCAAGTATGCCCGCCGCGTCGATCAACCGGTCGCAGCCCTGATTCGCGATCTGAAACAACGGGGCCTGTTCTCTGAAACCTTATTGGTTTTCTGTACCGAATTCGGCCGTACTCCCTGGGCACAGGACGGCAAGGGNTCCAAAAGCCGCAATCACCACCCCCAAGCGTTCTCGTCCTGGCTTGCCGGCGGTAGCGTCAAGCCAGGAATCGTACATGGCAGTACCGATGATATTGGCAACCATATCGAAGAACACGCCGTGCACGTTCACGATTTCCACGCCACCATCCTGTACCTCATGGGTTTGGACCACAAGCAATTGACCTACCGTCACGCCGGTCGCGACTTCCGGCTGACCGATGTCCACGGCAGGGTGGTTGAGGAAATCATCGCCTGACACCTCGTCGGCCACGGGCGTACAGGATGAACTGCAACGGGTCCGGCACCCTACGGCAACAGCACCCGTCCGCCGCTACAGACCAGTGTCTGCCCGGTGGTGAAACGCGACAGATCCGAGAGCAGGTACATCACCCCATCCGCCACTTCGTCCGAATCACCCATCCGCTTCATCGGGGTCGCTTCGACAATCGCGGCCAACGCCTCCGCTTCTGCCGCGTCCAGTATTTCTGTGTCAATCAAGCCGGGAGCCACGGCGTTGATCCGTACGTCATGCTCGGCGACTGCACTGGCCAGACTGCGGGTTAACGCCACCACGCCCGCTTTACTGACCGAATAGGCAATGCACTGAGGCCGCGCAGCTAATGCAGCGACCGACGCGATATTGACGATCCGCCCATATCCCCGCTCGATCATGCCATCCTTCACTGCCCAGGTGACATGGAACGTACCGGTCAGATTGCAATCCAGGGTCCGCTGCCAGATTTCCAACGTCTCTTCTGTGTGCTGGCCCACCTCGAAGATACCGGCATTGTTTACCAATAAATCCACCGGCCCCAACTGGCCCTCGACCTGATCGACCATCCGAGTCACATCGTCAGCGACCGCGACATCGGCCTGAATCGCCAAGGCCTCCCCGCCCTGGGCACGGATCGNTTCGACCGTCGCCTCTGCAGCCGGTTGATTGGAGCGATAGTTCACCGCAACTCGAGCCCCGGCTTCTGCCAGTTTGAGGCAACAGGCACGTCCAATACCGCGGGAACCACCGGTCACCAACGCGACACGTTGCGGGAATTCAATTGTCGTTGCCATCGGTTCCTCCCTCTGCGGATAACTTCGTTGCAATCTGCTGTAGCTGCCGATCTTATCGCTGCAGTCACCCGTTGTCGACGCGCGGTCCTCAGGGACTCGATGACTCCGACCGGTGCGTTCGCCCTCGTAGCCACGCTGCCCGCCGAGAGAACCGCGGCCGCTCGATGTCTGAAAGATCCCGCGCTGCGGCGCTCCGTCACGCACAGCCGCCCAGCAAGCACCGCTAGCTATCTAGGCTAGCCCCGTTAGCACGCGCCACAGCCCGGTTTTCTAAGGAGTTCCATCGATTCCTGAACCGATCACAGTAACTTGCCATAATTCTTGCACTTTGCTAGGATTGGCCGATTCGAAGCAGTTGTTGGAGCAGGCAGTCAGCCCGCGCAGCGCTTCCCAACTTTTAACACCGTGCCGTGGTGCTTGCTTTCCGGTAGCGAGCACGACCACACCAGCATGCTCCACTGGGGAGCATGAAAGGTACTAACGAATCTATGGTTAACCGCAATCTCATCCGTTCACTCGAATCCGACGCCGATTTCGACGCCGAAATCGCCACCCTGGAGCAACTGGGGACTATCGAGCAGAGCCTCGATGACAACCTCACCCAGGAAGAAAAGAACATCACGGTCAACGAGATCGTGTCAGGTAAAGTCATCCGAGTCGACGAGGACAACGTCCTCATTGATGTCGGCTTCAAGAGCGAAGGCACGGTGCCTCGCAGTGAATGGAGCGAAGAAGAAGGAGTGCCGGAAGTCGGCGCTTCCGTTAACGTCTACATCGAAGAAGTCGAGGACGAACTCGGCTTGGCCGACGATCCCCACGGGATGGTGTCGATCAGCAAACGCAAAGCGGACGACATCCAAAAGTGGATCGACGTCATGCAGACGATCGAAGAGGGCAAGGTCGTTACCGGTCTGGTCACGCGGAAGATCAAAGGTGGCTTGTTGATCGACATTGGTGTGCAGGTATTCCTGCCCGCCAGCCAGGTCGACATTCGCCGCCCCAGCGATATTGGAGACTACATCGGCAAAGAAGTCGAATGTGAGGTCCTCAAGATCGATGAAGCGCGACGCAACATCGTCGTCAGCCGCCGATCGCTCATCGAGAAGCAGCGTGAAGAACAGAAAAAGAGTCTCCTGGAAACCCTGGAAGTCGGTCAGTTGGCCAAGGGTGTTGTCAAGAACATCGCCGAGTTCGGTGCGTTCGTCGATTTGGGAGGCATCGATGGCCTACTGCACATCACTGATATGAGTTGGGAACGGATCAGCCATCCTTCCGAAATGGTCAGCATCGACCAGGAACTCGAAGTGATGATCCTGAACATTGACTACGACAAGCAAAAGATCGCGCTCGGCTTGAAGCAGAAACAAGCCAACCCGTGGGAAGACGTCGAGGAGAAATACCCGGTCAACTCGCGTGTTAAGGGCGAAGTGGTGAACGTCATGAGTTACGGGGCGTTTGTCAAACTCGAACCCGGCATTGAAGGNCTGGTCCACATCAGTGAAATGTCCTGGACCAAACGTATCAATCACCCCAACGAACTCGTGGACATTGGCGACGAAATCGAAGTCGTCATCCTGGGCGTTGACAAGCAAGGCCAACAGTTGTCACTGGGCATGAAGCAAACCCAGGACAACCCATGGGAATCCGTCCTCGATCGCTATCCGGTCGACACGACTGTCAACGGCAAGGTTCGCAACCTCACCAACTACGGTGCGTTTGTTGAATTGGAAGAAGGCATCGACGGCTTGCTCCACGTCTCGGACATGTCCTGGACGCGTAAGATCAGTCACCCCAACGAAATGTTGGAGAAGGGCCAAGAGGTCACCTGCAAGGTCTTGTCCATCGACTCCGAACGGCGTCGGATTGCACTGGGCCTCAAGCAGTTGGATGACGATCCATGGTCCACCGACATTCCCGACAAGTATCAGCCCGGTCAGGTGGTCAAAGGCAACGTCACCAAAGTCACCAACTTTGGAGTCTTTGTCGGACTCGAAGACGGACTGGAAGGCCTCCTGCATATCTCCGAGTTGGCTGACCACAAGGTCGAAAACCCCGAAGAAGTCGTCAAAATGGGCGAGGAAATCGAGGTCAAGATCCTGCGAGTCGACACCGAAGACCGCAAGATTGGTCTGTCACGCAAACGCGTGGAATGGGCGGAAGAAGATGAAATGGCCGCACAAGCCGAAGAGACCGCTCGAGAAAAATCGAAAGCGGAACTCAAAGGTGGACTCGGCTCCGCTGGTCCGCTGATCGCTACCCCAACCGAAGCACCGGAAGAACCCGCTGCCGAGGAAAGCTCGGAGAGCGGCGAGAGCGCTGACAGCGCCGAGAGCTCGGAAAGCGGCGAGAGCGCTGACAGCTCCGAGAGCTCGGAAAGCGCTGACAGCTCCGAAAGCGCCGAGAGCTCGGAAAGCGCTGACAGCTCCGAAAGCGCCGAGAGCTCGGAAGGCGACGACAGTGAGGAGTCTTCCGACTAGTCCATGCCTTCGGTAAGTTAAAGCAAGCTTTATAAACGTCCTCGCTAGTCCTGACTGGCGAGGACGCTTTTTTTGGTACGTTCGGAACCGCACGAATATCCGTCGCACCGCTTACGCTTGCCTGGTCGTTGCAGTTTGCCAGTCACTCAGGTCGATACGTCTCTTTATTCGCAGAGCTATCGACCCCAAGACGATGAGGCAACCATGGAGATGACCGACCACGAGATCGACTTCAACGAAGAAGCAACTCTCCCCAAGGAACGTACCAACAAGCGTCAGTCCAGCTCCTCCTTGCAGACTCCGCTGGAAACCTATCTGCGCGAAATCAATGAAACCGCGTTGCTCACCGCACAGGATGAACGCGATCTGGCCAACGCCATCGCCCAGGGTGACGTGCGAGCACGGGACCGTATGGTCCGCGCTAATTTGCGATTGGTCGTTAATATCGCTCGCGGATACACGGGCAAAGGCCTCAGCCTGCAAGACCTCATTGAAGAAGGCAACCTCGGACTGTTGCGTGCCGTTGAAGGCTTTGACCCGAATGTCGGTACGCGTTTCAGCACGTACGCCAGTTATTGGATCAAGCAGTCCATCAAGCGGGCGTTGATTAATTCGGCGAAGACCATTCGCATCCCCGCCTACATGGTCGAACTGCTCTCGAAATGGCGCCGCGCCAACACACGCTTGACCGAAGAACTTGGTCGGACCGCCACTCCGGAAGAGATTGCACGCGTGCTTGGCTTACCCAAAAAGAAATTGCCGATCATCAAAAAGGCCATCCGCATTTACAACTCCACCCCTCAAACCGACCAAGCCGATGCGGGCTGGTCGTTGGGTGAGATTGTCATGGACGAACGGCTCAAGACGCCCGAAGAAGAGCTTCTCGAACACGACGCACTGCGACGGGTGATGGAGATGATCGGCGACATGGGTGAACGGGAAGCCACCGTGTTGCGAATGCGTTTTGGGTTACATGGCACCGAGCCTCACACCCTGAAGGAAATCGGCGAGCAACTGGGGTTAACCCGCGAACGCGTCCGTCAAATCGAAACCGAAGCGTTGGCGCGCCTGGCCGATGGTCTGAAGGACCCTCGGGAACGCGGCCTCGCCAGTCTTCTCGTTCGCAAATAAGCTGTTCTGCATCGCCTGCATGACGCCCAGATCCGACATCATTACGGCCGGTCATGCGATTTGCCACTGCATGTTTGAGCCGTCACTCGGGCGTGGTGACAATCGCGTGGGGACTCGGTGGCACCTGCTGTTGGTCGTGCACATCCGCAAGCATCGTCTCCAGTTCGCGAATCACCTCGGGCCCCAGGATGTGCTCAATCTGATCTGCGTCCCGGTCCACGTGACTCGGCGCAATATCTGCATAGTGGATCAGATACAACTCCCACAGGCGATGATTGCGGACCACGCGACTCGCCTCTTCAAGTCCGGTCGCCGACAAGCGATACCGATCCCCCTCGCGGTAGATGTAGCCGGCGGCCCAGGCGATCCGCACACAGCGTTTGAGCTCGCCGGCCTGCCACGATCGACGCCGCAGCAACGTGTCCCAGGGAATGAACGACGCGTCCGCCTCTCCGCCACCCTGCTCCTGAGCCTCAAAAAGGGCACGCAACAAATGGTGCATCCGAATGCGATGCTGCAACCGAACGTGCCGTAACGCTTTGATCAACAGGCCACGGCGCGTCCCCAGACACATACTAAAAGCAAAACATACGGTCCCCGCTAACACCACGACCGGACCCGCTGGCAATTTGGAAAACAAGGCACTCAGCATCACCCCCACGCCTGCCGCGAGTCCCCCAATGACGCCGGCAATTCCCGCCATCAGCCGCAAACGGTCGGTCCAAAACCGAGCGGCCGAAGGAGGAACAATCAACATCGCCACCACCAGCAGCAAACCGACACTCTGCAAACCGATCACCGAGATACCCACCACCATCAGCATCAGCCCGATATCCAGACGCAGCACAGGCCACCCCTGAGTGGCCGCAAAACGCGAATCAAAACAGAGCAGCGTGAATTCTTTGAACAGCAACATCGCCACCACGAAGACCCCAACCGCCCCCATGGCAATGACCTGCACATCACTTTGTGTCATGGTTGCCGCTTTCCCCTCAATGAAGCCATTCAACCCGGTCTGACTACCACTGCCCACATCACGAATCAACGTGAACAGCGTGATCCCCAAACCAAAAAACACACTCAGAGTGATGGCCAAAGCGGCATCTTCTTTTACTTTGCTCAGCCGGCGGATGGCAATCACGCAAAGAATTCCCAGAACGCCCGCCACACTGGCCCCCAGCAAGAGGGCAGACAGTGATTTCTCCGCACCCGGAGACACCATCTCCATCACTAGAAAAGCGACACCAATTCCGGGCAACGATGCGTGTCCCACGACATCCGCAATCAAGGCGCGTTTTCGCAAAAGCATGAAAGTGCCAACGACGCCCGCAGCCACTCCCAGCATACAGGTGCCCCAAAAGACGACCCGCGTGTTGTAATCACGCAGCGTGACCACCCGCAGCACCTCGTCCCACGTTGGCCACTGGGTGTTCGCACCCGCGTCAGCCGATACGTCAGCCAACAAGTACAGGTTAGCCACCGCTCCCAGCGGTTCGACCGGCGACGCGCCAACGTTTGCCTGGACGACAAACGCACTGGCCAGCAGCAGCACGGGCAGCATCCACCTAATCACTCTCGTTCTCCTCCGGGAGCGTCATCTTGTGCCCGACCCGGTCCAGCAGCGCCAGCTTGCCGCCGTAGGTTTTGCGGAGATTCTCCGGCGTAAACACCTGCTCGACAGGGCCCGTCGCGACCAGCCGCATGTTCAGCAAGATCACCTCATCAAAGTACTCACTGACCGTCTGCAAGTCGTGATGCACAACCAGTGCCGTCTTTTGCTGCGTCCGTAGCTCACGCAAAATCGCGATGATCGCCCGCTCCGTGGCAGCGTCCACACCAGTGAACGGCTCGTCCATCAAATACACGTCCGCGTCCTGTGCCAACGCCCGCGCCAAAAACACGCGTTGCTGTTGGCCGCCAGACAATTGACTGATCTGCCGCCGGGCATAGGCAGACATGCCCACGCGTTCCAACGCCTCCATGGCCAATTGTTTATGCCGCCAACGCACCGGCAGACACCAACCCACTTTGCGATACAGGCCCATCGTCACGACGTCCAACGCGCTGACCGGAAAGTCCCAGTCGACACTCTCGCGTTGCGGGACGTAGCCAATGCGTTCCCGTAACTGCTGGTAGGGCTGGCCGAAAAATCGCACCTGCCCGGATGCCTTCGGGACCAGATCCAAGGCTGCGTTGATCAAGGTACTCTTACCGGCACCATTCGGCCCCACAATGGCAATCAATTTACCCGCGGGTGCATTGTAGTCCACGTCCCAAATCACCGGCTTGCGATGATACGCCACCGTCATGTCGTGAATCGACAACGGGGAAGACCGAGGGTGCTCTTCGATCGGTTCGGGAAACTCGGGGGTTACATTCATGTGTTGCCTGGCAGGCTATCGATCCGGCAAAAGCAAGCTGAGTCACTCGGGCGACAGCTTCCCTTGCATGCCATCCGCAGGAGCTTCACCTCCAAGCGCTGCGGCAATCGTCGTCACATTATGGTCGATCATCCCTACATACGTCCCTTCGTAGGTTCCCCCTGGCCCCATCGCATCCGAGAACAACTCCCCTCCAACGCGGACCTCCCAGTCTCGTGCCGCCGCGCCTTCGATGATCGCGGTGATGTTGGCCTTGGAGACACTCGACTCCACAAAAATTGCCCGAATCCGCCGCTCCACCACGAAGTCCACCAAGTCATTGATATGCTTCACACCCGCTTCCGAAATCGTACTGATCCCCTGAACCGATTTGACCTCCAAACCATACGCTTGCGCAAAGTACCCAAACGCATCGTGAGCCGTGACCAACACCCGCTGTTCGGTAGGTATCGTGGCGATCGTCTCCCGGGCGTAGGTGTCCAATTGACTCAACTCCGCCAACAAACGGGCCGCGTTGTCCTCGTACACTGCTGCGGATTCGGGATCATATTCCGTTAACTGACGCGCCACCTCACGTACGCAATCCTGCCACAAACTGACATCCATCCACACATGCGGATCCGGATGCCCTTCGAACTCCGCAGGGCTACGCAGGCGGTTCTTGTCAATCGCTTCGCCCACCGGCACGACCAGCGTTTGCTCGTCAGCCACCTCCAGAAACGCCTCTTCCATTTTCCCTTCTAACATCAATCCACAATAGAAAATGACATCCGCTGCCATCATCTGCTTGCGGTCATTCCTGGTCGGTTTGTAAAGATGCGGATCGACACCCTCACCCAATAATCCGATCACTTCGGCCCGTTCACCCGCGACCCCACGCACAATATCCGTCACCATGCCGCACGTGGTCACAATCGTGTACTGATCGCTAGCACCCGCCTCACTGGGCGTTTGCGCAACGTCGTCCTGGCAACCGGCGACCGCGGCGATCACCAAGCCCAAACACGCAAATCGGAACATCATCTGCTGGCTAATTTTTCGATCTCCCAAAAAAACAAGTTTTGCTAATCAAAAAAACTATAGTCGAACGGCGAATGCAGGGGAAGTGTCCCCCTGCACCAGCCCCCCCCTTTCGGTGCACCACCACCTCCGCCAGGGAGGCTTTTTTTTCCATTTTCTACGGGCCAAGGCGTACGCCCAGACACCAACCTACGCAACCGAACTTTTTGCCTCCAAATGTTTTCCGAAATATCAGCGGTCACAGGTTTTGCAGCTTTACCAACTTAACGGTGGTTCGTTATCATTGGCTGCTTGACTTTGCGGATTGTCCGGACTGTTTCACTCACGACAGTTCTCAGCACCCTGCGGGTCCCAGGATGCCGACAAACACTAGGTACGGATACTTTGCCTGGTCGCACCAGCCGGCTGCGCGTCACGCGCAGCATGCGGGCCCCATGCCATTTTTATTTCAAGGAGAGTCCCGTGGCGAAACGCTTAGCTCGCCTTTTTCTCGTTACCTGTCTCGTTTGCATGACAAATGCCGCTTGGGCGATTCAACCCAGTGACGAGGTGCTCCCGGACACGACCGTTGCGTTCGTCTCGGTCCGCGATGTCGCCGAGGCACGCACTGCGTTCAGCAAGACTCAGCTGGGCGAGTTATTGCGTGAACCCAGCATGGAAACGTTTTTAATTGATTTGAGCAAGCAACTCCGCGGGAAGATCACCGCTGGCGGCACGCAACTCGGCGTGACCATTAGCGATCTCGAAGGCGTGGCACGTGGCGAAGCTTGTTTCGCTCGTATCCAACCCCAATCCGACAAACAGCAACACGCCACCGTGGTCCTGGTCGACGTGACCGGTAACGAAGACGCTGCCAAAAAGTTGCTGGAGAAAATCGGCGCCGACATGGTTTCCAACAAGGCCAAGGCGAGCACAACGACGCTGGCGGACACCCCCGTGGCCGTCTACACGACTCGCGACCCCAACGGACTGCAGGCCACCAGTTATTTCGCTGTCGCACACAGTGCAATGTTGGTCTCGACCCACCCCGAAGTACTGACGGAAGTCTTGCAACGTCTGGCGACACCCAACAAAGCCAAGACCTTGTCCACGTTGGAAGCGTTCGCTCGCACCTCAGAAAAGTGCGCAACCGACGCGGGCGACCAGCTGGCCCACATCCGCTTCTACGTGAATCCGTTCCGACTGCGTGAAGTCAACGCCGCATCTCAAGGGTTCCCCAAGCGTAAGGGCGTGGACATCCTCAAGGTCTTGAGCCAACAAGGTTTCGAAGCCATCCAAGGTGTTGGCGGCAGCGTCCACTTTGCCACGGGCCAAGAAGAAATCGCTTATCGAGCATTTATCTACGCACCGGCAACCGTCAAGGACGGCACCGCGAAATACGAATTGGCAGCTGACATGCTGCAATTCCCCAACGGCGAAGATCTGGATCCACAACCCTGGGTTCCACGCGGCTTGGCAGCCCACTTTGCTTTCAACTGGAAAATGCAGAATGCATTCTGGAAAGCTGAAACTTTGGTTGACGCTTTGGCCGCCACACCGGGCACTTTCAAGATCGTCTTGAAGAACATCAAGGAAGACCCCAAAGGGCCCCGCGTCGATCTTCCCAAGGAAGTAATTGCGAATTTGGAAGAACGAGCCGTCGTCATGACCGACAACCGGATCCCCATCTCGCCCAAGAGTGAACGACTCATGTTCTGCGTGAAGGTCAAGAACTCTGAAATGGTGAGTCACGCGGTCGACAAAGCGATGGGTAACGACCCTGAGGCCAAGCCGCGGACGTTCGAAGGCTACAAGTTCTGGGAAATCATCAACGATGAGGCCGAGAGCTTTACCCAAGAGACCGAATTCGACGATCCTTTCGATGAGTTCGGTGACGACCTCGACATCGATGGATTCAGCGACGACGACGACGACGATGCGGACAGCGCCCCCGACCAAGAGCGGGCAGACATTCCGAATTCGGCTGTCGCCGTGGCTAACGGTTACCTGATCATCGCTTCTCACGTCGACTTCGTCGAAGACATGCTGAAGCAAGTCAAAGACCAAAACTCATTGTCCGCAGCAGCTGACTTCAACGAAGTGCAAAAGGCCCTCAAGGCCATGGGCGCTGGCAACGACAGCTTCCGTTACTTCGTACGCACCGACGAAGCCTATCGTGCCACCTACGAACTGACGAAGCAGGGCAAGATGCCTGAATCGGAAACGTTGTTGGGCAAAGTGCTGAATCGATCGCTCACGTCACCCGAGGATGCCAAATCCGGCACGCTTCGCAAACAGCAGATCGACGGAAGCAAGATGCCCGACTACCAGATGGTACGTCGTTACCTGGGCCCTGGCGGCGCCTATGTCCGCACCCAGGAAGACGGCTGGTACCTGGAAGGCTGCCTGTTGAAGAAATAGGTAGCGAGCAGGCTGCCGTACTAGGTAGCCCTACATGAAGCACCGAACCGACAACGCCCGTGGCTTATCCACGGGCGTTGTCGCGTTTCTTGGTCATCCGTCGAATACCGCAGGCCGCATTGGTCGCCAACCCTCGCGCGTGAACCTCTGTTCTCCAATGCCCTCTTGTTACATAAAGCTGCTTCGGGCGTAAGATCCAAGTCGCGCCCAGTCAAAATTAATGGCTCCTGGCAGTGGTAGACCGGCACGTAACCCGTTGGAGACCGACATGGAGAAGTCGCTGCAACAACCGACCCTGATCTTGAATCGCAATTGGCAACCGGTCAACGTGACCACCGTTGCCCGGGCCTTGACGATGCTATGGAGTTCTAAGGCACGGGTCGTGGACCCAGACGACTACCAACTGTACGACTGGCACGAGTGGAGTCAGCTCGCTCCAGGGCAACACCAAGCCTGCGTACGAGCCGTCCGCTTTCAGCTGCGCGTACCGGAAGTCATGACCGTCACCAACTACGGGCACGTGCCCTCGGGAAGCGTGGCTTTCAGCCGCCGCAAGATTTTCAAACGCGACCACTTTACCTGCCAGTACTGTCACTGCCAGCCAGGCCTGGGGGAATTGTCCATTGACCATGTCATCCCCCGCTCTCAAGGCGGTCAGACGACCTGGCAAAATTGCGTACTGGCTTGCGTCAAATGTAACGCCCACAAAGCGAATCGCACTCCGGAGGAGGCCAATATGCGACTACGCCGTGCACCGGACCAACCATCCTGGCGGCCCATGTTTTCATCCAGTGACCTGCCAATGGCGAGCTGGCAGCGGTTCATCACCACAACCTGAGGTGAACGCGGAAGTCTTCAATCGGGGCGGGAGGGGTGCAGCCGCTTCCTCCTGCCCTGACGGTGCTTTTCGACGCTTCTTACGGCGACTTCCAGTCCTCGGTACACCCGGGCACGCACCGAGAAAGGCAACCGAACGCTACCGGCGTACTCTCACCCGCCACTCGGCTGCATCCCCGCTGCTGCTCGGCATCACAACTCCGAGAAACTGGCATCGCGACGGTTTACGGCCGCCGGGTGATAGATTCCAATTTGGAATTCCACGTCACGCTTACGCAGGGTCGGTCATGAACACGCAACCGCTCACTTCAAGCCAAATTTCGAGCTTCCAACAAGACGGATACCTGCTGATTGACGGGCTGTTAGATACCGCAGAGGTGGCTCTCTTACAACGTGCGGCTCGCGGAGACGCGACGATGCAACAGGCAGCCATGGATGTCCGGGACACGGAGGGCCGCAGCACCGGCCTCTCGCTCTGGAACCATCCCGGCGAAGACATCTACGGCGCCATCGCTCGCAGTGAACGCATCGTTTACGGAATGCAACAACTGCTCGACGATGAAGTTTACCACTACCATTCGAAACTGAGCGCCAAAGAACCACGCGTTGGCGGTGCCTGGGAATGGCACCAAGACTACGGCTATTGGTATGAAAACGGGTGTCTCTACCCTGATATGGCGAGTGTCTTCATTGCGGTGGACCGTTGCACGCAAGAGAATGGCTGCATCCAAGTCTTGCGCGGATCCCACCTGTGCGGTCGCATTGATCACGGGCGTTACGGAGAACAGACCGGAGCCGATCCGGCCCGCGTGGAGCCACTCAAGGAACGTTGCGAACTGGTCCACTGTGTGATGGAGCCCGGAGCGGGCCTCTTTTTCCACGCCAACTTGTTGCATGCATCCGCTGCGAATTTGAGCGACGAGGCGCGGTGGGGATTACTCTGCTGTTACAATACACGTCACAACGATCCGTTCGAAGACTCACATCATCCCCGTTACACACCCCTCGACGTGCTTCCCGACCATGCTATCAAACAGGTGGGCGCTACCGGAACTCAACCGTCCCAAGAGTTCCTCCGTCAACAAGACGATCAAACCACCGGTTAACGATGGCAACTCCCCCGGACGAAGGAATTGTTCATGAGACTTGCCACTTTGACACTGGTCCTGGCCTTCCAACTACTGGCCAGCGCCTCTTCTGCGGAGGACTTTCAACCGCAATTCTTCGCTTTCCAGAATGGTGTCCACTTCCCATCCACGGCAAAACGTATCGAAGTCCTCAAAGAACTTGGTTACGACGGCATGGGATCGATTAATCTCCGTGATCTCGCCCATCGATGCCGCGAATTCAAGGCCGCTGACCTCAAGATC
>NZVR01000081.1 GCA_002701545.1 Blastopirellula sp. | reverse complement strand
GTCGGAGCCATGACCGGCGCCGCCGTGGGATGACCGGGCAAGGGCGTCGGCGCAGGCGTTGGCTTTGGGGACGGCCGCGCTTGGCTTCGAAGGATGAGGATCAGTTGCCATGATTGTGATGCTCCGAGGCGCGACCGGCGATGGTGATTCGGGTCTGCCGAGTTTTGCGCGGCCTGGAAAGGGCCAGCGAAGTTATTGAAAAGTAGCCTTTAAACTACCTGATTCGGCTGTAAACGCAAGCTGTTTTATGTTCGTTCTGCGACGCTAAGTGTAAGTAAGCACGTGCTTTACGGCGAATCTTTTACGTTTTCCGGTCAGTGCAAAGTTGTTGCGTTTGGGTTAAGTGTCTGCCGTGTAATACCTTACGAGTGCGATTAAGGACTGATGTGCAGGCTCAACCTTACACTTCGCGTTGCATGGAGGTACTTATTCCCGCATCGCTGTGGAGACTTGCCGAAACCATTTTTCTCGGGACAGTGTTGGAAAAGGCTCTGTTCGAAACGGCTACTGCTCGGCTACACTAACGAGCTTGATATCAGGTTCACCGATCACTGCAAGGATCTCTGATGGCACCGAAGAGCAAGAAGAAGGAAACGGTGTTTCTCGTTTGTGAAGAAACGGGAGACTACAACTACTGCGTGCGCAAGAAGCCCGGTGGTGAAAAGTTGAAGTTGAAGAAGTTCAGCCCTCGTGTGCGGAAACATACGATCCACAACGAGAAGAAGAAATAGCTCGCGTCCAGCGGGGGTGTCAGGAAGACATGGCGAAACGCTGGCTAATCAGGCCCCACGACGCAAACCGCATCCGTCAACTCGAGCAGACCGCGCAGGTCCCGGCGATTGTGGCTCAACTCTTGCTTGGTCGAGGGATTGTGGAAGCGGAAGCTGCGCAGCCTTTTTTGGAAGCGAAGCTTAGCTCGCTGCGCGACCCGCATCTGCTTGCCGGAGTGGAAGAGGCAGCACAGCGCATCATGTCGGCGGTGCGCGAACAGCGCCGCATCACCATCTATGGCGATTACGACTGCGATGGGATGACGGGAACTGCGATCCTGCTTACCTGTTTGCAAATGTTAAACGGCAATGTGGGGTACTACGTTCCGAATCGTCTGGAGGATGGCTACGGCCTGAATCGTGAGGCTTTGCAGCGCCTGGCGAATGATGGAACTTCCATGGTGATCTCCGTTGACTGCGGAATCGCCAGCGTTGCGGAAGCGGCTACTGCCAAAGAGCTGGGCCTTGAATTGGTGATTACGGACCACCACGATTTTGGTGATCGGCTTCCGGACGCTGATGTGATTGTGCATCCACGGCTACCCAATTCCGAGTACATGTTTGGCGGTTTGTGTGGTGCCGGGGTGGCGTTCAAATTGGCCTGGGCGATTTGCCAGCAGGCGAGTCAAGCTAAGAAGGTTGCGCCAGCCATGCGCGAGTTTCTGATGGGTGCGATTGGTTTGGCGGCGATCGGCACCATTGCAGACGTCGTGCCACTGCTGGATGAGAATCGGATTATCGTACGACATGGTCTGAAGAGTTTGTTAGCGCGACCCACGCTGGGCCTTCAGCACCTTTTAGAATTAACAAAGCTGGACAAGAAACCGCAACTTTCCGCCGAAGACGTTGCTTTCATGATTGCCCCGCGAATTAACGCAGCGGGGAGACTTGGGCAGGCACAGCTTGGTGTGGAATTGCTCACAACCGACAAGCCGGATCGAGCCAAAGCCTTGGCGGAGTACTTGAACGAGTTAAACAGCAGTCGTGACAGTCTTGAGCGAAGCATCAATCTGGCTGCACAAAAGCAAATCAAAGAACGGTTTGACCCAGACCATGACCCTGCCTTTGTGCTTGCCGGAGCCGGTTGGCATGCTGGAGTGATCGGTGTTGTGGCGGGACGCTTGGCTGAAAAATATCACCGACCTGTGATCATGGTGGCGCTCGATGAATTAGGGGCCAAGCCAGGAGTTGGCTCGGCTCGATCACCGAATCGACTGAACCTGCATGCCGCACTGGCCTCATGTTCCCATCACTTGGTGTCTCATGGAGGTCATGCCAAGGCCGCTGGGTTAAAGATTGATGAACGTAACGTGGAGGCCTTTCGTGAGGAGTTTTGCGAGGTGGCTGCGGGCGAAACGACATCCGATGACCGCGTGGCAACGGTCGACATCGAAGCGGAGGCTTCCCTGAGTCAGCTCACACTGCAAACCGTTCAGCAAATCGAACAGCTGGCTCCCTTTGGGCAAGCGAACCCGCGACCAGTTCTGTGTGCCTCAGGCGTGGAGTTTGCTGCACCGCCCAAACGCATGGGAGGCGGGGACCGTCATTTCAGTGCACAGTTGCGACAGCACGGTGTCAAGCTGCGGGCAGTCTCCTTTGGGAATGGTGATTGGGTGGACGAGTTACAACAGTTGGATGGTCCCGTTGATATTGCCTACCGCCCGGTGATCAACGAGTTCAATGGTTACCGTAAAGTTGAATTGCACTTGGTGGATTGGCGCGTAGCCCAGGCAACCTAGTCGCTTGCCGTAAATGCGCGACCGGCGCTTTTTCATGCATCTGCTTCGGTGGCCAAGGCAGCGTCGTGTGGCCCATCTGCGGCAGCTGAAGAACGAACGAAACTGCGCGTAGTACCGCATCGGTGATCAGGGTGGTCCGCTTACCAGAGGTTGTGCAAATCCATTGCAGTGACACGCACCCATACGGCTCGACCGGGAGAGGAAATCATGACGTCTATGTTCCGTTGCTATTTGGTGAATGAAGAGAAACGAGGTGCGATTGGCAAACTGTCGATGACCGATTTGCCCGCTGGTGAGGTTTTAATCCGTGGTCGATATTCTTCACTGAACTACAAAGACGCGCTGGCCGCGACAGGGCATCCAGGAGTTGCTCGACAACTCCCCCACATTCCAGGAATCGATGTTGCTGGCTATGTCGAAGAGTGCACCACAGGTGACTTTCAGCCGGGCGAGCAGGTGCTTGTTACCGGATATGAGTTGGGAGCGCCGCGTTGGGGTGGCTGGTCCGAGTTCGTACGTGTGCCTGCGGAGTGGGTCGTGCGTGTGCCACCTTCGCTCTCACTACGCGATGTGATGGTGTTGGGAACTGCCGGTTTTACTGCAGCGCAAGGCGTGGGGGCTTTGCGTCTGCACGGGATCACTCCGGAGAAAGGTGAGATCCTGGTGACGGGGGCCTCTGGTGGCGTGGGCTCGATCGCTGTGGCCATTCTCGCGCGATTGGGATATCAGGTGGTGGCGATGACGGGCAAGGAGGCGGCGCAGGAAAAACTGGTCCGCTGGGGAGCATCACGCGTGATTGGGAGAGAGCAAATTCATGTGGCGGCGGAGAAGCCGTTGTTGCCAACGCGTTGGGCAGGCGCCATCGATACGGTTGGGGGGCAGGTGCTGGCGACCGTGCTCAAAGAGACAGCGCACCGTGGCTGTGTGGCCACGTGTGGCAATGTGGCCGGAGTCGAACTGCCGCTGACCGTCTTTCCCTTCATTTTGCGGGGAGTCAAGTTGGACGGTATTGACTCGGCGATGTGCCCTCATCCTCAGCGGTTGGAGATCTGGAAGCGGCTTGCGAAGGAATGGTTGCCGGCAGATCTTGACGGTTTCGCCACGGAAGTCGGTTTAGCGGAACTGTCAGACTATGTTGAGCAGATTTTGCAGGGCCAAATTGTTGGGCGAATTGTGGTGGATTTGCAGGGTTGAAGCCGTGTTGAAGCTTTCCAAGCCTTGATCGGTAAACGCTTTACGTAATGCATTGTGGTTGGTAGGCTGCAAGTGCCGATTTGCTTCTCTGCTTTAAGGATCGACGTATGTCCTCAACGCGCATTTTGCTGACTGCTGTGGGATGTCTGGTGTGTTGTCACTCCCTGCTGGCTGCTGAGGAGCCAACGGCAAATCAACTGGTCGAGCAACTGGGTAGAGACGAGTTTGCTGTCCGGCTTGAGGCGGAGGAGAAGCTGGTCACAATCGGATTGGATGCGCAACAGGCGCTGCGGGATGGGTTGCAGCACACCGACCCGGAAGTGCGTCGCGCCTGTCGTCGGATACTTTCGGATTTGCTGAATCTGGAGCATCAGCAGCGTGTTCAGAGTTTCATTGACGATCAAGCTGGCGAGGACGAGCATCATCTGCCGGGATGGGAGCGATACCGGGAGGTGATCGGTGATGATAAAGATGCTCGCGCACTTTTCGTCAAGATGCAACAAGCGGAAGGCGGTTTGATGGCCGCGTTGCAGAGTGAGCCAGAGGCGATTGCACAATCTTTGGATGTGCGTTTTCGTGTGGTCATTGCGCAGATGACCAATCAAGATCCGCGCCGGCGTCGAGCCCCTTCGCTTGGTACGATTGCCGCCCTGCTGTTCGTAGCGACGGACGAGTCGATTGTGCTTCCGCCACAAATTGTAAATCACCATTACTGGTACACCTTGGTGCAGCAGCAGTCCATTCGGGATGCGTTGCAGAAGGGATCGTTGAAAGCAGCAACCCATCGCTTGGTTGGAGCTTGGTTGACTCGTAATGAGAGCAGCAATCTCGCCCAGAATAAATTGCAGTTGGCAATTCGCTATCGCATCAAAGAGGGCGTTCAGTTGGCAATGAATATCTTTGCCAACAAAAAGTTGTCTCCCTACTACCGATTAAGCGCCATGCATGCGTTAGGCCAGCTAGGGGGCAAGGAATACGCACCGATCATCCATCAAGCCATCGATGATAAATCAATCTGTAGCCAGCGAACGGTGATACAAAACAAGAAGCGGACCATCGTGAAGACGGAGCTTCGGGATGTGGCATTGGCGTGGTTGATTCACTTGACGGGGCAGAATCACCGAGAGTATGGCTTTCCCAATGCTCAAGCCGCATTTCAGGCGATCAAGAAAAATCCCACTTCCATCTTGAGCGTGTATCAAATCAGCTTTGCCTCCGCAGTGAAGCGAAACGGAGCGTTTGCGAAATGGAAGGAATGGGAGCAGTCGCATCAACTGCCCGCGCTTCCCCAGGCCGTCGAAGAGCAATGGAAGGTGGCCAAAAATCGCAAGCCAGCGGCCAATAATGCAGTCGCCGTTCCCAAGGTGAACAAGAATGACTTGAACTCTTTGGAGACTGCCTTGCCAGCAAGTCTGCAATACGACCGGCAAATGGCACGGAAATTGAGTAAAGCTCGCGAGTTGATCGCTGACGAGCGAATTTCTGAAGCCGCAGTCCTGCTTGGCAAAGTGTTGGAAGTCAAAGAGGACTACGTCTACAAGCCGGATCGTCGCATGACATTGTCAATTGGGATTCGGGCCGAGGCGGAGAAACTGCTGGGATTGCTGCCACGCGAAGGCATTGCAGAATACCGACGTTATTTTGGGCACACAGCGAAGGCGGAATTGGATCAAGCCGT
Source organism: Blastopirellula sp. (assembly GCA_002701545.1). Classification (GTDB taxonomy): domain Bacteria; phylum Planctomycetota; class Planctomycetia; order Pirellulales; family Pirellulaceae. Next base: position 149,631 of record NZVR01000081.1, on the reverse strand, counting down.
AGCGAATGGAAAAATCGAAGATGTCAATGGAGTGGCGCGACGCTACTTCCATACCGCAGCTGGCAGGCATGCCGCTTATCTGGTCGCCGTACATCATCTCAACCAGAGTGAGGCGTTGAATGCGGCATTCCTGTTTCAGCGGATTCAGCAGCGTTCACTCGATGCAAGTGAACTGGAGCCGGCACTCTCTTTGCAGCTGGCTGCTGCCTGGTATCTCGCGGGGATGACCGACAAGGCAGAAGCGACGTTGTTGCAGATGCAGGAACGGTTTCCTCGCGGTTCACTTGAGATTGCCGGTCGATCCCTGGCGATGTTCACGTCCAATACCAACGCGTTGGCGTGGCTTCGTGAACAGTTGGATTTGCCCCAGGCGATTCCCGCTGCCGACGGTTGGTTAATTTATCGAGGCGGCCCGACACGCAATATGGTGGTGGATGATGCGTTGCCGTATCTCCTGCCGCAACGGTTGGCTTCCACGTTGAGTTCCAGTGCGGCTGAAGCAGCATTAAAAACACTCGTCCAGCAGCGGAGGAAAGATCACCGTGCACTGTTTCCGACGATGCACCCGCTCGTGGTCGGCGATACGCTGATTGCGCGCACGGCAACATCGATTTGTGCCATCGACTTGACGAGCAGCGAGTTGCTCTGGGAGTCACGAACCAATGATGCGCTGACTGATTTGGAGGGAATTGGTGGTAAGCCCAATGGTCAGCGACAGCAAGAGATGCTGTCCGACGGATTAGAGCGACGGTTATGGGATAACCATACGTTTGGAACACTGAGCACCGATGGCGAATTCGTGTACGTTGTCGAGGACATTCCGTTTGGTATTGGTGCCGACTATCAACGTCTCGTCATGACACCGGGTGGGCGGCAGCAATTGGATGTGGGCGCCTTAAAGAACTATAGCGTTCTGACGGCCTATGATTTGAAGACAGGGAAAGTACGTTGGGAACTCGGTGGCTCCAGTAGCGATGCCTCGGTGCAAGAGGGAGGAGTTTTCTTTCTCGGTCCACCACTGCCGATTGGCGGCAAGATATATGTTGTCGCGCGGGAAAAGAGAAGAACCCGTCTCTTGGAATTAGATGCGAATTCGGGCCAATCTCTCTGGGAAATGACGCTGGCCGAACGCGAGCAAGTTCCGCAACAAAACGTCTTTCTCGCCATGCCGTTGTCTGTTTACGAGCAGCGCGCACATCGAAGCGGAGCCAGCCCCAGTTCTGCCGGCGGTGTCTTGGTGTGCCCCTTGTCTGACGGTGATTATGTGGGGGTGGATCTCACGACGCGGACCGTGTTGTGGGCGTATCGATCGCCTTCCGATGCAGTTCCTGTTAACCCGATGTTCGGGAACGTTTTTCAACAGCGGATGCTGGCGGATGCCTACGCCGACCCAGATGATCGTTGGGTGGATAGTAGTGTGACGATCGCGAATGACCGAGTGTTGATCACTCCGGCTGCCTCAGGCCGACTCATCTGCCTTGAACTCTCAACAGGGAATATGGCTTGGACGCAGACTCGGGGAGATGGCTTTTACGTCGCCGGTGTCCGCGATGGAAAAGTGGTCGTTGTGGGCCGTAGCCATCTGCGAGCACTGCGTCTTGATGACGGCAAGCCGGCTTGGGAACGGTACGTACCGCTTCCGGCAGGTGCCGTGCCGACCGGCCGCTGTTTATTGAGCGATGCCTATTGTTATTTGCCGTTGAGTTCCGGCGAAGTTGCTGCGTACGATTTGGCGACTGGTGATCTTGTCGCCCGGTCTCATGCGGTAGGAGATCATGTCCCGGGGAATCTCATTTCCTGTGATACTGGAGTGATCTCGCAAACGGCGGAAGGTGTGTTTCGTTACCCGCTGTTGCAACAGCGCGAAGACGAGTTGCGAGTTGCGCTGCAGGATAATCCAGAAGACAAAGAGATCCTTGCGCAATTGGGTGAGGTGCTGTTGTTTCGTGGCAGTGTCGCTCAGGCAGTGGAACATCTTTCGGCGATCGACGATGAGCAGAATACCGAGCGGATTCGGAGCCTTCTCGCTTCAGCTCTATTGCATGGTGTGCGTTCTGATCTGGAACGCTTTGCCGAGTTGGCGGCACGCGCTGACTCGTTGATCAAAGACCCGGCAATGCGCGTGAAATATCTGCGCGAGCTTGCTGCCGCTCATGAACGGCGAGGAGATATCAAAGAGGCGTTTGCGACCTACCTGCGGATCATGGAACAGGGTCACGAAATGGATACCCTGGAGCACGTCGCAGCGTCTCGAGCAGTGCGCCGTGATCGCTGGCTGGTTGCGCGAATCAATGAGTTATGGCACGACGCAGATGCCGATACGCGCCAATGGATCGTTGCGCAGTGCCAGCCGTACGTTGATAAAGATCCTCGCCATGTACTCAAGTTTTTCCCCGCTCACCCTGCCGCAGGTGAGTTGCGACTTCAGGTGGCCATCGAGGAAATCGAGCAATCACATTGGAATATCGCAGAGCAAATGTTGCTGAGTTTGATGCATACCGCAGAGGACGATCTCAAATGTGAGGTGGTGATGCAACTTGCCCGGAACGCTTTGGGAGCAGGGCAACTCGATTCGGCAGCCGCGTACTACCAACGTTTGCGAGAACAATATGGAGAACACCGGTTCCGTAATGGCAAGACCGGGAGTGAGATTTGTGACCTGGCGCTATCCAGCAAAATCCCGGCGAGTGCGGTCGATTACTTGAGCATCTGGCCAGCCAAAGACGTCAAAAGCACCAGCGAGAAGAAAGGACGCTCGTCCTCGTACTATTATCCCATTCGTGTGGAAAATGACCACGCTTGGGCGCCGAAGACCACGGGAATTCGAGTGGATTCGGTAGGACGGAACGTGATGGGGCATGACCAAACGGGAAACAAGCAGTGGCATATTTCGCTCCGCAACATTCAGGGACAGTCGAATCCTTACAGCGGCGCGAATTATCGTCAGGCACGAACTTGCTCCCGAGGTAGCCGGCATATTCTGTGGCTGGGAAGCCGGATTACGGTTTTGGATGTTCAGGGCAATAAGGCCACCGAAGTCTGGTCGCAAGATACGCTCGGGGAATTAGCACAGGATATGCGGTTATTGCAGATGCGGATGATGCGAGCACAGATGCGCGGCATGCCATCACCCTTCCCCGCTGGTGAACTGAGACCGTTTGCCGTTGCCGGAGATACCGTGGTTTATCATGCCGATCGCCGCTTGGTCGCTGTGAATATCAACGATGGAAAGGTTTTGTGGGAACGCAATCGTTTCGCCGAGGAGTGTGACTTATATGGTGACGATCAGATGGTGGTCGTGACACCGCGTGGGTCCGATGAGGCGGTGTTCCTGAGTGTTTGGGATGGTCGCGAATTAGGGCGCCGAGCCATGCCGCCGATGGAAGAGCGGATCGCCACTCTGGGGCGGCGCGTCTTGCACTGGAGCAAGGATAATACGGGACGCGTGCTCAAATTGTTGGACCCTTGGACCGGCGATGATCGTTGGCGGCAGGTATTTTCGCTCCGAGCCCAACCCTGGTTCATCAATGGACTTGCGGTAGTCATGGAACCCACAGGTGATGTCGTTGCCATCGATGCGCAAAGTGGCGAGCCCGAAGCGCGTTTGAAACTCCCCGAAGCACCAGGTCTGGAAAGCATCTATGTCCTGGGAGAGCGTGGAGCCTACTCGTTGATCGTCAATATGCCACTGGGCGCGGAGGAAGAAGCAGGTGGCATGTTTGTTAACCAATTCGGTAATCAAGTTGCCACCAGCTTGCCTGTGAATGGCCGAGCGTATGGTATTGATTTGCAGCAAGCAAAAAGCTTGTGGTCAGCGACGGTCAAGAATCAGCTCGTCTCCATCGATCAGCCGACCCGCTTGCCTTCGTTGATCTTTGCCAATTTCTCTCGCAGGTACGAGCAACAAGAGAATGGATCCATGCGCTCGATTTCTCATTTTGAAATGCTGGTTTTGGATAAGCGCAATGGCAAGGTGTTACATCAAGAGACTGACAAACAGTATCGTTATCCACACATGATGTCGTACGAAGCTGATCTGAAGAACGCCACGATCACGATTCGTGATCAACAGAATGCCGTGACGATTTATATGGATAGTAACTCGGCAGCCGCGAAGTCCCAAAAGGCAGCTGATGCTAAGAAGGCGGCAGATGCTAAGAAGGCGGCAGAGGCCAAAAAGGCGGCGGAGGAGGCAGCCAAAGCAGCAGCGGCCAAAAAGGCAGCCGAGGCGAAAAAAGAGAAAGATCCATTTTCTTTCTTCGACGATGAGTCGTGACACGGTCAGGCCATCACCCATCAGGAAGTCGCCGCCGTTGCTCGAAAAGAGAGGATCTCAAGTTTCTGAGCGGCTCCCCTGCCCGTCCTGTTCTCAGGTAGCGAGCATCACCTGGGGAGGTGTTTCACACAAGCCCTTTTTTCACGGCCCAGACAGCCGCTTGTGTGCGGTCGCTGGCGTCAATCTTGCGCAGGATGTTTTGCACGTGTTCTTTCACCGTCTCGATGCTGATCCCGAGAGACCGGCCAATTTCTCGATTGCTGAGACCCAGTGCCACGTGACGTAGGACTTGGAGTTCTCGATTGGTCAGTGGGACTTCGTTGTTGTCGCCACGATCACGGCGCCGGCTCATGGCGTGCTGCACTTGATGTAGTACGCTGTCTTCGGCAGGAGTTTCGCCAGCTGCGGCACGCTCAATGGCACCAATCAATTGAGAACGTGGTGATGCTTTGAGCACGTAGTCGGCGGCGCCGAGAGCGACGGAACGTGCAACGTACGTGGGGTTGTCGTAAGTGCTGAGCATCACAACCCGCATATCGGGATGCCGTTGACGCATAGTTTCCAGGGCTGACAAACCATCTTCCTCCGGCATGCGGATGTCCATCAGCACGACATCAGGGTTCGTTTCGTCCGCACGCTCGACTGCCTCCTGGCCATTGGTCGCTTCACCAACAATGGTGATTTCCGAACCTTTCAGGAGTGACGCAAGTCCAGTCCGAACGACTTCATGGTCGTCAGCAACGAGAACACGGATTCCCATCAAAATGCCCTTTCTAAACTATCGTGCGGATTGACCTCGTCGAGAGGCACAACCGCCTGCAATCGAGTACCCCCCTATCATATCTTGCCTGACCACCAAAGCTAGTTGCCGTTTTACCAATTGCGCTGTTTTTACCGCTCTGCAAAGCGTTTTAAAACGGCTAGTTTCTTTATGCGCTTTGTGCAGTTAACGGCCTTGTGGTACTTCACGACCATTACGTTGACACTTGGCAACGAGCAACGTAGATAAACTACGACATCGTGGCAAAAGAACTTCTTTCGCAACTTCAAGTTGCGAATCTGCAATAAGGGGTGGAATCGTATGAAAAAAGGCTCATTGCTGCTGGTCGATGATGACCGCAGCGTACTGGAATCCATGGCGGGTTGGCTGCGGGAACAAGACTACGAAGTGCACGATACTCCAAGTTGTGCGGAGGCACTGGCGCTGATCAGCGAGCGAGAATTCGATCTCGTGTTGGCTGACATTCGCTTGCAAGACGGTGATGGGTTTGAGGTTTTAGAGCATTCCCGTAGGACGCGCCCGCAATGCGAGGTGATCTTGCTGACCGGTTATGGCACGGTGGAGACTGGCATTGAGGCATTACGAGCCGGCGCATTCGACTTGCTGACGAAACCTTTAATTGACGAAGAGCTCGAGATGGCAATCGAGCGTGCATTGTCACAGCGGCAAGTCATGGAGGAGAACAAGCAGCTGAAAGCGGAGTTGGATCGTCGCTTTGGTATGGAGAACATTGTTGGTCATGACCAGCGGATGGGGAAGATTTTTGATGTCGTCAACGCTGTCGCGGATGCCAAAGCAACCGTGCTGGTGACCGGGGAAAACGGAACGGGCAAGAGTATGATTGCTCGAGCCATTCATTGCCGCAGTGTTCGTCGAGATGGTCCCTTCATCGAAGTTGCGTGTGGTGCCCTGCCGGAAACGCTGCTGGAAAGCGAACTGTTTGGTCACGTAGCGGGCGCGTTTACGGGTGCGACTGGCGACAAAGTCGGTAAGTTCCTGCAGGCCGACGGTGGCACATTATTCCTGGATGAAATCGGTACGGCTTCGCCGGCCATGCAGGTCAAGTTACTGCGCGTTTTACAAGAGTTTGAATTCGAAGCGGTTGGCGGAACCGAGACACACCGAGTGAATACGCGCGTGGTGCTGGCCACTAATGAAGATCTCGCGACGGCAGTTGCTGAGGGCCGTTTCCGCCAAGATCTCTTCTATCGCATCAACGTGATCAACATTGAAATCCCCGCGCTGCGAGACCGGGTGAGCGACGTTGAGTTGTTGGCTTTACATTTTCTACAACAAGCATCGGAAGACGCGACCCGGACGGTGGAAGGATTCACGGATGATGCGATGGCAGTAATGCGACAATATGCTTGGCCGGGTAACGTTCGCGAGTTGCAAAATGTGGTCGAACGTGCGGTACTGCTGGGGAAAGATCCGCTGGTCAGCCTGCAGGATCTACCGACCGAAATGACCACGGTCCGAGCCATCGATGTCCGCCCCATTGCAGGCAGGACACTCAAAGAGGCTTTGGCGGGACCTGAGCGACAAATCATTCTCGAGGTTCTGGAAGCAAATAACTGGAACCGGAATGAGACCGCGGACACGCTGGGCATCAATCGGACCACGCTTTACAAGAAGATGAAGCGACTCGGATTGGATCACCCAACGTTCATCGTCAACTAGTTGGCGAGTGCGGGGTGGTTGCGAGCGCGGATGATGCGTTCGCTGATGCTGGGAGACCGCGATGAGCAGCCACTGCTGACGTTGCGGCTCTGCCTCGACCGCATGGCGTTTAACCCGGTTGCATTTTACCTGGTTGCATTTTGGGTGGTCCGACGGTCCACACCAGGGCTGCGGCCAGCAGCGGTACGGTGATAAACAGATAGAGTCCCAGGTTGTAGGTTTGAAACATGTCGTTTGAGAGCGCGAGCGGCAGTGGGCCTGCAGCGGCTGCAAAGATCATCACCGCCATCGCGATGCCCCGTATCGTGCCTTGGTTTTGACGGCCGTAATAATCCATCCAGACAACCATGCCGGTGCTGCGCAAAATGCTGCCGTGTAGACCGAGCATGACGGCGTAAAGCAGGGCAACCCAAGGAGTGGGGAGCATCAAGATGGTGGTTGATGCGGAAGTCAGCAACAGCATGGCAGTGACCAGCAAATAACGCGCTGGATACCGATCGGTGAGCCAGCCAGCCAGCAGCGCGACGCACGTACCAACGGTGGCTTGTACTGAAATCAACGCGACGGCCCAGCCAGCTGGAACGCCACGACTGCCGAGAAGGGAAACGGCGTGAAAGATCAGCCCCGTTCCCACCATCCCACTCGAAGCAGGTACGCTCAAAAGCTTCCAGAACGTCGGGTCGAGCAGAACGGTTTGAATCTTGCGCGTTGGCTTTTGCTGCGCGGCAGGATCTGATGGTTGTGGATCAGATAAGGGTTCCGAGGAATCACCGTCTGGAAGTAATCCAAGGTCCTCTGGACGATTGCGGACGAGAAATAAGCTGGGCAGCAGCAAGCAGCACCAGACGGCACCTGCCAGCACGAGCCAACCGGTGCGCCAGCCAAAATTGGAAATCACAAACACATTCAATAAGGGGACGAGCATTACGGAAAAACTGCCCCCTAAACCAGACATCGCAGTGGCGAAGCCACGTCTTCTTGCGAACCACTCACCAACAAGCCAGGCAGCGACCAAGGTTAATGCGCCCTGTCCCAGAGAACGCACGCAACTGAAACCCAGATAAAGGGATGGAAGCCCCGAGACGTATGACATGCCGATGCAGGCAAAACCCAATAGCAACGAGATCGTGGGCAGCATGAGCCGCGCCCCGTAACGATCGATCATGCGTCCCACAAACGGTAACAGCGCGCCGCTGACCACCGTTGCAAACGCATACGCAAGCGAGTAATTGGTTTCACTCAGAGATAATGCCGTCTCCATCGGTTGCTTGAATGCCGCGACCGAATACGACTGGCCGGGTGCCGACATGAACTGCGCAGCTGCTGCGACGCCAACCATCGTCCAGCCGGGGAAATAGGGTTGGCGACGGTGTGTCTGGGGTGATTCCCCATCGACGGTTAGTGATGGGGGCGGCAGTTTGGATGCGGAAGACATGGGGAATGCTTCGTCAGTCGTGCAAGGCAGGGCCAAGAGAGATGGAAACTAACAGAACGTTCTGTCAGCGACCAGGGTGTCACGCTGGAATGCCTTGGACCATGATCGACGTTCGGCTGTGGTGCATGAGGACAGCGACGGCAGTCCAGGGACGTTTTGCGACGCAAAGGTGAAGCATTGGGAGGGAATGGTCCGGTAGCAGAGGGTGACCTGATTGATTGACAACGCCAGCGATGACCACGGATAAAAAGAGGGAGCTGGCGGAGCGGTACCGCCCTGCCCTCCCCTGCCCTGCAGCTTGGGGTGCATCGAGTTCTGTCGTGAGGAATCTCTCGTCGACCGTCCGACGTTGACGTGCCGATCATTCACTGCCGAAGGACTTCGGGTCTGCTAGTGACAGCATTGCCGGCAACAGCGCTGAGGCAATCGATGCGGATTCTCGGAATTATCCTTGGATGGAGTCTCTACTGGCTGCCGATCAGTTGCATAGACCCATGCAATTCGCTTTCGCTTTGCGCACTCGTGACAGAATACAAGGGGGGTATTCGTATGCTACGTCGCATTCTCTTGACGGCCGTGATCATTACGGCATTGAGTTCGTTGTTCTCCCCAAAATCAGCGTCTGCTGACCAGCGCGCCTTCGGACGCGTGTGGGGTGGCCAATACAGTGACAATGATTGGGAACGCTTCTACCACTATCCGTACGTGTTTTACCCACACAACTTCTACGGAAACCACTACTACCGAAGTTCAGAAAGTCTCTACCATCGCTATCCGCAAGAGATGCGGGTGCCCGTCTACAACAAGAAGTGGCATAACTATTATCCCGCTGGTCGTCGATATCATTCGGGACATCACTTCATGTTGGACGTGTTTTAAATCGAACACCGATTTCGAAATAAAAAACGCAGGTCAAGGATTTCCTCGGCCTGCGTTTTTTTGTTTTTGTCTGATCGACTCACGAGCGATATCGAGTCAGTTCGCCAGCGGTGCATGTCTCGCTAGATAAGTTCGTGAATCGGCGTTCGGTGATCAACCAGGAACTGAGGTCGACCATTGGGATCCTGCAACGTGGTCTTCTCCACATCGATACCAAAGTTGTGGTACAGCGTTGCAAACACCTCTTGCAGCATGACGGGTCGATCTTGGGCTGCTTCAGCAAATTTTGTAGAGCGTCCAATGACTTGTCCGGTTCGCATGCCGCCTCCAGCAAGGAAGCAGGTTGCCAGTCGTGGCCAGTGGTCTCGTCCAGCGTTCTTGTTAATGCGAGGTGTCCGACCGAACTCACCCCACATGACCACGGTGACGTCATCCGACATACCGCGGGAATGGAGGTCATCAAGTAATGCGCTGAGTGCTCGATCCAACTTCGGCAGTTGTTTGCTCAACGTTTTGAAGTTGTTGCTGTGAGTGTCCCAGCTTCCCCAGCGGAAGTTGACAACACGAACACCGGCTTCAACCAGTCGCCGAGCAGTGAGGAACATACGTCCGTCGTTGTTGCCATAGCGTTCAACAACGGCTTTATCTTCCTTGTTGATGTCGAGTGCATTGGCGACTTCGCCAGAGGTGACGACATCCACCGCGCGTTGTGTGTACGAATCCAGGGCACTCATTTGTCCGGATTTGTCCATGTCACGGCGGATGCGGTCCATGTCTGCCAGAAGATCGGTTCGCGAATGGAGTCGCTCTTCGGTAAGCGAGCGATTGAGCTTCAGGCTACCGCCTTGTGGTTTGTAAGCTCGATAGACAGGGCCAAGATAACCCGGATAGTCGCCGCTGTAGCTGATCAGCGGAGGAGCACCGTTTTCATTGGGGCCCTGTAGCTTGGCAATGACCGAGCCGATCGCAGGACGACCACCAACATTCTGGAGGTCACGGTTGCTGTAGCCCGTTTGTGTATGAAAATCACTGTGGCTATTGATCATCCCAGTCAGGGATCGGATGATCGCGAATTTGTCGCCACGTTCAGCCAGCAAGGGGAAGTGTTCGCAGATGTCCATTCCCGGCACGTTGGTGGCAACCGGGTTAAATTCCCCACGGTACTCCGAAGGTGCATTGGGTTTGAGATCAAACATGTCCTGGTGCGAAGGACCTCCGCCCAGATGAATATTGATCAGGGCTTTGGTCGACGACCCGATCCCTGCCGTTGCTTCCAGGCGAAACAGGTCAGCCAACGTCAGACTACCGATGCCTAGGGCCCCGACCTTGAGGAAATTGCGTCGCGCATGGTCGCAAAATGAGTGATTCTTTTGGCTGCGGATATTCAACATCTTCTTAGTCCTTCCGCGAAGTGTTTCAGGAGGCCTTTCAAACACGCTTTCTCTATTAGAAGATCTTCGACCAGACGAATCAAGCGACTTTGATGGAATCTCAGAGGGCAACCTGGATTCGATAGCGCCACCTGAGCGTCAGGGGTGCCGTTTTCGTCAGGACGGGTTTTACCAGGACAACACGGTTTTCCCCTCGGTTTTCCCAAATGACTTGCGAATCAGTATCTGGCGCCAGCAATTCGCACGATGGGGTTGTGTCCAGGTTCGGAGCGACGTAAGTGCTTCCGATTTGCAGAGGATCTGTTTGCACGCGAGCCGCCACATCAAATTCTAAACGGCACTCGCCAGGCACAGATTCGACGCTAGCCGAAAAGTGACTTTTTCCTGCCATGCCGACCAGCAATGCAACTTGGGATGCTCCTCGAGTTTCGATCGACAGCTGTTGCAACGGTGGGCTGGGGGGCCAGGTTTCGTCAGCACTTCCCTCCAAGGCCGTGAACAAAGTATGAGTCTGTGCTCCGTCGTGGAGAATCACTTGGTGGGTGAAGCGATCTCCGATTTGATGGAAAACCGCTTCGAGCACTTGTTCTCCGCTACCGGTGGAAAAGACTTTTCCGGCAGGTTGTTTCTCGGGTGGAAGAGAGGTCTTAGTCATCCTGCCCGACTCGCCATCTCAGGTAACTGTCGAGGAATCCTTGGATGTTGCCGTCGAGCACGTCGTGGAAATTCCCCATGTTGAAACCTGTGCGCGCGTCCTTGACGCGCTGATCGGGGTGCAGGAAGTAATTGCGTATTTGGGAGCCAAAGCCAACCCGCGCCTTGTTCTTGTATTTTGCCGCTTCTTCAGCTTCGCGTTTTTCTTCTTCTAACTGTGCCAGCTTGGCACGCAGCATCTTATATGCTGTCGCGCGGTTTTTGTGCTGGCTACGTTCGTTTTGGCATTGCACAACCACGCCCGTTGGTCGGTGGGTGAGGCGCACGGCGCTGTCTGTTTTATTGACGTGTTGCCCCCCTGCCCCGCTGGCTCGATACGTGTCCTCGTCGACGTCGCTTTTGTTGATTTCGATTTCAATGTCGTCGGAGATTTCTGGTGTGACATCGACCGCCGCAAAGCTGGTTTGGCGTTTGCCTTCCGAGTTGAACGGGCTGATGCGAACCAGGCGGTGCATTCCCGTTTCTCCCTTTAAGTAGCCGTAGGCCATGGGGCCTCGAATTGCAATGGATGCGCTATTGATGCCCGCTTCATCGTTGTCATTACGATCCAGCAAGGAGACGTTGAAGTCATTCTTCTGCGCCCAAGCTGTGTACATCCGAAGTAGCATCTCGGCCCAGTCGTTTGCGTCAGTACCTCCATCGCGCGCATTCAAGGTCAGAATGGCTCCAGCCGAGTCATTGGCACCGTTAAGCAGCGAACGCAATTCGAGTTCGGCCAATGTGGTCTCAAGGGACTCGATTTCGGCAGCAACTTCTTCGGCGATGGAGGCGTCTTCATCAGCCATCTCCAGCATGGCAGCCAGATCATCCCCAGATTGCAACAGCGACTCCAAGGGGCCGGTAATGGCTTTGATGCTCTTTAACTGCAGAACGGTCGCCTGAGCCTTCTCTTGGTTGTCCCAGAAACCTGGGTCGGCCATCGTTTTCTCGATGGCTTGTTCTTCGGTTTTCCGTGCTTCAAAGTCAAAGACTGTCTCGTAGCTGAGTAATGCGTTGCTGAATCGTTTCGGCACGGTTCGTCAATTCGGCGTCCATCGTTGTCCTTTAGCGCGAAGAAATTGGGCGTCGGCCCCGCATCGTCTCACGATCAGGTGGCAATATACCAAGTAAACCGTCCGTGCTAATAGGCGGGTACAGGGGTACCTGTATGTCGGACGGGGAATCTGCTCGGGACCGCACCGCCCGTGTGCGCTCAGGAAAGTCTTTTGAGCAACACATCGGGGTGAGAGTGCGTGCTTCCCTTGGGTCGCTGGGATATTAGCCGAGATCGCCAAAATATTGAGATGCCGTGAGCAATCGGTTAGGGTGAACCTGGAAGAGCCCTTGTTGATTTTTCCGAAAAGGAGCAAACATGCGGGTAAGAAATGTGTTGATGGTGTTGTTGATGCATGCGCTGATCACTTCGGTTGTCTGTGCCCAGAATGAACGTGATACGGCGGTTCGGAAGGACAAGCGTGAGCTGGCGGAAGATGAGTCGTGGATTTATGACGACTTGGACAAAGCGTTGGAGGTAGCAGCCGAAACCAAGCGGCCGCTGATGATTGTTTTTCGCTGAATTCCATGACACGCCTGCGAAGGCTTTGACGGGCAGGTTGTCCGTCGTGAGGGAGAATTGAAAGACTTGATTGATAAGTTTGTCTGCGTCAGGCTGGTGAAGGCAAATCGTTTAGATTTGACATTATTCCAGTTCGATTACGACCTGACGTTTGCGGTGTTCTTCATGAATGCCGACAAGACCATTTACGGACGGTATGGGACGCGTAGCAGCGTCGAAGAAGCTTCCAAAGATATGTCCATGGCCGGCTTGGCAAAGTCCATGTCAGCTGCGTTGTATTTGCACGAGCGTTATCCCGACATCCGCAAGCTGTTAGTTGGTAAGCAACCCGCGGTGACGAAGTATGCAACGCCCAATGACTATCCCTCTTTGCAAGGTAAATTCAACAAACAACTCGATTACGCCGGGGCTGTGACAAAGAGTTGCTTGCACTGTCATCAGGTGCTCGATGCTCAGCGGCAAGTCTATCGGGACGCGGGGCAAGCCATTCCAGACAAGGTGCTGTTTCCCCACCCGTCTCCCACCGTGCTGGGGCTTGGGTTCGACCCAGAAACGCGCGCGACGGTTGCGACGGTTGCTGACGGCTCGCCAGCCAAGTTAAGCGGGTTTCAGCCCGGTGATGAATTGTTGACTCTCGATGGGCAGGCGATTTTGTCGGTTGCCGACATTCAATGGGTGCTCCATCACACGCAGCCCGTCGCTGAATTGCCGGCGCGTGTGCGGCGCGACAAGCAATCTGTCCGCTTGCGCATCAAGCTTCCTGAAGGTTGGCGACGCAAGTCGGATATCGCTTGGCGCGTGTCCAGCTGGCCTCTGCGCCAAATGGTCACTGGCGGTATCGTATTTCAACAAGCGACCGAAGAACAACGCCGTGAATTAGGCATTGACGCTGGTGGCTTGGCTTTGGTGATCAAGCATTTGGGGCTCTACGGACCTCATGGTGCGGCAAAACGAGCCGGTTTCCAAAAAGGTGATGTCATTATTGCCTATGACGGCCGAGAGGATCATATGTCGAGAAGTGAGCTGTTGACGTATGGAGCGCAAAACACACGGCCTGGCCAAAAGGTCGATGTGACTGTGTTGCGCGCTGGTAAACGGCTTAATTTTCAACTGCCAATGCAGAAGTAAGGTCCACTCGCAAACCTGCTCTGTAAATTGGAAATGAGACCCGTTCTCCCATGCAGCGAAGTTGTGCCAAGTCACCACACAGGTCAACTTCTGCTGTTGGGGCGCGGCGGTTTGCTCGGAAGGTGACAGATCCCTCGATTTACTACGCGATGTTGGCTTCGCGATGCGAACTACACGGTGGTGGCAAGCCTTAACGCAATACGGCAAGCCTCCTGGTATTCGTCAATCGAGAGCGCTTCGGTGACCATGTGTTGATTTAGTTGGCCGCAGCCTAATGAGACGGTTGGGATACCGTGTGCGTTGAGCCAATTGGCATCGAGGCCACCGTTGGCGATGACCACCTCGGGGTCAGCCCCCAAGTCACGAATGACCTCGGAAGCTTCCAAGACACATGGTTCCTTCGGTGAAAGTTTGAAAGAGTCGTAATCCAAGTGGCCCGCGAATTCCACGCTACCTGTGGCACCGGCTACATTCTTCACCTGTTTCGCAGCTTGGTTGAACGCTTTTTCGATTTCTTTGACGATGCGTTTGCGAAAGGTCGCATTATGGCTACGTGCTTCTGCGCGAACCGTGACGTGATCGGTAACCACATTGGTTGCTGCGCCGCCGTTGATGACACCGATATTGCTGGTCCCCGTCTGCTTGCCTTTACAGATTGCTCCGTGCCAGCCATTGCGTTGGAGGTCGGCGATAGCCAGGGACGCGATGGCAATCGCACTGACTCCCCATTCGGGAGCGCCTCCGGCGTGACTTGCAATGCCGTGGACGTCGATTGTCATGCGATAACCACCGGTTGCTCCGATGGTTAATTTGTGCGGGTTTCCACCATCCCAGTTGAACGCTTGTTTCGGCTTTCCCAGCTTGCCTAGCGACACATGGCGGGCACCATGCAGGCCGATTTCTTCTTGCACGAACCAGCAGAACGTTAAGGGTGGATGCGGCAGTTGGTGTTCTAGGATTTCGAGGGCTGCATTGAGAATTGCTCCGCAGCCCGCCCGGTTGTCCGCTCCCAATCCAGTTTTCGGATTAGCGCTTTTCACAAGATTCTTTGAGCGAACTGGTTTGCATCCGACGCAAATGGGTACCGTATCCATGTGAGCGGACAGCATGCGTCGCGGACCTTTTTGCGTCCCTGGAAGCTTGAAAATCAGATTGCCGGTTTCGCTGCGGATGAGCGTGCGTTTGTTGGCCGAATCCGATTGAATTTGGGATGGTGACGCACCAGCTTGGATGAGTTGTTGTGTAATGAATTCAGCGACCTCCGCCTCATCGCCGGGACCTCCCGGGATAGCCATTAATTTCATCACCAGATCGAAGGCTCGCTTGCGATTTGGTTCGGCGGGAGAAGAGACGGGAGCTGATGCGGTGGGTTTTCGTCGCTGTGACATGGGTTCGTATACAGTCGGTTTGTATGCAGTGGGCGTCTTGGTGTAATGGATGTTGGCGCTTATCCTAACTTACGGATGACCGGGAAAACAGTTGGAACAACGAGCATGCGTTTTTTTATTGCTGGCATCATGCAGGGATCCCACCTGGGGAGTGATCTCCATTCGCAAGATTATCGACAACGCATACAGGAACTGCTCGAGCAGTCCTTCGAGGGTGCGGAAGTTTATGATCCGTTTGCGAACCACGAATCGTCAGTACAATATGATGATGCTGAGGGTCGACGCGTCTTTTACGGTCACAATCGGATGTGTCGCGAGGTGGACGTGGTTGTCGCATTTGTCCCTCATGCGTCGATGGGAACTGCCATTGAGATGTGGGAGGCGCACGAACATGGCCATGCGGCGGTGATCGCGGTGAGCCCGCTAGAAACGAATTGGGCTGTGAAATACTGTAGCCATGCGATCTATGCCGACTTGGAGATGTTTGCAGCTGCGCTCGCGACAGGTGAAGTGCAACGTAAGATCACTCAGGTTCTTGAGGCTCGTCGATGAACCATTTGCTTGATTTTTCTCAAGAGCAACTTGCCGATTGGCTTGGCGAACGCGGGCATCCCGCGTACCGAGTGAAACAGATTTGGCAATGGTTATGCGTCCGCCGAGTGTCTGATTTCGAGTCCATGACGAATCTGCCGCAAACGCTGCGGGAAGAACTTGCCGGCGAGTTTGTGTTGTCGACGACGACGGTTGCCAAGCACAATGAAAGCGCTGATGGCACGGAAAAGCTGGTATTGCAATTGGGCGACGGAGGTCGCATCGAATGTGTGTTGCTGCGTGATGGGCAGCGCAGATCCATCTGTATTAGCTCGCAGGTCGGTTGCGCGATGGGGTGTGTGTTCTGTGCCAGCGGGCTCGATGGAGTGGATCGGAATCTGACGACCGGCGAGATCATCGAACAGATCCTGTTGCTGCAACGTCTTTTGCCGCTTGACGAGCGATTGAGTCATATTGTGGTGATGGGGATGGGTGAGCCTTTGGCCAATCTTTCCGCTTTGCTTCCGGCACTGGATATGGCTTCGTCTCCTCAAGGTTTGGGGATCAGTTCTCGTAAGATCACGATTTCCACCGTTGGGCTCCCTGCTGCCATCGACCAACTCCGCGATCACGCAACCCTCTATCCGTTGGCTGTTTCGCTCCATGCACCCAATGATGAACTCCGCAACAAGATCGTTCCGGTAAACAAGAACATCGGACTGACGGAAATCATGCAAGCTGCGGACCGATACTTCGATGCCAGTGGCAGAAAGCTAACGTTTGAATATGTTCTGCTGGCCGAAGTGAATGATCAGCTACAACATGCAGAACAACTTGCCCGGTTGCTCCGTGGGAGAAATGCGTTACTGAATGTTATCCCGTATAACACGGTCGCCGGCTTGCCCTACCAGACTCCCTCGGTGGGATCCATCAAGCGATTTCGTGAAGTGTTGGAGGCGGCTGGCGTCAACGTGCAGTTTCGTCAACGTAAGGGTGACGACATCAACGCTGCTTGTGGCCAATTGCGTCGCCAAACGGTCGTCGAACTCAAGACGCAGGATTAATTTGCCAGATAGACACTTTCGCCTTGGTTCATGGTCTGGCGTATCTGGATGGGTTGACCTGGCACGGCTGGCAAGTCGAACAGGATAAGGTCCGCCATGGCTTGCGGAGCAAGTTCTACGGGAGCCTCGTGAATGGCTTCAAGCGGGCGCGCCGTTGCCATGGTCATCACACTTGCTAAATCCAAATCTGCGTAATGCATCATCTTGCCGATGCCTACGGTTAACGGCAAAGACGCTCCTGCCAGATATTGACGTTGTCCCGCTACCACCAGACGCCCATCGTCTAGAACCTCGACCGCACCGATGCTGGTGCTGTCGTACCGTCCGGGAGGCATGCCGGCCATTCCCGTCACGTCGCTGACCAGAATGCAGCGTTCCGGTGTTTTGGCTCGCACGAAAGATTTGACTACCGAGGCAGGAAGATGGTGGCCGTCCGCAATCAGACATGCCGTCAGGCGATCGTCTGCAAGTTGATCCCAAATGTAGTTTGGGTGGCGCCGCATTTGACCATGAGCGCCATTGCCAAGGTGAGTGCTCATCCGTGCTCCGGCGTCCACGGCAGCGGCGATTTGTTCGGAGTTCGCCGCAGTGTGACCAATCGATATCAGCACACCGCTGTCAACAGCCTTGCGGATGAATGCGGCGGAATGCTCGTATTCCGGCGACATGGTAAAGATTTTGATCTGACCGCGCGCCGCCTCTTGCAGACGTTGGAATTCATCCCAGTCTGGGGCTCGGCAGTGTTCGCGGGGGTGCGCACCGCGGGGACCGTCTTCTGGAGAAATATAGGGGCCCTCCAGGTGGATGCCGACGGCACGACGAGAGACTTCTGGAACTTCTTCCATCGCTTGCCCCACGACACTCAGCATCTTCGAAAGCATCTCGAAGCTATGGGTGGTCGACGTGGGCAGATAACTCGTGACGCCATCACGATCGAGTGCGCAGCTGATGTCAGCGACCTTCTCGACGGTCAGTTCAAGGTCATTGAACTCTTGCCCCCCGTAGCCATTGACTTGTAAATCGACGAGTCCCGGAGCCACGTAGGGCAAGGTTTCCGAATGGTCCTCTATCGGCTCGATGGAGGATATCCGAGGGCCGTCAATCACGATGCGCACTGCGGCTCCCGTGTCGTAACGACGTGCTGAAAAATCCATAACGCGTGACTCGCTAGATCGAGGTGTAAACGAACGTCTGGCCTCTGTGAGGCCGAGGGGTTAACTGTGTGATTGCACGTAATCGTCGACCGTAACAATGGCGTTTTGGTCAATCGACGCCTCCGCAACCAGGCAAAGGAGTGTGGACCAGCGACCGTCGTTCCCGGTGCATGGTGGCGGGGCTTGGTGTAGGACACAGTTGGCAACTGCCGTGATTTCGTCGGCGAGTTCCAGGAGTTCGCCGGCGGGTTTATCCAGCGAGACGGTTTCAAGTTGGTCACCCAAGCCGTAGCGCAGGTCAAAGGAGGGGCGATCGGAACGGGCATCCGCAGCACTCCAGCGGCACCAGATGGTGCCTTCGGTACCTGTGATCTTCGCTGCCTGGTGATGACCAAATGCGGCCAGCGTCTGTGACACGACGGCATAGGCGCCGTCGCGGTGGTTCACGATGGCCGTGAAATTGTCCTTCAATTCCGGGTGGTCTGCATGACGCGAATTCGACCGGGCGTAGACAGAGAGCGGTTCGTCACATGCCTCCAGATACCAGCGAGCAAGGTCGAAGAAGTGAATGGGTTCTTCCAGGATCCAGCTGCCAACGCGATCGATGTCGTACCGCCAGCCTTCAGAGCCTTGCCGGTATGGGAATCGTGAAAGTTCAATCAGGACGTGTTGAGGAGTACCGATCTTGCCCTCGTCGATCAGTGTCTTAGCACCAGCCCATAACGAGGAAAGACGCAGTTCGTGGCCGACCGCTATGAGTTTGCCCTTCTGTTCGGCAAGCTGGATCAGCGTGTCGCATTGCTGTAATGTGAGCGCCATCGGCTTTTCCATCAGCAAATGACAATCGGCTTCGAGTACTGCCGTGCCGACGGCATGATGCAGGGCATTGGGCACGACGACGTCGACGATGTCCAGCGTTTCGGTAGCCAGCATGTGCTCGTAGTCCGCATAGATCTTCACGTTGGGATAAGCCGCTTGCGCCGCTGCACGTGAGGCTTCACTCTTGACCGTAATGGCCACGAGTTCCGCATTCTCGGCCGCCGCGATCGCTGTGGCATGGTGCGCTCCAAAAAGCCCATAGCCAATGAGACCAAATCGAACAGATGTTTGACTCACGGTAAATTCCGGTAACGAAATCATGAAGGGGATGCACTGTCGTCGACAATGTCGCACAACTTTCAGGAGCTTTCAATTGCCCGTCACGCTCCAGAGGCGGTTGACACTCGGCGATGGTGTCAAGACAATCGCGCGCTGTGCGTTGTTTTGTATGCGGTGCCAGGTGAGGGTTCCGTAGCCTTGTGCGTGGATTCATGCCAGTCAGTCGTCAGAAAGCAGTGGGATGGGGATCGGAGAAGTAGCGGGATTAGCGACTGCTGCCGTCTGGGCGGCTGCGAGCCTGCTGTATGGCAGGTCACGGCTGAACGCTTGGCAAATCAACATGGCCAAGAACGTGATCGCGGGCAGTATCTTCTTTTTGCAGATTTTGACCTTGGGACTGTTGCGCGGTGATTTAGGACTCCAGGGAACTTGGACGTCTGTGGGTTGGTTACTGGTGAGCGGCGTCATTGGTGTCACGGTAGGCGATACGTTTTATTTGCGGAGCTTGCAGATTTTGGGGCCGAGATTGGCACTTATTGTGTCGACTGCTGCGCCTGCGTTTGGAGGGATCCTGGGATGGCTTGTTCTCGGGCGTCCTGTCACTGCCCTGTTATGGGTCGGAATGATGACCACCGTGACGGGCGTGATTTGGGTGGTCAGTAAAAGTAAAGACCACAGTGAATCTCCTGGTTTGTATCCCGGGCGGTTGGCGACGGGGGTCGCCATGGGGTTGTTGTCGGCACTCTGTCAAGCGCTCGGAGGCGTTGCGTCGATTCTGGGAATGGGGCCAGACGGATGTACTCCATTAGAAGCATCTTTTGTGCGGATCAGCATGGCGGCGTTGGTCATGATGCTCCTCACTCCCCAGCTTGTGGTTCCGACCTTTCGGCGAGTGATTTCTGCTGACCTGAGGTTGAAGTTGATTCCTGCGGTCGTCTTGGGGACTTGGCTGGGGATCTGGTTCAGTCAGATTGCTTTCAATTACTCGCATGTGGCCATCGCGCTGACGCTCCAATCGACGACACCGCTGTTTGTGCTTCCCATGGTTTGGTATTTCGACTCCCAGCGGATTACCTATACCGTGATTGCAGGCACGTGCATGGCGGTTCTGGGGGTGGCTTTGACGGTGTCTGTGCCAGTCGAAGCCGTAGACGATTCGGCGAAACCCAAAGCGGGATCTGAGTCACATATGCGATCTGAATCACACTCTATTCTCGAGTAAATTCGAGATCATTCGTGTTGTCCTTGAAGCTCATGCGCTGGTTGTCCAAGAGCTTGATCGTTGCTTTCAAGTTCAAGCCTGCGGTGGCTTTCAATTTGAGCTCGTTCCCGGTCAAGGTGTAGTCACCGGACAGATTGGTGAGTTCGATCTTGCCAACACGCGACGTCCACGTGAACTGGTTGTCCTTGAAGGTCATGATGTTCGTAGTTGAGATTCCAGCAGCCGTTTTCTCGGTGCTGATCCAGCGTCCTGACAAGGTCGGTTGGGAAGCGGTGGATGGCGGTGTGCTGGCAGCGTCATTACGTAACAGCGTGAGTTTGATCGATCCATCGTCGTAGGCGAGTCGGTTGCTATCGAGCAAGCGAATCTTGGCTTGGTACAGCGTTTCGTCACAGACGTAATGCAAGTCATTGTCTTGGATCTTGAAAGTTCCGCGGAGCTTCAGGATTTGCTCGCGGTCGTTCATCCCAGACCAGGCGATACTGCCGTCAGCACCAAAGGTGACTTGGAAGTTGATTGTCTGTTGGCCTTTTTCAACCCGAGACGTCCAGGTGCCAGTCAAGTCGGACGCTGTGATGGTGGCTTGAGGGGTGGTGGTGGGTGAGGTCGAGTCCTTGGCCGTTGTGGCGTTGCTGCCAGTCGGCTTTTCCAGATTCTTGCGGAAGTCGGCTGTTACATTCGCAGCCAACAGGATCGACGCTCGGAGGACAGTGTCAGAAGTATCTTCAGGTACGTCGACCTTGTAGAGCAGGAAGTTTGTTTTCTCGCCGCGTTCGATTTGCCAAGCCCCAAACTTCTTCAGCATGCTGTCGACCATGAGTTTCTCAGCAAGTCCACTCTCGAGTTCGCCTTCGAACGTTTTCCCCAGTGAAATGACACTGCGGAAAGCAACTTGCAGGTACTCAGACGTCTTGGATTCCACTCGCACCTGGCTGATTCCATTGTCTGTCGGGATCTGCAGCAAGAAGGCGCCGTCGGGCCGAGCTTTGTAGGACCAGTTTTCTTGAATGGCAAGTTCTTTAATCCGGCGATCTGACGTGCTGTTGTCACCGTTGAGCAGTGCTTTGAGCTCGCGAATATCAATGGCCAGGCTAACCAGGTTGCCGGTTTTCGAGAAGGCTGACACGACAGCTACCAATTCGCCCTTGCTGTTAACAACCGGTCCGCCACTGTCGCCTTTGTTGATCGGCTGGTCCGTCTCAATGATGTGCGCGTTAACTTCCTGTTGGTTTTCCAGAGTAAACTCGCGGCGATAAAGCTGACGTACGGTTCCGGAGGTATACAGCCACATGGCCATGCTGGTGGCCGGATTGCCGATCGAGTGTACCGTTTGTCCAGGTCCGGCGCTGCGACTGGCCAACTTGATGGGCTCGACATCTGCAGGAACGGATTCCAGTTGGATGAGTGCCAAGTCACGGCGCGGATCCGTTTCAATGACCTTGCCGGGAATGCCGTCTTCTTGGTTACGGTCCAGCATCGCTTGACGACTGGTGACCAATTCACCATCGGCGAATTGGGGGAACATCACCCGTACGTCTTTCGTCTCGCCGACGACATGGTAATTGGTGAAGACAATCCGTTTGTCGGCATCCACCAGTGCGCCGCTTCCTTGGCTACTTCCCGCGACGACAAAGGCGGAGGAACGGAGAACGTCTTGATAGATGTCTTCGCTGGCGAAGAGTTGGCTAGCGGCAAGTAAGACGTAGAGGGCAATGTGAGCTGTCATCAGGGTCCGCATCGAATTTCTCCCAGATCGGTAGGTCTTGAGTGTGTCTCAATCCCTACAGCGAGAAACTGCGATGAGTGTTACAGATGAAGCTGTAAGTTGTTGTGCGAAAGGTGCTTGCGGCTTACCCTGCAGCTGCTGCAGCCGCCTCGGCGTCATCTGCGATGGTGAAGACCTGATCGAGTTTTACCACTTTCAGGACATTGCTCACCAGTTGCGGGAGGGAATGCAGGACCAGTGCTCCCTGATGTTCTTGGAAACGCTTTTGGCAGACGATTAACCAGCCAAGACCGCTGGAGTCGATGTATTTCACATCGGACAGATCGACTAATACCCGTTTGTCGTAGATGTCGGCACCGAGCAGTTCGCTGATCGGTTCTTTGTCGCCTGGAAGTTTCCGCTGTCGGATCTCGCCCGATGCCTTCACTTGTACCAGATCATCTGTTTGCGAAACAATTTGAAGATCCATGTTTGCCTTTCCTGAAGTGCGCGAAGGTCTGATTTTAAGATCTGTTGGAACGCTAGACAACCGTTGACGGTGGCTGGTCAGTCATGCGGAGTGGCTGCGATGCTCATGTTTTGTCGAAAGCCTGGCAGGCCGCATCGTAGACGACACGCAGTGGCAGATCGTGTTGATTGGCGATTTCGCGACAAGCTTCATATTCTGGCGAGAAGCTGGTCGTTCCATCGGAAAGAGTTGCGACTTTTCCCTGCACTTCTCCCCACTCTGTCGCCACCGTCTGTGGCTGGCGGGCAAGTTTATGACGACTGGCGATCCAGCGTCGGATTCCCAAAGTGGCAGTTTCACGAAAGATGATCTTTTCCAGCTTGTCACAAAGGGCGGCCTCGGATAGTACGCTGAGCGTGACACCGGGTCGATTCTTCTTCATGTGGATTGCCGTGGTGTAGACATCCAACGCACCTGCTTCAAAGAGTTGTGTGATGCAATGCCCTACGACTTCACCACTGACGTCGTCGAGATTGGTTTCAAGTACCCAGATTTGTTCGCTGGCCACATGATCCGTNGCTTCGCCGACGATCAGCCGCAAGACATTGGCTTGCTGCTCGATATCGCGGTCNCCAGCGCCGTAGGCAATGGTTTCGATCTTCATGGGNGGCAGNGGACCAACATCGTCCGCGACGGTGGCGATGATTGCNGCGCCTGTGGGTGTGGTGAGTTCTGCGGCTACGTCACANGCGGCCAGCGGAATGCCTTTTAGAAGTTCGGCTGTGGCGGGAGCNGGAATGCTTACCCGCCCGTGTGCAATTTTGACAAAGCCGTGGCCAGTGGGGATGGGAGAGCAAACGATGCGTTCTACTCCGAGCAAATCGAGCCCGATCGCGGCGCCCACAATGTCAGCAATCGAATCCACCGCACCCACTTCGTGAAAGTGCACCTTTTCCAAGGTGGAGCCATGAACTTTCGCTTCCGCTTCTCCGAGCTTGGTAAAGATCCTTTTGGCCAGGTCCTGTTGTCTTGGAGTGAGTGCACTGTCATCGATCATCTTTGTAATATGGTGTAGATGACGATGTGCGTGTTCAGGTTCGTGCTCGACGGTCAAGTTGGTCGCGCGGAAGCCTTTCTTGCGCACCTCCTCGACACGTAACTGGCAACTCGGGAGCCCGAGCGAGTCGATGCCGCTTTGCAATTGGGCAAGGTCAATACCAGCGTCGACCAAGGCTCCCAGGGTCATATCTCCGCTGATGCCACTCAGGCAATCAAGGTATGCAATTTTCATGATCTTCTGCGCTTCGAGGACATTTTGAATCCGTCCAACATGATAACGTGAAGGCATTTGGGGCATAACCACACGCCGCGATATTCGCGTCTGGCAAGCGTGGGTTGGGTGAGGCGAGCTTGTCGAATCGAGGTTGTCCTGGAGTTTCAGGTGACGATTCGTCAAGATTTCCGTCGGCGGGCGTGCTGGGAGTAGCAAACGGGAGGGAGTAGCAAACGGGAAACCGGGGGGGGCGTTCCGATGCCCCGAAGCTAACACTCGAAGCTATCGCTCGAGTAGCGTGAGTTGGTCCAGCATGCGTTGGGCTTCACCGGTGATGTCGTTGATGCGGGTCTCGAAATCCGCTGGCTGCTGCGCTAGTTGATGCTGGAAGCCGATGGCTGATCCAAGGAATGGCGCGAGAGCCTCGGCGATGCGACGATTCGCTTGAGGGTTGGCGGCGGGAGCCGACGAGTGTACGTGGAAGGCATGGCGAGCGGAGGCTGCCAGCAGTTGCCATTGTTGTTTGCGTTGATGCGCTGCGCGCCGATGTTCGTCGGCAAAGTCGAGCACGCGTTCCTTATCAAACGCAAGGTGCGTCACATGCACCTGCTTGACGTAGTTGCTGAGCAACAGATCGGACCAACGTTCGCAGCTGCTCCGCAAGCGGTTCAGACGAGCTAATTCGTCGGCTGAAAAACCGGTCCCCAGAGTTAATAACTGGAGGGTGCGATGCCGTGCATCTTCGTGCGCAAGGAAGACGTTGTGGGCAATGGGTTCAAACTCATTGGACCCATTCTGGTGATCGTATCGAGCGGATTCTGCGGCCCAAACGCGCGCCAGTATTTCGCTCAAGAGGATTTCGTGGATGATGGCTTCTGCGCGAGGAAAAGCGGTTAGCAATTGACTGCCACCTCCGCGCACATAGTCGTTGTAGCTTTGGAGGGCGCTGTGCCATTCGGACAAGCGAGCGCGTGAGTTGCTCCAGTAGTCGTGGTAACACCGGTCTGCAGCAATGACTGCCGAAGCGGCTTGGGTTTTGCCTTGGCTCACCATGATGGCAACTTCGATCAGTTCTCGGGCATGCACGATACAGGTCTCCGCAAAGCAGGCTGAACCAGGAGTCCCGAGGGGAGCGGACTCCTGATTCAACCCTGGTGGTCATTTCAGATGACGCGACCAGGAGTGCAATCGGCATGCCGGAAGTGCAGAGAGCGGGCGATTCGTGGCGATCACCTGCTTTTCACCCGTAAATACCCTCACATCCCGAAAAAGATGAGGTGATTTTGCAGCACAGATGATGCCGTTGGACGACACCGGAGGTTAGCGGATCACGCCTCGTGCTTCGAGCAACTGGATGATTTGATCGACGCACTGGTCGACCGAGAGTTCATGCGTTGGCAGGACGAGGTCCGGATTTTCAGGAACATCGTACGGTGCAGAGACTCCGGGGAAGTTGGGCATCTCGCCGCTGTCGGCTTTGGGGTAATGACCATCGACATCGCGTTCACGACAGACCTCGATTGGAGCTGCCAGGTGGACGGTCAGGAAGTGGTCACGTCCGATGACGTCAGCCACTTTGCTACGTACATCCGCTGACGGAGCCACGAATGCCGCGACGCAGATCAGCCCCGCGTCGTTGATCAGTTTGGCCACTTCGGCGCTTCGGCGTAAGTTCTCGCTACGTTCGTCAGCACTGAATCCCAGGTCCCGACTGATTCCCGTTCGCATGTTCTGGCCGTCCAGGACCGTCGCGGCCCGCCCGGTGTCGAAGAGTCGACGCTCTAACGCGTATGAGATGGTGGTTTTGCCGGAACCTGTCAAGCCGGTGAGCAGTACCGTAGCGGACTGTTGACCATATCGCGCGGCACGCTCTTCCGGACTGACATTGCTATGCTTGGCACTTAATGTCTGACTGACAGCGTCGTCGTCCCAGTGGTCCGTGTGATCGTCGCTCGTTGTGCGGTTCAGGATCATTCCGGCACCAACGGTCACATTCGTGATGCGGTCGATGACGATGAATGAACCTGTTGTACGATTACGCTTGTAAGCGTCGTATGCGATCGGCTCGTTCAGGCTAATGGTGCAACGCCCGATTTCATTGAGTTGCAATGTGGGGACATTCTCGCTGCTCAATGTATTGACGTCGACCTTGTATCGCAGGGTGCTGATGGTACCCGGAACGTTTTTGGCCGTTTGCTTGAAAACGTATTGCTTGCCCGGAAGCAAAGGTTCCTCGTCCATCCAGACAATCATCGCTTCGACTTTTTGGGCCGACTGTGGGACATTCCCCGGTCGTACAATGATGTCACCACGACTGATATCGATTTCATCTTCCAGCGTGATGGTCGCTGCCTGGGGGGCGAACGCTTCTTCTAGCTCTCCATCGAACGTCACGATCGATTTGACGCGACTCGTCTTGCGCGATGGAAGCGTCATGATTTCATCGCCCTTGCGCACAATCCCTGAGGCCACCGTGCCGCAAAAACCACGAAAATCGAGATGCGGTCGATTGACGTACTGCACCGGAAAGCGAAAGTCGACCAAATTGCGATCTGACCCGATGTTGACCGAGTCCAAGAAGCTCATCAACGTCGAGCCTTTGTACCAAGGCATCTTGTCGCTCTGGTCTACGATGTTGTCACCCAACAAGGCGGAAATCGGGATGAAATGCAAATCGGGGATATCGAGGCGGTTGGAAAAACTCTTGTAGTCATCGCAAATGCTCTCGAAGACCTCTTCGCTGTAGTCCCTCAAGTCCATCTTGTTGACGGCCACCAACACGTGCTTGATGCCCAGCAGCGAGACAATAAAGCTGTGTCGTTTGGTCTGTTCGATCACGCCATGTCGCGCATCAATCAGGATAATCGCCAGATCACAGGAGGACGCCCCGGTTGCCATATTGCGCGTATATTGCTCGTGCCCGGGAGTATCCGCGATGATGAACTTGCGTTTTGCCGTGGAGAAATATCGATAGGCCACATCGATCGTGATGCCTTGCTCGCGTTCCGCTTTTAAACCGTCGGTGAACAGAGCCGGGTCGAATCCACCACCGGTGGTGCCGTGTGTGGCAGAATCGCTTTCTAACGCTTTGAGCGTATCTTCGTAAATCAGCTTGGCGTCATAAAACAGTCTACCGATGAGCGTACTTTTGCCGTCATCCACACTACCACAGGTGAGGAAACGCAAAAGTTCCTTTTGCTCGTGTTCCGCCAGGTAGGCATCAATGTCTGATGCGATGAGTTCCGATTGGTGTGTCATGGTCGCTTAGAAATAGCCTCGCTTCTTCTTCTCTTCCATGCCCGCACCGCCCTCATCCTGATCAATCACGCGGCCCTGTCTCTCCGAAGTTTTGGTGAGCAGCATTTCTTGGATGATCTGAGGGAGAGTGGTTGCAGACGATTCCACCGCGCCCGTCAAGGGATAGCAACCAAGCGTGCGGAAACGAACTTGTTTCATCTCGGGGGTTTCTCCTGGTTCCAATTCCAGGCGATCGTCGTCCACCATCAGGTCCACCCCACCCCGGTTCACGACCGGGCGTTCCTTGGCGAAATACAAGGGCACGATGGGAATCTGTTCCAGGTGAATGTATTGCCAGACGTCTAACTCCGTCCAGTTCGAGAGCGGGAAGACGCGAATGCTCTCGCCCTTGTTTACTTTGGCGTTATAGAGATTCCACAGCTCGGGACGCTGATTCTTGGGATCCCAACGATGACTCTTGTCCCGAAAGGAAAACACACGCTCCTTGGCACGCGACTTTTCCTCATCTCGGCGAGCACCACCGAAAGCAGCATCGAATTGATACTTGTCCAAGGCTTGCTTGAGCGCATCGGTTTTCATGACCTCGGTGTGTTTTTCGCTGTCATCCAATGGGTGGATGTTATATTTCGCACCCTCTTGATTGGTGTAAACGATGACGTCCAGGCCAAGCTCTTTCCGTGCGTAGTTTTCCCGAAACTCAATCATCTCGCGGAACTTCCAAGTGGTGTCCACGTGCATTAAGGGAAAGGGAGGCTTCGCCGGGTAAAAAGCCTTTTCTGCTAAGCGAACCATGACCGATGAGTCTTTCCCAACGGAGTAAAGCATGACCGGATTGTGAAATTCGGCCGCTACCTCACGAATAATGTGGATGCTCTCGGCTTCGAGTTGCTTGAGGTGTGTAAGGTTGTATTGTGACATGCTTTAAGTGATGTGAGCAGGACGCTGCTACGCCGTGCGTCACGGCGGTTGTTGGGCGGAAGTATAGGCAAAGTAGGATATCGCCTCAACACTGATGAGGAGGCAGATTACTTGCGGAACTTTGCAGATGGGTGTTGACAAACCGATAGAATATCGCGAAAAGTGTGTTTCTGCACTGGCCCGTGGTGTAATCGGCAACACAGCTGGTTTTGGTCCAGCCATTCAAGGTTCGAGTCCTTGCGGGCCAGCCTCTAAAATCAGGGACTTCGCAATCACCAAGCGAAGTCCTTTTCTTTTTGGTACCGTCCTCAGACAAACTCCGCTGGGGCACCTCGCATCCCGCAGATGCTTAGGAATTAACACCTACCTGCGACTGAGTTTACCCCCCCCCCATGCGGGGTCGTCTCGGAGGTGCGGTCACCCCTGTTCCAGCGATGAGTCGCTCTATAAAAACCGCTGCAGAGGCTGGGCCACGGTTCTCGAACGTTGTGTTCGCAAAACGGACTTGGACAGCAGTCAGCAACACGTTAAAAATCCAGCTGGCGTACTGTGTGGCCATCAGCGGGTTTGCTCAGCCACCTGCTCTTCTTGAGCCGCGAGCAAGCGGCCAACTTTGGGCCAGAGGCGGAGCCGGCGCGACCAGTAAAACAGTTGCGGGCGACATTCCTACGGCAGGGCCAAAACGACGATTCGACCAAGATGGAAAAGGACCCGGCTCATGGTGAACAAGGATGACCAGAACGACCATAAAACGGTCGAGATTGACGAAGCGACCGAAGTGATCCTGACGGATGAGGATTTAACGCTGGATGAACTGACAGCGGCGGCGATCTACGATGGACTCCAAGCCGCCATGCCCGGCGTATCGCCGCACGCGATTAATCAACCCGCCCCGCAAATACCGAGTTCACTGCTGAGAGCGTCGGAAGACACCTAGTAGTAACCTGTCGCGCGCGATGGGTATGACCGTCTGACTTCGCGCATGATTGCTTCCTGCGGGGACACCTCGCTGATGCCTGTTGTTGCGACACTACGTGGTGAGTCGCATGGCAGCTGACTAGGCGGC
Organism: Blastopirellula sp.; assembly: GCA_002701545.1. Lineage (GTDB taxonomy): Bacteria > Planctomycetota > Planctomycetia > Pirellulales > Pirellulaceae. The sequence goes on along the minus strand of NZVR01000081.1, from coordinate 120,646 downwards.
TTTCTCGTTATTCGCTTCGCCGTTGCCACTCCGCCAGTATTTTGCCGCGAGAATGTGGCACGATTGGGTAGCCAGCGAGTGATGATGATAACTAAACTGGCTCAGGCAACGCCTAAAGTAGATGTATCGCGTTGGCAAACGCAACGTTTGTTTTTGCTACCGTACGCCTTACCTTCGGTAGAAAGTCTGAACCAGAAGAAGATCATCGCTTGATGCCAACGAAAAACAGATTCCCCGGATTCGTTGCTTGGACAACGATGGCTTTCAGTTCGTTACTTGCTCAGGGTGCCGAACCGCCAGCGGTCGACGAAGCCTTGCCGCCATTGTGCACACCTCAATTGGTATTCGCTTCGGAGTGGGGCAAGATCTATGCCGTCTCGCCGATGCGCAAGGTTTTCGCCAGGCATCAACCCGAAGACTGGGGCAAGATCACGACCCAAAACAAGATCCGGTTGTCGCTGGCACGTAACGAATCGGAACCGTTTTTTCTGGTGTTGCGGCCGTCGAAAGAATTAAACGGAGTGACGCTCTCGTTCGGCCGGGTGTCGCAGGGGAACGCCGGTGACCAGGCTCAGGTAGAACCCACGTGGTCGTATCAACGTGTGGCGGAGGTTTCCGTTCCTGGTATCAGCAAATGGTACGGAATGTTGGGACTGGAAACCGGTACGATTCCTGATCCGTTGTTGTCGGACAAAGCGTTTACCGCTCCTGCGCAGTCCAATAGCGTCTTGCTACTGCAAGCGACCGCGTCGTTCCGGGTGAAGCCAGGATTATGTGCGTCCGTGATCCATGTGCATGCTGAGGGAAAAACGATTGCGTCCGTTCCTGTTGAATTGAACGTGTGGGATATCGCGTTACCCCGAACCTCGAAATTGCAGACGCTGACACACAATCTGGAAGTCAAGAATCGTGCTTCATGGAGTTTTCTCAATGACGTGGGAGTTACGGCGCTCAAGTATGGACCGGAAGCGCCGCGTGTACGGCTCGAACCAAACGGGACGTTGCAAATCGATTTTACGGATTACAAGAAAGGGTTGGAGGTTGTATTCAATGAACTTGGCTATGAGTTTGTTTTAGTGCCGCCATCCTTGTTGGGTTCCATTTCGCAGTTGAGCAAAAGCTATTTGGGCCTGAGTGTCCCGGTGGGCAGTGAACCGTTTTGGCCGATCTTTGACCAATACATGAAGATGATGGGCGATTTCTATCGCAGTCATGGTTGGGAAGATCGAGTGATCTTCTACATGTTCGATGAAATCAACGAAGAACATCACGAACTCGTGATCAAACTGGCTCAGCGAGCAAAACGTCATTATCCCGAAGTGAAGGTGATGATTTCGACGCACGTCATGTCGGATGCATTGGCGTCAGTGTTGGATGCGTGGTGTGTGCCGTGGCACTTTTTCGCTACAGAGGTCGAACACATTCCCAACTGGCAAAAATGGCAGCGCGAAGGGCTGGAACTGTGGGCTTACATGAATTCGTTGTATACGCTCAATGCCAAGTCAAGTTTGGCTGCCAACCGCTTTTATCCGTCCGTGTTGGCGAAGTATGGATATCGGGGTAATTTCTGGTGGGGCATTGCTTACAACGCGGGTAAGAATCCGTGGACCGACCCACACCGTCACGGCAATCAGAAAGAGGGTATGTATGCCAATGGTCTGTTGTTCTATCCACCTCGGGACAGAACCACGACGGAATTTGAGCCGTGGCACAGTTCCTTGCGGTGGGAAAGCTACCGTCAGGGGCTAGACGAATACAACTTGATGACCTTGTTAAGTAAAACCTTCGCAACCGTCCGCCGAGATTTGGGAGCGCCCGCCCAGCAAGAGATCTTCTCGGACCAACAGGTCTCCTTGCAGTGGGGGGCGTTACTTTCCAGTGAATTTCGCAAGCACACCTACCGCGCTGATGGGGAATACATCCATCGCTTCCGGCAGTTACTTGCTCACGAAATTCAAACCCTGCGTCAGCAGCCACTGGGAATCGTGCAGCTGGAACACGACTCCGGGCCGTATACGGCGCGCAATACGATTCGAATTCGGGGCGTTTGTGCGGCAGGCACGATGGTCACCGTCGCGGGTGAGCGTTTGAGCAAGGAACAGGGCTTCTCTGCGACTGAGCCATTCGGTTTTGTGGCGAAAGTGCCATTGCATCCGGGACGCAATCTGATTCCGATCCAGCTGGGAGATGACCAGGGGAACAAGAAAACCTTCTATCGTGAGATCGACTATCGCGTGCCGGAGAACGGTGTTCCCTGAACGGCGCGTTGGAAGTTACACGGCGTCGCGCGTTATTGGGTCGCTGGTGGCTGGGGTAAATCAACTTGTAGATCTTGGATCCAACGTCGGTACTCTGCCCACACCTGTTTGGATCCCTGGAACGGCTTCACAACGATTCTGGCACGGTAACCGTATGTGCGCCCGATCTCAGGGTGGGTGATCACGTATTGCCAATCCCAAGCTGGACTGTGGGTGTCAGGCAGGCCTGCTTCGTCCTTGAAAAAATTCCACATCGCGAAACGGATAGGCGAAGTTTGGTCGAACAGTACCAGGTAGATCAGTGTGTCGTCTTTTGTGTTCAGGTTGTGGTCACCATCCAGCAAGCCGTAGTAGAAAGGTGTGATGAACTTTTTGTGAGGGTGTTCAATGAGGTTCAGAGTTTGCGCACCCTCTTCGTACGATAGATTAGGGATCTTCGCGTGCGCCACGGTTCCAACTTCGATGTCTTTTCCCGTTCCGTCACCGAACGTCATCCAGCCGCGCCGTTTGCCATCGGTTCCCCAGAAATGAATTCGGCGATCATGTGCCGTATGCATGTAGGACGCCCACATCATGGCAGCGAATTTCTGTGGATAAAGGTCGCTTGTAGGTGTGCATTGGAAGGTGAGATCGATTTGGTCCTTGGCCGAAAAGTCATAGATCATACGCGCATCCAAGTGCCATTGAGAATCTTTGCTGGGCCAATGTAATTCAAATCGCTGTTTTCCCAGTTGTTTGATACGGCAACGATCTTGCCGGGGCGTGAACATGGATATGGCGTGCTGCGCTTTGGTGCCATTGAAGATATGTTCGAAATTCATACCCACAGCGTCATCGCGGTACAGACTCTTGCCGGGAAACGACTTAAGTTGAAGCGGCGACAGGCCACTTCCCTGACGTTGTTGGTTGGAGACGTTGTCATGGAGTACGCCTCTGAAATGAGCACTGTCAATGGGCAGCGCCCGTTGTCCGAAAAGACTTGGTACATACGGTCCGCAGACGATCAGGACGAGTAGAGCGTGTTGCGGCCAACTGATGAAGACTTTTGCGGAATGCATGGGGGCGCTTGGTGTTGAATCAGTGGTTACCAGACGGAAGAATTCGCTAGCCATTTATCGGAACGTGACGCGCAGGCAGAGGAATCGCAGGTGCTGAGTACGGCACCAGCCAGAACATCGCTCAGCTCAGCGTGATTTGGTTTTTTGACGTGAATGAATTCTATTCCAGTGAGCGCGCGATTGATAACCCGGCGGAGTAATAAGGCGATAACCCTTGCGGTATGTTGAGTTGAATTGCTCTGGGTTGGGGGCGGTTGGCATTTTGTCAGACGAGAGTAAACTGCGAATGCGCGCGTGCCCCTGTCGCTGATCTCAAGGAGTGAAGCCGTGTTTCAGAATGCTCGAATCATTGATCTTAGTGTGCCGCTGGAAGATCGAGCCGTGAGTGAGCCACTGCCAGGAACGATTCATTACGTGGATCATGGTGGTGAAGGACTCGCGCAAATGCGGAAATTCTTCGGGGTCCAAGCGGACGATTTGGTGTGGTCCGACGGAAACGGCTGGGCGATCGAAGACGTGCATATGATCACGCATACGGGGACCCATGTCGATGCGCCCTACCACTACGGACCGACATCTGAGGGACAGCCGGCGAAAACGATCGATGAGGTTCCATTGCAGTGGTGTTTTGCACCAGGTGTGCGTTTGGACATGCGTGCGAAAGCAGCGGGCGATGAGATTACCGTCGACGATCTGCAGCGCGCGCTAGACGCGATTTCTTATGCACTTCGTCCACGAGACATCGTTTTGTTACAGACGGGAGCCGATCAACGCATGGGGTCAGAGAGCTATTTCGAACAACCTGGCTTAGGCCGAGATGGCACGTTATGGCTCGTCGAGCAGGGAGTCAAGGTGATCGGCATCGACGCTTATACGATCGACCGCCCGTTCAAGAATATGGTGGAGGATTTCCAGAGGACTGGAGACGGTCGTTACATTTGGCCAGCCCATTTTGCCGGAATCACGCGCGAATATTGCCAGATCGAAAAGTTGGCAAACTTGGATCAGATTCCCAACGCAACAGGATTTTGGATCTCGTGTTTGCCTGTCAAGATTAAGGCTGCCAGCGCCGGATGGTGTCGCGCTGTGGCGATCGTTCCGGAGGAATGACAGTCTTGACTGGGCACGCGCTGGTTATTTNTCTTGCGNGAGGAATGCCAGCAAGTCGCGGATCTCATCTTTGGAAAATGAGTCCAACAGACCGGTAGGCATCGGTGATGCTTTGGCCGGTGAGGTCGCTTCGATTTGGTCGCGTTGGATCGTGATTTTGGTTTGCAGGAGCGGGTCGATTTCCAGAGTGAGCGAGGTGCTGTTCACCCCGTCGACGCGCCCCGTGTAGATTTTGCCATCGATGAGTGCATAGGTACTCAAGGCGTATTTGGGATCGATCTGTTTGGCAGGTTGCACGATCGATTCGAGCAGCGCACGACGATTATAACGTTTGCTGACACGACTGAGATCCGGACCGATTTGACCGCCACTATTTTGTACGCGGTGGCAGCGGGCACATTGTGCCTGAACAAACACCTTGCGGCCTTGGAGGGGATTGCCTCCCAACTTAGAGTCCGCCAAGTCACCCAGTTCCGCAACGGTCCAATGCTTGACGAGAGGACGGGGTTTGACGGTGGGCGACGTTTCGATTGGTTGGGTAAGTGCGGCCAATTCCTCGGCCAATACTTGTTGGCGTTGTTCCGATAACGCAGCGACAAAGTCGTTTTGCAGATGTTGGATCGCCGTTGGCAGGAGTTTGCCTCCGCGGAAATGTCGAGCGCGGGACAGCCATGTTGCATATGCCCGTTGCTGTGGCACTGTCCACGGTTGTGGAAGGTGAACCAGCGTGCGGGCGATATGAATTTGCGTCTCTTGGCTTATCGACATATCGTCCAGCAAGGAGATAGCGGGTGCGAGTGATTGCGTGTCTTTGAGATACACCAGTAACTCACATAGTTCGCAATTCAGGCGCTCGTCCGAATGCGGAAACCAGGGGCGTACCAACTGGGTCATGCGGAGTGCCGTCGCTGAATCCGGTTGGCCATGTCGTGCAAACAGCAGCCCCGCGATCCGCAGTACGCTGAGTTTCTCGACGGTGTCCAGCGTACCTCCTTCGGTGATCGCCGCCAGTTTGCCGGTGACCTTGGATTGAAACGCGTGGCGAGTTGTCGGCAACGTTTGTTTCATGCGCGTCAAAGCGATCAGCCCGCACAGCGCAGTTTGCTGATCGGTTTCGTTAAATACGCGAGGTTCCCACTGTTCGACAGGCTGTCGCTCAACGGCAATCCGCGCGGCGTGTCGGATCCATGGATCGGGACTTCCCAAATGCGGCCAGGCAATGCCGATGGCTTCGGTGCTGGCGTGGCGATGATAGGTTTCGAGCTCGCGTCTTTGGCGTTGTAAGTCGGTAAGCTGTGGTGCAGTGGTGCCTTCTGTCTCAGCTCCGGTCCAGGAAACGCGGTACAGAGCGGATTGCGAACCACGTCCGCCGGTGATGAAATACAACTTGCCATCCGGACCGAATTCCATATCACAAACGTTCAGGGGCGCTCCGTCTAAAAACGATTCGTACTCGAAGGCATACGAAGCTCCTGCCGGCTGCGGGTGTGCGACCAGGATGCGGCCGTTTTGCCAATCTGCCAGAAAGAGTGCCCGGCGGTATTTCGCCGGGAATTGACTGTTGGTTCCGAAGAGAACTCCCGTGGGTGATCCCATGCCGACGTCGAGATTGCTGGGTAGGCTATCGGCATAATAGGCGGGCCATTTCCCAGATCCCCAGCGCCAGCCATATTCGCCTCCGGAGACAATGTGATTGACGCGGATGGGGCGGTACCAAGGTGTACCGATGTCCCACTCCATGTCAGCGTCAAAAGTAAACATTTCGCCGTTGGCATCGAACGCCATGTCGACTTGGTTGCGAAAGCCCCCTGCCAGGATCTCGCGTTGTTTGCCATGGCGGTCCATGCGAAGGATGAAACCAACGCGCTGGTCGTGGCCCAGATCGTGACGTTCGGGCAGCAGCCAATCGTTTTGTGGATTGCGATATGGCGAGGTGGCGAGGACACCTGCCGGGAACGAGACGTCATTGCCAATGACCACGTAGATCATGCCGTCCGGTCCGAGACGCATCTGATTTGACCCATGTCCGTAACGACTCCGGTAATCAAACTGCACAAGCACGGATCGCGCCTCCAGTTCACCGTCGCGATTGGGGTCGGTGAGCCGCACCAATTGTTGGCTATCTGTGGCATCGACATAGAGGCTATCGTGTGCCCACAGGACGCCACGGCAGTGTTTGAGGGTATTGTCGACACGGTCGAAGGCGACTTGGCCATTGTTGCCGAGCGTCAGACGACCGACCCCCAAGCGATCCAGTCCCAAATAGATTCGCCCTTGGTCGTCGAATGTCATGCTGACCCACGAGTCCTCACCTTTCACGGACGATCGAAGTAGTTCGACTTGGAATCCGGCCGTTTTGCGAATGGCATTGGGTGGTGTGACTTCGTCTCCAAGGCAAACGCATGCGCAGAGTGTCGCCGCCAGGGTTACAAGGGAAATGGAAATCGGATACGGCGAAACGGAAGTGGTACGCGTCATTGCGGGCTGCCAGCTGACTGGGGTGAGTGGGTTGAACTTGGGGGATCTTGAAACGCCCTATCGTTGGAGCATTAAGGAAGGAACGAGCGATGTCAATTATTTCTTGCTCACAGGGTTCCAAACGAAGATATGGGAGCGCCTCGTGCACTTGCGAAATTTCACCGCATTCACCCTCTTTCTGCTCTCCCCCCCTGCCCTGTCCCCGCACTGCGGATTGCTTTCCCTTCCAAAAAAGGAGCAGACGTTGGTTTCCACGTTCTCGCGATATGCCCTCATCGCGGATGAGTCGCGATTTGAGGCCGACTTATGCACTTGTTGGGACGAGCGACTTTTTTTGGATTTCGTTGGGTAAATTGGGCGGAATTGTCGCACTAACCTGCATGTGCCCGGTGCGTTCTATGCACCGTCTTCGTGTTCATGCCGAGGGTGACAGGCGTGATCTGTTGGCACGATGGCTGTGGCAAGTGATTGCCTGTTCTCGACTTTTTAATCTTGGAGACGTTTCTGATGTTGCTATCTAAAAGCCATGCAGAGCGAGTGGTTCTGTTGTTGATTCCGTGCTCTGCGTTTGCCCTGACGATGCTGCTTGCCAGCGGTTGCTTGTCAGCTGACGAACCTGACGAAAAACAAGTGATTGCCGAAGCTTGGAAGGGTATGGAAGGTGAGTGGATTAGTTACCGTGGCGGCGGCTACGACATCAAGAAAATATCTCCCAAACGTGAGGTGTACCAACGGTTCTTTTTGAATGGCGATCAGCGTGGGGAACAGGATAATGCGATGAACCTGTCGATCCGCGAGGGGATGTTGTTCTACAGCAAGGTCGATGAGAAGGGCGGCGTTGTTTATGAGAGCGTCTATAAGCTTTACAACGACCGGCTCTATGAATTGAATCACAGCTTCAAAGTGGGGCAGTCAGGCAAGCCTAACTCAAGTGAGTTCCGGCGCACGACAGAACCTATTGAGACATGGCTCCGCGCGGCTCGCGAAGGTGATGTGCAGACGCTCTCCCGTATGCTTGCCGAAGATCACAACCCGAATGCTACTGCTGCGGGATCGGTGAATGCACTTACCTTTGCTGCAGCAAATGGAAAGCTGGATGCGATTCGACTGTTGGTCGACAAGGGTGCAGATATTTCTGCGCAGTCGGCATGGTACGGTACTCGGGCGTTAGTCGAAGCTGCAAAGTTTGGACAGACGGATGCTTGCAAGTTATTGCTGGAGTTGGGGGCGAACATCCAAGATGGTCATAATTTCCGTATGACGCCACTGCACGAAACTGCGTATCACGGTCGGCTCGAGACGGCTCGGTTTTTGATCGCTGAAGGTGCTGATCTCAACGCGACGAATAACATGGGTGGGACGGCATTACATGTGGCAGTGTCCCGCGCAGGAGGTCCTAATAAGGGTGTCAGAGCGGGTGCGGCTGAGGTCGCCAAGTTGTTGATCGCGAAAGGCGCCTCTCAGGCGTTGAAGTCCAAAAATGGAAAAACCCCCTTGGATATCGCTCGTGAAAATAACTTGAAAGAGTTGGTGACGTTATTGGAAAAATAACGGTGCCTTGTGGTCACTTCAGCGAAGTCTGTGGTGGAAAGGGTGGTTCGTCCTGGCGGACTACTGTCATCGCGATGGACTGCGGCGGGGAGAGCACGCCCGATTGAGTGGATGTGAATCGTCAGGGCCCTACCTGGGCTCTGGCGATTTTTCCGTCTCATGGGTAGGTGAAAACTGCGTGTTGCGCGGACGCGTTTTCGACCGTTGTGCGGTTGATTGGAGATGTTGGGTTGGGGTTGTTATGATAGGGCGTTCATTGAATTCACACCGGTAGCATTGGCATCGGAAGCGGAGCCACGAGGGAGCCTTGGTGCTGTTGTGAGTTAAGGTCCTCCCCCTCCCCCCCCTGCCCTGCTGGCACCACAGCCTAATTGCGGGCGAGTGACGCGCATTATGATGCAACGAGCGAAAGCATCTCTTCGTTATCGCCGGCTGCTAGTCGAACCTTTGGAATCGCGGCGTTTATTGGCCTTTGATTTTGGAGATGCACCAGCGGATTACCCGGTGACATTGGCTGCCGACGGAGCTCGCCACGCGGCGTTGCCGGGGTGGCAATCAATTGGCGACCAGATCCGTGATGGTTGGGTAGTCTCTTTAAGTGGCGATGGTTCCACCATGGCCATTGGTGAACCCTATACATCGGGCGACGGGGTGGCTTCGGATGTTGGCCGCGTCCGGATTTACCAGCAGCAGGCAGGTCGCTGGCAACTGTTGGGCGGAGAGATTCTGGGACAAAATGGATTTGATGGTTTTGGTTGGGCTGTTGATTTAAGCCACGATGGCAATACGGTGGCCATTGGGTCACCCTATACCGACGGCAACGGTGATGATTCAGGACAGACACGTGTGTTGCGCTGGAATGGGTCGGCTTGGCAGCCCTTGGGAGGGGCGATTAACGGAGAGGCGGGGNGTCCTTCCAGCTTTACCCCTGGGGACCGGTCTGGTTCGTCAGTTTCGCTGAGTGCCGACGGAAATACGGTCGCCATCGGCGCGCCTTACAATGACGGTGCGGGAGGTGATGCTGGTCATGCGCGCATTTATCGTTGGAGTGGCCTGCAGTGGCAGCAGCTGGGGGGCGATATTGATGGCGCGCCGCCTCCCTCAGGATCGTCCTGGCCAGGAGACGGCGTTGGCCAGATAGTTTCGTTGAGCGCTGACGGCAATACGGTTGCCGTTAACTATGCCAACCGTGTGCTCTTGGGGCCAAGTGAAATCGAGCAGCATGGTGGATCTCGCATCTTTCATTGGAATGGCACAACCTGGCAGCAATTGGGTGCTGATATCGATGTGGCAATGGTACCTGCCAGTTTGGATTTGAGTGCCGACGGAATGACGTTGGGACTGGAGGCGGTGGAGCAAGGGGCTGGTTGGGAAGAAGGTAAGACGTTCATTTTTGCTTGGGACGGTGCGTCGTGGCAGCAAAAGGGCGCAACGATCCCTGGAGAAGGACTTCCCGAAACGGTCGTCCCGCGCAACCGTTCTGTATCGCTCAGTGAGGACGGCAGTGTCCTGGCGGTTGGAGTATCGAATAATCGTGGCAACGGATACGGCTTGACTGCAGGTCATGTGCGGATTTTTGCTTGGGATGGCGAGAGTTGGCGTCAGCAAGGGAAGGACATCGATGGCCCGGTCATGCCGAATGAACAAGGGCGATTTGGCAGAACCGTCAGCTTGAGTGCAGATGGTCAATCGCTGGCGATCGGGAGTACGCTTGTAACCGAATGTTGTCTGGGTGCGCCCGATGTGAATACCGCTCAGGTTTACCGTTGGGGAGAGACGCTTTGGAGGCAAAAAGGTTATGACTTGGAAGGCGCTTTTTGGGATCGATCTGGTTGGTCGGTGGCCACAAGTGCTGATGGAAATACGGTGGCAGTGGGCGCTCCCTACAATGACGGCAATGGACAGCAAGCTGGACATGCGCGCGTCTATCGATGGGACGGATCGGCATGGCAACAATTGGGAGAGGATGTCGATGGCCGTCCCGTGCATTGGGGGCGTCGTGTTCCTACTCGTAATTCACGAATCGCGGTGTCACTCAGTGCCGATGGAAATACCTTGATTGTGGGTGCGGTCGGTCAGGGAGTCGCACACGATGATGGCCCCGGAGACGACTATGGATTGACCCGGATTTTTCGATGGGATGAGAATTCGTGGGAAAAGATGGGCCAAGATATCTATGGCGACGAGATTGAGATTGATCTGTCGACGAATGAGAAAGCCACGCTGTCGGGTTGGTCTGTTTCCGTTAGTGGCGATGGCGACACCGTCGCCATTGGTTCACCCTATCACGACGCCAACGGCAAAGACTCGGGACAGACGCGTGTTTACCGTTGGGATGGTGCAGCCTGGCAACAGTTAGGGAATGATCTGGATGGCAACCCGACGGAGTATCCGCCGGGGTCTGCGGGGAAGTTTGATTTTTCAGGAGCCTCTGTTGCATTAAGTTCAGATGGCAACACGCTGGCGATCGGGGCGCCAGGTTTAGATGAGTTCCAATTTGTGTGGCCTGCGATCGGCGCGACTCGTATCTATCGTTGGGATGGATCCGCTTGGCAGCAGTTGGGGAATGACATTCTTGGCGAGTCGAACGCGGACGGTGCCGGTTGGTCGGTTTCCCTGAGTGGCGATGGCAATACGGTGGTTGTGGGTTCCCCCAATAAAGACATCAATAGCTTCACAGGTCACGCCCGTGTCTACTCCTGGGATGGGAGCCAGTGGTTGAAGCTCGGTAGCAACATCAACGCTCAAGCGCAGGGCGAGAAATTTGGCTGGTCGGTAGCGTTGAGTTCGGATGGGACTACGGTCGCGTTGGGAGCACCTCAGCATAGCGATCATGGAGTTTTTAAAGGCCAGACGCGAATCTATCGCTGGGATGGCTGGAATTGGCTGCAACTCGGAAGTCCGATCGATGGCGAAACGAACGTTGACTATTCGGGTTGGTCTGTGGACTTGAATGCCGACGGCACGACGGTTGTGATTGGTGCTCCCTTCAACGACGATGGCAACTCCTACGACATGGGCCACAGTCGGATCTACCGTTGGAATGGGACGCAATGGAATCAGCTTGGTGAGGATGTTGATGGAGAAGCGACGGGTGATGGGTTTGGCAAGTCGATTGCGTACAGTGCTGACGGTACCACGCTGGCGATCGGTGCGCCCCATGTGTTGGGTGATGGCAACAGTCAACATAGTCGCACCCGCATGTATCGTTGGGTCAATGATGCTTGGTTGCCTTTAGGGGATGCGATTACAGGGGAAGCGAATCGTGATCGTTCCGGCTGGTCGGTGTCGCTCAGCGCAGATGGCAATACGGTGGCCATTGGAGCGCCGTATAACGATGCCAACGGATCTGGATCTGGCCACACCCGCATTTATCGCTGGGATGGTCAGGCCTGGCAAAAGTTGGGTGACGACATTGATGGAGATGGTGACGGCGTTGCGTCAGGCGATTTGTCGGGCTGGTCAGTTTCTTTGAGCGGTGACGGCAATACGGTGGCGATCGGAGCGCCTGCAGATGATAGTCTCTTGGATTCCATTAGCCATAACGGAAATGTCATTGGTCACACTCGGGTCTATCAGTGGTCCGGTAGCGCCTGGCAACAGGTGGGGCATGACATCGCTGGCGAGTCGGATCGAGATCGGTCAGGTTGGTCGGTTTCCCTTAGTGCCGACGGGCAGACCGTTGCCATTGGCGCCCCCCACAATGATCCCTCGGGAAATCAAGATGCGGGGCATGTGCGAGTTTATCGTCGGGCGGGCGCGGGATGGCAGCAGATGGGTGGTGATTTGGATGGACAAGCGGTCAGGAATGAATTTGGTTGGTCCGTGTCGTTAAGTCCCGATGGGATGACGGTTGCGATTGGGGCACCCTTTGATGACGGACCGGCAGATGCTGATTCGCAAGGAATCACACGCGTTTATCGCTGGGATGGAGCCGCTTGGCAGTTGCTGGGGAGTGAGATTGAGGGTGAGATCCCTGGCGGTTACTCAGGCTGGTCCGTTGCGTTGAGCGCGCACGGTAACACGTTGGCTGTGGGAGCACCGGGTGAGAATGACGATACCTTTTTCAACCAGGTGGAAACCGATGTCGGGCACACCCGTGTCTACCGCTGGGATGGACTTGGCTGGCAGTCCGTGGGAAATGACATTGCGGGCCGACCGTTGTGGAAAGGATCTGGACGAGCGGTGGCCATCACAGCTGATGGAGGTTCGTTGGCAATTGCTGCCAGCGAGGACATGAGTCAGCCTTTTGATGCGCTGCCCGTCTATGGTTACGCGCGCGTGTTACAACTGGCTCCCGTCCTAGGCGTCGACAAAGATACGGAATCTGACGGCCTGGTCTCTGCAGCGGCGGATGCCGATGGCGGTGATGATGACGGTGTGGTCTTTGGAAGCCTGATTGCTGGAAAACAGGCCGCTGTGGACGTGACGGTGACCGGAACGGGGGGATTTCTGGATGCTTGGATTGACCTGAATGACGATGGTGATTGGGCTGATTCAGGAGAACAGATATTCTCTGCTGAGCCGGTGGATGTCGGGGTCAATCAATTCACGTTCGACGTCCCGTCCACTGTCATCGATGGGCATGTTTTCGCGCGTTTTCGTTTGAGCGCCAGCGGTGGATTGGAGCCTTTCGGAAGTGCGACCGAAGGCGAAGTGGAAGACTATCGCGTTCCGGTGAATGGGGTACCAACCTTGGACGCAATCGACGATCTGTTGCTCGGAAGAAACGCCGCTCAGCAGGTTGTCGATTTGACCGGTATTACATCGGGAGGTGCCGGCGGTCAGCCCTTGCGGATTACGGCAGCCAGTAGCGACTTGACCTTGCTGCCAGATCCGATGATCGAATACCTATCGCCGAATACCACAGGTAGCCTGACCTTTACCCCACTTGCAGACCGTGATGGCAGTGCGGTGATTACGGTCGAGGTGGAAGATGGTGGTTTGGACCAAGACCTGTCGACAGTTGCAGACAATGCGACTTATCAGCGCGAATTTCTAGTAACCATCAACGCCATTCCCACATTGGACCCGATTCCCGTGCAACCGCTGTTGGGAACGAGTGCCGGGATGCAATCTGTCGTGTTGACGGGGATTTCCGCAGGCGGTGAGGAAATCCAGTTGTTGAGTGTGTCCGCGACGAGCAGCGATGAGTCGATTGTGGGAGCACCCGTGGTGAATTATGTCTCGGGTGAGGCCACGGCGACATTGAACTACATACCGTCTGGAACCACCTTGGGTGATGTGACGCTGACGGTAACCGTTATGGATGCTGGTTTTGACGCCAACTTTGAGACGACGGATGATAATGAAGTATTCGAACGGCAAGTGGAGGTTCATGTCGACGCGAAACCTTGGACGAACTTCAGAACCGTGAATGGCCAACGACAGGTTTGGGATGTCGATGACAATGGCGAAACTGCGTTGCTCGACGCGCTGCTCCTCGTCAATCTGATCAATCGTTTCCCCGAATATGATGCGATCGGTTTGCCGAACGTGCCAACGGACTTGAACCAAGATGGCAGGGTTGACGGATTGCCCGGTCTCGGACTGTTTCCGGATGTGCAAGGTAACGGGCGCTGCTCTCTGGCGGATGCGCTTGCAGTGGTCAACAAGATCCATCAGCTGGCATCTTCGCAGTCAGGGGGTGGCGAAGCTGAAACGAGCGCGCTGGTTGATCGGGTGGCGAGATCGGTGGATTCAAGGCACGAAATCAACAGGTATCGTGTGCCACACGTTGTGATGACACCTGCGTTGCGTCTCGAGGCGTTGCGGTCCTGGGAGGTGAACACAGGCGTTTCTACAGTTGCAGATCGTGCCGTCAGAGCAATTATTTCAGATGCAGATGCCAAGGTACTTGCTGCCACTGCCGTGGACTCGGCGGTCAGGAGTTGGGCCAGGAGCAGGCAATATGTTTACGCGGCTGATGCTGCCATTGATGAGGAAGCGGATCGGGTGGACCGCTACTTTCGCCTGCTGGCTGAGGAGCCGCGATGGAAGTTGGGCGAGGGCGTGAGATACTCGCGCTGACGATGATTTACAAGCAAAGCAGCCGCGACGCTCAGGCGATGATCTCTTTGACGACATGACCATGGACGTTTGTCAGTCTACGTTCGAGACCGTTGTGGTAAAACGTGAGTCGCTCGTGGTCGAGTCCGAGCAGATGGAGCAGTGTGGCATTGAAGTCGTAAACCGTTGTCTTATCCGTAACGGCTTTGAATCCGAATTCATCACTTTCTCCGTAACTCATGGCCGAGCGCACGCCGGCGCCGGTGAGGAAGCAGGTGAACGCATCGGGATTATGATCTCGCCCAGTACCGTTTGCTTGCAGGAATGGCATCCGGCCGAACTCGGTCGCCCACACGACCAAAGTATGCTTCAGCAGGCCACGTTGTTTCATGTCTGCAATGAGAGCAGCGGTCGGTTGGTCCATGATTTCGGCTTGCATTGCATGTGTTTTCAGAATGTTGGCATGTGAATCCCAGTTGGTGACGCCATTGCCTCCGGAGGGATCGCTGCCATTGAAAAGTTGGACGACGCGCACTCCCTGTTCGATGAGTCGTCGTGCCAGAATGCAATTGCGGGCGTAATGGCCTCGCAATTCGCTTCCTCCCTCGACTCCGTAGGCACGTAACGTCGACTCGGTTTCACCGGCAAGGTTCATGACTTCAGGCACAGACGTTTGCATACGTCCGGCCAGTTCGTAGCTGGCAATGCGGCCTGCGAGATTGGCATCTCCAGGGAACTTTTTGAGGTGGCGTGCGTTCAGGCGTTGTAGCAAGTCGATCGTGTCACGGTCGGCTTTGGGCGTGATGGATGACGGCCGATAAAGATTGCGTGGTGGGTTCTTGGCGTTAAAGTCGGTGCCTTGAAAAGCTGCGGGCAGGAAGCCGTTGCCAAAGTTGTTTTTTCCGCTGCGGGCGAGACCTCGAGGGTCATTGATGGCGACGAAAGCAGGCAGTTCGTGACTCTCGCTGCCCAAGGCATAAGTAACCCAGGACCCAAACGATGGGAAGCCTTCCATCGTGAAGCCCGTGTTCATGAAGTTTTCACCTTGCGGATGCGCACTGGTGTCCGTCGTCAACGCATGCAGAAAACAAAAGTCATCGACATGCTGGGCGAGATGCGGGAGGAGATCGGATACCATTTTGCCGCTGTCACCTCGTGGTTTGAACTCCCAGAAGGGTTTGGCAATGTTTCCGGTTGGCCCTTCGAAGGTGACAGCGGGAATCCCAGGCGGTTTCTGCCCGTGCAGCTTGGTGAGGGCTGGCTTGTAGTCGAATGTGTCGACATGACTCACCGCTCCAGGCAAGTAGATCACCAGAATCTGTTTCGCCGGCATTTCAAAGTGTGGTTCACGGGCAGCGTACGGCTCGTTCGCATCGATCGTCGGGCGAATAGGGGATTTGCCGCTCACCGTCCGCGTCCGGTCGTCAGCCAATAAGCCATCTTCATTCAGCAAGCTGGCCAGGGCGAGGCCGGCTGTCGATAGCCCAGCTGTGCCCAGAAAGCTGCGCCGATCAAGCAAGCGTCGTCCTTGAGGTGAAAGATGCTCTGGGTTGGTCATTGTGATCTCTTTTTATCTTTTGAGTCATCGCTGGTGAGGCGATTTTATTCTGTCGGCTGCGCCATCCGTTTCGTGGCGAGCGATGGCTTTACGGTAGGAAGGCAAATTCGTTGGAATTGATGAGCGCCCGACAAACGAGTTCCAGATGGTTGTCGTTTGCCAGCTTAAGACAAGCCTGCCGTTCTGCATCGTCCGGGGCCCGTCCGAGCAGTAGCAGGAAGCAGCGTTCGACGGCGTTTGCCATATTGTCGGAGCTATTCTCAAGCGCATGCTTGGCAATCCGTTGCGATTGCTCGATTACAAACTGGCTGTTCATCAGGTTTAACGCTTGCAGTGGGGTGGTGGATACCGGTCTTTTCGCACGGACTTGACCACAATCAGGAAAGTCAAATGCCGTGAACATTCCATCATCCACACGTCGCATGCGCTCTTGATAGAGCATGCGTCGCCAAGTCTCCGGTCCGTGGTTGTTGAGCACTTCCCACTGTGCGTACGTCTTTTTGACATTGTGAATTCGATAGCCCCGACCGCCGATGGTTTGGTTCAACGAACCCGAGGCCAAAAGAATTGAATCGCGAATGACTTCTGCCTCGACGCGCTTGGATGGAAAACGCCATAGGAACGTGGAATTTGCATCCTTTTGCATTCCCACAGGGTCCGGCTGGCTTGTTTGTCGGAACGCGTCGGACATGACCAGTAGCCGAATCATGCCTTTGACAGACCAAGGTGCATGCTGGTGCTGGGTGGGATTGGTAAACTCGGCGGCCAGCCAGTCCAGTAACTNCGGGTGTGTTGGGCGAGCCCCGGCGGCTCCGAAATCGCTGGTAGTGGAGACGATGCCGCTACCAAAAATGTGGTGCCAAAGGCGATTGGTCATCACCCGCGCAGTCAAAGGATTGTCCGCTTTGGAGATCCAATTTGCGAAGGCGACTCGGCGTTGACGTCCGGCTGCTTGAGGAGTCAGCTGCAAATCTCCCTGCAAGATAGCAGGCCCTCGGGGGGGCACTTCATCGCGAGGGTTTTCGGGGCTACCACGCAACAGGACGCGGGTGACTTGGGGTGGTACGAAGCGTCCAATGAAACTGGGCCGGGGGCCTTCTTCAGCGATAGCGGCAATCAAACGTTGGATTTCCTCCAAAGCTGCTGCACGCTCCGGATGCTGTTTGTTTAACTGTTTGTTGACGTGCCACGTGCCCACCCACTTCTTCCAAGTATCGTCATCTTGGAGTACTTCCAGTTCATACTCGTAGCGAGGTAGATAAGGTTTCTGTACCAGGTAGTCGGTGTCGTAAAAGTACTCGCGATTACTGCTCATCCGCAATCGGTCAATGGTGACAGGTTCCTCGAAGTCGAATTGTAACCAGGGTTTTTCATCGGCATCTTTAGGAGTTCGAGCGCGCCATGCCATGGTGCCATATTCACCGTCGTTCACGCGATCGATCGGGTGTCGGCCCTCGTTACCTTTCTCTGGAAATCCAGAGANCTTGGTTTTCTGACGCTTGAGCGCCAGGTTTCGTTGACGATCTTGGGGACCGAAGATTTCCAGCTCATCCAAGTTGACATTAGGCATCTTGAAACGGATGCGAACTGACTTGGTAGTGGCTGGTCGAAAGTGCAGTTCGCGATATGCTCCCCAATTCTCTTCCCAGCCACCTGTTTTTCGAAGGCGGCTCCGCTGTTTGGCGATTTGTCCTAAGAGCCGTTCACCAGCTTGGCGGCGCGGGTGATTGCGATCCAGTTCCGGATGGCGACTGCCAAATTCGACGCCCTGGAAGACAGCTGTCAGAGCGTAGTAATCGGTGATGGTGATGGGATCAAACTTGTGGTTGTGGCAGCGTGCACAACCGATGGTCATTCCCATGACAGAAGCGCCGAGCGTCTGCATGATCTCGTCCATACGGTCCGCGCGCGCTTGACGAATTGCTGAGGGCTCTCGGCCAACGGTTGCAGCAGGTACGTGCGGTCCAGCCACCAGAAAACCTGTTGCTTCGCCGGTTCCCAGTGCGTCACCAGCAATCTGCTCGCGGATAAACTGATCATAGGGTCTGTCTTCGTTGAAGGAACGTACAACGTAGTCGCGATAGATCCAGGCATTCTTGCGGTAGAGATTGGCTTCAGAGCCATTGGTCTCGGCCCAGCGTATGACATCGAGCCAATGCTGTGCCCAACGCTCACCAAAATGTGGTGATTCGAGTAAACGATCGATTAACGCGGTATACGCCTGGTCGCCCTGTTGACCGTAGGCAGCAACAAACGCTTGGGTTTCTTCGACGGTCGGCATGAGGCCCGTCAGCACGATCGAAGCGCGGCGAATCAACTCGCGAGGTGTGGCTTGGCGGGAAAAGGTGAGGTCGCGCTTCTCAAGTGCATGCAGCAGGAAAGCATCGACGGAAGTTCGAGCCTCTGGCACGTTGGGTACTGGAGGACGCACGACGGGCTGAAACGACCAATGGTCCGTTTGTGTTGCCGCAGCCTCTTGCATTTGCCCTGGCCAGACCGCTCCCTCTGCGATCCATTGTGTCAGTATGGCGATCTCTTTGGCCGGCAGTTTCTCTTCGTCCGGCGGCATCGCAGTCTCTTCGTCGGTGTGGTTGATCACTTCGACCAGGTAGCTTTTGTCGGGTTTGCCAGGGACGATCGCCGGTAATCCAGAATCACCACCGCGCAGCATCCTGACGCGCTGATCCAGGCGAAGCCCTGATTCCTGCTCGTCGCTGCCATGACAATGCCAGCAACGGTCTTCGAGAATTGGTGCGACTTGTTTTTGAAAGTCGATTTTCTCGGCGGGTAAGTTCTGAGGGATGTGTGCGATCAAGGCAATCAGAATTGCAATGAAGTGTTTGGGGTGTGCCATGGGTAAGGAGCGATCCAGAACAGTTTTATTGGACTCCATCTGAGTCGTTTGCATCGTCTGCACGTGACGCTTATCAGATGAGTTTGGTAGGAATTGGAACTGCATTGATTTCAGTGAGAGCGAAGCCGGTTTGCCATTCGATTCGATCGAGATGCAGATGTTTACATTACAGTTTATCACGAAGTCACCTTGTGAAAGTTTTCCTGCCGGTTGTGGGCACCTGCCGGCGGAAACACACGTCCTGAAGGGATTCGCTACCTCATTGGGGGCGAGGAGGACGCCGCGGTTGGCCTGAATTTTGTTCAACCTGGGCTTGCCGTGAGCGATTGGAGAACTACAAATTGCCGGGCATTTTGTGGCGTTGGAGTGGGAGCGATTGCGTTGCAGGTGACTCAAGCGAATGGACGTGTTGGAGATCAATGGCAGAAAACCGGCGAGCGATAGGACGATGGTTGCGGCTCACTTGATATTCGATCTTCTTTTCGCGGTCATTCCAGAACATTTCTTCAATGATCCCCACAAAAGGCTCGTTCTTACCCATCCGTGAGCAGACTTCGACCGTATCGTCGATGTCAAATCCCTCGTGATCTATTGGTAGCCACATGGTGGCTCGCACACGAACCGTGAGTTTGCCGTACTGGAGAGTTGAGAAATCACGGTCCAGCTCCGAGCGTCTCAGAACACGGTCACTCGGAATCAACTCTTGAGCTTTGGGGACATCGTGAGGATGAATCCACTCGGTGCCATTCTCCGGCCACCATGGGTAGACTCCGTAAGCCACTGGTCGTTTCAGTGGTTGATTGATGTCGTACATAGGCATGACGCTGTGTGCCTCGGATTTCCCGCGGATACCGAATCAATGGTTGCGACGGTCCTCGCTTGGTGTGCAAGCAACTCGGCGAATGGTCACGTCAGACTGGTTGCCCATTTTTGATGACACTTGGATTGCGCCGATCTTTCCATGAACTGATGCGATCTTGCTGACTTTGCAAGCAGGACGATCGGCGCGGCGGGCAGTGCTCTAGTTACTGATCTTGGGATTCAAGACGCAAGCCATGCAGTGCCGGCGTATGTTGGTACAGTCGACGTCCGACAGGTTGCAGTCCGCTGCGATGCGACTCAGGGAGTGATGGCCCGTAACGCGTTGCGGACAGGTTGCCACGGATAGTAAACCTTGGTGCGCACCACAACCGGGCGTCCCGTAGTAATCACGGCAGGACTGGCAACGGGGACCGGGGCAAATGCCGGTGCATAGCTGACGGCTGGTGTTACCGGAGAATAGGTCACCACGGGGCGTTGGACGACGACAGGACGTTGCATGACCACGGGCCGCTGCACGACGACCGGCTGTTGCACGACGACAGGGCGCTGTACGACCACGGGTTGTTGTACCACGACCGGGCGTTGGACGACGACGGGCCGCTGTACGACGACGGGCTGTTGCACGATAGGGCGTTGCACCACAACCGGTTGTTGAACCGCAACCGGAGCTGCGACGACAGCCGGAGCGTAGGTCACAACCGGGCGTTGGACAATCACCGGGGTCCCTATGGGATACTGCCCGAAACTTATGTTCGCGAGGACAAAAACAACTGCCAGTGAAACACTGCCGACCAGGAAACGCGACATCTTGGATCTCCCGACATTCGCACCGAAGGGTCATAATCACTCTACTTCGAGCATAGCAACGCGCAGGGATAGCAGCAAGGATCCGATCTGCCGCGTCGGCAAAGAAACCAGTTGAGTGCTGGCAAAGTGTCGCTAGCCAACGCAGTTTTGTATCCCAGTAGGCCAACACGTGGGCACGCGGAATAGGTCTGAAACTTGGCAAGTGATGACCAAGTAAGTGAGTCACTACAGGCAGTTAACGCGCTACGAACGTTGTTCGTCACGGTTCGCCTGACGGCATGGGCCCCTAACGCAGGCGATACGGGAACGCGCCCAGGAGATCACCGACGCGAGCTTCATGGCACTTCAGACAGCTTTTTCGTGCTCGGATTGCACCGACAAAGCGTGGTGCTTTGGCATTGCCATCGTAAACAACGTCTTGACGCCTTGCGATTTGCTTGAGCGCAGCGGTCTCAAACGGAATCAGTTCGCGTGTCTTCTGCTGCTTGTAATGCTTGCGGACTGGGTATCCTGCCGTATTGATATACGCGCGGGGTTGATCACGAACTTCAAGGCTGATGAGTTCCAGCGCCTCGACTGAGTAAATCGTATCATTGATTTCAATGGGCCGGTGTTCGGGAGCATCAAAGGAGATGACGCGACGTAATCCGAAGCCTTCGCCGTTTACAAATTCGTCTTCGTAGTATTGGTGCATGGCGTCCCAGGAATCCCACGTCAATGCAAATCCGGAGGTTTGCGTTTGCGTTACTTTAAACGCGGCGCCGCTCGAATCTGGATCATAAAACGAGACGATGGCCTGGCGAATGGGATCGGCAAAGCAAACGGTCAACAGACCGCAAACCAGGCAGGCCGACAAGAGCAGGCGAAATGAGAACTGCAAGCGGAAACCAGATAGTGCCATTGTTTCACTCCCGTGTTTGCGACTGAATCACCTCAGGAAGGTTACCGTCGCGTTGCCGAGAAGACTATGGCAAACATTCACCTAGTTACATTGCGTTTACATGTTGCATGGACCGTATGCGCCGTGTGCTGAGTCAGCTCGAGACGGTTACTTGCCGCTGACGAGTCGGAATTGAGCCGGTGATTGATTGGGTTGGCTCACCGTGACATGAATGGGTGTCTGTCTTTGCTTGTGGTTGACGGCCAGATGTATGGTATGCAGGCCTTGCTTCAGTTCGACTTCGACCTTGGGTGCGATGCCGGTTGGTGTGCCGTCGACCCACAGAGTCAATCCGTTAGGGTCACTCAAGTTGAATACAAGTTTTCCGGGGGTCGAAATTTCGATCTGCCCGCGCACAAATGACGTATGTGCGTTCTCCTGTGTGATGGGGTCGAATTGCGGTAAATCGCCGAGCGGCAGCGTGCCGTTGACCTGACTATAGACAGGACGCCACGTCAAAGCGGGATCGTCCGTCGTGACGATGTCAAAACTTGTGCGGCGAATGCGGTGATTTGCCTCGCGTGTGTGCGCCAGTGCTTGCCAGGTCCGCAGGGTGGGCGTTTTGCTGACAGCATAATCCCCCACCTTGCCGAGCTTGGAAAGGAAGGTGACGAGGTGCACCAATTCTTCGCGTGTGAGGGAATCGACCAGGCCGTTAGGCATGAGTGAGCGACCATCGCGTTTGGCTTCGATGGAATCGAGCGGCACGACGACTTGTTTGTCGTCGACATTGCGTAAGGTCAGTTCGCGATCACTTTGTCGAATGGGGATGCCTGTGATCACCTGACCTTCGTCAGTTTGGATGACCACGGAGTGATAGTTTTCCTTGACCTTCTTGTTGGGGTCGATCAGTGATTCGACGAGGTAATCGACGGGGGCACTGGCCCCGATGCTGACTAAGTCAGGGCCGACCAGTCCGCCAGCCCCACCAATTGCGTGGCAGTTCAGGCATTGCATGCGTTCCCGTCGGTAAATGACCTCTCCGAGTGCGGGGTCTCCGGTGGTGGCGACGGACTCCACGATCTCGGCGACGANCTCGGGAGTGAGTTTCCAGCCAGCTGCTTGGAGGTTGCCCGCTTTTTGAATCGCTTTGATCAAGTCAGGAGAGGCATTGGTGGCAGCGTAGGCACCTTGCAGAACAACTTTTGCAACTTCGCTATCGAGTTGCTTGTCCGCCAGTGCTTCGGCGAGCAGTGTTGGGCCATTTTTTCTCCCCAGAAATTCCTGGATCATTTTGGCTACGCGTTGGTCACCCTTTTGGGCTCGGCTCAGGATTTGTACGGCAACGTTTGCCGCGCGACGAGGCGCGACCTGTGCCAGCGCGGTGACTGCGCGTTGTTGATGTACGGCAGAGGTGTCCGACGTTGCAATTTTGCTAAGGGTTTCCAGGCTTTGCGGTCCACCGAGGCGTGCCAGAGCTTCATAGGTTGCAAATCGAACGGTGTCGTCTCCGTCTGCCCCCCCTGCCCTCTTGGCGAGCGNTTCTCGCATCGATTCTAGTTTCCAGATGCCGGCAGCACGAATTGCAGCAACAGCCAGAGACGGAGTGTCACTGGAGATCGCATTGCGCAAACGCGTGAGATCACCGGCCGGTTTGACCTTGCGGCGCAGATTCGCATCCCCGAGCGCGTTCATCAAATGCGTGCGTTGTGCGTCGTTGTAGTTGCCTTGGCTGTCGAGCGCTTGTTCAAACACAAACTGCAAGTCTTGTGGCGAACCGAGCCCGGCAATCAGATTGAGCGCTGCCACGCGGCGTTCCGAGTTGAGTTCGCCTTGGCGCACGATTTGTACCAACGGTGCGACGACGCCCGGAGCGTCCGCTGCCTGCACCGCAAACGTGAGTTGATTGACATCACCGCCAAACATCACTTCACCTTGTTTTAAAGCCGGCAGCCAATGTTCTTTGAGTTCGCGCATGGTCCGCCACAGAGCGAAATCGAGGAAACGGTCCATCGGTTTGTTTAAAGCCAACATGGCGATTTCGGCTGCGTCGCGCCGTTGCCGCAGGGCGAGTGCTCGGACGGCCTCCAGACGCACTTGCGGATGATCGTCATGGACTCCCGCAGTCATGTACTGCAGGCTGGAGTCAAGTTCCTTTTGGCGCCAGCCGACGACGCGCATGGCGGCGGCACGTGTGCGGTGATCCGGTGATTGCAGAAGACTCGCCAGCATCGGTTCGTGGCTGCGGTTCAAGCATTGCAGCAGCCACATCGCTTCCAGACGTTGGTGGTCATAGCTGGTAGCCTGTGGGTCAAGTTCACTCAGCCAAGCGGTGAGCGCAGCGGCAACTTCATCGTGGTCACGGCGTTTTAACTCCAGTTTGGCGTGCAAGCGTACCCAGTTCTCCGGAGCGTTCAGTAAATCAAGAAGATCTTTGATTTCTGCCGAAGCAATTTCCGTGCGAGGAATGGTTTTACGGTCCTTGGCCGTCACGCGCCAGATGCGGCCATGTACGTGGTCTCGGCGAGGATCTCGGAAGTCCACTTCGCCGTGTTGGATGATCGGGTTGTACCAGTCAGCAATGTAGAGTGCTCCATCAGAACCCATTTTCACATCAATCGGACGAAAGGCGACATGTTTGGTNTTGATGATTTCGGTTTCCTGCCGAGATGCGTAGCCGGACCCATCTGGTGTGACGACGAATCGACAAACACGATTTGCGCGNAAGTCGTTCGTGATCATGTTGCCCTGCATGGCGTCAGGAAAATGACGACCGCTGATGATTTCCAGGCTGCAATGCTTGGGGCTGCCCGGGTTCAGGCCACGGAGTCGTCGTGGTTCCCCGGGGGAGTGGGTGAAGACGGAGCCGGGAAAGACGTAGTTGATCCCCTCGCCAAACGCGCCATCGGTAGCGAATGATTGGCCCCAGGAGTCAAAGTGGTGGCCCCAAGGGTTAACGAAACCCAAGCAGAATACATCCAGTTTCATGGTCTCCGGACGGAAACGCCAAATCCCGCCGCCATTCATGCGCATCACACCATAAGGTGTTTCCACATGGCTGTGGATGTAAATGGATTGGTTCATATACAGACAGCCGTCCGGTCCCCAGCGTAACGAGTGCAACAGGTGATGCGTATCCTCCGTACCAAACCCGGACAGAATGACCGTGCGTTTGTCGGCACGCATGTCACCGTCGAGATCTTCGAAATAGACCAATTCGGTACTGTTGGCGACGTAGCAGCCGTTTTTGGTCGGGGCGACGCCTGTTGGAATCAATAAGTTGTCGACAAAAACGTGGCGAGTTTCCGCGACGCCGTCACCGTCTTTGTCTTCCAGAACGATGATCTTGTCCGTTGCTTTTTGACCGGGTTTGATGTGTGGATAAACTTCGCTACTGGCGATCCATAGTCGCCCTTGAGCATCGAAGTTCATATGGATCGGTTTGGCGAATTGCGGGTCAGACGCAAAGAGATTGACTTCGTATCCGTCTCCCAGGATGAACGATTCACGCTCGATTTCAGGATCGGGATTAGGGATGTCTTTGAGGTTGCGTTGTGCCCAGACGGGGCTGGCAAGGGCGATGCACGTGAGGAGTATGGCTGTGCGATTCATGCGCTTTTCTGATCAGGAGAGAGGGAATTCGAGATGGGGATGGGGACGTCTGTCAGATGGGCTCCGAGAAATCACTGACGGCGAATCTCGAGGCGATGGGAATGGGGACGTTTGAGTTTCGCGATCTCCGCTTCTTTGGTTGCGATCAGCGGGTCGAATTGAGGAATCTCTACCGCATTGTTTCCCTGTTCATGTTTGCGAAATAAGAACAGGTAGGTTTCGTTTTGTGGTCGATGGCGGTGAAAGAACAGTTCGTTTTTGTCGTGGATCTCGCGGCGTAAGGTTTCGAATTGCTGTGTATCTTGCGAAAGATTCAATTTGACCCCATTGGCCCATTGGCTCGCACTGGCAACCAGCTGTTCTTTGCCATCGACCACGAGAGCGTATTTGCCAGGTTTGAGCGAAGTCACGCGCAAGGTGTTGGCAGGACCGCCTTCGTTGTTCATCAAGAGGTCGCTTTGGAGCGTCATGGTGACCTGAGTGGGTTTTGCGTTGATTTGCGTCAGGGCGACGCCAGCGGACTCTTGGGCACCCGATTTGGCATCGATACTGGCTTGCCAGGGTTGGGCGCGGAGTCCGATCTGCCCGGCCAGTGATTGCGCGAACAGCAGGTGTCCGGCAGGTGTCGGATGGACACCGTTGTCGGTTGCATTGGCGAGCACTTGAGCCAAGTCGATGGTGGGAATTCCACGCTGCATCGCAAGCTCTTGAATGGCGTCGCGATAAAGCTGAAGCTTTTCGTTGTAGTCCTTGGGGTCGGGTAACGGCGGGCTTTTTGTTTCGTACGGGCGCGGCAGGATGATGATCATTCTGGGTGAGCGTTTGGCGAGTGTGTCCAGGAGACGCTGGTAGCCGGCGATGAACGTTTGCAGATGAGCCTCGCCTTGATGCGCTTCATTACTTCCGTAGTGCAATACAAAGGTGGTTGGTTTGGTTTGGTCGACATCTTTCTCTAAACGCTTGAATCCGTCGTTCGGCGCACCAAAAACAGCCCGTGCGTGGCCAAAGACATTGTCACCGCTCCAGCCTAGATTTCGAAAAGTGAGTTCGCGATCTGCAAAGCCGCTGGTCAGCAAGGCTTCGAGGTAGTTGTGCAGTTGCATGCGTTCGATGAGCGTACCACCGAGAAGAGTCACGCGGTCACCGACGCGCAAATCGATTTTACCAGCAGGATCGGCTTTTTTTTGGGCGAAGCTCCAGCTGGCGCTGACCAGGATGAGGATGGTCGCAGCTGCAAAATGGTTGTGGCGAAGCAAGGGGCTGATGCTCATGGGCGTCTTGAGATGGGGTGGGGCTAAGGTTTTCGTCGGAACTACCTCTGATCATAACGAAATCAGCGACATCTTGCGAAGACGGCGACTCCGCTCCCAGGGCGAACTTGGCGATTGGCAGAGGACAAGCTAAGTTAAATTATCGTTCTTGTCTTGAAATCTCTCTTCTCGGATGGTTGGTTGTGTCCGAAACTTCCTTGAAAGCGTTTCGTAGTGCGATCCTTGCCAGCGGCTTGCTGACCAGGGATGAACTGCAGCATGCTTTTGAGTCGATTATCACACTTCCTGACGGTTCGACCCTGTCTGCCAAATCAGTGACGGATGATCAACTGGCAGAACACTTGCTCCAGGCCGATTTGCTGACGGCTTATCAAATCGACCAGTTAAAGGCGGGGCGTACGAAATTAAACCTTGGACCCTACATCATTACCGATTGGATTGGCCAAGGCGGGATGGGGCGGGTCTATAAAGGTACGCATCAAGTGCTTGGTCGTGAATCGGCCATCAAAGTGTTACCCCAGAGCAAATCAACGCCAGAAGCGATTGCCAGCTTTACCAGAGAAATTCGCACGCAGGCGCGTCTGGATCATCACAACCTTGTTCGGGCTTACGATGCGGGCCATGATGGCAATGTGCATTACCTGGTGACGGAGTATGTGCCGGGAACCGACTTGCGGCGGTTGGTGAGGTCTCAGGGGCCACTGACGATTCAGCAGGCTGCCAGCATCGTGCGGCAAGCGGCGTTGGCGTTGGAATATGCTCACCAACGCGGTTTGATTCATCGCGACGTCAAGCCAGGCAATATCCTGGTGACACCCGATGGAGTCGCGAAGGTTTCGGACTTGGGGCTGTCGGCGGTGATGAACGAAGAAGATCCTCGTGCCGGCAAGATTGTGGGCACGGCCGATTATCTATCTCCTGAGCAGATACGCACACCGCTAGAGGTTACGACGGTAGCCGATATCTATTCACTCGGTTGTACGTTGTACTACGCCATCACTTCCAAGGTGCCATTTCCTGGTGGTACGACGGCGGAAAAAGCGCGTCGCCAATTGGAAGAAACGCCTTGGCATCCGCGGCGTTTTAACCCCGATTTGAACGAAGAGTTTGTCGAAATTATCGCGGACATGATGGAAAAGGAACCCGCCACGCGAATTCAGTCGGCGGCAGAGGTTGCAGCGCGTCTGGAAACTTGGGCGGAAGACGCGAGTCCGATCCCCGCGGACCCCATGTCGAAGTCGCCCTGGCTGCCGCCCCCGTTACCAACCGGTGAAGATGTCGACAGCGAGTTGCAAGATACGGATCCGGGTGACCATGACGAGTTGCGGCTGGGTGAGTCAGGAAGTTTCGGTGAGTCGCAGAACACTTCGGCTATCCGCTCGGCGCGGCAGGATACGCACGCGGCGCCCGGCAACACGCAGATGAATAAACCGCCACCGCTTGCCTCGTCGCCCGCTTCGCGGACGGCACAGACACGTCAGAACGAGGCGTTTCGAATGGGAGTGATTGTGGCGCTCGCCATCAGTACTCCGATNTGNTTCGTGNTCGGAGCACTGGTCGGNTTTCTGATGAGTCTACTCTGGACCGGTTAACGTGCCGGAGCAGTCCACATGTTGTGGCTGGNCGAGGATTGTCGTGAGGGGCTCACAGCCCGAGGCAGACGGACTTGGTTTCNAGGTAGTTATTGAGGACCTCATGTCCCATTTCGCGTCCCCAGCCGGACTGTTTGTAGCCGCCGAATGGTAACGCGGCATCAAAGATGTTGTAGCAGTTGATCCAAACGGTCCCCGCACGCATCTCTTTGGCAATGCGGTGCGCTTTGCCAGCGTCGTTGGTCCAAACGCCTGCTGCCAGTCCGTAAACGGAATCATTGGCGCGGGCAACAAGCTCTTCGGCAGTNTCAAAAGGCATCGCGGCGACGACCGGTCCGAAGATCTCTTCTTGCACCACTTCCATGGTATCGCTGGTATTCGTCAGCACGGTCGGGTTGACGAAGTATCCCGGCGAGTCGGGCGTGTCACCACCGCACACTGCGTTGGCGCCCGCGGAGCGTCCCAGGTCGAGGTATTGGGTGACTCGGTCGAATTGTTCTTGCGAGACCAGGGGACCCATGCTGGTTTGTTCGTGGAATCCATCACCCACCACGATCTTACCGGCTTCTTCCGCGATGCCCGCAGCGACCTCGTCAAACACTTCCTGTTCGACAAACAGACGTGATCCGGCACAGCAACATTGTCCATGGTTAAAGAAGATGGCGCTGGCAGCCCCTGGGATGGCTGTATCAAGATCTGCATCTTTGAAGATGACGTTGGGGCTTTTGCCGCCTAGCTCGAGTGAGACTTTTTTCAGATTCGTTCCTGCAGCTTGCACGATTAACTTGCCGACTTCGGTGGATCCGGTGAAAGCAACTTTGTCGACATCGGGATGTGCGGCGAGAGCAGCTCCTGCGGTTTCACCGAAGCCCGTCACGATGTTGACGACTCCCTCGGGGATGCCGGCCTCTTGGATCAGTTCACCGAGTCGAATGGCTGATAGCGGCGTTTGTTCGGCAACTTTCAAGACCACAGTGCAGCCGCAGGCGAGTGCTGGTGCCAGTTTCCAAGCTGCCATCAACAGAGGGAAGTTCCAGGGAATAATTTGCCCGACAACACCTACCGGTTCGCGTAATGTGAAGGCGTGGAATTCAGCTCCCGGAGCGTAAGGTACGGTGATCGGAATGGTGTTCCCTTCGATTTTTGTAGTCCATCCCGCCATGTAGCGAAACATGTCTGCGGACAAGGGAACGTCGGCCACCTGCGCGACGCTGAACGGCTTGCCGTTATCGATCGTTTCGATTTGAGCCAACTCGTCGTTGTGCTGTTCGATCAGGTCTCCGATTTTCCAGATCAGTTGCCCTCGCTCGGAGGGTGACATGCGGGACCAGGGGCCTGACTCGAACGCGTCTCGCGCGGCGCGAACGGCCAGATCGATGTCTGCGGCATCGCCTTCAGCCGCGTGGGCGATGACGGAGGCGGTCGCTGGATTGACAACTTCGAACGTTTTGCCAGATTGGGCCACGCACCAACTGCCGTTGATTAACAATTGTTTCGGCGACGAGAGAAATGGTGCAATCGTATCGGGGATAGAGGCAACGACGCTGGCCATGGCGAGGCTCCTTGCTTGGCATTGGTGAAGGTCACGTGTGCCATTAGCGTAGAGGGGCATTTGCCCGGTTGGTAGCAGGGAGACGGACGGATCGTCGAATAACGGCGATATTTTGGCCTCGTTGGCGAATTGTCAGGTAGTGTGGGGCTGTCATGTCGCTTCACTGCGGCCTGTCAGGCTTCTATAATCTTTCAGTCGTCGACGGTATCCGTTGACGGGCCGCGGATCGCGAGAATATGAACCAACAATACGTTTTACCATCGAAAACTCGACTTTTCGGCATCCTGATGTTGGGATTGGCAATCCTGGTGACGGCGTCGGATGACCAGCGTGCTCGTTCCCAGCCGAAGCTAGAAGATTCCGAGGCGGCAGCCCCTGCGCGGGCAGTGTTGGTGCCGATCACGTTACCGATCGAAGCTGGTACGGACGCGCGTGTGAAGCGCGCTGTCGAAAAACTGCTTTCCGGTAACGCCAGTGAGCGGCGCCCTGTCGTCGTGCTGGAGTTCACTCGCGGCGACGAAGCCACCGCGGCCAACACCAGATTCGGCCCTGCATACGAACTTGCCGATTTACTCACCCAGGATTCCATGAGTCGAGTGCAGACCGTCGCCTACTTGCCGCAGGCCGTTGATGGTCACGCGGTTTTGCCAGTGCTGGCCTGTGAGCAGATGGTTGCGGATTCGGCGGCGACTTTGGGCGCGGCTGGGAAGTCAGAGGACGTGGTCACGGCAACGCACCGCGCTGCCTACGAAGAGAAAGCCCAGGCGCGGGCCACGGTTCCCGTGCCGGTTGCGTTGGCCATGTTGGATCGAGATCAGTCGGTTTCCAAGTTGGAATTGCTGGACGGTGGATCCAGGTTCGTCTCGGCNGATGAGTTNGCTGAGTGGCGTCCCAAAGCATCGGCGGAGACTGAGATCGTTGCTGCCGGCGATTTTGCCAACTTGACTGGAGAAGAACTGCGAGACCATGGATTTGCAACGCATCTGGTTCAGGACCGGCGTATGTTGGCATCGGCTTTGGGTGTGCGGCCTGAGGACTTGCAAGGCAGCGTTGCTGAGGCGGAGGATTGGAAGGGAATTCTGGTCGAGCTCCAAGGTCCCATTCATGCTCGTTCAGTCGACGCGGTGTTGCGCGCGATTCGCCGCCCGCAAACTGAGTTCAACTTCATTTGCCTCAGGATTGACAGCCCCGGTGGAAACCCGAACGCAGCGATGGCACTGGCGAATGAGTTGGCGAATATCTCGGACGAGGAAGTTCGCGTCGTTGCCTTTGTCGACCAGCACGCACGTGCGTCTGCCGCCGTTGTGGCGCTGGCGTGTGATGAAGTGGTGATGCATCCCGATGCCCAGTTGGGAGGGGCGGGTAATACCTTTATCTCCGAAGGTGAGAGTGCCGATCTCGTGAAGGCGATTCGCGGTATTGCGAAGGCGCGTGGGCGCGACTGGTCGGTGATGGCCGCGATGATTGATCAGAATGAAAAGGTCTATCAGTACACCAACGGTCCAGCCACCCGGCTGTTTTCCGTTACCGAAGCTGAGGAGCAGGAAGATCCGGATGCTTGGCAGCAAGGCGAATTGATCGATACACGAGAAGGCCTTACGACCGATGTGGCACTGGCGCTGCGAGTTGCCAAAGCCAGTGTCAGTGATCTGCCCGAACTCAGGCAGTTTTATGGGATCGAAGAAGACCTCCAGTCAGCTGAAGACCCCTGGCTGGTGGACCGTTTAGAGCGTCTGGCCATGCAGCCCTGGTTTGCGAGAACGTTGCTGTTTATCGCCTTCTTCTCTTTGATTTCGGAATTNTCAGCGCCGGGAATCGGCGCGGCGGGGTTTGTTTCGGCACTCTGCTTTCTACTCTTCTTCTGGACACAGTTTCTCAACGGTAACGTCACCTGGCTGGAGCCTTTGCTGTTCGTGGGCGGGATTGTCTTTATCGCCATGGAGATTCTCGTGATTCCTGGATTCGGCATCTTTGGTATTGGCGGCGCCCTGATGGTGATTGCCTCGATCGTGCTGGCCAGCCAGACCTTTGTGATCCCGCGCAACGCTTATCAATACGAGCAACTTCCCAGTTCGATTTTTATGGCAGTGTGGGCGTTGAGTGGTGGATTTGTAGCGATGGTGGTGTTGCGCCGGTATTTGCACCAAGCACCGATACTCAAGCGGCTTTTGCTGCGTCCCCCAGCACCGGAGGAAGTGGAAGCGTTGCATGAACGCGAGAGTTTGGTGTCGTGGAGCCACTTGGTGGGCAAATCCGGGAAAACGACAACCCAGTTGACGCCCTCCGGAAAGGCACGGTTTGGGGACGATATCCTCAGTGTGATCAGCGACGGTGACTTGATCGAAAAGGGCGCCAACGTCTATGTCGTCGAGGCGCAGGGGAGCCGTATTGTGGTTGCGTTAACGGACGCGGAACGGCGCACTTGAGCGGTTTGAGGAGAAATGATGGATCCGCTTTATTGGTCACTTTTACTGCTCGGAGTGGGCATCGCGCTGATCGTGTTGGAGCTTTTTGTTCCTTCCGGTGGAGTGCTCGGGCTCCTGGCTGTGGTGAGCCTCCTGGCGGCGGTCTGGGTGGGGTATACCGGTGGGCCTCTGTTGGGGACTTCGGTTCTCGTGCTCACGCTGATCGTCGTGCCCATTGTGGTCGGTGTGGGGCTCAAGCTTTGGCCGCACACGCCGTTTGGGCGTCTGATCCTTGGGCGCGGGCCGGAAAACCCTAATGATGTTCTTCCCAAGACGGAGACATATCAGGGGTTAGAGCAATTG
The DNA here is from genome assembly GCA_002701545.1 of Blastopirellula sp. Taxonomy (GTDB): domain Bacteria; phylum Planctomycetota; class Planctomycetia; order Pirellulales; family Pirellulaceae. The sequence continues at coordinate 88,466 of NZVR01000081.1, read as the reverse complement.
GTCGGTCGCCACGGCATGGCGAAGACGAAAATGTTGCCCTCGGGACATGTGGTGATTGAAGGGAAAACCTACGATGCATTGACGGCCGGTATGGCCATTGAAGCGGGTGAGCCGGTGCGGGTTGTCGATGTACGTACCCAGCGGCTTGTGGTGCGCCCAGTCGCGGAAGCCCTCCTGGATCACGAGGAGTACGCTTCGGATCCGCTTTCCCAGCCGATCGACTCTTTGGGCCTTGATGACCCTTTGGCTTGACAACGGGTGGTTCGAAGCGTCATCATCATGGGTTGTGCAGTCGAGCCCAAGATCCCTGCTATCAGCTCATGAGGAACACGCATGATTCTCTTCGCTCAAGGTGAGATAACCGCCACTATTGTTGCCATTGCAGGTATCGTTTCCCTCATCTTCTTTCTCGTGGTTTTTGGGATTTTCGCCTACTATTTTCGGCTTTGGATCCAGTCGGTATTGACGGGTGCAGGTATCTCGATTTTTGACTTGCTGGGAATGACCTTTCGTAAAGTGCCCCCGGCTGTGATCGTCCAAAGCAAGATCATGGCAGTCCAGGCAGGTTTAGATGAATCCTCTGGGCTGACCAGCCAGGCGCTTGAGGCGCATTACCTGGCGCGCGGCAACGTCCCCTTGGTCATTCGTGCGTTGATTGCGGCGAATAAAGCAAAGACGATTAAACTGACGTTCCGTGAGGCAACCGCGATCGATTTGGCGGGACGTAATGTGTTAGACGCTGTGCAGACGAGTGTTTACCCCAAAGTGATTGACTGTCCAGCCAAAGGTGGGCCGCGAAAATCACTCGACGCAGTTGCGAGAGACGGAATCCAATTGAAGGTTACGGTTCGCGTGACGGTCCGCGCGAATTTGCAACAGTTGATCGGTGGTGCCACGGAAGAGACGATCATCGCCCGCGTTGGTGAAGGTATTGTCAGCGCCATCGGTTCCGCAGGCTCTCATGCCGATGTGCTCGAAAACCCGGATTTGATTTCCAAGGCAGTGCTGGCTCGTCGCTTGGACTCGCAAACGGCTTTTGAAATTGTTTCGATCGACATCGCTGACATCGACGTTGGCCAGAATATTGGTGCTCGACTCAAGGCAGATCAGGCGGAAGCAGACACGCGCGTTGCCCGTGCCAAGGCTGAAGGCAAGCGGGCGATGGCTGTGGCAGCCGAACAGGAAAAAATGGCTTCGATCGAAGAGAGTCGCGCCAAGCTGGTGGAAGCAGAAGCGGAAGTTCCCAAAGCCATGGCAGACGCATTCCGCTCCGGTAGTCTCGGAGTGATGGACTATTACAAGCTTCGTAACGTGCAGGCCGATACGGANATGCGAAAAGCGATTGCGCAGCCTGGACAAGTCACCACGAAAGCCTAGTGCTCACAGGAGTCGCCCATGTTGGATGACTTGGAAGAATTCCTTCGTCGCGCTGCGGAACAGCGAAGTCAGCAAGCTCGACCGCNGGGTCCANCTCCTGCTCAGCAGCCTCAGCGCCCCGNGGCTTATCGNCAACCNGTCGTAGAGATTCTGGATGAGCCGGTCGAAGCCGAGATCATCGAAGCCACCCCGCTCAGTGATTTCAGTTCCTCCGTGGGCCAGCAGCAGTTGGGTTATGAAGTCAGTCACCACGCTGACGATTTGGCGGAGAGGATTGAGCAGACCGACGAACGACTCAGCGCACATTTGCACGACACGTTCGACCATCGCGTTGGCAGTATGGATGACTCGTCAACTTTCGTGGACACCGATGGTGAAAACGTCAGTGACCCGTCGACGGACGACCAAAGTGAACCGTTTGCAGCGGAGATTGCCGAGATGCTGCGCAGCCGGGGTAGCGTGCGAAATGCGGTCATTCTGTCTGAGATCCTTCGCCGCCCCAGCTGGTAGTCAGACGCTGGTATCTGCTGTGGTGTCCCAGTTTGCAGGGATCCCAGGTTGTACGCTCTAAAGTGCAAGTGGTTCTTCGGTCCGTTTGCCAAGCACCGTCGCCTGGCGCCCCTGTGACATGCGAGTTTCTTACTCCTCGTGGCATCGCATCTTGGCGTTTGCTAAACTTCGATGTTTCGGTTTGACTGTTCGGTGACAGCAGGGTGCTCAGGACGCGATCATGGCGATAGAAATTGCAGCAGGAAAAACAAAGATTGGCTGGATTGGAACCGGTGTGATGGGGGCCAGCATGTGCGGGCATCTGATCGACGCAGGCTTTGCCGCCACGGTTTATTCACGCACTAAAAGTAAAGCGGACGACTTGTTGGCAAAAGGCGCCGCTTGGGCGGATACGCCACGTGCCGTNGCGGAGCAAAGCGATGTGATTTTTTCCATCGTAGGATTCCCTCATGATGTTCGCAGTGTCATGTTGGGCAGTGACGGTGCTCTGGCTGGTTCACAAGCGGGTAACATTCTCGTTGATATGACCACCAGCGAGCCTTCATTGGCAGTGGAGATTGCGGAAGCGGCTAAAGCCCAAGGTGTACATAGCGTCGATGCTCCTGTTTCCGGAGGTGATGTGGGTGCTAAGGAAGCACGGCTGTCGATCATGATCGGAGGCGAGCAGGAAGTCGTTGACGCCCTGCAGCCCTGTTGGGAAGCGATGGGCAAGACGATTGTGCATCAAGGGGGACCGGGTGCCGGGCAGCATACGAAGATGGTCAACCAGACGTTGATTGCCACGAATATGATTGGTGTGTGTGAGGCGTTGCTGTACGGCCATAAGGCTGGCTTGGATTTGCCAACGGTGATGCAATCGGTGGCATCCGGGGCAGCCGGAAGTTGGTCTTTGTCGAACCTCGGGCCGCGAATCATCGACAATAACTTTGACCCCGGTTTTTTCGTCGAACACTTCATTAAGGACATGGGTATTGCTCTCGACGAGGCAAATCGGATGGGATTGGCGCTACCGGGACTTGCGCTCGCCAAGCAACTGTATCTGGCCCTCCAGGCACAAGGGCATGGTCGTGATGGCACACACGCGTTGCAACTGGCACTGGCATCCTTGTCAGGTCAGGATTGGAAGAATCGATAACCCACAAACCGGTGTTGGAGCGGTGATATGAATTCAGAGCAAGCACCAGTCGCACAGCTGGATGAAGGCGAATCTGCAGGTGGTCAAGATCAGCGAGCAAAGAAAGCCAAGCCAGGCTGTTTTCGCAGTTGCTTACTGGTACTCGGGATTATGTTTTTGGTCATCGTGGGCGGAGGTTACCTGGCCGTTGTCACGATGAGCGAGGAAGTTGTGGTGGAGCGTTCGACCACGATTGCCGCGTCACCTGAGATTGTGTTTGGGGAAGTGGATGATGTGCGTCGTTGGGAGCGCTGGTCACCTTGGATGGAGATTGATCCGGAGATTCAGTTTGTTTACATGGCGATCCCCCGTGGCAAATATGCCGGCTACACCTGGAAGTCCGACAACGACCAAGTGGGGAGCGGAATGTTAATGGTCACGGTCAGCGAACCGAATGAGCGTGTGATGATGGATTGGACGATGAATCGCCAAGGGCAGCAACCGCTCAAGGCGGTGGCTGATTTTAAGTTCGCCGAGGTCGACGGTGGCACGGAAGTGACCTGGTCGATTCGGACGCGACTCCAGGGCATAGAGAAACTTTTGGGCCCGGTGTTGAGTTATGAAACGGGAGTCACATTTGAACGGGGCTTGGAACGCCTTAAGGAAGTCAGTGAAGCGGAAGTCGAGAATCCGACTCCTCATTTTGTGCCGAAGGTCGTCGAACCTGAACCTACCGAATCGAGTGAAGAAACGGGTAATAACTCGCCAGCGCAGTAAGGCAGTAAGGCAGTAAGGCAGTAAGGCAGTCATCGGTCATGTTAAGTCGAACAAGAAACTCGCTTGTGGTCTGTGCGTTGTGGATTTGTGTATCAGCTGTTAGTGCGGCCGAGCCACCGGAAATGAAGATCTGGCCCCAAGGTGCCCCGGCGGATCCGCTCAAGCTGAGTCCCGAACGAATTAAGCAGCTCAAAAAGCAAAAGACATTCGAACGGATTCGCTATGTTGACGAACCGACGATTCGTCTCTATCAGCCCCCGCAGGGGCAGGCAAATGGCTGCGCGGTCGTGGTGTGTCCCGGGGGCGGCTACAATCTCTTGGCGATCGATCACGAGGGATACCAAATTGCGCGCTGGTTCAATTCGTTTGGAGTCACTGCGATTCTGCTCAAGTACCGTGTTCCGCGACGAGATCCGGACAAGCCTCATGAAGTTCCCATGCAGGATGCGCAACGTGCCTTGCGAATGACGCGACATAAGGCCAAAGAATGGAACATCGATCCGAATCGTGTGGGGATGTTGGGCTTTTCGGCAGGTGGCAACCTCTGTGTGATGACAGCTCTGCACTCGGAGCAACAGACGTATTCACCGGTAGATGCAGCAGATAAGGAGAGTGCGAAGCCAGATTTTATGATTCCGATCTACGCCGCATATCTTGGGGATAAACAGGATCCCACAAAACTTAATTCGTTGGTCCAAGTGCGTGCTGGCTCTCCCCCTGCATTCATGGCAGTGACCTTGGATGACAGTTGGCGAGGCGTGCATGCCGCGCTGTTACTTGTTGAATTGAAAAAAGCCAAAGTGCCTGCCGAACTGCACGTCTACAGTCGCGGTGGCCACGGCTATGGGATTCGCCCATCCGATCATCCCGTTTCCACTTGGCACAAGCGTTGCGAAGACTGGATGCGCGTTTCCGGATGGCTCAAGCCTTAGCACGCCTGGATGCGCAGATGACGGAACAAGAACGAGGGATCTTTATTGTCTTCGAGGGCGTGGACGGTGCCGGCAAGTCGACTCAGATCGACATGCTGCAACAGGCATTGGCGGAAGTCGGGTATCAGGTGGTCACGTCGCGTGAGCCAACAGATAAAGAATGGGGTCGAAAGATTCGCCAGTCTGCCACGACCGGGCGGATGCCGCTCGCCGACGAACTGGACGCCTTCATCCGCGATCGCAAACAGCATATTGCCGAGTTGATTGGTCCCGAGTTGCAGCGAGGGAAAATCGTTCTGGTCGACCGTTATTTTTATTCCACCATTGCCTATCAAGGTGAACGTGGCGGCGACGTTGCTGAGATCGAAAAGACCATGCGGGAATTTGCCCCGATCCCAGACTTCGTCCTGCTTTTGGATGCGGATCCCGATGTCACGCTACCGAGAATTACCGATAACCGTGGTGGTACCGACGAGTTCGAGCACGTGGCCAGCTTGCGGCGGATTCGCGAGTTGTTTTTGATGCTGTCCGAGAATTGCGAAGAAGTTTATCGGGTCGACGCGCATCAGGATATCAACGCGCTGCATCTCGAGTTGCTTGGGCTGCTCTGTGAGCAAGCACAGCACCGAGAACGCGCGGCGGATGAGACCGATACGACTTGTCCGTTTCGTCAGGGCAATTCGCCGTGGGCATTATTTCATGCAAGGTTGTCGAAATACCTTGCACCATCATCCTGAGCCACGGTGTTTGGCTCGCTTGCGCACATCATCGGGGCGTTGGCAGGTGCTGAGCCAGGGCAGGCGACAAGAAGTTCAAAGTTCGGCCAGGCACTTCTGCAGATAGGCGATGCTATCTTGGGCTAACGTTTCCACACCCGGGGTGTAATCGAATACCTCTACCGAAACCCAATCCGTGTAGTTGGCATCCTGGAGGGACTTGAGGATCGGAATAAAGTCGATGTCTCCCATTCCCGGGCCGAGTTTGTTGGCGTCATTGGCGTGGAAATGTGCGGTGATACCGGCGTGCTTCTTGATGATTTCCGGAATGGGAGTGGATTCACTCGACATGGCTTTGACATCCAGATGCAAACGCACTTGCGGCGAATCAATCATCTTGACAAGTTCAGCACCGAGGTCTGCCGTCAGCAGGAAATCTCCTTCGGCGGGGCCGAGCGGTTCGACGGCGAGTACGACGTTATGTTTTTCCAGGGTAGGTAACGCCTGGGTGATGACGTCGGCGGCATGTTGCATCGCCACTTCGTGGCTCACGCCGGGGAGTAGATTGCGCTGCTGCGGTGAGCCCAGCACCAAGACGTCGCCACTCAGGTCGCGGCAGAGCGTGGCGAGTTCCGCCAGATAGTCCGCCGTTCGAGCGCGCATTTCTGCTTCGGGTGAAGTGAGATAATACCCTTCGGTGAAAGCGAGTAACCAATGCAGCCCAATAACCTCCAGGCCGGCGGCTTCCGCTTGTTGGCGGACTTCATTGCGTTGGGTACTGGTGATGTTTTTGGCATTCTTGTCGATGGTGAACGGGGCGATTTCGATCCCCGTGTAACCGCATTCTCGGGCGAAGTCAAAAGCTTTGTCGAAAGGCCAGTCTTGGAACGTTTCATTGCAAATTGCAAGTTTCATTGTCTTTTTCCGGAGAGTGCGGTCGTTCAAATGCAGGCGACATCTTAGCATTTGCGCGGAGCAATTCGCAATTGGATGACGCAATTGGATGAGGTTGCGTGTTGCATCTTGACGATGGCCGCACCAAGATAACGGGAGCCCCGTTTTCCATGAAAGGTCCTTTGCAATGCGTTTTGCTGTTGGTCGTTGTTTGCCGTATCTCCTGTTTTTGCTGAACGCTTCGCTCGTGTGCGCACAGCCAGCGGAGTTTAACTATGACGAGGCGAAGGTCCCGTCGTTTGAATTGCCCGACCCGTTGGTGGCTTCGGATGGGAAATCCGTAAGCACCGCTGAGCAATGGAAGCAAACGCGGCGACCAGAGATCCTGGCTCTGTTCCAAAAGGAGGTCTACGGTCGTAGTCCCGAGCCGCCAGCGAACGTGGTTGCCAAAGTGTTGGAGACGAGCGATCACGCGCTGGATGGAAAAGCGATTCGCAAGCAAGTGCGACTGAAGTTGTCTCGAGGTGAACGTCAAGTTGCGATCGATATCCTGATCTATCTTCCGGCTAAGGCGCAGGGACCGGTGCCTACCTTCCTGACCCTGAATTTTTTTGGCAACCACACGGTCCATAAGGACCCTGCGATCATTTTGTCAAAATCATGGATGCGTGCCAGCAAGGAAAAAGGCGTTGTCAACAATCGTGCAACCGAAGCCTCGCGCGGGACGTCCGCCAGTCGGTGGGCTGTGGATATGATTCTGCAACGTGGCTACGGATTGGCAACGATTTACTATGGGGACATCGACCCGGATTATGACGATGGGTTTGAAAATGGTGTGCATGCTTTGTACCCCAAGCCAGCTAAAGACGAATGGGGGTCCATCGCTACTTGGGCCTGGGGACTGAGTCTCGCACTGGATTATTTCGAAACAGACGAGCAGATTGACCATAAACGAGTGGCTGTCATGGGGCATTCCCGTTTAGGTAAGACCTCGCTGTGGGCCGGTGCTCAGGACGAACGCTTCGCCATGACCATCTCGAATAACTCAGGGTGTGGCGGGGCGGCACTCAGTCGTCGAGCTTTCGGTGAGACGGTGAAGCGAATCAATACCTCGTTCCCGCACTGGTTCTGCGACAATTTTCTCAAGTACAACGGGAATGAGAACGCATGCCCCGTCGACCAACACATGCTGGTGGCGCTCATCGCACCGCGGCCGGTTTACATTGCCAGCGCCGAAGGAGACCGGTGGGCCGACCCACGTGGTGAGTTCCTGACAGGTTACTACGCCGCTCCGGTTTACCGCTTGCTTGGTACCGACGGCTTGGGTGACGTCAAGGAAATGCCAAAGCTGAACGAACCTGTGATGCATGCCATCGGATATCACATTCGACGTGGCAAGCATGATGTCACAGACTTTGACTGGCAGGCGTATCTCGATTTCGCTGATCAGCATTTGCGCGATAGCAAGTAGACCAGTTGCCCCAATGCCTGCCTTCATGTTGCGCAAGTTTGGGGATGACTCGAGATAACTTGGCTTGAGCCAAAGCCGCTTTGCTTTGCGACGCTTGGCTGTATTCCGGATGTGCCAAATGTTGAACCATCCGTGATGGCGTATCCCAGGTTGGCAGGTTCAATCCACTCGAACGTGTGGGTTGCGTTGGCTGAACCTCCTGGCTCATCCGGTGTGCGACAATAAACCGCATTGGATGGTTGCCCGGAAGATACGTTGGTGTCGGTGCCAAACATCGAGTCACATCTCAGACAGTTTTCATGACTTATTGGCGATGGTTTTCAGTTCGTTTGCGCACTACCGCATGGATGTTTTCATCGCCGCAGTGGGACTGAGTTGTTCCGATCCGGACAGCCTTTGTATTTTTTCCGTTTTATCACTTGCGATGTTGGCAACTTGCCATACGATGTTCGCCTTGATGAACCCGCTAGCATTGAAAAAGCGGGAAAATACACCGCAAAACTGCGTTTTACCCACCCCATCAGGTTGTTTGCTGGAACCCCATGGCGTTTGGCAAACGGCCTCCTCCCTGAGTTGCAAGACTCAAGTATTCCCACCCTTTTTTCCACGGAGCTTTCATTGTGAATGGATTGATTGCGACATCCCTGATGTTGCTTGCCGCAGGAGCGTCTGATGTCGAATGGATGGACAATTATGGAGCTGCTCTGGAAGCGGCGCGTGCTGCTGACCGCCCTCTGTTAGTTCTGCTGGAGAACTCCACTGCTGCGGTGAAAGCAGTCGAGACGGCCGATGCTGACTTGCTCGAGAATTATGTTGTTTGTCGAGTGGATGTATCGACTGAGTATGGCAAACGCGTAGCGGCGGCATTCAAGACCTCGTTGTTCCCTTACACCGCAGTGATCGATAAAACGGGAAAGCGTGTCCTGTATCGTAAGAGCGGAGATTTTACGGCGGACGGCTGGAAGGAAATGCTAGCCATGTTCCAAGATGGTGAAATCTCCACGCTTCGGGTGGTGAATTACCGGCTTTCGGGGCGATCGTCGAACGGCACGGTGATTGGTCCTGGCGGCTCGAAATCCTCGTTTCGCATCAGCAAACCAAAAGATTGTAAAACGTGACGAAAATAACTTTGGGTGCCGGTGCGGCACCCTGACCTGCAAGCGGAGTGTTCAACGGCACTCCGCTTTTTTTGTATCGCCTCGAGTTCCGGCTGGCGGTTTCAACTCGTCCTTACGGTCGGTACAATCGAGGTCCCTTGTCACGTTGAAATGCCCTCCGACATAGAGGCTTACTATGCCCCGACAGACACAGCTTTTCATCATCATTTGTATTTTGGGTGCGATGGTCAGCACCGTGAGTGCAGCTGAGAAGACGACTTCGCAGTTGGTCGAGACGATTCGTGCGGTTGGACCTGAGGGAAAGGGTCACGTTGCAGCCCAGAAGGCGAGCCTGGCGTTAGCGAATGCTCCGGTAGCAGACATCCCGGTGATCTTGGCTGGGATGGATCAAGCGAATGCGTTGGCGACGAATTGGCTGCGAATTGCGGTCGATACAGTTGCTCAAAAAGCAATCCGGCGTGGTGATTCCTTGCCGCAAAAGTCGCTGGAGCAATTTCTACAGAACACAAGTCATTCGCCGCGTGGGCGTCGAACCGCTTACGAGTTGTTGCTGCAGGTGGACTCCGGCGCGGAAGCTCGTTACGTCCCCACTTTCATGCAAGACCCCAGTTTGGAGTTGCGTTTCGATGCGGTTGCCACAGCCCTGGAGGCGGCGGCAGCGTTAGCGGGTGATGAGGCAAAGCATGGTGAGGCTTTGAAGGCCTACGCAGATGCTTTCGATGCCGCTCGTGACGTGAAACAGATCAAGTCGGCTGCGGAAAAGATCAAGAAGCTTGGCGGGGAAGTCAAGTTGTCAGATCACTTTGGATTCATCAGACACTGGCATTTGATCGGACCGTTTGACAATCGGGATAAGGGTGGTTTTGACGTTGTGTATCCACCGGAGAAAGAGGTGCAATTCGATGCCCGCTATGATGGCTCGGAGGGTGAGCAAGTGGGGTGGATTGAAACCACGACCGACGATGATTTCGGGATTGTCGATTTGAACAAGGTCCTGGCCAAACACAAAGGCGCGATTTGCTATGCCGTGGCTGAGTTTGATGCTGAGTCTGCCGGCGAAGTCGATTTGCGACTCGGATGCATCAACGCCAACAAACTCTGGCTGAATGGCAAACTGTTGAATACCAACAACGTGTACCACGCGGGGATGGAAATTGACCAATACGTGGTGCGTGGCCAATTGAAGCCAGGCAAGAACGTCATCGTGCTCAAGATTGCTCAGAACGAGCAAGAGGAAAGTTGGGCACAGCGCTGGCAATTTCAACTGCGTGTTTGTGATGCGATTGGTACCGCCGTGTTGGCGAAAAATCGCGCTCAATAAGTTATTGCTCCACCGTTGCTGCCCGCTCAGGCAAGCTGCCCTTAAAGAATTCACCTTAGCGTTCCAGAATGAGGAAGACGATGAAACGTGCCCTTCAGATCAGCGTGTTTGGTATCGGTCTTTTCGCCGCCTTGATGGCGCATGCAGACTGGCTGCAGTTTCGCGGTTCGGACGGTACGGGAGTGAGTGCTAACTCGACCCTGCCTACGAACTGGAGTGAAGATCAGAACATTGCCTGGCGAGCCGATTTGCCAGGGAGAGGCCCATCCAGTCCGATCGTGGTTAAGGGCCGCGTCTATGTGACTTGCAGTGGCGGCAGCAACCAGGATCGCTTGTATGTCCTCTGCTTTGATGCGAAGACCGGTAAGGAAAGCTGGCGCAGGGAGTTTTGGGCGACCGGACGCACATTGTGTCATCCGAGCAGTGCCGTGGCTGCCCCGTCACCAGCCAGTGATGGTGAGCGAATTTTTGCATTCTATTCGTCGAATGATTTGATTTGCTTGGACCTCGACGGCAACTTGCTGTGGTACCGAGGCCTCGCCGTCGATTACCCCAAAACGGGCAACGACGTAGGCATGGCTTCTTCGCCGGCCGTGATTGATGGCACGGTGGTTGTTCAAGTGGAGTGTCAGGGTGACTCGTTCGCTGAGGGAATCGATGCGAAAACGGGCGAACGGCGTTGGCGCGTCAAGCGAGATCCTCGTGCGAACTGGGCGTCTCCCGTAGCATTTCGGCCCACCAACGGCCAAGGCCTGGTGCTCTTGCAGTCGCCATCCGGATTGACGGCTCATGATCCGCGCTCGGGCGAAGAAAAATGGAAATATGAAACAGATTGTCCGTCCGTTCCTACCTTGGTAGCCGCGGACAACCGGATCTATTTGCCGTCGAATGGCATCACTGTGCTGAAGCTTTCCGCCGACGCTACGGCGCCTGAACTGGATTGGGATTCCAACCGTCTGAACCCCTCCTCTTCCAGCCCGATCATCCATGATGGGAAAATTTATACACTCAACAGCAACGTCTTGAACTGTGGCGACGCCGCCAGTGGTGACAAGCTGTGGCAAGTGCGTCTTGGCGGTCGCTTTTGGGCTACGCCTGTGATTGCCGGAAAATACATGTACACGGTCAATTACGATGGCGACGCCAGCGTGATCGATATTTCGGGTGAGAAGGGTGAAGTGGTGGCGACCAATAAGTTCAACGAGTCAGTGCAAGGGACTCCGGCAGTGGATGGTAATGCCATGTATGTCAGGAGCGACGGCCACTTGTGGAAAGTCGCTGCTGAGTAACATCGCCGCTGGGTAACGATGGACCGTTGGTTTGTAGGCCGTCTCACCGTTTGCATTGGCGAGAGATCGATGAATTCGTGAAGGGTGGCCCGCGACGATCAAGCGAGTTGATACGAAAGCCACGTTGAAAGGCCGTTACCCGAAACGATGCACGACGATCAGATCGAGATAGAACCTGTGGGGCCGGTGCGCGGTACGATCAGGCCACCGGGTTCCAAAAGCATCACGAATCGTGCCTTGGTTTGTGCCGCGTTGGCGAATGGGCGTTCTGAACTTCATGGCGCGTTGGCAAGTGAAGACACGCACGTGATGATCGATTCCCTGCAACGCCTGGGAATCGAGGTCATTCAAGATAGCCGTCACGAGACGCTGACGGTCGCTGGTTGTGGTGGTCAGTTGCCGGCAGATCGCGCGGAGCTGTTTGTGGCAAATAGCGGAACGACCATCCGTTTTCTGACGGCCTTGGTTGCCTCGGGAGTCGGACATTACCGACTGGACGGCATTGAGCGGATGCGGCAGCGTCCGATTGGTGATCTGCTGGACGCGTTAAGTCAGTTAGGGCCGACCTGTGTAAGCGAGTCAGGAAATGGCTGTCCGCCGGTGCGAATTGACACACCGGGCCTGCTGGGTGGTCATGCTCGAGTGGCCGGTGATATTTCCAGCCAGTATCTCAGCGGTTTGCTAATGGCAGCACCGAATGCCCAGCAGGCTGTCACGATTGAGGTGGATGGGGAGCTGGTCTCGAAGCCGTATATTGATATTACCCTGCAAGTGATGGCGGCTTTCGGTGTGCAAGTTGAACGCGACGGATATGCAACGTTTCGCAGCGATGCTCCGCAGCCCTATCAGGCTCGCGAGTATCGGATCGAGCCGGACGCGTCCGCTGCCAGCTATTTTTGGGGTGCCGCTGCAGTTACGGGGGGGCGGGTCACTGTGGAAGGTTTGTCGCGTGACGCACTGCAGGGCGATGTCGCGTTTTGTGATGTGTTAGCACGTATGGGCTGCGAAGTCGACTTCCAGAGCGACTCCATTACGGTGACGGGCAAGCCAATGCGGGGGATCGAGGTCGACATGAACGCCATCAGCGATACGGTCCAAACCTTGGCTGCTGTAGCCTTGTTCGCGGAGGGTGCGACGACGGTAACCGGTGTGGCGCATAATCGCCATAAAGAAACCGACCGCATCGGAGACTTGGCTCGGGAACTACGGCGTCTGGGAGCCGAGGTGGAGGAGCGAGAGGACGGGTTGCGTATTATCCCGGCGACGCTGCGGCCTGCGGAAATCGAGACCTACAATGACCACCGGATGGCGATGAGCCTGGCGCTGGTCGGCCTCAAATCACCCGGGGTGGTGATTAAAAATCCGGCGTGCACTCAGAAGACTTATCCGGACTTTTTCAGCGACCTCGAGCATCTTGTGGGTGCTTGAGCCCGGTGTAGGCACACGAGACACCGTTGCGCAAAGCTGTGAAAAATCCACAAACCATCTTGTTTCCGCATGCGCTGGCGTTGTAGAACCTCAGCATGCGTTTCCTTCACTTATTTATCGGTATGTGTGCTGGCTTGGGACTGGTCGGCTGTCAGCAGCAGGAACAGTATCCCAATCGCCCGATCACCTTGGTCTGCCCGTGGGCTGCCGGTGGCGGGACGGACCGTGTTTCTCGTCAGATGGCTGCCTATTTGGAGCGTGAGCTGCAAGTTCCGGTCAACGTGATCAATGCCACGGGCGGCAAAGGAGTGACCGGGCATAGCCGCGGTCTGTTGGCGCGCGGCGATGGATACACGCTGACGATGGCCACTCTGGAATTGAACATGATGCATTGGAGTGGGCTCACGCAGTTGAGCTATGACGATTGCATTCCGATCATGAGTGTGAATGAAGACTATGCCGCGCTCTTTGTGGCGGCCGACGCACCTTGGGAAACGTTGGCTGATTTGGAGTCGGCAATTCGGTCGGATCCAGGGAGTTTGAAAGGGTCCGGTACGGCGAGCGGCGGTGCCTGGCATCTGGCGTTGGCTGGCTGGCTGATGCAACAGTCGCTGCCGGTCGATGCCGTTACTTGGATTTCTTCGACGGGGGCGGGGCCATCGTTGCAGGAGTTGATGAGCGGCGGTCTGGATATGGTGTGCTGTAGTTTGCCGGAGGCCAAGCATCTTCTGCAGGCGGGCGAGGTCCGTTGCCTGGGCGTCATGGCTCCAAAGCGCGCTTTCGGTTTCGACGATGTGCCCACATTTGCGGAATTCGGATCAGATTGGACACTGGGAGGCTGGCGTGGCGTCGCGGTGCCGCGTGATACGCCACCGGAAATTGTTGACCGATTGGTAGCTGCGGTTGACCGCGTTGTGTCGGGAAAAGTCACTATTGAAGTACGGGAAACCACAAGTGACGGCCAAGGCACGGTGCGGCAGCAGACATTCCCACAGTTCATGGCCAGCGAGTCGTTTGATCCCACGGCGCGTGGCCCTGATGAATTCAAATCCTTTTTGATAGATAGCGATCAGAAATTCGGTGAACTGTTGACGCATGAGGCGATGCAGGCAGTGAATTCAGATCGATATCACCCACTGATTTTTCCGGGTGTGATTGGTTTGTTGGCTGGCATCGTGGGGGGCGTGCTCGTGTGGCAACGCACTTCTGCGAATCCGTTACCCCCGGAATCCAGGGAGACTGCTCCGACGCATGCTGGCAGATGGAATTTCCTGTTGGTGATAGCGAGCATCGTGTTTTACGTTGTGGTCGTCGAACAGGTGGGATTCATCATCACGGCAGGAGTGATCCTGTTGGTCATGCTCTGGCGTTTTCGGGCGCGGCCATTGGTGGCGATTGCCTGTGCCATCGTCCTGTCGCCGTTGCTGTTTTACGGATTCGCACATTTGCTGCGAGTGCCATTGCCTCACGGCTGGTTGGGGTGGTGATTCATGCTGTCAGCATTACAAGTAGCAATGGTGAGTGTTTTTGAGCCGTCGGTGTTGGCGATCATCGTGATGGCGGCCCTGTATGGCATCTTTGTGGGTTCTATTCCAGGGCTGACTGCGACCATGGCAGTGGCGTTGATGGTCCCCATGACCTTTTATATGAATGAAGTGCAGGCGGTCGCAGCGATTGTGACGACAGTGACTTGCAGCATTTTTGCGGGCGACATTCCAGCCACGTTAGTACGGATTCCAGGAACCCCTGCATCGGCGGCGTATGCGAACGATGCATATGCCTTGGCCCGTCGACAGATGCACGAGCAAGCGCTCGGCGTGTCGTTATTTTTCAGCGTCGTTGGTGGCTTGTTCGGCACGTTGGTGTTGGTGGTGGCCGCGCCGTTACTGGCTCGCGTGGCGACTGGCTTTACGAGCTATGAATACTTCTGGCTTTACGTTTTGGGTCTGACGTGTGCGGCGATTGTTGCGGATGATTCGCGACTCAAAGGAGCACTCGCTTTGCTGCTTGGCCTTTTGCTTTCCTCGGTCGGTTTAGGGACCGATTACAGTACACCTCGATTGACGTTTGGGCAGGACGGACTCATCACGGGGATCAACTTGATTCCAGCCATGATCGGATTGTTTGGGATCTCGGAAGTGTTCCGTAATGCGCTGTATCTGGATCGCGATTCGGATTCTGAAGACACAGCGCAGGAGGCGTCGGATGATCCCCCGCCCGGACTGTTGCGATTCGTGTTGCCGTTGCTGTGGCGTCGCAAGTGGCACGTCTTGCGCAGCAGCGGGATTGGGTCCTGTGTTGGTATGCTACCCGGCGCTGGAGCGGATATTGCCGCCTGGATCTCGTACGCTGTGTCCAAGCGGTTTTCGCGAGATCCACAAAGCTATGGGAAAGGTTCGGTGGAAGGGTTAAGCGATGCTACGGGAGCGAACAACGCGGCGCTGGGCAGCGCCTGGATACCGGCTTTGGTATTTGGTATTCCCGGTGACTCCGTGACCGCTATTGCCATCGGNGTGTTGCTCATGAAGAACATCACGCCTGGCCCGAATATTTTTGACTTTCAGGATGCTGCTGTGGCGAAACAGTCATCGCTTGTGATGGCGATTTTCGTTACGTTCCTGCTGGCCAATCTGCTGCTGCTGCCACTTGGCTATTTGGCGATCCGCGGAGGATCTTTATTGATTCGTATCCCGCGTCGAGTGTTGTTNCCGATGATCGTGATGTTTTGCATCGTGGGGNCGTTTGCNATGAACGGTAGTTATTTCGACGTGACCATCATGCTGGTGATGGGACTGCTTGGCTGGCTGCTGGAGCGAGGTGGGATCCCCTTGGGGCCTGTGGTTTTGGGATTGTTGTTGGGCGGTCCGCTGGAACACAAGTTCCTGCAGTGTCTGAGTAAAGACGTCGCTTTTTTGCCTTTTTTCCAGAGTCCCTATTCGATGGGTTTGGCCGTCGCATGTCTTGCGCTGTGGGGGGCACCTTTGGTCAGTCGTTGGTGGCGGACGCCAGCGTCGTCCGGTGCACAATGAGTTGGTTGGCGTCAGCGGCTTGCTCGCGAGACCATTTTTTGTTCAAGATTCGNGAATCCACAGCGAATCAAAAGCTGGAACACCCTGCTTGGCCCGACGCTTGTCTCGCTGGCATCGGAGTGAGATGCCTTGCAAAGTCACTTGAGTGTGCGAAAATCTCTCCCATGTTGATTCCACGTTTCTCATTGCGATGGTTGATGTTGGCTTTGGCAGGTGCGAGTTTGCTGGCGTTTACGGCGCGGCAAGCAGTGTTTGGCCAAAGTTGGGCTCTGGCGGTCATGGCGTCCATCGTGACGTTGGCGTTTACGTTTCTTGTCTACATTGGCGTGTTTTCTGCTGCGTGGATGGTGGCAACGTTCGTGGGCCTTGCCAAGCGTAGTCCGGCTCCGGAATCACCTTTTGCGACCTCGAAGGCACCGCCTCAGGTCATTGCGCCGACGAGTCCCGATCTCGATGAATAACGACTGTGAACAACGCTTTTCCGAGTGGGAGGGTGGGGATTGATGAAATTTTTCTGTCGAGCAAAGTCGATGTTGGGAAAATGGTCACTCGCCGTCAGCGTGCTTGTGCTGGGAAGCGGGATGATCAGCACGTTGAACTCTGTGGCGTCGGCTGGGGCGGGGTTTCAGTTCTCGGTGCCTCAGCCGCCCAAGAAAGCGGTGAACTTCTTGGCCGCTACGATTGAATCGCGCTGGGTCAACGGAAACGGTTACTATCCCGTGACGGTGACCTTGAACTCATTGCGGGGTGCGGTGACTCAGGATCGGCCGATTCGCGTGCAGCTGACCGTTCTGGGCGGGGGTGGATACGGATCGCTGTCGCAAGTTGTCTCTGAAACCTTTGTGATTTCCGAAGGCAGTAGCAGTGTGACGGGGGAATTGCTCATTCCACAAGCGAATGGAATGATGAATGTCAGTCTTGCGTTCTTTGAGGGGGGGTATGAGCTCAGGGAGTTGCGGCTGCAGCAGTGGGTGGGTGCCTCCAGTAATTACGCCTGGAGTGAATCAGCACCCACCGTGTTGGTAATTGACAGTAAGGCTCCCCTGAAAGGCTTGCGGCCAAGATTCAATGTAGGGATGGCCGCAGCCACAGGCGGCACGCTCACAGGCGGCGCGCTCTCTAGACCGTCCGCTTTAGTAAATTACGAAGTTCCGGATGTTCGTCCGTTGGCACAAGTGGTTGGGATGTACAACCAAACGCTCCTTCGGAGTGACCCTACCAAGTTGGAATTATTGAATCACATCAATGCTTTGTCGCGTTTGGAGTTGCTGCCACCGGAGGAGTTGCCGAGTGAATGGCTGAGTTACAGCTGCTGCGACTTGGTGATTGTTGGGCTGGATGATCTCGTCGCAATGAAACGCGATTTCCCTGAAAAGCTGCAAGCCCTGCGCGAATGGGTTGCCACGGGAAGTGCATTATGCGTCTATGGCGTTGGACAGGATTTTGGCCGGCTCAGGGACTGTGAAGATGCATTGCAAATGCGCGGAGCGATCACGGGCTGGAACGATCCTGTGACCTCTGATTTCGCCAGCTTCTTTGACTACGATTTGAATTCGCAACAAGGTGAAATGGTCGACGTTAACGGACAGCAACAGTGGCTCTATGGTGACGAATTACGGCGTTACCGTTTGAGTCAGCGGCGAGAAAATACAGTTGAATCTCCCAAGGAAAAGGCGCGGAAACGCCGCGCCGCGCAGTTTGTTTACTGTGAATTTGGATTAGGGCACGTCTTCGCGATGTCTGCCGAGCAACCATTTCCCGGGAGCAGTCGTCAGTGGAGTTGGCTGTTTCGTACGTTGGAGCGTACCCGATACAAGTGGTATGAGCGCTATGGCATGTCGTTGAATCGGGAAAACCCCGACTTCTGGAATTGGTTGATTCCCGGAGTTGGGTTGCCGCCAGTTTTTAGTTTTCTGGTGTTGATTTCAATTTTCGCCTTTGTCATTGGGCCGGTGAACTACTTTGTGTTGCAGCGTATGCGACGCTTGTACCTGTTGCTGGTGACCGTTCCGGCCGGTGCTTTGGTGGTGACGCTTAGTTTGTTGCTGTACGCGATGGTCATGGATGGATTCGGTACCAAGTGTCGGGTCCGTAGCGTGACACATATTGACCAACCGGGAAATGTGGCCGTGAGTTGGTCTCGTCAAACGTACTACTCGTCGTTGGCTCCGTCGGGAGGATTGGTGTACCCGCGGTCTGCGGCAGTCTATCCGTTGTTGCCGAATCCCGTTCAAGAGCAAAGTCGAGGTACGATTCGGCGTTTGGACTGGAATGAAAATCAAGAGTTGCGGCGGGGATATGTGAGGTCTCGGACTCCCGCTCAGTTCATGGTGGTGAACGCCCTGCCCTGCTTGTCCGAGCTGCAGGTCAAGGAAGGAACGAAATTACAGATCGAAAACCGATTGGAAATGGACCTCTCCTTGCTGGTCGTTCGCGATACGAAGGGGAATTTATTTGTCGGCAGAGAAGTGAGTGATGGTGCGGCGATGGAACTCGAACCAGTCCTGGCGAGCGGTCTACCGGCGCTGAATAAGCAGTTGAGAGACATCTTTGCAGATTCCCAACCGGCGTTTCCCAAGGGGTTTCGCAGGAATGAAAACTGGGGTTACAGGAGTCGGTATGCGTACTCGTACATTGACCAGCAAGAGCCATCCGTGCGGACTCAGACAAGTATCCTTGAGAAACAACTGGCGAAGGCCAACGGCCAGTTGGAGAAAATGCCGTCGCGCAGTTATCTGGCGATCGTTGACGAAACTCCCCAGGTGCCTCTGGGTGTGAACGGTGCAAAAGAAGTTTCCAGTTTTCATCTGGTGATTGGGAAGTGGTAGAGATGAGCGATCACCCTATGATCGAGCTGCGGCGTCTGCATCGATTCTTTGGATCGACTCGGGCAGTGCATGATGTTTCGTTTGAGGTTCCACGCGGGCAGGTGTTTGGGTACATCGGTCCGAACGGAGCTGGGAAAACGACCAGCATGCGGATTCTCGCTTCGCTCGATCTCCCCTCCTACGGCGATGCGTTTGTCGACGGTTTTTCTGTCATCAATGATCCCGATCGCGTCCGTCGACGATTGGGATTCATGCCGGACTACTTCGGGACTTACACGAATGTCAATTGTTGGGAGTATCTCGACTTCTTCGCGCGAGCCTATGGGTTGGTCGGTCGTGAGCGGACCCGCGCTTTACGNCGTACGATGAGCTTTACCAACCTGGACGGGTTGGCAGAGAAACCGATTCGCGGACTCTCCAAGGGGATGAAGCAGCGACTTTGCCTCGGTCGCTCGATGATTCATGATCCAAGTGTCTTGATCCTGGACGAGCCGGCGGCCGGTCTGGATCCTCGCGCACGAATTGAATTGCGGCAGATGATTCGTGAACTGGCCCATGATGGCAAAACGATTTTGGTGAGTTCGCATATTTTGACCGAACTTGCCGAGATGTGTGATCGCGTTGGCATCATCGAACAGGGATGCCTGTTAGCAACGGGNTCGGTTGATGAGATCCAGCGTGGCCAGGCTCAGCACCGCGGGATCGTGGTCCGAATTCTGGGCAATACCGACGCGCTGACCCATTGGCTGGATGAACACGCAGTCGTTTCGGATTTAGTGGTCGATGGTGAACTCGTTCGCTTTTCACATGAAGGTGACCGCGAAGCGGAGGCATTGATGTTAAAAGGCATGGTCGAAGCGGGGCTTTCCATTGCCGAGTTCAGTAGCCATCAGAAGTCACTCGAGGATGTCTTCATGCATGTCACCCAGGGGTTCGTGCAATGAGTACGGTAGATTCTCCTTTCAAGATCGAAGATGCTGCCGATGCCGACGAGCACTTGTCGGGCTGGCGGAAATTTGAGTGGCAACTGGAACGATTGGCTGAACGTCTCAACCCGATTTTGATCAAGGAAGCACGGCAAGCGTTAAAGAGTCGGCAATTTGTTGTGACCTTTTCCCTATTGTTGGGATTNGGNTGGGGGTGGACATTTCTCGGGGTTGGCTTGTGGCACGAAACCGTATTCTATGGCGCGCTCGGCGTCGAGATGTTGATCGGCTACTACTTTGTGCTGTCCGTTCCCTTGTTGTTGGTTGTGCCNTTTTCGGCGTTTCGTTCTCTCGCCGCGGAACGGGAAGACGGGACTTTCGAATTGGTGTCGATTACTGCGCTGACGTCCAGGCAGATTGTCACAGGAAAANTGGGAAGCGCGGTCTTGCAGATGATCGTGTATTACTCGGCACTTTCTCCTGCCATTGTGTTTACTTATATGCTGCGCGGCATTGATGTGCTGACGATCTGTTTGATTCTGCTTTCCACCTTCCTGGTTTCCCTCTTTCTGTCCGCAATTGGCTTGTTATTAGCGACGGTGACACGTTCGCGTAACTGGCAAGTGTTCTTGTCCGTTGTTTTCTTGTTGTCGCTGGTGACGATGGGAATTTGGTGGAGTTCCATGATCATGGCGATGCTCTACTCGCCGCTGCCGTATGATGAGCATGTATTCTGGGCAGTCGTCTTATGCCTGGTATCCTTTGTGGTTTCGTTCATGGCATTGGTGATTCGTGCTGCGGCTGGTCAGATTACCTTTGCCAGTGAAAATCGTGCTACCGTCCTGAGGATCATGTTGGTCGTTCAGCAGTTGATGTGGATCGGCTGGATGACTTATTTCTGGATCGACATGGCCGCACCTGAGATTTTGGTCATCATGATCGCCTTCGGCGGCATTTACTGGGCCNTTGCGGGGGCATTNATGAGTGGCGAGACGGCTGAATTGTCGCCTCGCGCGCGCCGCGAGCTGCCGCAGAGCGTGCTCGGAAGGACTGCGTTGACTTGGTTTAATCCAGGGTCCGGGACAGGTTACGTCTTTGCGATACTCAATATGAGCGTGCTGGTGTTGGTCCCCATTGCGCTCATGTACTNCGCTGAAGCATGGGGTGTGCTTTTGGNTGTCGTCCAAGCGTTTAAATCCAGCATGCTGGGGTGGTTGCTGCCAGCGAATCTGGTTGAGTGGTGTCAGCAAGTTTATCAACAGTTGCTGCAGTTCGGCGGCCGGGGTCACGAGCTGGAAGTGTTTGGCTTCGGTCTGGTCNGCTTGGGGTATTGCGCNGCGTACGTTGGCTTGACTCGCCTGGTGCACCTGCTGGTGCGGCGGTATTTCTATGTCGGGCTGATGTTTTCTTTGTTGGTTCTGATCTTGTTCCTCGTGTTGGGGGCGGCTGGACCTTTCGTGCTGGAGGCGATGGTGCACCAAGATGTTGAATTTGACTACTCCCCGCTCCAAACCAGCAATTGGCTTTGGACGAGTGTGGAGATGGTGGATGATAGCTTGATGACGAGCCGAGTCCCCTCCCCGGTACTGCCGCTGGTGAGTGAAGGGGTTGTGATTGTGATGCTCGTGGGGGGGACTGGACTCTTTTTCTTCGCGATCAATGTGATTTTGGCATTGCGCGAAGTGGAAGCGGTCAGGCAGGAAACTCCTCAGCGAGTGAAGGATGATGACCAACAGCTTAAGCTGGAAGACGCGCCAGCACAGAGCCCAGCGAGTCCCTGGGACGAATCTGAATCTGAATCTGAATCTGAATCTGAATCTGAATCTGAATCTGAATCTGAACCGGAGCCGGAGCCGGAGCCGGAGCAAGACTGAGCGTTTTGCCCTATCTGACTGATGGCTTGGCAAGCGGTGATTGGCACGTTTGTACGCATGTTCACTGCCCGGCCGCAGGGACAGGGGACCGGTGTCACTGAGTTTGCAGTTTTTTTTTTTATTTATACTGCGCACACAAGATTGCCATCTTGGTCTGTTGACTGGCTTCGAATCGCCAGTGATCAGGCGCTTGATTTAGCTTCTGTGCCAGCAAATTCATGCGGCACNGCCTCAGAAAAGAACCTTCCGGTTGATTCAATCATTCGTGATTTGAGGAGTCGGATCTCATCGTGCTCGATTCTCGAAGGCTTTACTGAATGAATACGCCAAATTCGCGTCAAACCGACCATGCTGCAGGGAACCGTCGTTACCGACGACCCGTTAAGCAAGATCTTGCGGAAGGTCGCCCCGTTTCTGAGCAGGGAGGCGAACAGNGTTCGTCGATTTTCAAGCGGTCANGACAGCGAAAGCTGCTTGGTGTGGATTGGTCCATGGTCATGATGCTGGCATTCATCTGCTTGTGTTTGCTTGGACCATTTGCACTGGAAAGGGCGCTCCGCGGTAATTTCAACTTTGGATTCTCAGGTGGTTCATCCGGTGGGACGCAGTTGAGCAGTTCCAAGAGAGGCAGTTCCAAGAGAGTGAATCGTTCGCGTTCTACTGCACGATCGCGTTCTACTGCACGATCGCAGCCAGCAGCCCGGGAGAAACGGTCGGAGTCAGCAGACCGGGAGAAACGGTCGGAAGAGGATGCGCAACCCAACAAGGGACTCACTGCCATCTTGTCCGATCTGGGCACGATGCGCGTGCTGCTGGCGATCGTTGCGGTCACTGGGTTTATCTTCTTCGTGTACAATTTGATCTTAGCGGTACGCGAAGTGAAGTCGTTGAAATCAGAGACCCGAACTGGGTGATTTCAGGCGATTCAGAGCGAAATTTCGCCATGACGGAGGTGCTTAATGCCCTCCGAAGGCGGGGTGCTTATCGGCCCAAGTTCTATCTACAGGACCAGTAGTGAGTTACGGAGATAGCAGACATTGCTGGTAAAATGGGAAACATACCCCCCATATATGTTTGCAACATTTTTTGCCCGTAACTATACTCCAAAGATGTGTTTTGCAGTCAGCCCGTTTATGTAGTGTCTACGTCTGCATTTACGTGCTGAACCTGCCTTATAAACTACCTACCCACTTGCAATTGCATTCATCCTTTTGCAAGTCTGGTCGCGCCTTTCTGTAGTCTTAAAGGGTTTACCTACATGGCCTTACGACACTCGCGCCAAGCAGAGCTTTTTTCCCGCAAGAGTCGCAAACGACGCAAGCTTAAGCAAGATCCCGCAGATCGCCGTCGTTTACAGCTGGAGGGACTTGAAGATCGTTTGTTGCTCACCACGGGCCCTCAGTTGATCGGCATTCAACCGAACGACGGTTCGTTGTTGAACGATGGCGACTTGCGTGACGTTGCGCCCTCCGATCTGACGTTCCGCTTCGATGAAAACGCGGTCATCGACACCGATACTTTGGGTGCGATTCAGTTGACCGGCGCTGGTGCCGATGGCGTTTTGGACACGTCGGACGATGTCGTGGTCACTCCTGGATTCCTGGGTCTGGGTGAAACGACGCACGAAGTGATCATGCGTTTTGCTCAACCGCTTCCTGACGATCGTTATCGGATTGATATCGACGGGACGACCGCCGGAGCGTTGCGCGATGTGGGTGGTGAAGTCTTCAACAGTGGTGAAGATTTCTCTCGAGAGTTTGAGCTGGATTTGGGTGCTCAGGTCTTGGCCATCGTACCGCAACCGGTAGAGCGAGTTGGTTCGTCGGTATCGCAGCGACGAGACCAAATCGTTATCTATTTCAACGACGACAACCTGGATCCGACGTCGGCGCAGAATCCCGATTTCTATCAACTTTATTACACCGGTGACACGGCGACCAACACAGACGATCAGCGTTTCATTCCGGATGCCGCAGTCAATCCCGTGGTTTACGATTCGGTAGCGAACACGGTGACGCTGACATTCTCGCAGCCCATCGACCAGTTGCCGGTGGACGGCGGTGGTACGCCCGTTGGCTTTGGAACATTTCGTTTGCGTATTGGTACGGACGAGGCCCAGCCCCTAGCACCCAATGCGCTCACACCAGGGACGGAACCCGGTGACAGTTTTGCGACGGCGAATACAGATATCGGTACGCTGACGTCGCAGAGTCTGCTGATTTCTCAAGAGATCGAGAATCCCACTCCTTACGAATTAGACTTCCCCGGTAGTGAAGCCGAACCGGGGCATCGAGACATTGAGCCGCAAAATCACCTACTCGCGACCCAAGGGCTCGTGGGCATTACCACTCCGGGTGATAGCGAAGACGGTATTTCCACCATCTTCTACAACTTCCGAGAAATCTATGGCGTTGTCGGTGGCCAGCCTGTCAAAAACGTCATCACAGAGAATCAAAAGCAACGGACTCGTGAGGTATTTGAACTTTACTCTGAGTACTTGGGAGCGGAGTTCATTGAATCGGATTCGGATGGTTTTACCATTGTCACGGGTGACATGCGCGTGGTTGACTCGAGCTTAGTGCCCGAGCCAGGCGGTACCTTGGGTGTGGCGGGTGTGAGTTTCCTGCCAGACGGCACTCCGATTCCAATTGCGGTGATGGATGCGGCAGAGACGCCGAATTGGGATGATGAGTTTGGTCAGGCAGATGGTCAGGCAGAGCCAGGTAAAGTCTCTTGGTTTGAAGTGGCCATGCACGAGATTGGCCACTTGCTCGGTATGGGTCATACGGACGAACTTGGTCCGATCACGGTCATGAATGACGCGGGTGCACTGGTTCTCGGAAATCGTCTGGAGCCTGATTATCCAGGTGATCACGATGTCACCCACGGTCGTTATTTGTTCCGCCCCGAGAGCAATGATATTGATCTCTACAGGTTTACCGTCGGTGAAGCTGGAGTTTTCAGTGCCGAGATTTTGGCCGAACGCCAGCCTGACGCGAGTTTGTTGGACTCGCGTTTGGCTCTGTACCAAGTGCCAGCTGACGATCCAGACAATCCGATTTTGGTTGCCCAAAACGACGACTACTTCAGCGAAGATTCTTTCCTCAGTCTCGAGTTAGAGGCAGGTGATTATTTTGTTGGTGTCAGCGCAAGTCTCAATAATGACTATGACCCGACGATCGAAGACACGGGGATCGGTGGTACCAGCCAAGGCGAGTACGACCTGCGTTTGATCTTCCGCCCCAATGCCTTGGTGTCGATTGTTGACACGGATAACACACCAACGGCCTTTGATGGCGACAACGACGGCCGCGCTGGTGGGGTCCACAACTTCTGGTTCCGAGCGGCGCCACCGGTAGGTTCACCTGAGGCTTTGGCCAATCCAGACAATCCGCGGACAGTGTTCGTATACAAAGACGCTGCCACTGGTGGGGACGGATCCGAGAATTCACCGGTCAACAGCGTTGATGGTTCGGGTGCGGGATCTTCGGCTTTTGATATTGCTCGCGAAGGCACACGCACGCAACCGGGTGACATTGTGCGGATTGTTGCCAGCGAAGGTGTCGACAATGATCTGGCAACGCTGAACGATAACGAGGCCTACGAATTTGGTTTCACGGAACTTGCCACGACTCTTGAGGACGGCGATTCGTTGACCGTGCCTCAAGGTGTGACGGTAATGGTGGATGAAGGAACGGTCTTCAAGTTCCGAAATTCGTTTGTGGTGACGGGCAGTACTAACCTGGACATTGACCGCAGCCAAAGTGCTTTCCAAGTCTTGGGTACCCCGAACAACAGCGTTTACTTTACCTCGCTGCTCGACGAGGAAGTGGGGAAAGATGACGATCCAGGCACAGGCGATCCTGGTCCTGAAGACTGGGGTGGCATCATCTATCAACAAGACAAAGACCGTGCTGAGGGGCGTTTCCTTTGGGAACGCCGCGGTATTTTCTTGGATCACGTCAACCATGCTGACATCAAGTACGGTGGCGGTACCGTTCTCGTGGACGGTCAGGCGCGGACTCCGTCGGCAATTGATTTAACACGTGCACGTCCGACGATCTCGCAGAACACGCTCACCTTCAATGCACGGGCTGCGATTGCAGCAGATCCTGATAGTTTCGAAGAAACGAACTTCCATTCGCCCACCTTCCAGACGGCGGGTGCGTTCACTTCGGATTACGTCCGCGTTGGACCGGATATCGATGGTAACTTCCTCGACAATAACTCCCAAAATGGCATGCGTATTCGCGTCCTCACCGGGGCCGGACAAGAGACGGCGCCGATGACGGTGTCAGGGCGTTGGGATGACATCAGCATTGCGCATATCCTGACCGACAAACTCGAAGTGCGCGGCACGGCGGGCGGTCCGCGTCTTGAGGAAACCCCACCTCCAGCCGAATTAGTGACCCTTGACAGTCCGAATGGCGCGCCCGTTGGCTCGCTGGCGGGGACGTTTGATTACCGTTTGACGTTTATCGATGCCAAGGGTGTGGAAGGTCCTGCGTCGGATGTGACCGGCAGTATCACTGTGGGAACCAGCGGTGCAGTCACTTTGGGTAATCTCCCACCCGTGGCCGGGTCGTTTGTTGCTCGGCGACTGTATCGGCAGGTGCCTGGTACGACCGACTACGAGTTTGTCCAACAGATTGACGGCTCCGACCTGTCGTACATTGACGACGGTGTCACGGAAGGTGGTTTACTCGATCCGCAAACGACTTTGTTGCGAGCCCGTTTGGATGCTCGGCTGGCGATCGACCCAAGAACCGTGGTCAAGTCGGAAGGTGGGCGGATCGAAGTCACGTTTGGTGCGCAATTGCTGGCCGAGGGTCTGGACGGCGAAGAAGTCATTTTCACCTCGTTGCGTGATGACCGTTTTGGTGCCGCCGGCACGTTTGATACAGACAACAACGACGTGCGGTTCGAAGACACCTCCATCATGGTCGGAGACTGGGGTGGGTTGTGGATTGGCCAGGCGAGCACGGCCAGTATCGACAACGCCTTGCTTACGTTCGGTGGCGGCGTTGTGCGTGTCGAGGAAACGTTTAACGGTTTTAATGTCCTGGAAATCCATCAAGCCCAGGCGCGCGTTACCAACACCGTATTTGAGTTCAATGATGTAGGGGTCGGCGGGCAAGGTGATGATCGCCGAAATGGCCGTGGCTTTAATGAAGAGGGTACGCTCTTCGTACGTCATGCCCAACCAGTGTTGTTGAATAATACGATCCGCAGCAACGAAGCGGCTGCGATGAACATCAATGTGAATGCATTGAACAGTGTCTATATGACCGACTTTGGTCGGTCGATCGGTGCGATCGATCGAGAAATCGCGTTCCGTGATAACCAAGGTCCTCTGATCCGTAACAACCAGCTTGACAACAACGCGATCAACGGGCTGGTGATTCGCGGAGAAACAATGACGACGGAAGGTGTTTGGGACGACACGGATATGGTGCACGTGCTCTTTGATCGCGTGAATGTGCCCGACTTCCATACGTACGGTGGCTTGCGATTGGAGAGTAGTGCTACCCAAAGCTTGGTGGTGAAACTCTCGGGTGACAATGCCGGCATCACTACCACCGGACGTCCATTGGATATTGATGATCGTATCGGAGGCGCATTGCGCGTGGTTGGACAGCCTGGCAGTCCCGTCGTGTTCACATCGCTGGCTGACGATAGCGTCGGGGCTGGCTTCACTTCGTCGGATGGTGAGCCGCAAACCGATACCAATAACGATGGTGATCAATCGCTTCCGATGCCCGGTGATTGGGGGGGATCTACCGGCCAATTCACAGTTGCGGGTGGTATTTTGATTGATCAATACAGCCATGATCGCAACGTAGAAACGATCTTGGAAGAAGAACCGGTCGATGCGATTGCACCCGGTCCTAACTCCAGTCTCACCACGCCGCAGGTGATCGGTGAGCTCGCACCCAGCGAATACAGCGGTGATGAAAACCGTCGGCTTGGGTTCTCCGTCTTCGGTACGTTGACCGAAAAGAACGATATCGATGTGTACAGTTTCAACGGGACTGCGGGTACGGAGGTTTGGTTTGATGTCGACAAGTCGAGACATGCCTTAGATGTGGTGCTCGACGTGATCGATAGTGAAGGCAACGTGATCGCCAGATCCGATAACTCGGCCGATCTGGGAACGTTATTCCGAGAGACCTTGCCAAGCGGTGATTTGGTGGATGCCAATGGGTTGGGCAAGGGAACGAATCAAGGCATCATCGATTTCGATCCACTCACCGGTACTGGCAGTTACGACAACTCTGACTACTGGACTACCAACCCGCGCGATGCCGGTATGCGTGTTGTTTTGACGGGCACCAAGGGTACGCCAAGTACGTTTTACGTGCGAGTGCGCAGTAGCAGCCCTGACTTGAATGACATTAACGCGGGTTTGACATCCGGGCCTTACGAACTTCAGATGCGTTTGCGCGAGGTGGACGAGGTTCCGGGTACCACCGTACGGTATGCCGACATTCGATATGCGGTCAACGGCATCCATGTCAAAGGCCAGCCGATTCACTCGCCTTTCGCCGGTGAAGTCGCAGAAGCACCAGTATTTAATGATGATGTTGTTGGTTCTGCGCAGTTCCTGGGCAACCTGCTGAATACTGACATGGCGACGTTGTCGATCGCTGGCGAGGCGGACATTTCTGGTACAGACGTCGACGTCTACGAATTCAGCATTGAGTACGATTCGATTCAAGATGGTGGTGGTGTTCCGCTGCCATTGATTTTTGACCTGGACTACGCTGATCAACTCGGTCGTGCCGACTTCTCGCTGTATGTCTTCGATAGTGACGGGAACCTGATTTTGACTTCTGACGGTGTCAATAACTTCGTCAACTCGAACGTTGCTGAAGACCTTCCGACACCACTCGAAGAAGACGATCTGGACAATCTTTCCCAGGGTTCTGTCGGTGTGTTGGATCCGATGATCGGGGTGACCAACCTTCTTCCCGGGAATTACTTCCTGGCCGTGACGCCAGTTAGTCGCATGCCCGCACAGATGGATCAGTTCTTTACCGCAGATGCGACCAATCCTTTGGTGCGTTTGTCTCCGTTGGCAGAAGTGGACCGCATCGCTGTGGATCGTGTGGACGGTGGTGGACCCATCCTGGATATTGAGTCGGTCGTGCCTTTTGACCTGAGCGACGTGACGTTGTTTGTCAGTCAGGGAACTCCAAGTACGGCGGCCAGTCTGTCGACCATTGATCCATTCACGGGAGCTTCTGAGACATTCATTGGCGAACTAACGCAAAGTCCAATTTTGGGTGATATTGCCTTGCGTTGGGACGGCAGCCTGTTCGGGTTTACCGGTGTTGACGTAGGGGCTAGTTCAAGTTTCCTGGCAAACCAGGCGTATGTGGGGACGCAAGCTGATGATGCAACTTCAGGTAATCTGTTGTTGATTGATACCGGCGACGCTTCCACCACCTTGGTGGCGGATGACGATATTGAAACGTGGCAAGTCAATCCTGAAGATGGTGAGGAGCAGCGTGCGGGAGAGCCGACGCAAACAGGTGTTGGTATCCTTGTCAACGCACTCACATTCAATGAGCAAAGCGACGAGAACCTTGAACTGTTTGCCGTAGGTGATCGCGGTGATGAAGGTACCAATACAGCACTGTTCGAACGAAACCTTCTGTATCAGTACAACCAGTTCACAGGGGATGCGACGAGCAGCAGTCTGAGTGAAAGTGACACCTTGGATCGCACCGGCTGCCCGGACGATGGCAACGAGTGCCGATTCGTTGGGGCTGGTACGCAGGTTCGTGAGCGAGGTGTACTCTCGACCGACATCGCGTTTGTAGGTCCACCGGTTGTTGGCAGTGCTGAAATTCCAGAGGTGACGGACCCGACGTCCGATGCTTCAACGCCAGCCGTGCCAGGAAATCCCACGAATTACATCATCAATGACGGGGAAGATTTTGGAATTCGCTCGGGAGGTCCCGGAGGTACGGTGACCACCTTCGAGTTTGATGCCGGCAAAGACTTGCAGGTCGATGTGGCCGATGATTTCTCGGTCCCGGGCATTGATTTAGAGCAAGATTTGCTTCGCGATGGCAACTTCTTTTCATTGGATTCCCAGGATGTGGGAGCGCCAGGATTTTACCAGTTTGACACCGGTGGCGTCTTGGCGATTGACGAGCCTGCCGGGACGAACGCAGGAGAACGGATTGTTGATCAAACCCAGTTGACGATTGTGACGCCAACGAGTGGTCGCATCTTTGAATTAGACAACACGGATATTCCGTCAACTCCCACTCCGAACACCGTTCAGATTCCATTTCAAACGACCGATAACGCGGCGACGATTGCCGACGCAATCCGCCTGGCAGTGGAAGCCGTCACCGATGCCGAAGTCACCGTGATTTCGGGTACTGCCGATCAGTTTGTCGACGCCGCCCAGGTGGAACAAGCCGTACCGCAAACGATTATTTCGTTTGATATTGACACTCAAGACGACGTTCAAGTCAGCGTCTCTGAAGAGATCTTTGTTAACGTCACGCATAGCGATGGCACGCCGGGAACCAACTCCTACGGCGTGCGGCAGCCTTACGATACCAACGTCAATCGTGGTAAGCAGATTTTAACGCTGCCGTTCTTCAGTGCGGCTCCCGATGTTCCTTCGGTCTTGATCAGCGACGTGCAAATCGTTGAGGGTACAGGGGGGACGAATCAGGCAGACTTTGAAATCACGCTAAGTAATGTGACTGACGTCGATGTTGTCTTGGATCTGACGACAGCGGATGGACCACTCGGACCCAATGGTGCGACCAAGACCGGCCTGACGCCGGATTACAGTGATCCGGTAACCACCCAGGTCACGATCTCGGCGGGAAGTCTCAGCGTGACTTACAGTGTTCCCGTTGTTACTGACAGTGATGACGAAGGTATTGAAACGTTTCAGTTGGCGGCAGTTGAGGTTTCCGGTCCAGGGGTGATCACCACCGACGTCGGTGTGGCCACGATCGTCGATGACGACGGTGCTCCGAATCTGTTGATCGATGATGTGACGGCGCGCGAAAGTGAGGATCTTGACTTTGAGTTGCGACTTGCTCCCGAGTTGAGCGGACGCGCTCAGGCAAGCACCGCGAATACGATCACTCTGGCGGCCAGCACGTCACTTGCCGATGATGCATTGAATGGGATGGTGGTCAAGGTTGTCTCGGGCGCCGGCGCAAGTGAGCAGTTTACGATCCTCGATTACGATGGTGCGACCGACGTGGTAACGATCGATGGTACTTGGACCACATCGCCAGATGCCACCAGTAAGTATGAAATCATCAAGCCCGCGATCGAAGACATCACCGTGAAGCTTCGCTATGTGGATGGCACGGCGCAAGATGGTGTGAACTACACAAGCACACCCTTTGCGACCATTCCCGCAGGGCAGATTTCTGGGACGTTCTCTGTAGCGACTCTGGAAACGCAGGCGGATCAGACCGACACGGACTTTACGGTGGAAATCGAAGGTGTCACCGTTGGTCAAGTCAATTCGAAAACCGATACGGCACTTGGTACGATCCTGGATAATGATTCGGCCGAAGTGATCATCAGTAGCCCGATTATTGACGAGGCAGCAAGTTCGGTAACCTTCGATGTCGAGTTGAGCTACGCGACGACCAGTCAGGTCGTTTTAGAGTTGGCGACCATGGACGGTACAGCCCAGTCTGTCTTAAGCCCGTCGGACTTTTTGAATACCACTGGCTTGGTGTTCTTTAATCCGGGTGACACGTCGACGACGTTCGAAGTCCCGATTGTGCCTGACTCATTTGTCGAAGTGAAAGAGACTTTTGATTTGATGGTCAGCAGCGTGTTCACCGCCGGTATTCAGGATGTGGGGGTACTTGGTGTAGGGACTGCGACGATCATCGACAACGATCACGCCGGTGTCGATTCCGCGACGGTCGAGATCGATGACGTGACCGTCAATGAATTGGATGGAGTCGCCGAGTTCACGGTGTCGTTGGATAAGACGGTTTCATCCGACGTTACGCTGACGATGTCGCTGACAGACGTAACGACCACCAGTGGCTCCGACTACACGGTGCCGGCACTTCTGGACGTCACGATTCCGGCAAATACGGTGAGCGCGACGTTTACGGTGCCAATCATTGCCGATGGCATCTTGGATGATTCAACGGTGACCACGGATCTAGAAACATTTACCGTGGGAATGACTAGCGTTACTTCCGCAGCGACCATTGACATTACAGCGACTGGGACCGGTACGATCGTGGACGACGACTATCTACCCGAAGTCACGATCAGCAATGTCAGCGTTGCCGAAGATGATGGTGACGTCACTTTTGATGTCGACTTTAGTCGACCGTTTTCGCAAGGTCTGACCTTAAGTTTGCAGGTCGTTAACGGGACTGCGATTTTTGGATCAGATTACACGCTCATCAGCTCGACAACCCTGAATGTTCCAGCAGGGACGACGTCTGATACATACACGCTCAGTATCCTCGACGACACGATTTCGGAACTCACCGAAGACCTATTCGTTAATCTGAACAACGTCGTGATCACCAGCAATGGAACACCGGTCATTGGTCAGATGACGTTCAGTAATGGTACGGGTGAGATTATCGACAATGATGCTCCCGATGTGGTTATCAACGATGTGATGGTCAACGAAGGGTTTTTGGCGGTCTTTGATGTCGAGTTGACGGCGCCCACCATCGAAGATGTGACGCTCACTTTGCAAGTAGGTCAGTTAGGTGATACTGCTTTGGGCGGAGTGGACTATCAGATTCCCGTGAACCTGCAAGTGACCATCCCGGCGGGAGCGACGTCGACCGTATTGGAAGTCCAGGTGGATGCTGACGCCCTCATCGAGGGCCGCGAAGAATTTACGGTGAGTGTCGCATCGGTGGATGCGGGGAGTGTCAATAATATTGGTGATGTCGGAGTGGGAATCATCTCTGACGTCTTGCCTCAACCGTCTGCCGGTGAGACCGGTTTGAATTTCGTCGTCCTTGGCACCGGGCTGATTAACGACGGTGATTTCTTCACCGTCAGCGACGGCACGGATACGGCGACGTTCGAGTTTAATGACCCCAGTATTAATACTACCGTTGGCAATGGGCGCATCCGTATCGACGTTGAAATCGATGGTGACGACGGTATGGGGGTTGCGATCCCGGTCTCATCAGTGGACCAGATCCGCGCTGCAATGATCAATGCCATCAATTTGAACGGTCCTCTGAATCTTATCGCGGTCACACCGCGTAGTGCTGACGACCCGAATGCGAATGTTATTCATGTGGGTGGATCGGAGTTGACATTTACGTCTCTGACCCCGCTCACTCCGGCGCTCGAAGTCACGGGTCGTGCAAACGGGTTTGTTGACGGTCAAGAGATCGTGATCAGCACGGGTGCGGCCACGTTGACGATGGAATTGGACTACGACGACAACGTGCGAACCGGAAATGTAGCGATTCCGTTTGGTGTCAGCGATAACAATAGCTTTCTCGACATAACGAACGCGATCAACACAGCGATCGCCGCATCGTCATTGGTCGTCAATCCGCAACTTCTTGATTTATTCAACTTCGGAAACCCGGATCTTGGCGGTGCCATGTCGTTGCACTCGGGGATCAATCCGGTTGGTGGCGTCGGAGAAGCACCGATCGTACGGGCTTTACCTGGTGGGTCCATTGGTGGCGGATTCTTCGGTGCGGACGGGAGAACTATGACCGTTGATGTCAACGGCAGTCCGGTCGAGTTTGAATACGACAACGACAATGTGCTTAATTCTCTGACAACGATCCCGATTTCTATTAGCGGAGGCGATCCGGCGCAAACGGTTGCAGAAAAGACAATACGTGCGATTGAGAAGTTCACGCACGCTACTGGACAAGTGAGTGGTGAATTCTTCGTGATCAACGGACAGAATTCGGCAGTTGAGGCGACCGGCGGTGTGTCGGAGCATACGCTGTACGATCCAGGCACGACGGGCATGGATATTCAGCTACTGAAGGACTACCTCCCGAACCCCCAGAACACCTATCCGATTGATAATACCGAAGGTTTATTACGTGGCTACGAAGAGACATTCACAGCGACGAATATTGGGGAGGCGCTGACGCAGGGAATCGATGGGATCATCGATTACACCATTCCAGGTGGCGCAACGGAAACGCGCACTGTGGATGGTGTGAACGTACCGATTGACATCACGGGGGCAACGAACTCTCCGATTACCGAAATTCGAGTGACTGCTGGGGCCCACTCGCTGAACGATGATGAGCCTGTCTATATCCGTGGCGTGGAGGGGAATGGTGCGACGGAACCTGGGCAATTCCGTGCCAATGGTCTGTTCCAGGCGACGGTGGTCAACGCCGACACGTTTGACATTGATATTTTCGGCACCGGTCGTGTCGACCAAAACTATGAAGCGTCTCTGGAAGACTTTGTTTTCCATAACTTTGCCAGTTCTGATGGGGATCGTTTGAACTTCATCGCCGTCGAAGAGGCGGACTTCGGCGCTGTACCGGTCTTTAATCCACGCCCTGGCAGTGACTTCGGTGTGAGCCCTAACTCGATACAAGTGCCCTTGCTGGCGGATGCCACCGGTTCTGATGTTGCCGAAGTGATGGCTCAGATCATCAATCGCGAGTTGATCGTCGATGGTGTCTTTGCTGCCCAGGCAGTGGGGGCGTCTGTTGCCATCATTGATGGTGCGGTGGATTCCTTGCCAATCTCCTTCACCAACAATGGAGTGTTATTTGACAATATTGGTGAAGATGGTCGCATCACGGGGATCGCGATGCTGAACGGGCGGATGTTTGCAGTTGCCGACCAGGGTGGGTTCTACGAAGTAGAGAATTTCCGTTCTACGGGTGGCGCGAGGGCAGAATTCATTACGCTTGTGGGCGATGGTGCCGGGAATGCACTTAATTTTGCCGGCCTTGTCACTGGTCCTGACGACGTTGAAGGCGGCGCGTTTTCGGACTTGCTGTTCGGTATCACCGAAGATGGACGCATGGTTGCCTTGAATACCGTGGGTGCAAAGCAGCCGATCTTCGTGGACGGGCAAGACATTGTTCAAACCGGCCTAACCAATAATGTGACCGGTTTGGCATTCTCGAACTTGGATGTCAACCTGTGGCACTTTACCGCAAATCGCGGTGACAATCCGGGGCACTCGGGGACAGGCGACCCCAACAGCATTTGGTTTGGTTTTGAAAGCAACGTGTTGAATGGGATCAGCGGGCCCGAACTGCGCGACGACGCGGCACTCGGTTTGAGGCAAATTGAGAACACCTATAACTTTGCAGGTGGTGCTCACGGAACGCTGGAGTCGAATACATTCAGCCTGAAGGGCTATGCGGCCGAAGACGACCCGGTGCTTTACTTTACCTACTTCGCTGATACGGAAGACGTAGATCTCTTTGACTGGGCCCGTGTATTCATTGACGATGGCACTGGGACTTGGTCCGAGTTGGCTTCGAATAGCAGTGCTGTGGGCCAATCGGGCAATATCTTTGACAATGATGTCAACGGTGTGCGTCCTGACAACTGGCGTCAAACACGCATATCTCTGGGGGCGTTTGCAGGTTTGGATAACTTGCGATTGCGTTTCCACTTCTCGACGGCTGGTGAATCGAATTTGGGTGATCCCAACACGGTCGGTACCGAACTTCGCGGTGTTGACGGTGCCGTACTGCGTGACGGCGAACAATTCACCATTGACGCGACCGTATTCGAGATCGAACTCGGCTTTACCACAGTCACCCCGAATGCCCAGACCATTGCGGATGGCCATCAGGTGCTGATTGATGGAACGGCCTTTACGTTCCAACGAACTCCAGGTGGCGCCAATGTTGTCTTGATCGACGACGGAATGGACGCAGAAGAGGTGTCCGCAGCACTTGTGGCTGCATTCAATGCCGCACCGGTCGCAGGCGTGACACCTCATGTGAACGGCAACCGCGTGAATTGGAAGGGTGCGGGGATTGTCGGGCAAACCGGTGGTAGCGTCTTTGTGGAGGGTAATGTTGGAACACAGTTTGGTGGTTTGCCGGTCGATGTTCACGCTGGCATGGACGAATTGGAAGTTGCGGATGAAGTGCGAATTGCCCTGGCCGACGCCTTTGCTGGCGGTGACATCTCGTTGATCAAGCATTACCGAGAAGTGAATCGCATCATTGGTCATACCGTAGTTGACGCTGGGCCGTTGCGAGTGTCTGACGAGTTGCCGTTCTTCATTGATGATGAACGAGAGGGCTCGGTTTCTTTCTTCGATCCTGCACGCGGCCAGAACAATGTGTTTGAAGGTTTCTATATTGACGACATTGTCATTGGGTTTGCCGAACGTGGTGAAGCGGTCAGTGGCAGCACCAATGATGCCTCCTTCATTGACGGCGTGTTGGGAGTGGCTCCGCCGGCCGTCACCGGGCCGTACGATGTCGAGATTCGCCGCAGTACACAACTTCGTGAACTGGCTTATCCCGTAGATACCCTAGCACCACCACCCATCGGGACGATCGATACCAATGATCGCTTGAACAACAGTATTGCTCTGGTGATCCCCTCGGCCGACATGCTGATCGATGGTCAGACGTTCACGCTCAGTGATGGTATTGAAACGCTGACATTTGAGTACGAAGACGTCGACCTGAACAACGGCGTTGCCCAAGGTAACGTCCAGATTAATTTCGATGCAACGTTCGACGACCTGCTTGGCGTCGACGACCGCACGCCGGAGCCTGATTTCGTAATTGCCGGGCGCGTGCGTGACGCGATCAACAGTGCAGGTGCGCAGTCGATCCTGGATATTTCCGCCGCCACGTCGGATGGTGATGTTGACGACGGCATCAGTACTTCGAACATAGTGCATCTGTTTGCCAATACAGGCAACTTGCGCGTGCGTGGTGAACAGGAACGCGAGAAACTAAATAATGCCGTCGTCACGGCCGGCGTCGAACCCAGCTTTAACTTTGGCGATGTCGAAACGATTCGTTATGGGGTCACGTTAGTTCGTGATCCGTTAACCGGTCTTGTCATTGACGAACAACTAGAGACCTTCTTCCAAGGCGATGAGAACACGTTCCGTCCTCAAGGTCAGATGATCATCACTTCGAATATTGTGACGAACTCGTCGCAGTTTGGTATCAACGTCGATGCGGGTGCTCGTGACCGTAGCGATTTGGTGCCTCTCGCGGGCACGGACCTGCCGCACAGCGGACCGACCCGACAACTTCGCGAGGTCAACATTGAAGGTGTGATCCCAGGCGTGGTCATTGAGAACAATCTCTTGGCGACCAATCAGCAGGGTGGTATCCGCTACAGTGGAGACAGCAACGCAGTCGGTTCTCCCAATCCGTTAGGTCGCATCGTGAATAACACGATTTTTGGTGACACGGTCGTGCAGATCGATTCACCCGATGTGGACATCGTGTTCGCCTTTGATGTCTCAGATACCATGACCGACATCATTACCACAGTTCAGGCGCAAGTTGCGAACTTGGATGCGGCATTGGTCGCAGCCGGCTTGAATCCCAATTACGGCTTGGTTGAGTTCCCCGTGGGCGGGTCCACTTCCAACGATCCACGGTTGACCCAGGATTTGACCGACTTCACCACCTTTACAGCTGTCGGCGGCCCGTTCGCAACACTCACAACGGGTGGCGATGTGGAACGGGGTAGTGTCGCTGTGAACGAAGCGTTTAACGACTTTGATGTGACTACCACGGTGAATTATCGCACAGGTTCGAAACCCGTGGTCATCTTGATTTCGGACGAACCGGACAGCAGTGCGAACGCCGACTTCCAGGCAGCAGATACGAATCTGGCAGCAAACAACGGCCTGTTGCACGCCATTGTCGATCCGGCCTTGGGTAACACGCAAGCGACTTATGGAACGCTTGCTGCCAACTCCGGCGGTACCGTCTTCGATATCAACGACTTGGAGGAGGATCCTGCATTCTTCTCGGACATCGTTGATGGCATTGTCGAGAGTCTGACGGGTACGGTGTTTGGTGCGGGTATCTTGGTTGAAAACAACGCGCGTCCGACCTTATTGAATAACATCGTCTCCAACCTGTCGGTGGGTATCGATGTGGATACCAGCTCGAGTGCGACCATCATTGGTGGCACGGTGTACAAGGGGAATAATGCCAATATCAGCGGCACGACCCCCGGCATTGGTGACTTCCCACAACTCTTAGGGCCATCGGATCCGCTGTTTGTGAATGCGGCTGATGGAAACTTCTATCCCGCACCTGGTGCAGCGATCATCGACAGTTCGGTGGATGGCTTGGAAGAAAACGCCGAAGGTGATTTGGGTACGGTCAAAGGTCCATTGGCGATTGGATTGTCGCCGATCCTCGCCCCCGATCGCGATGTGACCGGTCAAAAGCGAGCTGCCTTGAAGCAAGCCGACGAAGGCGATCCGGGTTCCGGTGGTGGTGTCGGTGAAGATCCATTCATCGATCGTGGTGCTTTGGATCGGATTGATAATGTTGGTCCGACGGCCATCCTGATCAATCCTTTCGACAACGACTCGAATGGTGTCGATCTGAATCCTGAGGAGACGTCCGTTATCCTGGCGACCGGCACCGTTCTTTCGAGCTTCGAAATTCTGCTGGTGGACGGTGTTCCGCCCGCGGACGAGGAAGATGGCCTGGGCGTGGATGACAATACGGTTCGCACCGAGCATGTCCAGCTGTTCCGGAATGGCGAGTTGTTAGTCGATACGTTTGACTACTCGTTCAGCTATAACGCGACGAGCGACACGATTCGCTTGACACCGCTGGCTGGCATTTGGCCTGAAGACGCGACCTATGTCATCGTCATTAACAGCTCCGATCGTTTTGTCGCCGTGCCTTCAGCAGGTGCTGATATTGAAGACGGAGATCAGTTCGAAGTGACGGATGAAGAAGGATTTTCACGCATCTTCGAGTTTGACAGCGGTTATTCCATGCAAGTTCCGCAGACCATCACACTGCTGGTTCCAGAAGAACCTACCGGGCCTAGCGGCATCACCGACGGCGAGAGCTTCTCGGTTAGCTTTGATGGCGGTACGCCGATCGTCTTCGAGTTTGACTTGGGTGACGGTGTGACGGAGCCGAACATTGAAATCGACGTTGATATCAACAATGACGATCAAGCGGCGGTCGCTGCCTCCATCCTGGCGGCTCTCGAATCGGAAGAAGCTGAGTCACTTGGACTTTCTCCCAAGTTGCTGGGTGACGGTCAGATCCATCTGGGAACAAGTAGCGTGCACACCGTGAATACCGCGAGCACCGTGGTCGATCAAGTGGGCCAGGCAGATGGCATCAACGAGGGTGAAACGTTCACCATCGATGACGGCACGAAGATCACGACGTTTGAGTTCAACAATGTCGATATCGACGACATGGTTGGCGAGGACAACGTAAAAATTGACATCTCGCTGTCAGAAACGAACGAAGAGATTGCTGCCACCATTTCTAACGTGCTTTCCGGAGCGGGAGTCGGTGTGGATGTGTGGCAGACGGATCGCGGTGCGGAGCCATCTCCGACGCCTCTCGGTGGCGGCTTGATTCATGTGGGTGGCACAGTGGACACCGTGTTGGATGTGTCGGGCAGTGACCTGACGCAATCTGGTCGCCCAGGTGTCACTCCGCCGTTTGGATTCAAACTTACCAGCGAAGCGGGTGTGTTGACCAACATCGAAGATGGTGGTGCCTTCACGCTTTCGGACGGGTTGGGTAACTCCCAACGTTTCGAATTCGACGATGGTGACGGTGTGCCACTGTTCACAACGGCCATTCCATTCGATGCGAATTCGACAGTCGATTCGTTGGCGGACACGATCATTACCGAAGTCACCAATTCTGGCCTGGGCTTCACGCCTACGAAAATCTATCAAGAGGCGGGACTCGGTGCGATCGCGCTCGGTGGCGACGAAGACCATACCTTGAGCATCGAAACTCTCGGACTGGAGGCTTTGGGAGCACCTGGCGATCTCGGCGCCGTCCGCGTGGTGATCTCGCCGATTCCCAGCTTTGATGAAGCAGCTGTGGCAGCCTCGATTGTGAATGCCATTAACGGCAGTAACCTGGAAGAAGTCACCGCCGCCTTAAGTGCACAGGGACTTCCCGGGCAGTTCACAATCGAAGGTTCGGTTAACTTTACCGACTTTGACAAGAACTTTACGTTCAGTGAGTTCCGGGGCGCCATCAAGGACTTGGCTGGTAATGAGATCAAGCCGAATCAACTCAATGGCCAAACGTTGTTCACGATTGGGGTTGGTGTGAAGCCAACCGCAGTGGATGATTCTGGATTCTTTGTCGACTTCGGTGGTACGCTTGCGACGACGCCTCCTCAGAGTGTGTTGGCTAACGATGAAGGTATCCAGCCGATGGTTGCGGATCTCGTAACCACTACGGTTCACGGCACGTTGACATTCAATCCCGATGGCACGTTCACCTACGTGCATAATGGTACGTCCACCAACCTGACGGACGTCTTCACTTACACTGTGACCGACGCCAGTGGTACAAGTACACCCGGAACGGTCACGATTAACGTCAATCCGCCACCACCACCACTGTGGCAGAACCCCAGCGTTGTGGACGGTGTCCAACAGATCTGGGATGTGAATGATAGTGGTCAAGTTACGCTGCTTGACGCCCTCTTGGTGGTCAACCTAGTAAATCGGTTCCCGGCCTACGCCTTAGCGGGCGGATTGCCGTCCGTTCCGACGGATCTCAACGGGGACGGTTCCATTGATCCTGTCGTGGGTCAAGGCCTGTATCCGGATGTGAATGGTGACGGTTCTGCCAACCTCATCGACGTTTTGGCAGTGGTCAACAGGATCAACCAGTTGCAAAACGGTAACCCGCCAGGGTCACCCGAAGGTGAAGCCTCGTTGACGGTCACGGCACAGGTGCCAACGACAGATGTTACTGACGTCGTTTCGGCAGCAGACGTTGGAGTTGCCAGTTACGACGCTGGTCTGGTCCAAGCGGACCAGCCCGTCGCCGAGCCACCAGTGCCAGCCGCTGAAGAGCAGGTAGCTGCCGTTGGTCAAGCCGACGAAGCAACGTCGCGTGTCAACGCTGCGACCGCATTTGATCCTGTGGCTGCTTTCGAAGACGCCTTGGATCATGTGGCACGTGATGTTGAGCAAGCGGAGCGTGATGAGCACGAGGTCGATGCCGTGTTTGGTGCCCTCACAGACGAAGATTTGTTTGGCTTCCGCAAATAGTTCCCGAGCCTTGTGAATTCGCAGTGTCGCGCTGGCAGCCAAGTGTTGGTGCGCGGCGCTGCGAACGCTGCGGGACCGTAATCTAGAATCTCATCCGCCTTTCCGTTTCTGGGGCTGCACAGCCTGAGCAAGCGAAATGTCTTGCTTTTCCTTAGCTGCGGAACGCTGGGCGTGAGGCAAGTCCCGCCCCCTTCTTTTCAAGCGGTTGAGCGTTGCATGCGGAATGTGCAGGTAGGGTCAATGGAGTGTCTTTGCCATCCTCCGGCGTTGCCTCTGGCTGGCGATCGACTTGTCCCGTTATGATGTGCCAGTATGCCGCGCCCCTTGGCAATGCGGATGTGTTCAATGCGGATGTGTTGTATGCGCCATTGGCGTGTCCGGTAGTGATTGACCTGGCAAGAGCGTTTTTTGTAGACGCTGCTTCGTCAAGCGGAGAAGATGTTACGAGTGATGGGATCGCTGGTGCTCGCGCTGGTGCTGGTTAAGCGAATGATGGAATGTGTGGCTTGAATGGTTTCGGGACTGGAAGGATGACGAGAAAAATGAAACAACCCATCGTGTGTGGTATCTTCGGCTGGGTGATCGTTTTTGCATCTGCGGTGCAAGCTCAATGGTATGGCGAGGACGTTGCTGCCGGGTCCGATATCATCATGATGGACATGCGTTGGCCTTGGTGGTCGGAAACGACTTACAGTGCCAACTTTAATATTGCGACGATTCCTCCGGGCGTGAGTGCTTACGGCGGGTTTGCCGGCTCGATCGAAACCGTGGGAGCCGATCACCGGCCCAATTTGGATCCCGAAGTGCAATCGGCATTTCGCCCAGGTTCCGTGTGGTCGTTCTGGGGTAGCAGTGCAGCAGGTGAACCGGTGCGCGTGGTGGCGGCGTCCGAACACACGTTTGCTTATCAGTACATCGGTGAGGGAGCTAGCGGTGCGCTGTTTGGCACGTGGCCGATGGTGCAGCGCGATCGTTGGTACACGATGGTGATGCGGATTTGGAGTCCTGTTGGGGAGGCATCCAAAAACAAGGATACGGAAAGCGTTGCTTATGTGGGTCGCTGGTTAAAGGATGTCCGTGCGGGCCGCTGGTATCTCTATGGCGTGATGCGACTGCCAATTGCCGCGCAGGCCTTTACCGGGAATGCAGGGTTTCTGGAAGACTTTGGCCACTCAGGGCGGTCGGCGCGGGCGATTCATCGGCGTTTGGGTTACTACCGTAAAGATCAGCGTTGGCATTCGTCTCACACGGTCCGCATTCAAGTCCACCCTCGAGGACGCGCGGTAGACGACCACTGGATTGTCAACAAATTAGAGAATGATTCTGTGTTGGCCATGGAGGTCAGCCAGAATCGCAATCTGGTTCCACAGCAATTGAAAGGCGAGCCACTGGAATATGGACGTGAACACGTCTTCACCACAAAACAACCCGCTTTCCCAGTTCTCGACAAGCCACAAGTTACCGATTTGCAGGCGACCACGAACGGCAAGCAGATTTTAGTTTCCTGGGACGTCCCTGAGTCTGCTTCGCCGGCGTTGGCATATGCCATCGAGGTTTTTGATAACCCGATGTGTCAGGGGAGGCCCGTGGTGGTGCGGCACCAGCGCATGCCAACGACGCGGCAGGTCATGATAGATACCCCTGTACCACAACCGACCATTCGATTTGCACTGACCGATATTTTCGACCAAACGACAGAGCCGGTTGTGGTGCAGGCACGGCCGGCGGGTAAACCGGCGGCGGCAATCAGTGCTGACAATGTTTCAGGCGAGTCTCGTTCGCGAAGTGGCATGCGGTACGAATTATGGGAAAAGAAATCGGACCGTCACCTCAATGTCACCTATCCCCGGTCGCAAAAGTCTGCGCAGAGTCGCAACGAGCGTCATTACTGGGTTTCGCTCGACGAGATTCCGTCGGGTGACTTGGTCCAGCAGGGGATTTGCCGGGGTCTCGATATCGAACTTCGTGGGCAGCGCCGCGAGGGATACGCGTTTCGTTTTCGTGGCTTACTCGAAGTTCCTGCAACCGGCTTCTATCTGTTGCATATGAGAGGCACGGATGGATATCGCATTCGTGTTGCCCGAGAGACAGATTTGACCTGGGACGGTCTGCATGGACCGGCTCCCAAAACGGTGGGATTGCATCTTGCTCGAGGTAAACATCCGTTGACGGTTGATTATTTCGTCGACCGAAACAAACCCTTTTTTCAGCTTGAGTGGGAAGGTCCCGGGGTGCCTCGGCAAGACATTCCGGCAACGGCCATGTCGTATCTTCCCGAGGGGGCGATGCCGGAGTCTCAGTTGCAAGTGAAGGCCGGTGACGGAGGACGTATTCAAGCGGAGGTACATGTCACTCCGAACGGACATGTGATCGAGAAAATCGAATTCTACTTCGACGATATGCAGATCCATTCAGCTCAAGGAGAAACGCTCGCGTATGCCGGCGTGCTTCCGGCCGGCGAACATCACGTGTGGGCGAGGCTGTTTTACGATGGAAATCACACCTGTGATACGCGCGTTGTTCCGGTGACCGTGAAGACTAAACCGTTGCAGGGTTGGGATTTGGGTATCGCGGGTGAACAGGAACTGAACTTCAATTTGCTGCAGTCCGAGGAGAATACCTTTTCGTTCGTTGGTGAAGGTGAGTACGTCGTGACACAACCGGTGGATGGCGACTTTGCATTAACCTGCAAGGTCGAGCATTGTGCGGGTATGCAAGGCGAACCGGTTAACAGTAACTCCTGGGTTGGGTTAACCGTACGCGAACAACCGGAGAAGAACAATTATGGGTGGGGTCAGGAGTTCGGCGTCATGCGTGTTGCCAAGAACGGTATTCGTACTACGCCGGATCATGGCGATGGAGCGGGGACTCGGCAAAGTTTCCAGAGGTTACCTGACGAGCATGACTGGCTCAGAATTGTGCGCCAAGGAAAATCCTGGAGCGCTTGGACATCGAAAGACGGAAAGCAATGGACATTCGGCTCGGTGCACTACAAACGCATTGGGGAAAAGGTGGGGGCTGGAGTTGTTTTTCGTGCGTTGCCACAAGACGCTCAAATGTATTTCCGCGCCGCTGTGTCGCACGTCACATTGACCAAGGGAGTCCCTGCGGGTTGCGATATCACCGCAGTCCCGGCTCAGGGGGTTGCGGACATCAAGCTGACAGGAGTGGTTGTGTCCACTGCGGACCCGCAGGTGGTCGTGCTGAGGACGACCGACCGAGGACTCGTGCGTTCAACCGATGGTGGCAAAACATGGCACGGGGCGAATGGGCAACTGCGCGGCAAGGCGAACGCAATCCGCAGTGTGGCGATCCATCCAACAGACCCACAGGTGATGCTGCGCGCGACCAGTGATGGTTTGTATCGCACGCAAGACGGTTGTCGAACATGGCAGAAGTTACCATTGGAATGTGATTTTGATGGCACCGGACCAACGGCCGTCTGTGGAGAGGTGGTGGCGTTCCTACCTCAGGATCCGAAAATTATTCTCGCCGGCGGCGAATCCCAGGGACTGTTTCGGAGTGTCGATGGAGGCGAGCATTGGGTCCGTGTGATTGATCCTGGCTATCGCTTTACGGCGCTCGATGCCAATC
Source organism: Blastopirellula sp. (assembly GCA_002701545.1). GTDB lineage: Bacteria > Planctomycetota > Planctomycetia > Pirellulales > Pirellulaceae. Next base: position 44,046 of record NZVR01000081.1, on the reverse strand, counting down.
CCTTCTTTCGCAACGAATTTGGCCATACCGTGATCCATGCGGTCACATGTCCAGATCGATTTATCGAACTTCTGGGTCGAGGTAAATCGTCCGTCGTGACGATGCAGCAGGACGCTTGCGACTTTGTTTCCATGGATAACGGCAAGACCTTCAAACCCCACTCGGAGAGAAAGGAACTGGGCTACCTGAATACTCTGTCGTTGCGGTGCAGTCAGCACGTTCAGTTGTACGGGACGACGCATGGTCTCGTACACACGTTCTCATTGGGCTTGGACAATTGTCTCTATGGTAATTCGTTACCGTTGGAAGCTTTGCGTCCGATGACCGCAGTGGGTGGCAGCGTAGCCTTGCCGCAATTCTGTGGGAGGAAATTCGTGCAAGCGATGGACCCACTCGTTTCCAAACGCTTAGCCCGCTCGGACCTTGGCGGTGATGTCTGGTCGTGGACGGAATGCCAAGGAGATTTCCCTCGGCGAGTGCTGGCGATTAAGGCCGTCAATCCGTCTGCGACGTCGACGGGTAATGGCTGGTGGGTGGTAGGAGACGATGGTCTCTATCGTTCAGACGACAATGGTGCGACGTTTCAACGTGTGTCCACGCAGTGACCTGGCAAGTCGTTTCGCTGTTGACGACAGCACTCGTGTCAAACCAGGGTGACAGGTACGTGGATGACTGACCATAGTTTCTGTTCGCTGCACAGGATCCGGCCCGCATCTATGCCAGGATATCGTGCAGAACGCGCGCTTCCTCGACCCCAGTGAGTTTCATTTCCAAGCCTTGGAATTTGACACTCAAGCGTTGGTGGTCAATGCCCATCAATTGCAGGAGGGTTGCGTGCAGATCGCGGATCTGGACAATATCCTTGACCGCGTTGTAGCCGAATTCGTCCGTTTCGCCGTAGCTGACACCGCCTCGGATACCGCCACCGGCGAGCAAGTATGCGTAGCCGGCAATGTGATGGTCCCGACCGCTTCCCTGAGCCATTGGGGTACGACCGAATTCTCCCCCGAAAAGGATCAGGGTATCGTTTAGCATCCCACGTTCTTTGAGATCGGTGAGCAGTGCCCAGGTGGCTCGATCCACTTCCTTGGCGGTGGTGTCAATCGAGCCTTTCACGTTACCGTGATGATCCCAGGCGCGATGGTACACCTGAATGAAGCGAACGCCTCGTTCCGCCATACGTCGCGCCAGCAGGCAATTCCCCGCGAACGTTCCATCGGCTCCGGTCGTGCCATACTTCTCCAGCACCTTCTGTGGCTCTTGCGAGAGGTCCATCAAGCTCGGAACGGAAGCCTGCATGCGATAGGCAAGTTCATACTGTGCGATACGTGTTTGGGCTTCGGGGTCATCAAACAGATCGACGTGCAGTTGATTGAGGGATTGAATGGCATCAATGGCGTCTCGTTGGCGCGTTTGGTCGATACCTGCCGGGTTGGTGGCGTAGAGTACCGGTTCTCCCTGTGACCGAAATTCGACGCCTTGCAGCCGGGAGGGGAGAAAGCCTGACGACCACTGTCTGGACGCGATCGGTTGTGCTTGTCCGCCTTTGCCAACAGAACTGAGCACGACAAAGTTTGGCAGGTCTTGAGTCGCATCACCAAGTCCGTAGGTTAACCAGGACCCGATTGCGGGCCGTCCGGGATTTGCATTCCCCGTATTGAACAACGTGTGCGCCGGATCGTGATTGATCTGTTCGGTTTGCATCGAGCGGATCAAACACAGTTCATCGGCAAGCGATCCGATCAGGGGAAATTTCGAACAGATGTGGAGTCCGGACTTGCCGAATTGCTGAAAAGGCCATTGAGGCGCGAGGCAGGTGAGTTTCTGGCCTTGGAGTTGTGCGATCTGCTTGCCCTTGGTGAGAGACTCGGGCATCGGTTTGCCGTGCATTTCGGCGAGCTTCGGTTTGTGATCGAACGTTTCCAGGTGTGACGGACCGCCAGCCATATAGAGATGGATAATCCGTTTTGCTTTGGGCTGGAAGTGCAGCGGATTGACGACCCCAGACCAGCGTGGCACCTGGACTTCTGCAGACAGTGCGTCGGGGCGCAACAGGGTTCCCAACGCGATGGCGCCAAGGCCAGCCGTCGTGCGCCCCAGAAAAGAACGTCGGGTCGCCCTCAGATGCTGGTGGTCAGGATGGTTCAACATGGCATCAGTTCCTTGTGACGAATTCGTGCGCATTGATGATCACGCGGCAGACACCGGCCCAGGCCGCTAGTTCTGCAGGGTCCACGTTCTCTGGCGACGGTCGCTGGCCAATCGCAATGAAGGCCTTGGCGGCTTCAGTATTTCCACTGAAGTGTTGTCGGTATTTTTTGAGTACGGTGGTCAAGATCGCGACCTCTTCCGGCCGAGCTTCTCGAAGCAACGCTTGCTTGACGATGAATCGGATGCGATCGCTGTCTGCCGTCGTCGAGGTGCGGAGGACACGCTCGGCAAACGCGCGAGCTGCTTCGACATAAATCGGGTCGTTCAGCAACACGAGCGCAGCCAATGGCGTGTTGGATCGCGGGCGGTCGAAGGAACATTCTTCGCGGGAAGGTGCATCGAATGCCATCAGAGATGGATGGAGGAATTGGCGTTGCCAGTGCGTGTAGACGCTGCGTCTCCAGAGATTATCTCCCGTGTCCGCCTGGTATTTACGTTTGGGGAAATTCAAATGCGAATAATATCCTGCCGGTTGATACGGTCGCACGCTGCGGCCGCCAACCGTGGGTACGAGGATGCCACCGACTGCGAGCGCACGATCACGAATCGTCTCGGCCTGCAGGCGATAACGACCTTGCCTCGCAAGCAACTCGTTGTAGGGGTCGCGATCGCGGGCGCTTTGATCGGAAAGCGAAGATTGTTGATAGGTGGAAGACATCACGATCAACTTGATGAGCTGCTTGATATTCCAATCCGACTCGATGAAGTCGGCAGCCAGCCAATCCAAAAGTTGTGGATGGCTGGGTGGCGTCCCCTGCTTGCCGAGATCATCCAAGCTGCTGCTTAGCCCGCGCCCAACATAAAGTTTCCAGAGACGGTTCGCAAAGACACGGGCAGTGAGTGGATTGTCATCAGCTGTCAGCCAATTTGCCAGGTCGAGCCGATTTGCTCGATCTGGTTTATCGATCTGACGGAGGAAGTGAGGGACATGGGGTTGGACGACCGGGCCACTTGTGTCCATCCAGTTTCCGCGCGGAAGGACGCGCATTTCGCGGGGGGACACGGCGACCGTAATATGCGATGTGCGCGTGTGTTGCTTGGTCACTGCCGCATGTTGTTTTTGCAGTTGGGCAAGTTGGTCGCGAAGTGGTTGCAGTGACGGAGCGATGGAGCGGTAATATGTTGCGACGGCTTCTTGTTGCTTCTCATCCCTTTGTTCCCGCGCGACGGCTAAAAGCTTTGCGATGTTGGCGGGTAGGCCGGATGCTTTTTGGGCCGTGAGAGGCCGCGCTGCGGTCGTCGCCCAAAGGCGAAATTTACCCAGTGTGTGGCCACCGTTGGTGTGGTTCTGTTCGATTTGGAAACGTAGCTGAGTGGGTTTGTCTTTGCCCAGTGTTTCTTTTGTCTCTGCAACCCAATAACTGGTCTTGTTGACTTCGGGCAGGATGGCCCAGCCCCAACTGGAGCCTTTGGCATCGTTGTCGATCGCACTTGCGGCACTCCATTTGCCATACGGGGTGACTTCACCCGCATAGGCCTGCTCAACGGTGGCTGTCGCATTCTGTAACGCCACAGATACAGTCTGTTGATCGTTGTCTTGAACCTGGAGGACGCGAAATTCACTGACGACGAAGTTGCCGTTTCCGGCTCGACCGGGGCCACCCTTGGGGAGCGTTTTGTCTGGCATGGCTTCGAGTCGGAATCCGGTGATACCGGTCAGCGGAATGGTGGCCTCGATGGTGTAGGTGTTTTGAGGGGCCGAGGGACCACTGGCCAGAATGGAACCGTCAGAACCGACAGTCAACTGGGTGTCGTGGAGAGCCGTCGCTTTGGAAATCGGTACGACGTGCCATGCCGTAGGCTGACTTTGTGCTTCTTCCCACTGTTGCTGAGCGTCTGCGAGTGCAGGGGTGGGAGTTGCTAGTTTGTCCTTGAGCGATTGGATTTGCGTATCGATTGGCTGCAAGAGTTTGGGCAGTTGTGGATCAGGGAACGCGATGGATGGCCCCCAGTTGCCAGAGGCGTGAGCGCCCGCATAGATCCCTTTTTCCTGAATGTCGGCAAAAAAACTCGCCATGGAGTAGAAGTCCACCATGGTAAAGGGGTCGTATTTATGATCGTGGCATTCACTGCACCCGAGTGTCGCCCCCATCCATACCAGCGATACGTTGCGCACCCGCTCTGACGCATACTTTGCCAAATATTCTTTGGGCTGGACGCCCCCTTCTGCCGACATCATGCCGAGTCGGTTATATCCGGATGCGATTTTTTGGCGAACGGTGGCATTCGGAAGCAGGTCCCCTGCTAATTGCTCTCGCGTGAATTGATCAAAACGCATGTTGGAATTGAATGCATCGATCACATAGTCGCGGAAAGGAGATACGCTGATCTGTTGATCTCCGTGATACCCTACGGAATCGGCGTACCGAACGAGGTCCAGCCAGAAGATTGCCATCTGTTCACCAAAGTGTTTTGATTCAAGCAACCGATCAACCAGGCGTTCGTACGCATCAGGCCGCGTATCTTGAATGAACGTCTGTACCTCTTGGTAGGTCGGTGGTAGCCCTGTGATATCGAGGCTCAGGCGACGAATCAGGGTGCCACGGTCTGCAGCGGGAGATGGCTCGAGGTTTGCTTTTTGCAAACCCTGATAGACAAAGAAGTCGATGGCATTCTGGCCCCAGGTGGGAGATGGCTGCACGTTGGGCTGGCGCCGGATGGGTGTGTAAGCCCAGTAGTCCTGGTATTCTCCGCCGGCGGCGACCCAGTTTTTCAGGATGTCTTTCTCTTGCGCGGTCAACTGCTCCTTCGCATGAGGAGGTGGCATGATCACGTCAGGGTCGTCGCTGAAGATGCGGGAAACCAATGCACTGGCTTCCGAATTACCTGGTGTGATGGCGACATTACCACTCTCGAGCTTGGCCTTGGCCGCCTGTTCGAGATCAAGTCGAAGGCCAGCTTCACGGTGCTCGGCATCCGGTCCGTGGCATTTGAAGCATTTTGTGGTCAGGACAGGTAACACGTCTCGGTTAAAGTCCGGTTGCTGTGCGGCGGCAACCGCGCCATGTCCGATGGCAACCAAGCATGTTAACAGAAGAAGGGTGCGACCCATGGAGTGACCTCGTTGATCAGGTGGGATTCCAGCGGTGGGGTAAACACACGGCGTGCCAGTGTCCTTATTCTAACCCAACCCGTGATTGCGTTGTACGTGACGTTTTTGCCCACAGGATACGCAGGGCAAAAAGAACGCCATGGACAAGTTGTGCATGTTCAGGAGATTCCCGTTAAGATGATTTTCGCGCGCTGCCGACCGTTTGCCAAAGGTCAGTGCAAGCAAGCAAATCGCAGCTGATCAGGTTGCGCCGCGAATTTGTTGGAAACCGCCTGCGTCACGAATTAGATTCCACCCGTTTTNCGTGTCGATTTACGTGACGTTTTTTTGATATCTGAGGATGACACTATGCGTCTGTTTGCGATCGTCTTGTCCGCGATGTTCTGTATGCCGGGTGTGCTGTTAGCAGCTCCGTTACGCGTGGCGATCTTCCAGGCAGATGCAACTCCGCCGCTGGGATCTCCGCTTTGCAACGGCAACGTGAAGCCGGCCATGAAGATCGTAACGCCTTTGTCAGCGCGCGGTATTGTTTTGCTCGGTGCAGGCGATCCAATCGTATTGTGCGCGTTGGATTGGGTGGGCATCGGAAATGGAAGTTATGATGCGTTTCGCGAGGCCATTGCGGAGGCGGTAAAAACCACGCCAGAGCGAGTCGCGGTGCATACCCTGCATCAGCACGATGCGCCGGGGAGTGATTTTGCAACGGAACAGTTATTGGCTGAGCACGGATTAGCGCGACGTTTCTCGAATCCTGAAGCAGATGCCCAAGTGATGGCAAGGGTTGCTCAGGCGGCCCAAGCGGCGCTGGCGAAATCGCGGCCCGTCACACATGTTGGTTTGGGGGCGGGAAAGGTAGAGCGTGTCGCATCGAATCGTCGGATTCTCGGTAAGGATGGGCGAGTTGCCTTGCAGCGACAAAGTAGCGGAGGACGTCATAAGAAAGCTCGCAACGCGCCCGAAGGTACGATCGACCCTCTCGTGCGTTTGGTGGCATTTTGGAATGGCGATCAACCGTTGGCGGTGTTGACGTATTACGCCACGCATCCCCAAAGTCACTATGGTCAAGGGAACGTCAACTGGGATTTCGTGGGGATCGCNCGGCAGGAACGTCAGGATGCGCTGGATGGATTGACTCATGTTCACTTTGACGGCGCGGGTGGTAATGTCGCTGCTGGCAAGTACAACGATGGTTCACCTGAAAATCGTCCGCGCCTGGCAGAACGACTGGCAGCCGGGATGAAACTTGCTTGGGATAGCCAGAAGAAACAGTCGCTCCAAGCGGAAGATGTGAGTTGGTATGTGCAGCCGGTTTCGCTTCCGGTGCGCGAGTCGCTGGTGGAAACGGAATTGTCCGCCAAAGTGGCGGACCCAAAGCTCGCCTTGAAAGCGCGTCTGCGAGCTGCCCGTGACCTGACGTTTGTACGACGCATGCGGGATGGCCATCAGATTCCACTGACGTGTCTTGCCCTCGGTTCGGCAAGGATCTTGCACTTGCCAGGCGAATTGTTCGTGGAATATCAGTTGGCGGCGCAGCAAATGCAACCGAAAACGTTTGTCGCCATGGCAGCCTATGGTGATTATGGTCCTGGCTATATCGGCACGGAGATTGCTTATGGTCAAGGTGGCTATGAAACCGGGCCGGTTTCACGCGTTGCTCCCCAAGTCGAACGGGTGCTTAAGAAGGCCATTCAGGAACTCCTGTCATGGTCTACCACCAACCCCTGACCGAGTCTGCTTCCCAGATGGATTCCATGAGCCGCATCGCGCGCGACGTGCTGAGGTCTTGCGATCACTTGGCACTCTTGAGGAATACGAGNAGATCGGCCAATTGCTGCGATGTGAGTTGNTTTTCGAGGCCTTGAGGCATGATCGAAACCGTACCATTCCGTCGCACTTCGATGTCGCCATGGCGAATACGCAGCGTTTTTTCGGCATCGAGTGAGAGTACGATCTCTCGAGCATTTTCTTCTTTGAGTACGCCGTTGTAGACTTTGCCGTCGGTCGTCACGAGGTTGATCGGTTCGTAACTTTGCACGAACGACGCACTGGGATAAAGAATGGATTCCAGCAGCGATCGGTTGTCACGAATACGACCGACATGGGTNAGATCCGGNCCGACGCGTCCCCCACGGTACCCTACGGCATGGCAGGCCGAACANGATGCTTTGGTACCGTAGAATACCTCCTGCCCTCGGCGGACATCACCTTGGTCAATCAGGTCCAAGACCGCATCGAACTTCGCAGCGCGCTCGTTTGCTGCGGCAGCGATGCGATCCAGGAGTGGCTTCGCTTGCTGACTCACGGCAGGATGGAATTGCGACAGAACGCGGTCTACNGCCTGTTTGTCGAGTGCCGTTGCTGTCGGAGATGCGTTGAGCGCCGCGACCAGTTGATTGCCGACGCGATCACTGGTGGATTGTTCGAAGGTTGCAAGCAGCCGCTTGAGATCCGTCGAGGCGGTCTTGGTGAGCGCTGGTGCGAGCCGGATCAATTGACTGTCCGTGAGTTGTGCATTGACCAGAATGTCCGTAGCTAAAGAACGATTGCGTACGGGACGCGCGCTGTTCAGTTCGCTACCGAGGATGGGGATCCAGGTGTCAGCGAGTTGTTGCCCAGGCTTGCCGCTAGCCAACGCGCGTAGGCGTGTTTCCATGTTCCGGCGAGGATTATTGGCAACGCGTTTCAAATCGTCTGTCAGAGGTGACGGCGCGTGGGCATGGATCGCCTTCACCGTGTGATCCAGCAAGGTTTCGTTGCCTTCGGCGAGCAGTTGCGAAAGTGCCTTCCAGGTGGTGTCTGGTAATGTTGGTAAGCGACTGCTGGAAATGGCGGAGAGAATGNCAACTTTCGTGGTTTGAGGAACATTGGGTTTGCCGAGGCTCGTAGACATGATCTTTTGGATTCTTGGAGACTCAGAGAATCTGGCCAGCTGGCGAGACAACGAAGTTGCTTGTGCTGGGGTGAGGTTCGGGTCGGTAATCCCTTGCTTAAAGAAATCGGCCATCACGGGAGCCCACTCGGGGTGTCGTTGAGTGATCCACCAGGCAGAGTCTGCCATCAGGGGCTCATTGGAATCCAGCAATTCAATGACGGACTTTGGATTCAGTTGTTCAGCTGCCAGATTCTCAAGTGCGAGCATCGCGGCGCGGCGCGTGTGCGCTTTGTCTGCAGTTAGCTGTGTTCGCACTTGTTGCGAGTTGCCAAGTTCGATCAATGCGTAAACCAACGAGTGATCCAGNAATCGGCCTCGGTAGTCGGCTGAAGCTGCGAGTAGAGGAGCGATCGAATCGTGATTACCAATCCGTCCCAATGCTTCGGCAGCTGCACGCCGATTGTGAAGTGATTTGTGATTCAGTAATGCTGTCAACGTCGGCAATGCCGAGGCGTCTTTCCAAAGCGCCGCCGAGTGAATGGCGGCTTGTCGCACCTGTTCGTCTGCATCGGTCAACGCAGTGTGAACGCTTTTTCGAGCTGAGGGATGGTCAATTCGTGTCAGCGCCCAGGTTGCCTGTAGACGCGCGTCGGCAGAGGGACTGTTCTCCAGTACTTGGCTCANCTCGGGGACGGCTTGGTCGCCGAGTGTGACAAGTTGTTCCGACGCACGACGGCGTATTGCAGGCCGCCCATCATGAAGCCTTTGGGTGAGTTGTTCGAGCTGCGGTNCNGACCAGTCCAGAGTGAGACCACGAGGATCTTCCACCTGCGGTTTGCCTGCGCGGCGGACGCGATAAATCGCGCCCAAGACATCCGGTTTGTGAAGTCGGGAAGTCGGGCAACAGAGCATGTACCAGCCGCCGGTATTGACCACGAGAACACTTCCGTCGGCATCTTCCAGTACATCCGTGGGGTGGAAGTCAACATGTTCACTGGTGACGAAATCTTCATCCTGGGTGATGAAGGTTGCTCCACGCGGTGCCAGTACGTGCCGTGAGACCTTGTGGGTATTGAATTGACATGCCAGTAGATTGTCGCGAAAGNCATCGCCAAGTTGGGACGTTTCGAGGCGAATCAATCCACAGGGTGCTGCGACCCCCATGTGCGTCAAGACNGGCATTAATTCCCCGGTCCGTGGATGCCCGGCGAGTACGCCATTTTTTCTAGGGTAGACACCGCCGTAGACTGCGTGAATGAGACCGTCGCGTTGCCCCCCTGCCGGAAGTCTCAGAAACGTTGTACTGAAGATGCGCTCGCCACCCGGTGTGAAGGCAACATCGACGGGATTGTTCATCCCACCGGTCATCACGATTTCGACCGGTCCCCCGCTGGGGTGTCGTCGTAAAATGTGCGCAGCACGGGTTACCAGTGGGGGTTTCCCTGGTCGTTCATAAGTCTGCTTTTGGAATTCCCCTTTACACCAATAGATCCAACCGTCTGGTCCGAGATAGGGACCGTGCAGGTCATTGGCACAGCCTCCCAGAGTTTTGCCGTCGAACCAGACCTCGCGCTTGTCTGCGATGCCGTCATCATCGACATCCGTCAGTTTCCAAATGTGCGGCGGTGCGGTGACGTAAAGTGAACCGGCGTGCCACATGGCGCCTTCGGGTAACATCATTCGATCAGCGAACACGGTGCTTTTGTCAAAGACTCCGTCACCATTGGTGTCAACGAGTCGCACAATGCGGTGCGGTTTTTCTTCGAATTGTTTACGGACATTGTCGTTGCCACCGCTGGACTCGGTAACGTAGAGTCTGCCACGTTCGTCAAAGTCGCAACTGATAGGGCGATTGACCAACGGCGGTCCGGCGACTTGTTCAATGACGAAACCCTCCGGAACTTGCAAGTGTTTCAGCATGTCCGTCACCGGTTGCAGCGAAGGTGCATCCGACGATTTGGGGCGCCGGGGATCATGAGGCGTTAGGATGATTGCCTTGAGATCAACCAGATCGTCACCGCGCACTTGTTGTTGGGGTCGGAAGATCAGTTCGTGGTTTCCCGCGGCCAGCTGTATCGTTCCGATCATGTGTTGACGGAAGCGGGCATAACCTCCCGTGCTGGGAAGTTTTCCTTCTAGAGCTGTTTTTCCATCGACTGCGATGACAAGAGGTTGGTTGGCAACTTGATCGGGGACACCGTAAATCAGCAGGATGTCGACCCGGCCTTCTTTCTCTGCCTTGAATTTCCAGATGGCACGGTCTTCTGGCCCTTTCCAGTATGCGGCAACTTGCGTGGCGTGGTTCATCTTTACCGACGGGCCAACAAGCTTTGCGTTGGTTGCTCGTAGTGTGATGTCGGGCGGAGACTGCGCCAGCCCGGCGAAGGGAAGTAGGAGGGCCAAGCAAAGGGGGGCCAAGCCAAACGCTGTGCGGTAGCAGAATCGGTTCATCATGATGGATGCCAGGTAGTTAGTTGCTCTGTCGTGTTTGTGCATCTTGCAAGGCCAGCGGTCGATGATTTGGAGTCGTGTCACACACGTATATTGGGTATGCGATATCAGGAAGTATCAGGAGCGTTTTGGTTGAACGCCGAAATGATGTAGCACGTTTCGCATGACGGTTTGCCATTTGGGATCTGCGGAAAGCGCGGAGCCCGCTGCGATCGAACCCGCGTGGAAGACGCGGCCACCGGTGGGGCGCTTCCAATAAATCAGTTCGGCACACACACCCGCGATCGGTGGGGCGTTATTCGTAAAGTAGTCGATGGTCAGGGCTCCTCCGTATCGCTTGCCCGTGGCTAAGGTGGTGATGCCTGCGGGCTCTTCGGGGAGCTCGGCGCCGTCGGGTACATTGCGCGTCATTTTGCGCAAAGTATCCAGTCGTATATCCCATTCGTGACCGATGGCCATTGGGTAAGCGGCATCGCGTGCGTGCCCAAACGTTTCAGACTTTACCAGTTCGACGTTTTCTGGTTCTTGGAAGAGAAAGTGATCCGGAAGCTCCGTGTGATATGCGCCATCGGTCGCGCCGCCCCAGCCACAGCAATCCAGTCCAAGGCATCGCCAGGCGGGCAAGTCACATTCACGCATCAGGCTGCCTCGTTGTTTGTCTTGGCTGTGATAGAGCTCTCCGACTGTCGCTCCCCCACGCCCTCCGATTCGCGGGTCAAATTTCCGACACTCCATCACGTTGCCATCTGGGCTGAAGCTGGTGCGCCAAAACATGGTGTTACCGGAGAGTGCGACGACCGTACCTCCAGAAGATAAAAATGCATCGACACCCCGATATGCCTCAGCTGACCAATACTCGCTGTGCCCGTTGATGAATAACGTCTGATAGCCCTCCAGAATCTCCGGGTTGCGATGCAGATCGTGGTCTGTAATCACATCGTATGCATAACCGTCGTGGTCACCATAGAAACCATCGAGCCAGCGATGGAGAAATAGCTCGCCACGCATCAGATGACTGTATTGCATTTTAGGATGCAGATACGTCCATTCGGGACTGGCCGCAGGCCACGGCATATTCATACCGAAATAGTACGCTGGCTGACCGTAGCGATGGTCCAGATAGCAACTAAAAGCGGGCGCGTCAGGGTGGGCGTTTGGTAATCCATTCGTACTGACGGAACGCAGGCCAGTGGTTGGGACTGGAAACGGCGCGGCGTTGTAGGCGATCCAGGTGTTCGAGCTGAGTAGAACCAGAATCGGAGCTTTGGGCCTTGTCGGTGGACGTCGCACATTGAACGTCACGTGGTATTGGTAGGGTTTGCCATCGATCTGATAGTCGAAACGCCCGACGTGGACGCCTCCTGGAAGATCCGCAGGAATCTTGAATTCGTGCGTGACGTCCCAACGACAGTCATAGAGATCGTCGCTCGCGAACCTTAGCCCATGTCCGCGTTGTGTATCGGTTGTCGGATCGTAGGAACGATCATGGCGTCCGATCTGATCACCGTGAAAGCTGGGGCCGCCAATCATCCAGGTAGCGTGGTTGATGATTTTGCCATGGCGTTGGTCTGGACCGACGTCGGCAACGTCGTCCCCTGTTTCTTCTGACAAGGGCCAGCAAGCAAATACGGAAGGGTCTTCCCGAGCTTCCACCAGGCCGCGATCTTTGATTCGCTGTTGAATTTGCTCTGCGGTCAAAGCACGTCGGTAGATGGTCGGCATGGCCAAATCGCCGTCGAAGAAACGACTTGCCTCGCCGTCATGGCCATATGCACCCAAGCGTATGCTGGTGTCTCCCGGTAGTACGGTGTCCGTGTGGTCCCAGACGCCGCTCTTACGACCATTCACCCAAAGCACGACGCGTTTGCCATCCCATGTTCCAGCAACATGGTTCCAACGGCGGTGATTGAGTTGAGCGCCGATGAAATTGTTGGTCTCATTGAATGGTTGTCCGTTCCCCAAGTGCAATGCCAGTCGCCCTTCGGGATTGATGAACAACCCGATGCCACACGCCTGGGGGAAATCATGCTGCGTGATCAAGCCTTGCCAGGTATCCAGTCGCCAGGGGCGCACCCAGCATTCAAAGGTAAGTGATTCCAGTTCGGTATTTGCTGGGAATCCTTTGGCAACTTGGATGTAAGAGCCAGGGTGGATCGCCTGTTGCCGGGGATTGGGTTCATGCAGCGTGTGAAGCACGATGTCGCTTGTCGCATCGTCCACTTCGCCCGTCAGTCGGCAGATGGAAAGCTGATACGGCACGCTGCTGGAAACCCGGAATTGAACGGAGTTTCCGGCGGTGATGCTGCGTTGGGCGTAGGCGTGTACGCCAGGTAACTCAATTGCTCGATGAGGCGGGATGCCCTTCGCTTGCGTCTTCAAAGTGTCGGCGCGAGTGAAACGCGTTGCCAGCAGCGCACCGGCTCCGACGACGGTTCCTGCACCTNGAGCAAGGAACTCGCGCCGCTGACGATCGATTGGTTTGTGGGGCATGATTGTCTGGCGAATGTTTGAGGCTCAGGAGCATGCGCTGCGTAATGGAAAACCCGTTGTTGCAACAAGAGCAGCGGTCAAGCAAGGATGTTTGAGATCACGTGTCCGTGTACGTCGGTCAGTCGACGTTTGATTCCGTTGTGGTAGTAAGTCAGCCGAGTATGATCGATGCCGAGCAGGTGAAGTGCCGTGGCATGTAGGTCGTAGCTGTAGGTGGGCGAGTCCATGGCCTTAAATCCCAGTTCGTCTGTGGCGCCATAGCCGATGCCTCCGCGAATGCCACCGCCGGCCAGCCAAGCGGTAAAGGCCCCGGCATTATGGTCTCGACCTTTGGCACCGCCTCCTTGTGCTGCAGGTTGGCGTCCGAATTCCGTGGTGCACATCACGAGGGTGTCGTCCAGCATGCCTTGCTGTTTCAGGTCATGGATGAGTGCGGAGGCCCCCGCATCGAGAACGGCGCCCCAATAGCCGTGGTCGCGTGTCAGGTCTTCGTGGCTATCCCAGTTGGGACGGATCTTTCTGGCGGTTGTGTTTTCGGCTCCGCAATAGATTTGAACAAACCGTACGCCACGCTGAGCAAGGCGACGGGCGAGGAGACACTGCCTGCCGAAGGGGCCCCATTCAGGATGATCAAGCTCGTACAATTGCCGCACACGTTGACTCTCTTGACTCAGGTCTGTGACTTCCGGTGCACTTAACTGAAGGCGAGCTGCCATCTCGTATGCCTGGATGCGGGCTTCGAGTTCAGTGTTGTCGCTGCGAGTTTGCCGGTGCAGGCGATTGAGTTTTTGAAGAAACTGCAGGCCTGCCTGATCTGATTTGGCATCGACGCCATGAAAATCTGAGGGAGGGAATAGATCGACGATCGGCTGTTTGGGATTGGCCATATCCAGGCTGGTGGCCTGGTGTTTCGCGGGCAAGAACCCGGCGCCCCAGTTGATAATCCCGCCGGGAGGAAGGCCGCGAGGATCGGGAAGCACGACGAATGCTGGGAGGTCATGGGCTTCGCTGCCGAGTCCATAGGTGACCCAGGAACCCATGCTGGGAAAACCCGGCAAGGTGAAGCCGGTGTTCATCATGAAGCAAGCCGGACCATGCAGTGCCGTTTTGCTGTGCATCGAATAGATGAACGCCATGTTGTCGACGCATTTGGCCAGTCGCGGGAAAAGATCACTGATCCACAGGCCGGATTCGCCATGCTGCCGGAATTTCCAATGGCTGCCGCGGCAGTTGCCCGGTTTCGAGGCAAAGAACTGGAGTTTGCCATCGGGGTCGAAGGGGGTGCCATTGCGTTTTTCAAGTTCCGGTTTGTAATCGAACGTATCGACCTGACTCATTCCTCCCGGGCAGAAGATTTGGATCACGCGTTTGGCTCGGGCGGGATGATGCAATTGACCTTGAATGGGCTCAGCCAGCATCGTTGTTAAAGCCAGTCCACCGAGACCGCCTCCGGCAGACTGCAGGAACGTGCGACGTGAACAGGGATACGGCATGAGAAGAACTCGTAAGGGATTATGTGAACAGTTTCTGGATCGGAGTCCCACGGTCGGTAATTGGCACCGGGCGATCTCCGTCGAAAAGATGCTTGTGGGGATCGACACCTACCGCTGCGCAAATGGTGGCAAAGAAATCAGGTACGGTGACTGGGTCGGCAACGATCTTTTTCGACATTTCGTCGGTTGCACCCCAGGCTCCTTGGTGTGTTAAGCCGCCTCCGGCGAGCACGCACGAGAACGCGCGCACTTGGTGCCCTCGCCCACCCCCGCTATCGAATTCCGGTGGGCGGCCAAATTCGGTGGTGATGACGATCAATGTCTTGTCGAGCAGTTTTCTGGATTCGAGATCGAGAATCAACGATGACAACGCGCCGTCGAGCTCTCTGATCAAGCGGTGTTGATTTACGATGCCATCGTTATGGACGTCCCAGCCGATGCCGTTGAGGAAATTCAAATTATGCGAAACTTCCAGAAAACGCACTCCTCGTTCGATCAAACGTCGGCTCAGCAGACAGCGTTGACCAAATTCACCACCGTAACGATTGCGCAAGTCCGCAGGTTCTTGGTCAAGCTGGAAGGCACTGCTGAACATCGGTCCGCTCAACTTCATGCTTTGCTCAATCGTCGCTACGTACTCTTTGACCTGCCGGTCGGTTGCCGGGTTGGTGTCTCGAAGTGCGGACAACAATCGATTGCGGCGCGATTCTCGAACGGGGGTGATCCCATCAGGACGTGTTAAGCCCGTGGGGCCTCGGGTCGTATCGGTCAGATAAAGGTAGCCATGTTGAGCCCCGAGGAATCCTGGGCCACGTGTGACATTGGGGTACCCGATCAAGACATACGGTGGCACGCCTTCTGCCGCAGCACCGCGCTCGTGCGTAATGAGCGATCCGATCGATGGGTAACGCACGGTTCCGCTGATAGCGCGGCCAGTATGCATGCGATTGGTTGCGGCTGCATGTTCATCAATCACATTGTGGTGCACGGTGCGGACTGCGGTGACGCGATCCATCAGTGGTGCCAGTAATTCAAGGTGCTCGCAAACTTGGACTCCCGTCACAGCGGTATCGATGGCATCGTAATACGAGCCAGCTTTTCGATTTTTAGGGTCTCCTTTGCGTTTGGGATCGAAAGTGTCGATCTGTCCCATGCCACCGCCAAGCCAGATCGAGATCACATGTTCTGCACGACCTTGGACAGCAGGAGTTGGCGTTGCGGCGAGCCCCTGGTTCGCCAGCAAGCTGGTTGCCAGAGCTGCCGAGCCGGCCAGGAAATCGCGGCGATGACGTGTGCGTTCAGGTGGTTTCATGATCTTGACGCCGAAGGCAAAAATTAACGGGTTGCAATACGTGGGATGGCAGCCAGGCACGGACTGCCAACAGACGCGTGTTACGGAACCCAGACAAATTCGTGATGGTTCAGTAAACTCCAAATGACATCTTCGTACGACTCGCGCCACGTCGGTACCAGGCGTGGGTCAGGCGGCGGACCCTGTCGGACTCGCCGCTCGATTTCTTTCTGAATTTCGTTGGCCTGCGGCCGCCCGTGGTTGAACCAAGTGACTTGTGGCAGGCGCGGCAGAGGCTCAGGGCGTGTGATTGCTCCGGTGGGCGCCAGGCGGCGGCTGAAGGGAACTTCTTCGTTGAGAGCAGCTACGAACACCCGTCGCTCCGCGGACGTTGGCAAACGGGTCAAGGTGCTCAAGAATAAGGTGTCAACCATTTGCTCAGCCGATTCCGCTTGCAAGGCAAGTTGTGCTAAGTGGCTTTGGTAAGATGCGCGCGTCAACGCTTGTGAGAGCAAACCATTGGCGAGCACACCCGGCTGTAATACGTTTGCCTCACTGGACCGTTGGTGAACCGGTTTCTGTCGCGCTCCTGTCCAGCCGAATGCTTCCAGGACATCGGTGACAGCTTGCGCTTGGGGGAGCGAAAGGCTGGGTCGATCTCGCTCGTTATTGAGATTGGCAAACATCCAAGCTCGATAAGGGAGTCCGAGTGTTTGTCGTTTGCCGAGTTCCCGCCGGCCATCATGGACGAAGGTTAATTCCTCTACCATCATGGAGGAGCCGGTTGCTTGATACATGCTGTCCACGATTTGTTCAGCGGTCATGCGGCGTCGGCGCGGGGCGTTGAAAAAACGTAATTTCGGATCAGATGCGGGCTTGCCGATCGCTTGCCGCTGATAGGCCACGGAGGTGAGTATCAGCTGTTCAACGTGGCGAATACGATACCCGTGGGTTACGAATTGGTGGGCAAGCCAGTCCAGCAGTTCTGGATGACTCGGATCGCGACCCTCCCAGTCATGAGGGGGTTCCACCAGACCTTCGCCCATCAGTCGTTTCCAGGCATAGTTGACAATCACCCGCGCAAACCTGCGGTTTTGTGGCGCGGTGATTAAGGCGGCCAGTCGCTCGCGGCTGTCATCGGGATTCTGTAGGAGTGTGTTCAAGGACGAATCGTCCGGAACGCCAGTGAGTTTTGCAAAGGGCCACTGTGCGGGGACCTCTTCGTCTGGTTGCATCGTCACTTTGATCAGCGAAGCGCGTGCCTGTTGGTCAAAAAAAGCAGCCGGTACGCGACTGGTGGGTGGGACCTTTGTCGCTTGGCGCCGAAGCATGGCAGCCAGGGAATAGAGGTCCCGCTGTGTGGTTTGATGGTACGGAGAGTCGTGGCAGCGGGCGCATTGCAATTCGATCCCTAAAAACGCACCGGCGAGGATATGTCCTTTTGCCGCCATCGGTGCGTCATTTTCAGCAGCCAGGCCAAACCCCGCACTGCCACCTTCCGCAGCACCACCTCGCAAAAGGATCAACTCCGTTACCAAACGATCCATGGGTTTGCGGTCGCGAAGCGAGTCGTACAAGAACCAGCGAAACGGCCCTGTACTGTTGAGCGACGGGTTGATCAGCGTTGGGTTTTCGGCCAGTCGATCAAGCCAAACACTCATGGCATGGTCGGCATGTCGTTTATCGTCAAGTAACTGGGCAACGAGTTGCTTGCGTTTGGCAGGCTGGGAATTATTAAGGAACGCTTTTGCCGTCTTCTCTGAGGGCGGAATTCCCACGGTGTCGAGGTACACGCGCCGCAGAAAAGCGGCGTCGTCAATTACCGGCGCAACCGCAAGAGACTGCGGGTCGACCAATACGTCTGGCCACTGTGCCCCGTCTCGAATCCAGGTTTCCAAGGCGGCGATTTCGGCTGGAGAGAGTTTCTGACCGTTGGGTGGCATTCGCAATTCGGCATCGGACTCGCGGATTCGCAGAATCAGGGGACTTTTCTCCGGGTGTTCGGGGACGATTGCCGGTTGTTCCGATTCGCCCCCCGCCAGCATGCGAGAACGCGAGCTCAACTGCAGCCCGCCACGCGCCTGATCACCATGACAACGGAAGCAGTGTTTTTGCAATATTGGCAGGACTTGCTGATGGAAGGCGCGAGAAGATGCGGTGGATTGAGCAGACTGCTGTTTCTGTTTGCGGTTGATTTGAGCGATAAGAAAGCGATCGATGGGGTGTGTGATGTTGGGGTCCGAAACATCTGGAGGCTGTGGTGCGGCGTGAGTTTTCCCCCATGCCGCGGCCAGCTGATGGCGGTGCTCCCAAAAAGTGTTTTGCCCTGCTGCCAGCTGCCTCCGGGTGGCGTCGTCGAGTTGTAAAAGTGTCGATTGAATTGCTTGTGCCTTGCGATGTGTCAGCTGTTCCGTCAAGTCGACGCCACCGTCTCCGAGTAATTGGAAGACTTGATTTCCTGTTTGCATGGCAACACAGACTTCGCCGGGTTCTGTCCGTTGCCCCTTGCCGCCAACGATGACTTCCAGCACGACGCGACTGAGTTGCGGTTGTCCCGTTGGTGAACTGGAATCACGTGGCGTCGCGGGAGTGTCGTTTTGTGAGGTGCGAACCGCAGAGCCATCCGCCACAGCCTTGGGCGGGTAGTCCACAATCACTTCCTGTTGCCGATAGCTTGGTAACCGGGCTCCGGGAAACAGCGGCTTGGGAAGTGGGCGGACCGGTTCTTCTCCATCGGGGGCACTGATGACTGGCGGTTTCGTTTCGGCGACAAGATTTCCGTCGATCCACAAACGGCCAAGCCCACGGCAGCGAAGAAGTAATTTGCCGGNTTGCGAAGGCAATTTCACATCCGCGGCCATGCGCAGTAGTACTGGCGCATTCCAGCCAGCGCGAATTCCCCAGTCATCAAAGTGTGTGGGCAGCCGTGGAAGCAGGAAGGTGTCACCATGCCAGCGTTGCGATTCCTTGGGCCATGCCTCTGACTCGTAGGGCCAGCGGCGAAACGATGGCAGACCTTCCGACACGGTGAACAGGATTTTTCCTGTTGGGACGCCAGTGATTTCCGGCATGATCCGCGAAGGCTGAGGAGCCAGACGCGGTTTACCGATCCGCCGAAATCGACTGGCCAAAACTTCCTTGCTGATGGTGGTGCGATGAATGGCAATTTGATCGAGCGAGCCTGCCAAGCGATTCCCGATCCATATTTCGTCGTCGTCCACAATGGGTGGCTTGGTGGTGGGACCGCCCAGATCCCAGACGCCGTCGGTTGGTTTTCCATTCACCCAGCCTTGGATAGACTGCGGCTTGCCAAAGGTGTAGGTCAACGCCACGTGGTGCCAGCCCGTGGCGGGTGGGAACCCTTGACGCGAAGTCCAGCGATGCCAGTGAGCATCGTTTCCTGTTCGCTCNGTGGCAAACAGAAAGTTCAGCCTGGCCTCTCCCTCCACGCCGGTGATTCGCAATGCCCAATTCTGATTGTCCTGTTCGAATCCGGGGCGCCCTGTGCGCCCCTTGCCTACGATGTATTGCCACTGCCCATTGTGCACTTGCTGTGGATTGACCCAGGCTTCCAAGGTGACGGAATCGCCATTGGTAAAATCAAAAGGGCTCNGCTTGCCAGGATCAGGCACGGACAGATATGCCGTGGCGCTGAAACCCATCGCTACGTTGTTCGTTGCGAAGTCAGGGAATTCAGGCGGCCGGGGACCAGGTTGCTTGAGTTGAATTTGTCCATGCTGCTTCCAGGGATACTCCGCAGCAGTATCGAAATCCCAGACGATCGACTCGTCGGCAGCGATAGGGGCTACCAAGCTGAGAAAGAGCAGTGGAGGTAGGTATCGTCTTGCGGAACGCACCAGATGATTTCCTAGTCGACATAAATTAATTCGTTGGTATTCAGTAAAGCTCGGCAGAAGGTCAGCAAGCCTCGTTCTTTTACGAGTTTCACTGCGATTTGACTTTCTGTCGGGGTGGGCCCACGTCCAAATGCCAAGGCAAACGCACGGGTGACCTGTTTGTTTTCATTGGGTCCCGTTTCCTTGGTAACCCGCTGGGCAAAGTACCGGGCTTGCCGGAGCATGAAGTCATTGTTGTACAGTGCGAGCGATTGCAGCGGTGTGGTGGTCGTGAGACGTTTGGGTGTGAAATTGGCCGGATCGGGGCAATCGAGTGTGCTCAGAAAGCGATTTGGAGTTGTGCGTACGACATAACGATAAATGCTGCGCCGCCAGAGTTCTGGTTTGTCAGCAGTGACGTAGGTGTAGATCGGTGCGTAGGCGTCCTGATAGATAAAGTCTTCAAAGCCCGGACCACCGCGTTGGAGATTGAGCTTGCCACTGATCGAGAGGACGGTGTCGCGAATGGCTTCTGCTTCGATGCGTCGCGGATTCTGTCGCCAGAAGAGTTGGTTTTCGGAGTCGATTTTGGCGGCTTGGGCACGATCCTTGTCACCAGCAACTGGTCGCTTGGCAAGATCCGCTTGATCGGCGGTTGTCGTTGGGGC
The DNA here is from genome assembly GCA_002701545.1 of Blastopirellula sp. GTDB lineage: Bacteria > Planctomycetota > Planctomycetia > Pirellulales > Pirellulaceae. Next base: position 23,682 of record NZVR01000081.1, on the reverse strand, counting down.
GTAGCTCGCTTGTTGATACGTTTGGCTGGTGACGATCAAGCGATGCATGGCTTTGAGTGACCATTGGTTGCGCACCAGTTCCTGTGCGAGCCAATCGAGTAGCTCTGGGTGAGATGGCCGGCCGCCACCAAAGCCAAAGTCGCTGGGAGTATCCACGATGCCATCGCCAAAATGCCATTGCCACAAGCGATTGACGATGACGCGACGCACGAGTGGGTTATCGGGATGTGTGATCCAGTGAGCCAATGCAGCACGTCGTTCCCCCTCACTTGTTGCGTGCGAACCCAGTTTGGGGTTGAGCATGGCGAGGGTCGATAAAGCTGCAGGTTCTAGCGGTTCGCCTGATGCTGTTTCTGGGTCGCCGCGCACCAGCACTTTAATCTCTGGCACCTGTTGCTCAGAAACGATGCCGTAGAAACGAGGTGGAGGTCCGAGTTGTTGAATGGACGCTGCCGTTTGCGTGCGTCGTTCACGCAATTCGGTAAGCCGCTTGCGGTTTTCATCGGTAATGGAGGGAGGCGCTGCCAGTTGGATTTGTGGATCACCAAAGCCAATCTGGTCCATGCTGTATCCATTGCCGCCATCGGTGGCAAGCAAGGTCAGGAAGCGAGTTTTGGGTGAGATTTCGATGTCAATCGACTGGAGACCGTCGGCACGTCGCAGTTGGCGAAATTCAGCAACCTTTTGCCCGTCGAGGAGTACCCACGCATCCGCAAAATAGTTACCGACCGCACCGAAATACCCCAGCTGGGCAGTGAATCGCAAAACGGTCGGGGTGGCTGAATTCCCTTTTGCTGGAGTTGCTTGGGCGAGTTGTTTTCGCAGTGCGGTAATGTCAAACGTGATTCCCGCGTTGGCGTGCAATCCCAACAGGCTGTGTCCGTCCTGGGTGAAATTGATTCCGTCCAGTTCCGGGGAGTGCTGACTGGCGACCGGACCATTGCGAATCATATCCCAGGCGTCGCCTGAAGTTGTCGGCAAACCGGTGGCTGTGATCCCAGTAGAGGTGACCGGAATTTGTGCCTTGCCTGAGTCGCCGTTGGGAATGAAGACACCATCGACAAAATCGAACGTACACGGCGAGAAGGTGTTGGTTCGGACGTTGCCAAGTTTGCCGAAGTCTCGAGTTTGTACTTTTGCATTTCGGGGATCGAGCGCATTGCGATAGGTACCGGTACCGAGTCCATTGCCGCCACCGACGATGTCGGCCAGATCAAGCCCTTGGCCGGTCAGACGCCCGATCTCAAAGTCAATCTCATTGCGTTTGGCGAGTAAACGTTGCTTGCGTTTTTCATAATGTTTGAGTGCTGTGTCGCTGACAACTCGGTCTTCGCGCCGTGCTCCGGCGAATACGGATCGTAGCTGGTAGTACTCGCGCTGCGAGATGGGGTCCAGCTTGTGGTCATGGCAACGGGCGCAATTGACCGTCACGGCCATCGTGGCGGTCATGACTTGCGTTGCCATGTCGTCGAGATCGAGTGATCTTGCCGAGCGGCGCAGGATCGGGCTGCGCGTCTCGACCTGACCGACAAAATCCCACGGCCCCGCGGCCAGGAACCCGGTAGCGATCACAGCTTGCATGTCCTCTGGCCAGAGAACATCTCCGGCAATCTGCTCTTGAAGGAACCGGTCGTAAGGCTTGTCGTCGTTGAATGCCTGAATGACGTAATCGCGATACCGCCATGCATTTTCTCGTCGCTTGTCGCGTTCGAATCCATGGGTGTCCGCATAGTGGGCGAGATCCAGCCAATGCCGAGCAAATCTTTCGCCATAATGTTCGGATTCCAGCAGACGGTCGACCAGTGCTTCGTAGGCCTGAGGCGAATCATCCTGCAGAAACGCTTGAACTGCTTCCGGTGTTGGTGGCAGACCGTGTAAATCAAAATACAGGCGACGTATCAAGGTGCGTCGATCAGCACGAGGGCTGGGTTGCAGGTTCTGTTGTGCGAGCCGCGCGCGAATAAAGTCGTCAATGGATTGCGGAGGTTGTGAGATTTCAAGAAGAGGTTGATATGACCACCAGGACGGATCGGCTTTTGACTTTTCCTGGACAATCACACCTTTGGGCCATTTGGCACCTTGTTGAATCCACTTGCGAATCAAAGTCACGTCGTTTGACGAAAGTGCCGCACCTTCCTTTGGCATCGCTGGCCGTTGGTTGTCCTGTGAGGTAATCACTTCCAGCAGATGGCTGCCGTCTGGATCACCCGCAACGACATGGCCAGATTGAAAGAGAGCCGAAGGTGTGGTTAGTGACAGATCGCCACGCTGGACGGCCGGCGAGTGACAGCGAACGCAGTGTTGCGCTAAGATCGGAGCGATCTGAGCGGTGAAGTTGACGGTCTGGTCCGCAGAGACGACGTGTGCATAGCACGTCACCAATGCAAGCCAGCAGATGATCCGTCTTATCGTCACGTGAGTTCCTCGTTCGGCCTATTCAGATCCACATCCAATCGTGGGAACGTGTTACCGACTACCGGAGGAGTTTGACTGCCGAAGTCACGGAGCCATTTTCGATCTTTACGGCGAACTCAAAAGCAGGCGGGATAACTCCCTCTAGTTTACATCGTGTCGAGGTGCGGCAAAACGAGGAATGTGGTCTTACTTGCCTTGGGGGGCCCTTTCTGAGAAAACATCCATTGAAAATACTCCGGACTGGAGAACACGACTCGCGACGCGCCGTGGCTTTCGTCGGGATAGATTTTCAGCTTGGCTTGCTGACCGCCGGCTTTACGAATCGCGTCGACCATCCGCTGCGAGCGCTCTGCGGGTACTACCGGGTCCCGTGCTCCGGCGAAGGCATAGACTGGCACCCGAGCCAAATTGGCAGCCCACTTCTTGAGGTCTGGGGTGACGTCTTTGGGGCCGTTCCTGCCGATGCCTCCCACGATGGGGGCAATTGCGGCGAAATGTTCAGGGTGGTGACCGCCCCAAACCCAACAGCCGTAGCCACCCATGCTGTTGCCGGTGAGATAAATTCGCTGGGTGTCGATTTCCGAGTGCGTCTGCAGAAGATCTTCGAGAAGTATGTTCAGGTCCTCGGGAATCCAAGTGCCACGCAGGTTGGTTTTTGTGCTCGTGCGTTGGCATTGCGGGGCGACCACGAGGCAAGGGCCTTTTTGGAACTTTCGGATGCCTTTGATCAAGCCCCGCGCACGCCCCGTGTTCTTGGTTGGATCCGAGCCAACTCCGCCGGCACCGTGGAGATAGATGACTAGCGGGATCTTGGCATCAAGAATTTTTTGTTGTGGAGGGAAGGCGAGATAGGCGGGGTGAAGGAAGGTGAGTTGCTTTTGCCGAGCGGGAGTTAGTTTTTCCACCACGGGATCCAGAGATTGTGCGCCAGCGAAATGCGCCAAGCCAAGAGAGAAGCATANGATGGCCGATAGACGCGCGATGTAGGGTGAAGGCATAGNAAACTTTCGGCAGACTTGAGGTAAATCAATCGACATCGTTCATGACGATTATTTTTTCGGGGGCGGATCAAACTTAGCTCGGTAAGCTTTGTATTCGGGCCACGTCAATTTTCCATCTTGGTTCGTGTCCGCTTTCGGATGCTTGGCAAAGTACTTGTCTTTCCAAGCCTCTGCATTCGCTTTGGGATTGTTCGTGTCTTTGGGAATCCATTCAGGTTGCGGCGGGATGCGGCCCGGCTGTGGAAGTCTTGTTTGGAGTCGCTGGCGAAAGCTGGCTAGTTGTTTGGCATATTCTGGTTGTTCAGCAAGATTGTGCCACTCCAGTGGATCCTCTCCTGTTTGATACAACTCTTCTTTGCCATTCTCATAGCGAATGTATCGCCAGTTGCGTGATCGTAGTGCGTAGCTTTCACGTGATGGGTCGTATTTCATTCGCCATTTGTAGAGCGCCGTCAGCGCTGCATCAGGGCCCGTCCATTGACCTTTTGCAGGTTTCTGTAGCAGGGGCCTCATGGTGTGACCATCCAGTGCATGCCCTTTGTCATTCTTCATCGTGTTGTCTGTGAGGTGACACAGGTCGATGAGTGTTGGGTACACGTCGATCAAGGAGACCGGTTGGCTGCAGTCGGTGCCAGGTTGGGCCACGCCTGGTGCTCTGATAATCAGGGGAATCTGTGTACTTTCCTGCCACAGGGAGTTTTTGTAGAGGTAGTCTTTTTCACCCATCCCCCAGCCATGGTCGCTGGTGAGCAGGATGATTGTGTTGTCTTTCAGTTGCGACTGATCGACGGCGTCAAGAATTCGGCCAATCTGTTCGTCGACCGATGCCACGCTTGCCAGATACGCTTGGATGAACCGTCGGAGCGCCTCATCGCGAGACGGATAGGAAGCGACCAGATTACGGAACAGACGTGTTCCCATATCTTCGGTGCGCGGTGAGGTGGGTTCCGATCCATTGGGAAGGCCACGAATGGAGCGCGCGTGTGTGTCTTCAATGTCCCCTGGCCGAATGTTTGGTAATGCCATCTTTTCCAGGGGGAACAAATCGAAGAAACGTTGAGGGACAATCAGTGGCGTGTGCGGACGAATGAAACCAACGCCCATGAAGAAGGGTTGTTGGCCTTGTTGTTGGGCCAGATTGCGAATGGCTTCCACGGCCCAGTCACCATTCCGTTCATCCGGAGTTTGGTCACGATCCTCTTGGGAATCGACGCGCAGAGGTCGGGCACGATTGCCCCACCCTCCACTTTGCCAGCGGTAAGCGTGGCCGTCTGCAGTTTGCCGACCGGACAGGTTGACAAAGGGGCCAAAGGAACCATCCACGGGACCAATTTCACGAAACGGACCCGGGACATCAGGGTGTGCCAGTTTCTCGCCATGAGCGAAAGCGAACGGTCCGTAGTCCGCTGGATTTCCGTATTGCTTCCACTCTTGGCGGACCATGTGGTGCATCAGTTTTCCGGTACCCAGGGTGCGGTACCCGTTGGCCCGAAAGTGATCCATCATGGTTCGCGAGTTCTGTAACACTTCATAAGTGTTCCATTTTGTGAATCCGTAGCACCCGGAGTGATGCGGATAGATGCCGGTAAATAAACTGGCTCGCGATGGACCGCAGATAGGAATGTTGCAATGGGCTTGTGTGAAGCGAACGCCACTGCGGGCCAATCGCGCCATATTGGGCGTCAGGGAATTGGGGTGTCCAGCATAGCCTTCGATGTAGTCATTCAGGTCATCGCAGATGATCAGGATGACATTGGGGCGATCGGCNGCGCGGGTGTGGCAACAGACAAACAGCAGAACAAATGGTAGTGTCAGGCGTGCCAGATGAATCATGGAGTTTCCCATGTGTGCTTCGAAATGTTGATGCGAATGTTGCTGGTGATTCACCTTGGCCATTCTCGTTCAGGCGGCGATGTGCTTGAGGAGACGGATGCTGGTGTGTCAGGGTTTCTTGTTTTCCAGAAATCTCAGCAAGGTGGCCTCGTCGAGGGCGCGACCGGCACCATGCCCTTCGCCATTGACTTTGTAGTGAACGACGTCTCCGNCAAGGTAGCTATAGATCGCCAGATTGGCCATGGTNCGACTTGGGCGGTCGAGNTGCCGTCCCTGGTATCCCATCGCTTTCGCCCAGAGAAAAATCGAGGTTTCGGCAGGGACAAATCCCAGCTTGCCTCGTTTGGCGGGAATGCCACGGGACAGACCACCACGGTAGGGAACCAGAGGATCTTCTGTGCCTGAGACACTCAAGATTCTCTTCCCGGCCAGCGGCGTCGTCGTTTTTTGGTAGTTGTTGTTGACGCCTTTGGCTTTGAAGTTCTTGCCGTCGTGTTGAAACACATTCAGGGGGCTGACGACTGCAACATAGTTGCGGATGTTTTTCAGTTTGCATTCGATCAGCAATTGATTGACCAATGCGGAGCCGTTGGACGAGCCCATGATGGAGACGTTATCTGCTTGCACATTGTCATAAGCTGACAAGGATTGAATAATCGATTCGATGAAACCGCGATCATCTGCTTGAGAGCGTTCGGAAACGATATTCCAGCTCTTCAGGTAGCCTTCTGGAAACACGGTGATGTATCGGCTCGCTATCGTGGGGTGGCGCCGCAAAAACCCATGCATGGCGCCTTGGGGATTTCCTCCGTTCCCGTGGAGAAAGAGGAACACGGGCAGCTTCTGAGCGTTTCTACGCCGAGGCACATTGACGTAATACGGTCGCTTGTAGGATTTCTCTTGAGACCACGACTGGGTTACAGAATACTTGCCAGAAGCAAGTTCACTGCCTTCCACCGCTAACGGAATCCCGCTGGCGATCAGTAGCAGCGCGGTATGAACAAAGAGGATGCGGAGACGTTGAGAGGTCGATCTGTTCATGAGTGTCTGTCCGTAGTCAGGGTGAGATGTCAAGTTCCCGGTATTGCACGTCGACTTGTGCGTCTCACTATGTTCGCAGTGTCCATTGAACAGGGGCGTCGTTCGTCCCGTTCATCGCTTGTGTGGTTTCAGTCGCACGAATGGTTTGAGTTGAGTGGATAGTTCGGCGACTGTCTTGGCATGCTGTGGGATGTCTGCCAGATTGGTGACTTCGTTGGGGTCAGTTGAGTGGTCGTAGAGTTCGCGTCCGGCTTTTCCTTCTAGCCATTCGGTGTAGCGATAACGTTCGTTACGAATCGAATAGCCCCAAGATTTTTTGTTGTGCCAGACTTGCGTCACGGCGGGTTTCGTCCAGTCCTTACCTGCGGGGTCGGTAAGTAATGGCCGCAGTGATTGACCTTCGAGATTCGCGGGTGGTTTCAGTCCGCAGAGGTCAGCGAGAGTGGGATACAGATCGAGCAATTCGACGGGTTTTGATGTGTGCTTTCCTTGACGCAGTCCGGGGGCCGCGATGATCAAGGGCATGCGTGCCGACCGCTCGAACGCTTTGCGTTTGTACCAGAGTCCTTTTTCGCCGAGGAAATATCCGTGGTCGGACCAGAAGACGATGATCGTGTTGTCTAGCAGGTTGTGTTCCTCTAAGGCATCCAGCAAACGGCCAATCTGAGCGTCGACAAATGAGATGGTGGCGAAATACGCTTGCTTGCACTTGCGTGCCTGGTCCACCGTGACATCCCGAAAGTAAAAAGGCCAATTTCTTGTGTCCCGTTTTATCGCCATCACGGGGACGTCTTCCAGGTCGCGTCTCGCCGCATCCAGGTTGGGCATGGTGATTTGATCGAGTGGGTACAGGTCAAAATATTTTCGAGGGGCCACGTACGGGCAGTGCGGATTGAAGAATCCGGCTGCCAGAAAGAAGGGCTTGTCGCGTTTCGATCGAATCAATTCCACGATCTTGGATGCGACGAGTCCGTCGGTGTGTTCGTCATCTCGACTCTCAGGATCCCACCACGCCATNCTAATGCCAAGGTTCTTNTTNTTCTCCTGGCCCGCTCCGTATCGCGTGATCTTTTCTTGCTGAGAACGATCGATGCCGATCGGATTGTGACGCTCGTCCCAAGTCATTGGATCATCGTTGCCATCCGTCCCAATCATGCTGGGATTACCGTAGTGATAGATTTTGCCTGCTCGTGCTGCAAAGTATCCGTGGTTGCGAAATAATTGGCCGAGAGTCACGACATCGGGATGCTTTTGGCGAAGTTCGTGCTTCAAGGTGTGCATGTCGAGTGTGTCGGGACGCAGGCCGGTCATGATGCTGGCGCGACTGGGCCCGCATAGTGGTTGCTGACAATAGGCTGCATCAAAGCGGACTCCCATTCGGCAGAGGCGGTCGAGGTTAGGTGTTTTCACCAAGGGATGACCGTACGCTCCGAGATCGCAGTTCATGTCATCGGCNGCAATGAACANGACATTNGGTTTGTCTGCNGAACGTACTGGGGNATNGGACAGGACGCACCAAACGGCACCGAATAAAAGNATTGCCGAGATGTTCGAAGAGAGGCTGATAGGTCTGTTACGTTTGCTCATCGGTTGCATAACTGGAGGGCGAAGGAAAAAGTTGTTCTGTCATGTCGGCTGCCAGAATAGCAGCAGTTGCAACATAGTTGCGGGCGATTCGAGTATTTTACTCGCACCAAAAATTAAAGGCCAAATTCGGATAGCGAAATGGTTTGAAAAACCATGTCCGCTCGCGAAGATTCATAAAGAATACCAAGCGTTTTGTCGTTCACCATGACGAGGGAACTGTAGGCTCCTCCATTCTGATCCAGGCGAACGCGTTTGGTCCATGTTTTGCCGTCATCCAAACTCAATTGGACGGTCATATTCTTGCGTTTCGACTTGTGATTTGGGTTCGAAAAAAACAAGACGGTACGACCGTCATTCAGCTTGTGGGAAATCAAGCTGGCCATGCAGACCGGTTCCGGCAAGCTTCCATGGTCGGATGCGTGTACCGTCCAGTGGTTCCCCAGGTCGGAGGTCACGCTGACCGCACGCCCGTTCGTTTCCGACTTGTCTTGACGGTTGCGATTGTCACGCATGTTCAGCATCAGCGTACCGTTGGAAAGTTCGGCGACGGCGCACTCGCTGGTGTCTGAGCGGGCTGGGTGAGACACGGTCCAGGTTTTTCCGTGATCTTTGCTCCACATGAGATTCGAGAAAGGCTGTCCGGTCGCGTCGCGACCTTGGCTCGGCATCACTAATGTTCCGTTGTCGAGTGTGATGCCGTTGCCCGGTGCGGGGGCGAACAGATACCATTTCGGATTCTTCAGGCGCGCCGTCCAGTTTTCTGGCTTGGACCAGGTTTTGCCGTCATCGCGCGAACGCACGACCATAAACTGTGAAGACTCGCTCAGCTTGAGCCCCGGTTCAGAGCCTTTATCTCGCCACTGATGCGTGCCAGGTTTGCCGTGTGTCCAGACGGCACTGACAAAGATCTCACCGGTCGCTTTGTCGACCAGAATATTCGGGTCGGAGCAGCCGTTTTGATCCTGAGGTAAGCCACCATATTCGCCCATGTCCATGATCGGACGTGGTGACTCCCAAGTTTGGCCGCCGTCTGTGGAGCGTGATAACCCGATATCCATGTGGCCTTGCAGATCTCGGCGACTACGGTAACGCATGTCGTAAACAGCCAACAAAGTTCCGTCATTGGTGACCGCAATCGCTGGAATCCGAAATGTGTGACATGCCGCGTCACCTTGACGATGAATCACGACGAATGGTCGATTCTCCTGGGCGATCACCAGGACTGGGAGGCAAAGGATCGCAAGCGTGGTTAGCAGTTTCATCGTCGATCTCCATGATGGGCATGACTTAGGAATGCTCTGATGATTCATGATGAGATTATGGTTGACGGTAGTCATGAATCTTGGCGGTGTATGGGATTCGTGATTTGAGAACCAGGTGGCGACGTTGTTCCCACTCGGGATGTTTCTCTGCCTGCCAGATACGGACGCGTTGGATCTCGTGCCACGCGGTTCCCATGGTCAGTGAGACCAAATTCTTGGGACGACGAATCTGTTGGTGTTGGGCATAAGCGAGATGGGTTCCCATGCGAAACAACGCCTCGTCTTCGACGACTTCCAGGACGGCTGTGTACCAGGTGTTAGGTTTGACGTTGATTGGCTGGTGGTCGAGAAGCAAGTCTTCAAGGATTTTCTTTTCTGGTGTTTTGCGAATGTGTTGTAGCAAGAACCCTGATTCGATGAAGTCGTTTTTCGGATTGGCCCAGGCGGAAACAATATGGCCGGTGATTTGGGGGCGTTGGTCGGCCGCGATGCGGAAACTTTGAGTGTGCCAGGGCTCTGTTGTATCACCATAACGGAATGTGACTTCAACAACGAAGTTGTTTACAGAGAGGCCCTGATAAGCTGTGACGGGGGTATGCCCCATGCCCGGCTTCCAAGTCGAGCGCCAAATGTTGGGGTGAGCGACGGAACGTTTCCAGTCCCCGGCGGCCGCACGGAGTCTTATGTTGCCGGCAATCGGTGTGGGTTTCTTAGTACCTCGGTCCAACGATCCGTCGTCGTCGAGTATCAAGTTACCGCGTTTGGCGAGCACCGTGGGGATCGGGGGAGCTGATAACTTTCCTGGTTTCGCGGCGAGTGTTGTTTGTGGCGCGCCACCGGTCAGCAATGCGCATGAACCCAGTAGGAGGACGGTAAAAGGAAGGAAGCGTCTCATGTTGCATGTCGTTTGGTGGTGGCGGCTTTTCGATTTTTGGCTAACAAGGCAGCCCAGGCGGTTCACTTAATCCCATTCCGGACAAATTCGGGCAGGCGTCTATCCTGGAGATTGACGATGCGTACGGATTTGTCATTTTTCAATTTTGGGCCGGGAGTACTGCGACCTCGAGCGATCTGATCTTGAAGCAGGCGGACCATCTGCTGGACGCGTTCCGGATGACGACTTGCGAGATTCCGGTCCTCGTGTGGGTCTTCGTCCAGGTTAAAGAGTTGTACGAAAGGTGCTTTCAAGAGATCGTTTTCTGAGGGTGGGCCGCCGAACGCCTGAAGTGCTTGCTGCCAGGCGACGCGAGGCGTTGGCACGTTGCCTACACCATGCTCAAATTCGGCTGGCATGCCGCAAGAGGGAGTAAGGCAGAGTTTCCACTTCCCTTCGCGAACGGCAAAATTCATGGTCGATTCCATAATCAGGTTAGTTCGTCGACCCGGCGTTTGCGGATTCGTCAGCAGCGGTGCGAAACTGATGGAATCGGGTGCTGTGGTGTTCCCCGTTTGCTGGTTGGTTAACTCCGCAAACGTAGCGAACAAGTCGCAAAGTCCTACCAGAGACTCACAGGTGGAACCGGCTGGGATGACGCCGGGCCAGCGAGCAATCAAAGGCACCCGCAAGGCGCCTTCGTAAATCGAAAACTTGTAGCCTCGATACGGACCCGCGGGATAATGACCTTGCTGTTCCAGTTGTTGGATTTGTCCNGGGGTCGCCTTCAGGATATTGCCCGCGTAGGGCGCGGGACCGTGGTCGGACGAAAAGAGTACGAGTGTGTTCTGTTCAAAACCATGACGTTGGAGTGCAGCGGTGACGCGCTGAACGGCATGATCCACCTCCATGACAAAGTCACCGTACACCCCCAATTGGCTTTTGCCTCGCCAGGCAGCGCCGGGACTGGTGGGAGTGTGAGGCGCTGTCAGGGCGAGAAAAAGAAAGAACGGTTGATCGGTTGTCCGTTGCTGCAGATACGCTTCGGATTCTTGATAAAATGTTTCCAAGACTTGGTGGTCCTGGAAGTCTTTTTCTGCGGGGCCGACACGATGGAATGCACTCCAACCTTTTTGTGCAGTCACCTCGCCTTGCCACTTGTGATTGCGGGCAAATGCATAAGGGTACATATCCAGAGAACCGGGAAGAATGAAGCTCTCGTCGAATCCGAATTGTTGAGGTCCGTATTTCAGAGGTTTCGAGAAGTCGACATTGGTGAGACCTTGGTTTTTTCCGTCCTTGGTCGTCATGAGTGTGCCGAGGTGCCACTTGCCGATATATCCGGTGTGATATCCGGCACGTTTGAGCAGTTTGCCGATGGTATGTGTTTCGGTGTTGGGTCGAGGGCCGACAAACCCCCACGGACCACTACGGACGGTCGGTCCGAACCGCCAATTGTAGCGCCCCGTCATGATCGCCCGTCGGGTAGGACCACAGATCGATGCGTTGACATGGGCATCGGTAAAACGCATGCCTGCGGCGGCCAAGGCGTCGATGTGGGGAGTGTCGATCAAGCAGCGTTTGCCACCGTAACAATGGACGTCTCCGATCCCCAGGTCATCGGCGAGAATGAAGACAATATTTGGCCGGCGGGCCCCGTGCACTGTGGAGGGGACGGACAGGCAGCACAGAGAGAGGCACGCTGTTACCACCAGGAGGAGATTTGACTGTCGCATCATGGGGTCATACTCCCGCCGTACATCAGATCAGGAAGGATGCAAGGGCTAGTGGTTGCCGTGTAAGGGAACGCCATTATTTCTCGTTGTTTTCCCAGATGGATTTCAACTCGTGGGCTTCTAAGGAGAGCAGTTTGGCATTGCCGTCGATGGCAGTGACGGTGATCTGCTGCGCATTTTGTTTGGCCGGTCCTCCTCCGCTAATGAAGACACGTCCGTCGTTTCCGATGATCTCTGTCAACGAGCGATCGGCCAGGACCTGAATGCTGATGCGGCCGTTGATCGGTTTGAGCGGCGCTTGATCCAGTTTCTGTTCCTTTGCGTCATACCGGATCTTGCGGCCAGCGATGGTCAACTCGATTGCTGCGGCCATGCCGACTTCGCATGTCAGTCGTACATCCAGTAAGTCGCTTGTGACGGGCAACATCAGCGGTTTATTGGCGGTCAGTGTTTGTGGCTTTGCCAGGTTGCTTTTCTGCCGCAACGCTTCGATTTCCTGGATCGGTTGGGCGAACATGCGAATACCGTCCTCGGTCGTTCGCAGCGTGAGTTGATGCGGAAAGCTAAAGTGTTGGTTGTAGGGGCCCGGGGCTCGAATTCTCAGCCAGCCGATTTGAATTCTGCGGCCATCAGGTGCGTTGTCGAATGTCTGCGACGCGTAATATGGTCCCCAGTGGACCCGGTGTTTGTCGGTATGTTCTGGAGTGAACGTCTGTCCGTCGAAGGATCCTATCGCGTAACGAGCATCCGCGGCGAACACAACCCAACGCGTCTTTTTCTGATCGCCGTCGACGGGTAATTTGAAGAGTTCAGTGCACTCGAAGTAACCCGGCAAATGGCTTTGCTCCGTCCAATGCTTGAGGTCGGTGGAAGTGTAGAATGCGGCATTGCGTTTGTATTCTGGGTGCTCGTCGTAGACCACCATCACCCAATGGCCACCGAGTCGTTCGGCGGTGGCATTGAGCGGTTTGTCATCGTTGCCGTATGCGTACCAGATGACTTTTGGGTCACGGCCTCTGTGTTGGACAACGGGATTGCCTTTGTACCAGGTGAAGGACTTGCCACCATCCGTGCTATAGGCGATCGATTCGCCGGCGCCGGTATCCGTCAGAAAGGCAACCAGCGTGTTCTTTCCCCAGCCGGCTGTGTTGTGTTTGTCTACGGTCGCCCCTCCCGAAAAGCATGCACCGCGTGCCATGGTGGAGGGGAAGAGTTTGTTCGGTTGTTGTTCCCAATGCAGCAGATCTTTGCTTGTCGCATGGCCCCACGTCATATTGCCCCAAGGTAAGGCAACGGGATTGTGCTGAAAGAAGAAATGCCAGGTGCCGTTGTGGTACACCATTCCGTTGGGATCGTTGTTCCAACCGACCTTTTGTGTGAAGTGGAATTGTGGCCGATGGGATTCCCGGTAAAACGAGGTTTCGCCGGGGATGGTGTTGGCTTGCTGGATAAGCGCAAAACCTTCTTCAGTGACTTTACTGGCGACGACTCGCGCCATCTGACCCTGGTAAGCATCGATAGTAAAGAACGCGTACCAGTCGGTCGCTTCAGCAGAGGTGGCGATTTTCAGACCGTACTTGCGAACCTCTTGGCCATCCACGAACACTTGGATTTGTCCGCTTGCTTTGCCTTTGTTTTGAATCGGAATCACCAGATAACGGTTTGCCACCGTGAACGTTTTTTCGCGTCTCGCGTAGTCAGGTAGCTTGGGTTTGGTGTCGGTCTGAACGATGTGGTCGACGTTGATATGCCCCCAGCCGCCGCTGACCGTGTCGACAATTTCCAATGTGACTGTCTTGCCGATAAGGTCGCNGACATCCCAGAAAGCCAGCTCTAGTTCTTCGCTGGCTTGATTGAAGGACTCGCTGCCGGTGATGGTGTGAACGATGGCGCCATCTACCAAGAGGTTCATGCATGTTTTGCCGACGTGTGGGCCACCACCTACCAGGAAGGTCAAATACTTGCGTTGGATTTTGATTGGAGGTGACGTCAGTGTTCCGGTGGTGCGATCACCTTGGAGAAACGAATTGACGAGGCCTTTGCCGAGAAAGCCGCCGACGTGCATTTGGCCGGTGAGTGGCCCTGTTGCTGGACCAGATCCAAACGCTTCTCCCGTAGTTTTCCAATCTCCGTAGGTCTTGCCCTCGAAGTCAGCAATCAGGATGTCATCGTTGGCCAGTACGGGGGAGACGCTGGTGCTGGCGAGTACAAGCCAGAGGGGGATTATGGTTTTCATGTTGCTGTGTTTCGTGTTGGTATTGCGGGTGCGAGTGTATCAAGCGTGTGTTGGAAGTTTTCTTGCGGATCGTATTCAGGTGCGATGTTGGGCGACTGCGACGCCAGATATGCTGCCGCCTTGGATCGATTGCGGGCCATTTCCGATGATGCAATCGAGTTTGGCGGGACCACGGGCTCGTTTCAGGTTTACTTCGTTGGTGATTGTGCTGTTTGTTGGTCTTGGGTTTTTTTCAAGATGATGGAACCGATTTCTCGCAAGAGCCATTTGTCCATCTCGGGGTCTTCCTCCGACGTTGTGTTTGGTTCGTTGAGCTTGGTGAAGGCCGTTTTGGCTTTCTGTCGGTGCGTGGCTTCCCATTCCTGATTGTTCACTGCCTTGGCAATTGCTGTAATCAGTGCGTGGACGAGATAGGCCTGATAACTGTTGTCGCCGGTTGAGGCCAGCAGGGTGTTTAACTCGTTGACAGTTTCGTCATTGGCTTTTCCTGTCCGTAACGCAAGCAGGCTTTCAGCAATCTTGGTATTGGTAGGATTGCGGGGGCCACCGACTCTCGTGTTTACGGCAGCCAGCAGCGTTTCAGATAGCTGAAGCGCTTCGGGGGAGGGATCATCGGCGCAAAGGGCGAGGGAGAGCCACGACGGGTCCATTCGTAAAGATACGTCTTCACAGCGTTTTATGATTTTTTGCCGTATTGCTTCGGTTTGCTCGGGAGTGTGTTGGGCTGCGTAAACGATTTGGGTTGCCATGAGTTGGGCGTCTTGAGGATTGCTCTCGACCCAAGTCTCGAATAGCTGATTTAACGCAGCGGGTTGTTTCAGGCGGAGTGCTCCATGCAAGACGATGCGGCGCGCCCGCCCGTCGCCAGTGAACAAGGACCGCAGCAAGCCATTGAGCGTTGCCTGACGAGTCGAGTCGTTTAGATCACGGTGCTTTTCGAGCAACTGATACATCAGGAGATTGTTGTCTTTGATGAAGTGAGGTGTAATTTTTCCATCGGCGATCAGTTGGTTCATGCGTGCGTGGTCACTGGTTCCATGTAGTAACGCGTTCCAAAGATGGAATGCGTACTCTGTCGGAGCATCCATGTTGTCAGGCACCTGCGCTGCAGCAGTTGGGATGCCCCACAGTTCGATTTTTCGTATGTCGGTGGCTCCTGCACGCACGTTGGGATGTAAGCTGACGGCCAGTTGGTGTTCGCCAGCGGCAAGTGAGGAGGGGATGACAATGCGGTACGTTTGGAGCAGATTTCCCCAGTTGGATTGATCAGCCAGGGAGTTGAAAGTGTCGTCTCCGGTCAGCCAACGTCGACAAACCTCTTGCCCGTCGATGTAGACGACAAAGGCTTCGCCAATGTTACCGGTGAGAAGAAGATGCTGTACATCCTCTTCAACCGAAAACGAGGTGCGCAAAACGGATACAGTTGCCTGCCGGGGTAATTGACCGATTCGGAGTTGCGTGAAGCCATGGGTGCCGAAACCAAATGTCATCGCTCCACGATTCCACGCTCGCCATCGCTGCGGTTTTTCGGTCGTTCCTGAAAGTAGATCGGGAACGTTATCCTCTAGATTCTGAGTGGAGGGGATCAGTGATTCCCATGAGTTGTCCAGGCCGAGTAACCTTTGGCAGTTGGAGAACGCGATCACTTTGCCGAGCAACTGTGCGCTTTTCGTGTTGGGCTGCAGGGCATGGGCAGCCTGCGCATGAGGTATGGCCTCCTGCGGATTTCCAGATGCGAAGGCAAGCGTTGCTCGTTCACGTAGCACGGATGCACGGTTTTCGGCTTTTGGCTTGTCCAGTTGCTCCAGCATGGCCGTTGCTGCGGACCAATCGCCATTTCTGTGGGTGAGTTGATAACGTAGCGATTCACCAGCGCGGAACCGAGTGAATGCTTCGGAATGGAATGCTTCGAGCAGGTCCGCGCTGAGAGGTGCTGTCGTACTGAAGTTGTCGATTTGCACTGCAGCGAGTTTCTGTTCGAAGTTTGCATATAGAGCATGGTTGGCGTCGGTGGCATAGATGGCGAATACAAAATCGTTCCAGCCTGCATGCAAGTCGACGAGAATGGTGTTTTGTCCATCAGGAGCGTCACCGGGTGTTTGGTCAGAAAGAATCAGCTCTTGGTCTTTCCATGCGAAGAGGTAGTCGCGCCCGGCAAGGAAAAGCGTTGTTTTTGTCTCGCGCGGCGCATAAATTCGCGTGTAAACGAAACGTAATGAACGCTGCTTGTTCTCAATCAATGTAGCAAGGTGATGTCGCTGACCGTGAGCACCTATTCGAACCCATGGTGATTCCTGGTCCTCCGTGGTGCCTGACGATTTCAGTTCGTGAGGGAGCGTGAGTGCTTTGACGCGTTGCGTCAAAGCGTCCGCCTGTAATTGTCCCATGCTGTCCAACATCGCTGCGTCGACTTGGCAAGCCGATTCCTCGGTTAAGCCCCATAGCAGGGTGGGATAAGAGGGTGTGAAGCCTGTATTGGCGGTTGGAAGTTCGGCAAATGCATCTGCCGCATCTGTGTAACGCCTTGATGCAGTTAACATCCTGGCATAGGTGAGTTTGCTATCGTCATCGGAACCTTGGTGATGAAATACCGACTCCAGTAATTCGGGGCACCCGGCAAGACTGTACGGTGTTTTGGGCGTTTGCAGACTCCATTGAGCCAGCTTTTGGTTGACGCCTAACGCGAACAGAGACGATCCATTGGAATTCCAGAAAACATCGCTGACCGGTGTTGAAAAGGGTTTGAACGATAGCAGTTCTGTGCCGTCGTCGCGCCAAATGCGAACTCCGCCATCACGCCCGCCAGTGATCAGTCGTTTATCGGTCAGGCTCCAGCACATGGAATTGATGTCACTGGATTGTGCTCGCAGAGATAGGATTTCACTTGCGTCCCGCCAGGAAAATACCTTGACGTCACCGGTGGCTTCCAAGCCTAGGGCGTCTTGAATCTGCCGAAAGGCGACAGCGAGGCGTTCGCCTGATCGATCGAATGCCAGGGAACGGACCTGCGTGTTTTCATTGGGAATGACTTTGATCGGAGCTTGTTGAGCGACATTCCAGACGACGACCGAGCCCCCATGCGACGTGTCTTGGCGACTGCCTGAGGCGAGAATGGCCTGTTCGGGATGCCAGGAGATACAGGTGACTCGCGAGTCCGCTCCCGGGAGAGCGAGGAATTCAAGTTCCCCTTGGTCCATGACACGAAAAACTCCCCAGGTGTTGTCTGGTTCGTCTTCCACGGTGTAGTCGCGTCGGCCGCCCGCAAAGGCGAGGTATTGGCTGTCTGCAGACCAGAGTAAAGTGGTGGCTAGTTTCAGCTCCGTGCGGGCTAGGATGGTGGACGGATCTGTTGCTGAGACGATGATCACTCCGGAATTGTCGGATAACGCCAGGAACTCGTAGTTTGGGCTCCAGGCGTGAGCGACGATGGGAGATGCGAGGGGCACGGTGATGGTCTCAACAACTTGGTTCGTTGAGACATCGAGTACGTCAAGTCCCCCCTGTTTTCCGTTGGTGAGCGACAGATGTTTTCCGTCCGCAAGCCAGTCGCCGTTTGCTCGGCTAGCATCTCGCCCTTGCACGTTCGGGCCGGTGTAGAGATTGTCTTTGCGGCGGCTGAAGTCATACAGACGCGCAGTTCCTGTGAGGAAGCCGGCGCCGAACAGCAGCTCACCGTCGGGGTGCCAGTCCACACCGACCGCCGAGGTGGGGTAATCGCGAAAATCGTAAACGAGGTCTTCATTTTCATAATCGAAGACCCCAATCAGGCCAGCGGGCCCTGCAACCGCAACCCAGCGATTATGAGGGTGCATCGACATGCCCCAGATAAAGCCGCAGTTAATATCTCCCAGCTTTTTGACAAGTTCTCCGGTGGTGGAGTTGGCAAGATACAGCGCCGAGCCACCATCGGTTTGTACGAGTATTTCTTTTCCGTCCGGCGTCCATCGAAAACGTTGAGACGTTTGCCCCTCCACTTGGACGACCTCGGTCTTTGCCGGGTAATCAAGTAAGGTCACTCCGTCGTTCGATGTGGTGAATCCGAGCCGTTTTCCATCAGGGCTCCACTCGATCGCCAAGATCGGGGAATTTGCGGGGATCAAGTCGATGAGTTGGCAAGCGGATGTGTCGTAGATACCGACTTCACCACCGCCCACCGAGTAGGCAATGAGTTCATGCTGGGGATTCCAGCTGAGGGCGGTGTTCGTCAAGCCACCGCTGTGTGGGATGGTAAATTGCAACAGGCCAGAACGCAGGTCGTAGATGTTGACTTCTTGATCCCAGTTATCGACTGCGACTCGAGTAGAATCAGGGCTCCATTCGATCCGTGGTACGAAGGACTGACGTTCGCGTTTCAAGATTTGAACGACTTGCCGTGACTCTTTTTCCCAAATCACAATCTGACCGTGCATGCCAGTAAGGGCCAGGTAGTTTCCATCGGGTGACCAGTTGCCGCAGAAATTGACCAAGGCACCAAAATCCAACGTTTCCGAAGGGATTTGCGGGTGGGATTGGTCGGCTTCGCCGCGCAGGTAATACCATTCCCAGTCTCTTAACAAAGGAGCTTGTTTCGAGCCATCTACGGTTGTGGCATTGGACCATCGATCCAGATAACTGCGTGCCGACGGGTAATCGTGCAGGTCGACAATCGCTTTGTCAGCTTCGCGAATCGTCGCGGCATATAACCCGAGCGTTGCCTTGCGTGATGCTTTTTCCGCAATGTTGCGTTGGCGAGTTTCGGCAAGCTTCGCTTGTTCTTCGCGTTTCGCTGCGGCTTCAGCTTCGTCCCGAGCATGTTCTGCCGCGCGTCGAGATCGATTTGCGTCATTCCACAGCCAGCTGACAACGGCTGCAGCGACCAACGCCACGATGGTGATAAGTTGACTTCTGCGTTTCGCCTTGACTTGTGCAATCGCTAATTGACGCGCCTGTTCCAGCTCCTTTTGGCGTTGTTTCTCCCGCGCAATTTCTTCCGCGTGCGCAACGGCTTCGCTTTCCTCAAGGAACTTGATGGCGGCTTCGAATTCCGGGTGATAGCGACTGCCCCAGGCATCGGTTGGTTGGTCGGATTCGCGCCAGGCCAGAGCAATCTGGAGATCGGGGTCACGGTAGTGTCCCGCCCGGTTGTCATGAAAGAGCACGGCGGTATCCGCGAGTCGGCGATAAATGCGTGCGGATTGTGATTCTTCATCCACCCACTCGTTTAAACGCCGCCAGACCCGCATTAGACTCTCGTGGGAAATGTCGATCACTGTTTCAGCATCGATGGGTGTTCCAGCGAGTGGCATGATGAAGGTGCGTCCGACTTCACGGTAAGCGTCAAGCACTTGCATGACTTCTGCGGTCGTGCCACCAACAATTTCGCAGAGTGACTGCATTTGCGTGGGGCGACGGATTCCGCGTTCATCCTCACCTCGTTCGGTGAGTGCTTTAAAAATGCGTTCGCAAAGTAGTCGTGAGCGATCGTTGGGGAGTTCTGCGTAGACTTCATCTGCGTGTTGACTCAAGGCTTGCGTGAGGCCGCCAACTTGCTTGTAATGACGCAGGTCGAGCGGTTCTTCGTCTTGGTGGTCTTCCGACCAGCAATCCCAGACCCGCATTAACGCATGCTGCAAGACTGGAAGCTGGTCAACTTCATCACCCACTTCGTTGAGCAGTTGGTTGATGAGTAACTGGCTGATCTGTCCACCTCCGACTGCGACAGGACGCTCGATCGCGGTGCGTCGTTGGTCGCGAGTCAGTCGCGGGATGAGATACTCGCCGTGATTGACCGCTTCTGCCAAGCCAGGGATTTGGGCGCATTCTCCGAGGTAGTCGGATCGCATGGTGATGGTGATATAAACCGGGGCTTTGGCTTCGCTGGCCGCATGTAGCAACAACTGGACAAATGCTGCCGCCTCTTCCTTTTGCGCATCGCTCTCATGTTGAAAACGAAAGAGTTCTTCGAATTGATCGACGACGATCAGTAAGTTGTGTCCGGGTTCCAGGTCGGATTGGCGGACGGCTTCTGACAGTCCCTGGCGGCTGCGACGCAGTGTGGCCAGCACTCGGGGAAGGGATTCGGTATCCTCTGCGTCGTATAGATCACAGTCGATTAATGCTTGGGCCAGATTTTTGACGGGATCACCGCCCGGGCGAAACACCCCCACTTCCCAACGGGACCCAACGGTGACCATCGTGCCACCAAACAGCGAGGGGATGAGGCCTGCGCGCACCAACGAAGATTTTCCACTGCCCGAGGTGCCCACCACGGCAATGAACCGATGTTCTCGTAAAAGTTGGAGAAGTTCATTGGTTTGATCCTCACGACCGAAGAAAAGATAGTCTTCTTCGGATGTGAATGGACGCAGGCCAGGAAACGGATTGGAGCTTGAAGGGTTCATAAGCGTTGCGTCTATCCGCTGGATGTGCGTTTCTCGTCTTTGATCTGTTGGGCCAGGGCCCGCAAGGCGTCTGCGGCGATCGTGTCGCCCTCTTGTCGAATGATTTCTGCAGACAGTGTGCGAAACCGCTCTTTGCGCCGGTCCATCGGCGGGGCGATGTAGACACTGCGAGATGCAATCTGACGACCATCTCGATATCCAATGGCCTTGGTTAATTCTCGCAACTTGATGTCGACCCAGCTTTTCGCTGTGGTGCCGTAATACACCAGCACCGCGTCGCAGTCGGTGAGGTTTTGGATATGGATGCGACTGATATCGGATTCGTTACCCTCCCATTCCGGCAAGATGACCTCGATACCAGATTCGTACAGCAGATCTTCGATGGCCTCGACAGCCTCTTCATCGCTCTGTTCATGTACGAGATACAAACGGGCAATTTCATCGGTATCGAGGGACTGCGGCTTGTCCGGCTGGGAGGNTTTTTGCTGTTCCTCGCGCTGCCAACGTTCAAATAGCAACTGCTTGAGGTTTTCGAGCGAGTCGCAGATCACGTCCGCACCGCGTTGCATTGCGGCATCAGCAAGGAGCGCGTTCACATACGTTGCTTGACGCTCGTCGTGCGGAGTCAAGTGCCGAGGCATCCAGATGATACGGTTGAGTTCATGTTGGCTGCAAAATTCCGCAGCGACGCGATTTTGAATGGCGACGATGCTGTCAACGGAATCCTCTGGAACCATGCCGTAGCGTTCGCCGACAAAGTGAACAGCGCAATCACATTGCGCGAGATAGCCTTGCACCGCAGATTCGAGTTCACTGCCCACAAGCGGCAGCGTCTGCTCGGGCACCACTCGGTGCCCTTGTTCTTGTAGTTCCCGTCGCAGTCGATCTCGCGATTCGCGAAGATCNGTTGTTGTTTCTGCCAGGTATACGGTCTTGTGACTTTGTTCTGTTAGCTGTCCCGTGACAGCAGACTCTTCCAGTTGCTGCTGTTGATTTAATCCCCGGCAGATTTCATAAGCCAAGTCGTAGACGCGTTCGTAGAAGCGTTGAGCGGCATCTTCACCATAGAAGTCATCAAACTCACGGATGCGGCCAGTGGCATGGTCCACTTCGAAGAAGTCGATGCCGAGTAGTTGTCGGAACGCCTGAGTGATGGATTCTGGCAACTCATCGTCCGCGACCGGTGCTTTGACCACTCGAAACAACTTCGAGGGAATTCCCGCCTCGCCAATCGGGGATTCAGCAATCCTTTGGCAATAATGGCTGACACCTTCATGGCATGACTTGGCTTTCGCCAGTGCGGGCGACACGACTGAGATCAGTGTTTTTGCCGTGGCGATACTACTTAACAGCGTCTCGTCCAGTGAGATATCTCCTGGCGGCATCGGTGCGCTTTCCACCCGCACGGGCTCGCCAGTCAGTTGTTCGACCTTGACCTTGAGGTTTCGTTTGAGCTTCTCGACCCAGCCTTCTGTCTGCGGCACGAGCGGCTGGTCATCGATGGCAGCGCAGCTGATCAGAATATCACTTTCGCGGATCTGGTCAGCTGGCACATCTTCGGGCTCGGTGGTGGAAGCCAATTGGTTCCCGCGCGCGCTGTCACTTGCCAAATCGACCGAATGACTGCGCCCCGAGTCCGCCAGCAGGATTTTGCGTTGGAGTGCCTCGAGATCGATGCGCAATTCCTTTGCAGTTTGGAAACGTGTGCTGCTGTCTTTCTCCAGGCATTTCAGAATGATCCGTTCCAACTCTTCGGGAAGGTCGTAGTTGAGTCTCGTGAGAGAACGGGGTGCGGAGTGCACGATGGCGTTGAGCGTTTTTCCCAGAGTTTCTGCTTGAAAGGGCAACTGAGCGGTGGCCATCTCAAAGAGTACGACTCCCAGGCTAAACAAGTCGCTACGATGGTCCGCCGGTTGCCCCAGCGCTTGTTCGGGGCTCATGTAGTTGGGCGTGCCAAGCAACTGTCCTTCCTGGGTCAGATTTAATTGTTGTGTTTCACCAAGGCCAAAATCACTTTCGGCTCGTTTTGCCAGACCGAAGTCGAGTACTTTGGCTTGGCCGCGGTGGTCCACCATGATGTTTGCGGACTTGATATCACGGTGGATGATCTGCAGCGCGTGAGCGGCTTCGAGCGCATCGGCTACTTGCACTGCAATGGTGAGTATTTGCGGGACAGCGAGTGGCTCCGTACCAATCAGTTCAGACAGGCTCTTGCCGTTGATTAACTCCATGGCAATGAACGGACGTGAATCAGCAGATTCACCGACTTCATAAATTACACACACGTGCGGATGCGTCAGTGCGGAGGCAGTCCGGGCCTCTTGCAGAAAACGCGCTCGCAGGTTGGCGTCCTCGCTCTGGGCGTCAGCCAGAATCTTCAGAGCGACACGTCGGTCGAGATTGATGTCTACGGCCCTGTAGACATGCCCCATACCACCGGCACCGATTTGTGATTCCAGTCGATACTGGCCAATGAGTTCTTCTGCCATCGAACGATTACGAAAACAATTGTCAAGGAATAAGAGAGCGACCGTCGGGGTAGGAAGCCTGGGACTGTTAGTTGTGGTGTGCCGTTTGAGGGAACATGCACGTCGCACTCAGCAATGCGTGAAATCGCTCAGCTATTCCAGCGCCAGGTGAGAGGCCTTGTGACATGATTGTGACAGGTGAAAGGGCGAATCGCAAGAGAACGGCGGTTTCATGAGCCTACGCCGATGGGTGAACAAGCGGAGTCAATTTCAGTAGAGAAACAGGATATTTGCGGAACTCGCTTTTCCTCTTTCCTAATTTCCCATTACACTGGAAGGTGTCCTCTGTGTGCAGTTGAGTTAAGGTCTTCTGAGGGGTGTCGCCACTCCCCTCCCTGCCCTTGTGCCTTGCCAACGGTACTGATATCCCACCGAGAAAACTGGTTAGATTCCTGCTCTGTTCCATGAACCAATATCGAGTTATCTGTACTGCGTTGCTCATCGTATGGACCTTTGTCGCATCGGCGATAAGCAGCGCTGAGGAAGGGAAACCCACCGATGGTGCAGTTGATGCGAAATCGATGGAGTTCTTCGAGGCCAAAATTCGCCCGGTGCTTTTGAAGCACTGTTATGAGTGTCATTCTGCGGACGCCAAGAATGTGAAGGGTGGACTGCTCGTTGATACGCGCGAGGCTATTAGAAAAGGAGGTGACTCGGGTGCCGCTGTTGTGCCGGGTAAAGTTAAGTCGAGCCTGCTGATCAGTGCGATGCAGCACGAGAGCTTCGAGATGCCGCCGAAGGGCAAGTTGCCGGACGCGGTCATTGCCGATTTTCATTTTTATAATTTTT
>NZVR01000080.1 GCA_002701545.1 Blastopirellula sp. | reverse complement strand
GCCCGGATAGAGGCCCGGATAGAGGCCCGGATAGAGGCCCGGATAGCGCGAGTGCGGAACCGAGCCCCCCGCGAGTGCGGAACCGAGCCCCCAACGGCCCTGTCGCCTGCACCGGACGGATCTCACACGTTTCTGTCACGGCGCGTCGCGATGCCAGTCCGACGGCAATCCGCTTTTGCCAACCAGCATCGGCGGGGCAGTCCGCACCTAACGGCTACCACCACGGTGACGGCTGCCACCGCAACTCGTTCAACAACAGCACCGCGCAAAAAAAAGCCCAAACATCCGTTTGGGCTAAAACGCTCATGAACTGCACGCGTGTGTCGATTCCCACACGCAATTACTCACCAGCTTTTTCATCCGGTGCAATGGCAAACACATGCGTCTTGTTCGCAATGAACAGGACGTTGTTGGCAACGATCGGCGTACTGTAAACCGAGTTGTTCATGTTGACCACATCACCATTTTCGTCCGAGTTAATCGGTGCGTACTCGACTTCTTCCGGGTCGTCGTCGATATCCTTCATGGCTTTCGCCGGATCTGCCGAGAGGTTGAAGACAGCAACGTCTCCATCTTCGTCACCGATGTACACGTGACCGTCTACGATCAAGGGCGAACCCCAGGCGGCGGCCAGCATGTCATAGCTCCAGTGTCGCTTGCCGGTCAGGGCATCGAAGCAGTGGAACAGTCCGCTAAAGTCGGCGATAAACAACAGATCGTCCTGGATCGCAACGGTTCCGCAGCTGCGGTGCATTTCTTCTTCGAAATCGATATCGCCGTTACCGTCAACATCCATCTCGCTGAAGTGCCACACCACGGCGGACTCAGGGTTATCGACAGCGACTTCCCCTCGTTCTTCGCTGACAGCCTGCAACCGCGTCGGTGGAATCGGAACGCGCTGATCACCTTCGATCTTCATCGCCAACTGAGGGCTGATGTCCGAGCCATCGAGTTTCTTGGTTGGATCAATGCACCAGAGATGCCCAACCCCTTCACCGTGTTCGGGATCTTGCCCGACTGCGACGTACAACAAGTCTTTGTAGACGACGGGTGAAGCGATAATGTTATTGCGAGTTCCACGTCCTCCCAGAATCCATTTGGATTCTTTCGGATTCGCATCGAACTTCCACAACAACGTCGGCTTACCATCCTGGCCGGCGTCGGCTTTGAAGCTGTACACCCAGCCATCACCACCACCAAAGATGGCTTGCGGGACGCCACCCAACACAGCCACGGTTGGCGACGACCACTGTCCGTGCAGAATATTGGCACCTGGCGACTGGTCCGTCCAATGCACTTTGCCGGTATTTTTGTCCATCGCAATAAAGCTTGGAGCATTAGGAGCAGGCAAGTTGATATGGGATTCGTCCAGTCCATTCGATGTATTCACAAACAGGATGTCGCCCAGTGCGGTCACGGAACAGCTGCACATGTTGTGCTGTGAAACACCGAGTTCCTTCATCATGTCGTACGACCAGATAACATCCGCTTCCTGCTTGTCGGGCGCCCCGGTCACGACGAATGCGCTCAGTCGCGGACCGGCGATCATCACTTTGAATTCGCGTTCGGTATCACCCAAAGTCGCCTTCACCGTCCACGCTTTACCTTCGCCTTCGACGCTCACCGTCTCTGGCAACTCGTAGCCAACACGCTTGAATTCTTCGCGCATCGCGTCGGACACCTGGCCCTGATCGAGTCCTGCGGTTGTCGGGCCAAAGACCTGAGAATCTTTTGCGATATTGAACAGTCGAGCTCGTTCACCCTTGACTTCGCCATCGTCCTCGCCGTCGTAGAAGCCTTCGGTGTCCAGGCAACGAACTTCACCGCGACTGGTAACAAACCACAAACGCTTGCCTTCAACGAGCGGTGCACAGCAGATGCCCTGCAGCGGCCAATCGTGAACACGTCCGGTCGGCAATTTTTCGCTCGAATGCTGCCACAGGAATTCACCCGTTTGCTCGTCAAAACAGAGCAAGCAACCAAGATCCACGGTGGAAGGATAGCGTGCCAAATAGCCCCCGCTATTGTTGGTACCAATATACACACGACCATCTGCGACGACCGGGTTGCCATAAGTTTGGCTGCCCACACGGGAAACCCATTTAATGTTGAACGCTTCGTCTTTGATCCACTCACCCGTCTTGCGGTCGAATTCACCCGTGTTCCAGGTGATGGGAATGTCTTTTCCAAAGGGGACATTGTTGCGGATCGACGAACCGCCCCACTGGGCCCAGTCACCCGGTTTGTCATATTTCAAGACCGGGGCGTCCTTACTTGCAACCGCAACTTGCGTCTGACCGCCGTCATCACTGGCCTGGTCGTCACCAGCTGGCTCAGCGGGCTTATCAGGCTCGGCAGGCGTCTCAGTCGGCTCAGCGGGCTTATCAGGCGTTTCAGTCGGCTCAGCGGGCTTATCAGGCGTTTCAGTCGGCTCAGCGGGCTTATCAGGCGTCCCAGCTGGCTCAGCGGGCGTCTCGGTCGGTTCAGATTCGTTCGTAGTGGTCGCCTCGTTCTCCGGTTCACTGGAGTCTGGGCCGTCCAATTCGATATTGGGTGGTTCGTACACATCGGTTGTGTTGTCACTGGGGGTTTCTTCAGGTCGTTGACAACCTGAAAAAAAGCCAGTGGTAATCGTGCCAACCATGTAGCACACCACGAGAACGAGAAGTGTCTTGGATAGTTTCATCGCTTAGCTTCCTCCGTTGCGATCTGAGGAGTGACCGTCGGTGCGTTTGAGTTGCGTTTCCAACAGTTCCACAAGTTTTTTGTACTCTTGTTTGCGGTTAATGATCCGGGAGGGGTTACCTTCCCAGACGACCCGTCCATCGCGGCCGACCAGATAGGCGGTTGGCCAGGCTTTGATGCCGTAAGTTTTGGTATTCAGACAATCTTTATCCCACAGCACGCGGTGCGGTACTTGCTGTTCCAGTACGCTATCGCGAACTAGCTGCCGGGTTTCGAACTTACCTCCATTGATTTCAATGATGACCAAGCCCTGAGTTGCATGTTGTTCGTGCCACTTGACCAAGTGATTCCTGAGGGGGGTGCAATTCTCTCAGAAATTGAATTCCAGCCAAACGACCTTTCCATGAAGTTGTTGTAACGTCAGTTTGTCTTCCGCGTTGACCCAATGGTTGGCCTCGGTTTCCAGTTCCACTGGCTTCTTCCCGAGGAAGGATCGGAAGTAGTGTTTCCGTGCCGGCGAACCGCTTTTCTCTGTCTCCGGTTCGGCTCCGCTTGCCACCACCGGCAGGATGATTAGTAGAGCAGCCAAGCCGCGCGAAAGACAGCCCGGCCTTCGCTCAAGATGCATTGGCATTCGCGGTCACCTTAATATTGTCGAGATAGATTTCAGCGTCCTTGGCGCTGCCGAATAACCCGGGACTGCCCGCAGTGTTCGGAGATTCGTCTACCAGTTCAATCATCCAGTCTGCCGGCTCTTGCTCGCCGCGTGGCCAGACCTTGCCTTTCAACACGGCTTTGCCATCGGACGAGGTGGCTTGCAGCTTCAGGGTGTACCAGGTGTTTGGTTTCCAAGCGTGCTCTAACTTGGTGTTACTACGATTATCCTGGGTCACCCAACTGCGAATCTCGAGGCGTTGGTTTTCACCTTGCAAGTTCAGGCAGTAGCCTTGCGCGATGATGCCCATGTCGGGCATTTTGTTGTTCGTGATGGCACCTTTCACATCCGCTTGGATGGTGTAGTCCGAGAGTTCCGGATGTCCAAACCAGCAGCGGCTGCGCGTCCCTTTCGGGATGGTGGTGACTTTCACTGCCACCTTACTGCCATCGACTTCTCGCAGCTGATGTCGGTAGCGAGCTCCAACCCAAGTGACGGGCAGATCATCCAAGTCTTCGAAGTCAAACACCCACGGCAAGCCGGGGACAATGCGGACTCGAGCGGTACCCGTTAATCCCGCAGCCTTGGCTGTCACCAATGTGGCAGTGTGAGCCGCGTCGGCCGAGGCGACAAAGCTGCCACCTTCCATCTGGCCTGCTCCAGTCAGCTCGAACTCGGCCTCGGTCTCCTTCAGGAACTGGCCTCGCGAGTTAAACAACCGCGCGGTGTATTTGACTTCTTCACCCGGCTTAACGAGCGCTTCTGCGGGGACAACTTGCAAATAGGCCGGTTTCTCATCCGTCGCCACATCAGCTTCAGCAGCCGGAGCGGGAAGTTCTTCCACACCCGCCTGCTTACTGGGATCATGGAGACAATACAGACCGCCCGTGGTGGTCACAAAGATACAGCCGTACGAGCAAATCGGGGATGAGTTGCACTCTTCGCCGCGGGGCAAACGCCCTTTATTGACAATATCGACTCCCCGTTCGCTCGGTTCGAGGACATACCAACGATCGTTGGCGATCGTGAATATCTTTCCATCCGCGTAAAGCGGGCTCGTGCGTGCGACAGAACCAAGTGCTTTCCGGGTAATTTGCTCACCGGTCTTGGCGTCGAGCACGTACAGCTTGCCGCGATCGTCGACCACATAGATACGTCCATTCAGATACAACGGCGAGCATTTGCCAGCCATCAGTTCGTCAATCTGCCAGGCGGCTTTCACCGTCCCCTTTCCGGTCGCGTCGATAGCGGCAACCGAACCCATCGTGTTCCCGATGGTGTTCTCTTCGCTATGGCCGATGTACACCGTGTCGTCGACCAGGATGGGCGCGACGTTCAGTCCGCGGCGTGAGAAAGGAAACTTCCAGATCGTCTCGCCGGTCCGCGGCTGCAGGGCCCACACGGCACCATCCCCTGAACCAAACACCAGCATCTTCTGACCGTTCACCACGGTTAAGATCGGGGCGCTGTAAGTCGTGTCATAGGGCAGCAAGCGAGTGCTCTTGAACCACACCACCTGTCCCGTCTTTTTGTTGATCCCCAGAAAACGATGCGCCGGCTTGGCCATCTCACCCCAGCCGATCACGATGGCACTGATGATCACCAGATCTTCGTGGATGATGGGGAAATTGGTACGGCCACCGTAAGTGCTCAAGAGACCAAATTTTTCGTGCAAGGGCATCGACCAGATACGTTCCCCCGTCTTGCCGTCCAAGCATTGAAATAAGCCACAGACACCCAAGGCATAAACGTAACCGGTTTCCGGATCGCAAGAGACGGAAGACCATCCCACGCGCGTGTCCGGGACGTCGGAAAGCCAAACGTTGAACCGCTGTTCCCAGACGGTCTTGCCAGTCTTCGCATCCAAACAGACAACCCGTTCACCTTCGGTCGCTTGTTCAGGATCCACGCGAGCCAGCACGTACACGTGCCCGTTCATCGTCACCGGCGTGCTGCGTCCCGCGAGATCGCTACGCTTCCAGCGGACGTTGCTCCCCTCTTCACCCACCCACAAATTCTCGTCGTCGGTGGCCTCGACATCGTTGGGATCAAAGTCATCAAGAATGCCGGTGGCACGGGAGACACCATTGAATTCCGGACCGCGCCAGTAGGTCCAGTCATCAGCTGCGCGAGCCGTAGGGAAGCCCATGAGCATGAGCGTGCAAGCGAACAAGAATGACCACAAAGCTTGAGCACTGCGTTTCATAGCGGATTCCGAATGTCTGCAAGGATAATCGTTGTGTTAATTTGACTAGAATAAGTGCCCCAAGTGGAATCAGCAAGGATTACCGATCAGCGAATCGTGATGGGTCATCCCGTTAGTCGAACCATTCATCCTGAGAATCAAACTTGGGTAGGACCACAATCAGCACTTTCATCTTGCCGATCGCACGGTGCCGCGTCCCGGGGCGGATTAAAACACACATTCCGGGATGGACATCTAGGATCTCGTCACCCAGTTGCATCTGAGCATCCGCGTCGCATTCCAGAAAGTAGTAGGTTTCTGTGAGTTGTTTGTGGTAGTGGAGCTTGGCATCCTCACTGATTTCCGTCACATGGATCGTGCCTGGCCAGTCCTGCACGTCCGCAAACGCCCGGCGAGCTGTTCCACAGGGGCAAGCCACTCCGGGCAGCTGGGCGAAATCGACGAGCTCATAACCCGGTTGGACGGCAGATGGTGACATAGATCGGGGGGGATCGGAGGGATCGGGCAAGGTTGGCAGCAAAGGGAGGGGCTGCATCCGTGCGAGCTGAAAATATTGTACCAACGGCCCCATCCGCTGGCCACTCACCGCAGCGGCGGGCAAGTGTGGAAAACTTTGCCGGTCGTTCGACTTGCCGGGACCGTACAACCGACAAACTCTCACCAGCTTCCAGGGACCGCAAAGTCTACTTAACAGTCGATGTAAACCATTTGTTGAAAACTACTTTCACAATCTCAAGCACTTTCGGATATACCGCCGATAGGGAAGATGTTCGAAGCTTTCAATCTTGCATTCATTGCTGAGAACACCCCGCCCAACCTCGGAAGTTTTGATGAGCAACGGAAACCTCATCCCGGGATTGGCTATCCACACCCGTTAAGCAGGTAGGGCCTCCTACCACCCATACCCACCTCGGCATTCCTTGCTGATTGCTTCCGCGATCCATTCTGGCTTGGTTGTCCCCAACGTCTGCTTAGCACGCTGGGAACAATCAAGCAGTGCCACGCGGGTAGTGCTTAACGAGTTCCATCGTAAAGGAGACATGGTTCTATGAAGTGGAACATCTTACTCGGAACGTTGGTGCTAGGCCTGGCCCTCAGCACCCAAAGCTTCGGTTTTGAGCTTCTCAACCGAATGCTCGGCGGTGGTTGCACCAGCAACTGCTGTGAACCTGCCTGTGGCTGTGACGACGACTGTGATCCCGGTTGTGGTTGCGACAATGGTTGTGACGACGGCTGTGATCCTGCTTGTGGTTGCGACAACGGTTGCGACGACGGCTGCAGCGGCTCCGCTTGTGGCAAGAAGCGCATGTCGCTTCTGGAACGCCTGGGATGCCAACTGAGTCACTCGAACAGCTGCTGCGAACCAGCTTGTGGTTGTGACGATGACTGCGATCCCGCTTGTGGTTGCGACAACGGTTGCGACAACGGTTGTGACGACGGATGTGACGGCGGATGCTGTGGTTCGAAGAAGCACGGTTGTGGCGGATTGCTCGACCGTATCTTCGCTCACAAGCCTCGCTGCTGCAAAAAGAGCTGCTGTGACGATGGTTGCAGCGGATGCGCTGCTGCACCTTACAGCGGCGAAGAAGCAGCACCGGAAGCAGCTGACGCTGCTCCCATGCCTCCGGCACCAGTCGTTGACCCTTCCGCATTCGTGCCTGGCCAACAGCGCGTTCTGCGAGTTAGCAGCAACTTGGTCCGCTAAGTTGCTAAGCCAACGAACTTAGAAGTGCACGCTTGCCCGGGAAACTTTCCCGGGCAAGCTTTTTTTATGCCGCGCCCGGACTACCGGTGCCTCTGCCAAGTACGGGCCCCCTTGCGGTGTTCTCGCGGTGCCCGCACACATCACTCTCGGCGCAACGCTTCGATCGGGTCCATCCGCGCCGCACGTATCGCCGGATAGATGCCAAAGATCACCCCCACAAACACCGAAATGGCAAACGCCAACGGGATCGACCAAGGGACGACTTGCGGCGAGACGTTACTAATGGCATCCGGCAGATTGTCCATCGCTTCCGGCATCACGCGTTGCAGGAAATGCCGCAACTGGTCCATCATCCAGGGACAGGTGAAACCACCCCCGATACCAATCACGCCTCCCACCGCTGATAACACGACCGTTTCCACCAGAAACTGCTGCGTAATGTCCCATTGCTTGGCTCCCAGCGCCCGGCGAATCCCGATCTCACGTGTCCGCTCTGTCACCGTGGCCAACATGATGTTCATGATGCCGATCCCTCCAACGATCAGGGTCACCGCAGCAATCAATCCCATGAAGACCATGAACATCAGCCGTGTTGTCCGCGCCTGCTCGAGCAATTCCAAAGGAACGACGACCGCATAGTCCTCCTCCTGATGCAATTTGCTCATCGTCCGCCGAATGGCGTCCGCCGTGGGCACTACCTCACGCGTCGATTGCACCTGAAATGTGATCTGACTCAGCTGCACCTCTTCGCCGCTCCGTTGCCCCGACTGAATGAACAACACGCGATCACCAATGCGTTGCCAGAATGTTTCCAGTGGAATGTAGATGTCGTTGACAAAATCTTGCGCCGCCAACGAGCTACCAATGCCTGCCGAAGGAGCGCGTGGTTGCATGACCCCCACGACGACATAAGGCAATTCACGGATCCGGATCACTTTTCCCAGCGGATTCTCGGTTGGAAAGAATTGCCGAGCGACTCCCGCAGCCAGGACACATACATTGCCGCGCTGAATGACATCCACGTCCGAGATGAACCGCCCCAAATCGATGTCGAGATGCATCACCTCGGCATATTCCGGGGTGCAAGCTACCAAATGACTGGCGATCGTCACCGAACCGTAATGCGCTTCGCGCATCGTCTCGCGAATCTTCAACGCATTTGTGACCGTCGGGATTTCCATCAGGCCAGCCACATCACTGCGCCGAATCCCGTATCGAACATAGAATTCGGCATCGGTCGAAACGGAATCATCGGCGGGAATGACCGAACGCAGAATGATGTTGGTGGCCCCCAACTCTTCAATCTGCCTCTGCGCCTCAAGGCTGATCCCTTCACCAATCGCCAGCAACCAGACCACACTGGCAACGCCAATGAAGATACCCAGCACCGTCAGCATCGACCGCAGCGGATGCAGCAGCAGGCTTTTCACACCCAATCGCCAGACACGCAAGCGCAGAAGATTCATAGCCCGGGCTTTGCGGCTGGGGAGTTCCGGTCACTGACGGTCAGCTGATCCGCTTCCGCTTCGTTGCCTTCCATAACCGATTTTCCGGCAGGCAAATCTGACCGGTCGATATGCCGAAACGGTGTCAGTGCCACCTGATCCCCGATCGCCAACCCCTCGTGCACCACCACCAGGTTGTTGTTATTCGGACCGATGGAAACTTTCTGCGGTCGCCAGCCATCTGCTTCCTTAATCAAGCAATAGTGCTGAGCGTTGTGCACGATGACGGAGGCCAATGGAATCTGCAGCACATCCGCTTGCGATTCAAAGAAGATTTGCACTTTGGCCCGCAAGCCGGGACGGATGGACGGTGGTGGATCGATGATCCGGACCTCCACTCCATACTCCAACGGCGCGCCGTGCCAGCGCATTGGAAACGGAAAAGGAGCAACCGTTTTGACCTCTCCGACAAGCTGATTGTCCGGATCGGCGTCCAGAATGATACGCGCGGGTTGGCCCACTTTGACCCGATTCACATGCGACTCGTTGATCTTGACGTCAACTTGCATGTTGTGAATGTCGGGCAACCGGATGATCACCTGGTTATCACGGATGATCGCCCCTTCCTCAATCACCAGCGGCTGTCCGCGGTCACGCTCATTGTTATAGACCACCTGGCCAGCTGCCGGTGCGACAATCAAACAGTGCCCAATCTGCTCTTCGATTTCCAGCTGTTTATGTTGACTTAAGTCCAGGGTAAACCGTGACGCCTCCTGAACCGCTTCCTGCTTTTTTATATTCGCCTCGTACTCACCCACTAACTTTTCGCGAGTAAAATCCCGGTAGACCGCCAACGCACGATTCGCCGCCGCGACATCCTTTTTCGACTTCTCAACCGCAAACTCAGCCGCTTTCACTTGCAACAAGCTGGTTAACCCACGGGACGCCAGCCGACGGCTGGAAGCCAACATCAGATCCTTCTTGCGCAGATCCTCTTCGGCAACAAACACATCACTTTCCAACAACTCCGTCTGCTGCTCGAACAAACCTTCGACATACTCACGGAGCGTGCGTTGGGCATTGGCCAAATCACTCTCTGCCTGAATCAAATCCGATTTGTCATTGGCAACGACGATCTTCTGGGCAATCAGTTCGTTTTGTAAAACCGAATCATCAAACTGCACTAAGAAGTCACCTTCCTTCACTTCCGTGCCTTCGTCGCAGATTCTCACAATCGCGGTTCCCGCCGATCCTCGCGATTTCACCTGACAACGCACATCGACGTTACTGCTGCTCGCCACATCCCCGGGTTCGGTAACAAACGCTTCGAAGTCACTTCGCTCAACGCGGTGCAACAAGATCTCCTGATTCGCTTCATCCGGCGCCCCAGGAATTAACAGCAGAAGACCGCCACCGGCAGCCAGCAAACAGGTCAGCACCACGAGCACGATCAGCGAGCGACCGGACCGTGGAACACCAAGTTTTCGATTACGTGGGCGCATGAAGTTCTGTCGACGGTTGGTTGTCGGGAAAGACCAGCGGCAGGCAGGGGAGGGCAAGTTCAGACCCCTCCAGTATAAGGGGGGTAAGCACGCATTCAACCTTTGCTCTCAACGGCCATGGCCAGACCATACATTTCGTTACCCGTCGTTACCGTCCGTTACCGAAGTCCGGAGCCCCTTCCAGCGAACCTCGTCTGCGTACCGTGTGCGGACCGCGTGCGGGGCGTAACGGTTGTCCGGAATCTACGGCCCACTGCCCATGACTGTAACAAAATCAGCCCACCGCTCAGGGCCGCGTGTACCTTCATCGAAGCTCACATGAACGCCCCAACATTCCCTCCGACTTCATCAGTTACCTTTTTCTGGCAGCCCCAGCGGGTTGACTCCCTGAGGCTGCGGTGTGGATTCGGTAATGATTTTCCAGGACTCACCCATCTCGCGCAGCTGGCGAAAATCGGTCGCGGCATATCCGAATTCCAAATGGGGCGTCGGCACCGCCTCGCCCTGACGCGCACGGGATTGCATGGCGGCTTCCAGAACTCCCGTCACCAGCAAGGTCCGTTCCGGAGGATACGGTGATTGAGCTTGCCGGAAGTGCGTTTGAATCGCGTGCGACAGCGCCTTGAACAAGTTACGATTCTCCCAGGGTCCCACGTAAAAGTGCGTCGCTCGCACGTCCGCTTCTCCCTGCAATCGGCAAGCGAAATTCCAGCGCGTACTGTCGTGACCCAGCTTCAACACCGTCGCTTTCACGCCATCGCGATAGGTCAACAGCAGCGCATGCGGTTCGACTTTCGGCTCACCGGGCATCTGCGATAGCGAGTCCAACGGTTTACCATACTCGGCAGCCATCGCAGCCTGAGCCAGTTCCAGCGACCAGCGCCCCGCCCTTGCCGCTGCCCAGACTTCATCTCCACGAAGAAACTCAACTCGTGAGATCCCTGACTCTCCACCTCGTCGCCCTTCGATCATCGACTGCAAGACTTCCAAGCCATGAAAATCATACGACTCGATCGGGCCGCCATGAATCGAGACCGCTTCGGTAACCTGTGCGTTCCGGGGTAACTCCAACGCTGGNCGGCGCTGAGCCAGCGGCACACTGCTGCCGGCCAGTAGAGGAATCCCCAACGCTTTGGCCTCGTCATACATTTGCTTGGCTGCGTCCCACTGATAAGACAAGTGCTTATCGTTGAACAGCGGCACAAACCGTTGCGACTTCTTCATCGTGCCCACAATTTCGTCAAAGAACCGCTTGCGGGGATATTCCACTTGGCCCAACGCATTACGCGGGTAGTTTCCGTGCTCACCAATCGAAAGCACCGCGTCCACTGCTAACTCATCCCCCCCCAGACAGAGCGCTTCACGAATCGTCGGAAAGATGGGAATGTCGTACTTTCCGCTCACCGCACGTGACATATCCCCGGACGGCATCTGGTCGGCGTAAAACGAAACTACATCCACACCAGGATCGGTTCGCTGACCATTAAAGAGATAGGTCTCCAGGAAGTTTTCCAGGATCACATGCGCATGGGAGCGGTAGGTAAAGACCGTGTAAATCGCCGCAACCCGAGGACGCTTTTTGGGAGCCGCCGCTGTCAGGAGATGCGGCGAAACAAATGGCCCACTCCCCAACAACGCACCGGAAGCAGCCATAAACTGACGGCGGGTAGACAGTAAATTCACTTTCAAGACCTCTCGTCGACTCGCAGCAACCATTTCCACGCAAGCGCCCGACCGGATTTCACCATCCGAGTCAATCGTGGTGAAGCGTTTCTCGAGCACTCTTTTGCCATTTGTTACATCAACGGTTTACCGTCCGCCACCCAACCTGGCTGACGTTAGGCTGATTGAACCCCCAACGAATTCGGGCATCGCGGCACCACGGCAGTCGGGAATTCAAGCCAGCGGATCACTTTCGCTATCAGAGCAGAAACGAACGCGGAGAGCAAAAAATACTCGGGACGCACTGCCGCCCAGGCAAGGTTGGCCTGGGTGCGATTACCGGACCGGCCAGGGGCCCCAAACGGATTGACTTGCCGGTCTCGACGACCCGACCAAATGTCCGGCGTGCAACGATCATGCGTTCTGGAACGCCCCGACCCAGCCGCCAGTCTGCGGCAGCAAGCCACGATGACCAGGGCGGTTCACGAATCACGTCCGCTCTCCCCGCGGTCTCCAGTCGGTCACTTGGCGAGAAACTGAGCATTTGGTGCGTGCGACACGTGTACTAAACGGATGCTGGCGCGCTATAATCTAATAGAGGCGCGGCAGCCGGCTCAGCACCGCTGCGTTAAAACCCCTCCTAAACACCTGCCCACCAGTACTTTAACTCAGCCCGACGGGCGGGAATCGCGGTCTCCCACTGCAATCCAACGGAAGTCTCTTCGCAAGGTTTCGTTCTGTGAATACACAAAAACTCCTCAGTGTCGTGCTGATCGTCTTTTCACTGAGCCTATGGGTCGGATTACTCAATCTGACCGTCGCACTGTTAAGCATGCTGGGCACAACTGAATCCGAAATCGTGGTGCAGCAAGCCCCTAAGTATCAAACCGTGTTCGCTGCCAATCACCAGTCCTCACTGGACTCCACCGATTCTTCGGATGTCCCGGAAACGGACCGGATGCTGGGCGCGATTGTCCCCCGCGGCGCCCGCACGTGGTTCTTTAAGCTCGCTGGACCAAAAGACGCGGTCGGCGCACAGCGCGAATCACTCCTGCGTTTTCTGGGGAGCGTTCGTTTTGGGAGCGCGTCACCCGATATCCCAACCTGGGTACTCCCCACCGGCTGGCGTCAAGTTCCTGGCAGTTCCGGAATGCGTTTTGCCACCATTCAAATCGTGGGTGAGGGCGGCCCACTTGAGCTGTCGGTCATTCCGTTGCCGACCACGGGTGGTAGCCCGGTTGAGGCCATTCTGGCAAACGTCAACCGATGGCGCGGACAGTTGCAGCTTGGAAAAATCAACGCACAGCAACTGGAGGACGAAACCGAGCAGATCGAAGTGGCAGGCAGTGCGGCGACACTCATCGACTATGTGGGGCAATTAGATACCAGCAGCATGCGGCCGCCCTTTGCCGGTGGCCGACCGGGGATTCCCCAGCGACCTCGCCCACCGCGCCCGGCCCCCACAGAGCCCATCACCTACGATGTTCCCGCGGGGTGGCAGAAAGGCCAAGCCAGTTCGTTGGGGCACGACGCCTATGTCGTCTCCGGATCCGATGGCGCAGCGAAAATCACAGTGACCCGTCTGGGCCCCAGCCCGATCCTGGACAACGTCAATCGCTGGCGCGGCCAAGTCGGACTTGCCAATCTGACTCCAGCAGAGCTAGAGGATCAGGTTGAAGAGATCGTGGCAAACGGCAAGCCGGTTCAATTCACACAAAGTGTCGGTGAACGAGAAACCATTCTTGGCGGCATCCTCTTGGACAGCGGCACAGCCTGGTTCTTCAAACTCCGCGGGCCCAATGGTGTCTCCGCGGAGCAAACGGATAATTTCCGAGCGTTCCTCCAATCCATCAAGCTCTAAGAATCTAAAAGAAACTCGGTAACAACATGGCAACTGGTTCCTTTTCGCACGAAGGCTTTCGCCCTGTCTCTGCAACGAACGAGCGATCTTTGCTTGAGGCGGCTACCCGCGACACCGTCAAATTCCTCTCCTCGCTGCAGCTGACCGTGGTGCTCTTCGCGTTGGCGATCTTGATCGTACTGTTCGGCACACTTGCTCAGACCGAATACAACATCGATTACGTGATGGCAAAGTACTTTCGCACCTTTGTGGCAGCGATCGAATTCAAGGTGTTAATGCCCGTCGCGTTCTTCCCGAATCTGCCGGCAAGTCTTCGGGAAGGTATTCCGCTAGGACTTGGCAATCGAGTGGTCACGGGCTTTTACTTCCCCGGTGGCTGGCTGATCGGCGCCGTCATGGTGCTGAATTTGATTTGCGCTCACTACGCGAAGTTCAAGATTCAAGCGAGTGGCGGGAGACTTTTTTACGGCCTGGTGGTCACCGCAGTCGGAGTTCTGATAACGACGGCTGTGATTTTAATCGGTTCCATCCAGAGCGGTGAGACCAACGACTTCTTCAAAGCGGTTCCCTATCTGCGGATTCTCTGGCAACTCGCCTTAGGAACTATGGCGGGCATCGTGTTGATGGCGGGTTGCTGGCTGCTCTTTAAGAAACGCGCCGGAATCGTGGTGCTCCACCTGGGAGTGGGCATGATCATGCTCAACGAGCTGTTGGTAGGGACACTGGCAGTGGAAGGCCAGATGCCAATCGACGAAGGCCAAACTGGTTTCTGGATTCACAATGTCAGCCAGAGCGAGCTGGCGATCGTGGACACCACAGGGGACGACGAAGATGTGGAAGTCATCATTCCCGCCGCCATGCTCAAGGCCGGCACCCGTATCGAAGATGACAATCTACCCTTCGATCTCGAGGTCATTGAATACCATGTCAATGGCATGCCCCGTGATGTCAAAGACAACGATGAGCTGATCGCAACCGCCGGGCGCGGACGTCAGTGGGTTGGCGAAGAAGCGATCAAATCGGTCGGTACCAAGAGCGAAGTTGACCGACCTTTGGCCTACGTGACTTTCTTCGAAAAGGGCACGGATAACGTACTCGATACACACCTACTGGTCAGCCAAGGGCTGCTGGATGTGGTTGTGCCCACCAGCGAAATCCCAGAGAAAGTCATGTCGGAGGAAGTGTTTGCCATCGCCTCCGACCCCGCATTAGTCTCCAGTCTCGACGCTGGAATCATCCCGGCAGCCCTGGCGACGGCATTCACCGAACACGAAGTCAAAATTTCAAAGTTCGCGCGCGTCGAATCGCAAACGGCAAGCCGCAAATGGCGACTCACCAACCCCAACGCAACCTATGTCCTGGTCGAAAAAGATGCACAACTGCACGTTTATCGGACACATGATGTCTACCTGCGTTTTGCTCGACGCTATACCGATTACTCCGTCCATCTGATTGACGTTCGCAAAGATGACTATGTCGGTACGTCCACGCCTCGCAATTATTCTTCGGACGTGAGGTTCGTCGACACGGCCGCCAAAGTGGACTTCGAACCNCACATTTGGATGAACAATCCACTGCGTTACGACGGTGAGACTTTTTACCAAAGCGGCTACTATCAGCATCCCGTCCGCCAAGTCGAAGTCACGACATTGCAGATCGTGTCGAATACCGGCTGGATGATTCCCTACATCGCCTGCATGATTGTCGTCGTTGGGATGCTGGGACAGTTTGGGTTAACACTCGACCGC
The DNA here is from genome assembly GCA_002701545.1 of Blastopirellula sp. Taxonomy (GTDB): domain Bacteria; phylum Planctomycetota; class Planctomycetia; order Pirellulales; family Pirellulaceae. The sequence continues at coordinate 27,791 of NZVR01000080.1, read as the reverse complement.
TTCGCCAAACGGCAAACACAATCTGCGGAACCATCCGGATCGACAGGAAGCAAGGGCGATCAGCAAGCGCCTGTTGCTCAACCTTCTTCCCTGGGAACGCTCTGGATCTGCATTGGCGTCGTCATCGCCATCGTTTTCGGCTTATACGTTCTTTCCAAGTCGCGCAAACCTAAGCCGGAAACATTTGACTACTACGCCTTTGGCGAGATCCCCATCATGTACGAAGGGCGAGCCAAGCCAATGGATACCCTGGCCCGCACCAGCCTGCGACTGATCTCAGACCGTCAAACCTTTGACTGGTCCATGGACGAAAAAGCGATCGATCAGAACTGGCAAAAGATCAAGGACAAACTGCAGAACAAGTGGCCGAAACTCGAATCGAAAGAACTTAACAGCAGGAAGTACGACCGAGACGCACTGACTGAATACATTGTGGAAGCGACGGATGCACATCCCTACAACGCGAGTGAATACGTCTACAAACTAACGATCGAACCCAAACAACCGGCCACTCGGTGGCTCCTGGACGTGACGACCCAACCTCACGTGGGTTATGCCCATCGCGTCATTCGCATCGAGAACTTGGAGTTACTGGACACGTTAGGCTTGGAACGCCGCAAAGGATTTCGCTATGCGCTCAGCGAGTTCGGCACCAAGATCGATCTAATTTCGCAACAGGCGGATGAGGCCCGCAAGCTCGACGCCACGGAGATGTCGCTCTACCAGAAAAAACTTCTCGAGCTGGAAAAGAAAATCGGCATCCTCGATCTGCTGACACAGACCTTCACCGAGCCACCTTTGCGCCGGGAGTCGATCCAGCAGGACCTGATGATGGCGATCCGACGCCAGGAAATGCTAAAACGTCGACAGCCACCACTGGTCGTTCCGCTGACAGAGAAAGAGGCGGGAAAGGAAGGCGAGTGGGAGACCTACCAGACTGCGTGGACCCGCAATCTCCTGGCTCGTGCAGCTCAACAGGAACCGAACGAGGCGGTCGAGTTGATGGGTGAAATACTCACGGACTACGCCACGGGGGAGACGAGTGATTTCAACTCGGCGGTGGCCAAATACAACCGCCGTATTGAGGAGGATAAACAAGCGGAAATCAACTTCGGTAAATTACATTTTGAAACATTTTTCAATAACTGGTCCCCGTTTTATTATTGCATGGTCCCCTATCTGGCTGCGTTCGTCATTGCGATGGCCGGACTGATGGGCAATGGAAAACTGAGCCATTTTCTGAACTGGACAGCTTTCACAATCATCTGCGTCACCTTAATCATTCACACGTTTGCACTCGGTGGGCGGATCTACATCTCCGGCAGACCCCCAGTCACCAATCTCTACTCATCGGCGGTCTTTATCGGATGGGGGTGTGTGATTCTGGCTTTGCTGCTGGAAGTCATCTTTCGCAACGGGGTCGGTAATATTGGCGCTGCGGTCACAGGTTTCGCCGGCCTCTTGATTGCATTCCTGCTGACGACCGCGGTTCCCAGTTTTAAGGGCGATACGTTCACGGTCCTGCAAGCGGTTTTGGATACCCAATTCTGGTTGGCAACCCATGTGGTCTGCATCACCCTGGGCTATTCCACGACCTTCCTGGCAGGCATTCTGGGGATCGTCTACGTTCTGCGTCAGATCTTTCTCGCCGTATTCTATCGGTTAGGGTTTACGGAGTTCGAAGTAGCAAATTCGCAAATGACGTCCCAAAAGGACAAAGACATCATTCGCATGATCTATGGCATTGTCTGCTTTTCCATTTTCTTCAGCTTCTTCGGTACCGTGCTGGGTGGGTTGTGGGCTGACGATTCCTGGGGACGCTTCTGGGGCTGGGACCCCAAAGAAAACGGCGCGCTGATTATCGTGCTGTGGAACGCCATCGTGCTGCACGCACGCTGGGGCGGCATGGTCAAGAACCGAGGCATGGCGGTGCTGGCAATTGGCGGCAATATCGTCACGGCCTGGTCGTGGTTTGGCGTCAACGAACTGGGAGTGGGCCTGCACTCGTATGGATTCACCGAAGGTGTGTTGAAAGCACTGTTCGCCTTCTGGGTCAGTCAATTCATGCTGATCGTGGTAGGACTGCTTCCCTGGGAAGTGTTCCGCGGGGCATCCGGTGGGGGAGATGATGGCGGGACGCCCGCAACCGCCTGACGGGGCTTATGGCGTTGGAGGTTATGGCGTTGCTGGAAGATGCCATTGCGCGGTAGACGTTGGCGTTTGAGCTTCGNTCTGCTCCCAAGGCATCCCGGGGAGTGTTTCGGTGGAAGGTAAGGGAAGCCGGGCCAACAGCGCGGCCCCTTCCTGGGTCGTTGCCGAATGATGCAACATGCGGACGAGTGCCGCCGCCGGAACAACTGAGCCGGCCGGGGCGTGCCAGGCGATCGCAACATCTCGCTCTTGCAACGAGTCAAAAGCACGCAACACCACGCCGCGCGGAAAACGATCACACGCTCCGCAAAAACCAATCCCCTGATCATCCAGCTGAAACTCGAATTGCAGCTGACGAAACGGCTGACGTTCAACAAAACGGCAACGTTCCTGGTCGCAGCTCAACCCAAAGGCAGCGATCGCATCCAATAGCAAGGGTTTCCCGACCAGAACGTCGTTCGCGGTCAACCTGCCTTGCAGCTGTTCGATACCCGCCTTGTGAAAATGGAAGGCCTGCAACTGAATGTCTGCGGTACCCGTGAGTTGTTCAGGATGTCGATGGCGAACCAATGCCNCTAAGTCCACTTGCAACAACTCACCGGCCAGATTCCCCGAGTAATCATCAGTTGTTAAACGCACTACGGCGCGGCCGGCAAACTGGCTATCAGCTCCCAGGTTTGCCAACTGCGGCAGGCAGATCCCAAGTAATGGATTCGGGAGTCGAGCACCATGGGTATCGATTACGACCGTGGTCGTCGGTTGCTGCTGCTCAAGACTCCTGGTCACCACGGCTTCAAGCTGCCTCGGGCTGGCGTCTTCTTCTACACCAAACTTCAACTCAACTCGCGAGCCTTGCTCTGCTGCAACGCGTGCGTCCCATTGAACATTGTCCAAACGCTGCGTTTGTCCCGACCACTGAATCTCCAGTTGCCGAGCATAACCTGCGACTTGCATTTTGGACCCCAGGCCACTCTTGAAGGCCCGCTCGTGTAGCAGGTGCATCAACCGAGGTAAGTGCTCGCCCTGAACTTCCGGATGCGTCAGCACACAATCCAGGTTCTGATTCTGGCGAGTGATCCGCACTTGCGAAACCGTGGCAACCGCTTCGTCTAGCTCAGCGTCTCGGATCTGGACACCACGGAGGACCCACACGTCCGGCCGGATGTTCGTCACATCGTACAGAGAGACGGCAAGTCCCAGCCGGTCTGACAACGTGCGTTCCCATGACGCGCGGGCGTAATTGCGGTAGGGACTTGTTCGAGAGACCATCGCCACACTGACGATGACCGTGGTGGGCAGGCAGCAAACAAGCAGAAAGAGACCGCGACACAACGACCGTTTGTTTCGTTCTGAGATCGCGAACATCCTTGTTCACTCCGAAAGTGACACCACTAGCGTCGTTTCGCCATGTCGTGAAACAGGTCCCAACGGGCCTGCAATTCATCCATACTATCGTTCCCGAACTTCTCAACCAAAGCTCCCGCGACTTCGAAAGCCACTACGTTTTCGACAATCACACTGGCTGCGGATACAGCACAGACATCACTGCGCTCGTACTCCGCCGCTTCCGGCTGTTTGGTATTCAAATTCACTGAATCCAAGCCTTTGCGCAAGGTGCTAATCGGCTTCTTAGCGGCCCGCACGATCAGCGGCTGCCCATTCGTCATCCCGGCTTCCAGTCCGCCGGCGTTATTCGTAGGCCGAGTGTAGCCAAGATTCGGACCGTCTTGCTGTGATTCGTCATACACAATCGCATCGTGTACCTGGGAACCGGGACGACGCGCCGCTTCGAATCCCATCCCAATCTCGACACCCTTAATGGCTTGTACCGCCATGACCGCCTGAGCGATCCTGCCATCCAGCTTGCGGTCCCACTGAGCATGCGTGCCGAGCCCAAAGGGCAACCCTTCCACACGCACTTCCACGACACCACCCAGCGTGTCACCCGATTTGCCCGTCTTGTCAATTAGTTCCTTGATTTCGTCATCGCGGGTGGGATCCAGTGTGTAGACGATGCTCTGATCGCGAAGCTGCTTTTGCTGTTCGAGATCGCCCTCTTCCCCATCGACGACGATGCCTCCCAACTCACGCACAAAGCCAATCACCTGGATTCCAAAGGCCCCCAGCAACTGCTTGGACAACGCACCAGCAGCAACGCGTACGGCTGTTTCCCGCGCACTGGCACGCTCCAGAATGGCTCGAATCGGTCCCAAGAATTTGACCGCACCAGTCAGGTCACCATGCCCGGGTCGCGGGCGTTCCAGGTCACCAAGCCTTTCCAACTTGTAGTCGCGGTTCACCACTTGCAGTGTGATCGGACTTCCCAATGTCGTGTTTTTCCAGACACCTGTCAGGATTTCGACCTTGTCCGTTTCGATCCGTTGCCGACCTCCACGTCCGTAGCCACCCTGCCGGCGGGCGAGTTCATTATCAATCGAATCGGTCTCCAGCGTTAAACCCGCGGGAAATCCGTCGACCATGGCGAGCAATGTTTTGCCGTGTGACTCGCCTGCAGTCCAATATCGCAACATGTTGTTTGAGAGCACTTTAGAGACAGAATCGAGAAACCAAAAACGTGTCGGTGCAGAGCAAATTCCGATTGTACTTGGACCTCTGAACCAACGATAGAGCGGTTGCAGTCTCTTCCATCCCGTCTCAGAATTGCTCTTACGGGCAGCGGATCCGCCGTCCGCTGACTTGGCTTGGAACACGAAAGGAAATCGTGAAGCAGTTTCTCGTGCGACGTTGGTTCCTGCTGGCACTGGCCTGCGTCCTCACCATTGGATTCCTGTTCGCAACTCAGCTGCAGTTCCTCGCCGGCGGTGAGACCGGTCGCTATGCGCGCATGGCTATCGTTGCTGGCGTGCTGTTCCTCATGTCGTTTCCGCTCGGCTTCGGCAGTTTTTACGAATCGCTGCGGCTGCCGCCTGCGCTGCTAGCGACGACCGTGAATTACGGACTCTTACCGCTGGTCGCCTGGGGCCTGTACTTTCTAGTCGCCCCTTCCATCGATCAAGGTCTGGCAATCGGGATCCTGGTGGCTGCGGCAACCCCCAGCACACTTGCCTCAGCCGCAGTCTGGACGCGACGCGCGGGCGGCAATGACACGGTGGCTTTGATGGTCACGGTGATCACCAACGCCAGCTGTTTCATCATCACGCCGATCTGGCTGTTTTGGATGACCGGTGCCGAAGTGCAATCGCTCAACATGTCCAGCATGATTTTCAAGCTCTTAATACTAGTGGTCTTGCCCATGGCGTTTGCTCAATTGCTGCGACGGGTGGGCAAGGTTGGCAGTTGGGCATCTCGACAAAAGACCCCGATGGGGGTCATGGCCCAATGGGGTGTCCTGTCCATGATCTTCTTGGGCAGCATCAACGCCGGGGCCAAAATTCGCGAGAGTGGGGTCGCCGCCTCGTCGCTGGCGTTGGATGGCGCGATCATGATGGCCACCATTCTGGGATTACATCTGGCGATGCTTGGCGTTGGCCACCTGCTCGCATATCTCTTGAAAATGCGTCGCGCCGATCGCATCGCAGTGGGATTTTCTGGAAGCCAAAAAACCTTGATGGTGGGACTCGCCATCGCGGTCGACGATTATTCGCAATTCGGATTAGCAGTACTCCCGATGGTCACCTTTCACGTCGGGCAATTGCTGGTCGACACGGTCGTCGCCGATTACCTGAAGCGTCATGAGAAACCACAGGATGCGGGTTGAGCGCAGGAAACGCGGCACCACGGCCAAGCGGGCGGTGACTGACGCTCAGGACAGTACCGCGTCGTTTCTAATGCTCGTCTTTGGACAAACCGAGCCGTGACAGCCAACGGCCAGTATGCTTTTTGCCTTGGCTGACCGACTCATTTGAATCTTCGAGTCGTTGCTTCTCGGTTTCCCAACGTTGCAATTGCTCTTCCATGGCCAGTCGCTCACGCGCCAGTTTGGCACGTTCCACAGAGACATCGAGTTCTGCCTGTCGCAATTTCTCGCGCCACTCCGACTGCATCCCCTGGAGTTTCTCACGTTCCCGACGGATAAGTTCGTCGTGGTCAAAGATCTCTGCGAGATCAGGCTCCTGGACCTCAGGTGGCGGGCTGTGCGTCATTGCCACCGCTTCCACCTGGCACCGAAGTGTTGCGATGATCTGATCCTTTTCAGCAATCACTTGCTCGGTGAGCTGGATCGCTCCCTCGACACTCAGCCGTTCTTCTTTGGAGGCAGGTGCATTACCTGCGCCAACCATTCCAGTCTCTAACTCGTTCAGCAACCTTTGCTTTTGCGCTTCCCAGTCAAACCCCGAGCTCGTTGCTGTGGAGTGGCCGGAACCCGGCTGGGCTGTATCGCGTTGCAGATCGCGATTCTCGTGTTTCAGTTCCTGGACTTCGGCAATGGCAAGTTCCCACTGGTAACGTACATCTTCCAGTTCCTCTTGGAGCCTTGCCACCTCGGCTGCCGCAGCAGGATGCTCAGTGGACTCTGTGTCCGCGCGCTTCAGTGAATCACATTCTTCCTGCAATACCGTGTTATTTCCTCGAGCTTCTTCCAACTCCGCTTCCAGGTCGGCCGCTCGCAACGCTTGCGGTTGTAGCTCACGACGCTCCTCTTCCAGATCGGCGACCTGACTGAGCAACGTCTCGACTTGCGTCACAAGCTCGTCATGTTCGTCCAGACTCAAGGCTTGGACCTCTGACAACTGCTGACCCAAAGACGCAACATGGCTATCGGATTCCCCAGCACCCTGCTGGAAATATGCGAGTTCTTTTTGCAGCGCCTCAAGTGCTTGCAATTCAGCTTGGAGCTGTTGGCGTTCTGTCTCCCAAGCTTGCTGAGCCTGCTGAAATTCGTGGTCGATTTCGACGTTCTGATCCACCTGTCGCTGTAGTGTTTGACAGCGCGTGCGGAGTGCCTCCAGTTCCGCTTCCAACTGATCTCGAGCCTCTTTGTCGACCACATGTTCGGCCGCAGCTTGATCCCGCAATCCTGCAGCCGCCTGACGTTCCTTTTCCAGCTCGCCCCTCAACTTGGAAATGTCAGCGTTCAACATTTGTTCGCGATCACCCAAGGCATCAAACTGAGCATCACGTTCTGCGACCTCGGCCTGCAGCCTGGCAATCTCATCATTCGCTGCCGCGAGCTGCGGCGCGAGTTCTAGATCTTGACTGGCCGAACGCCGAAGCAGCTCCATACGCAGTTGCTCCAGAGCTGCGTGCTGCTCGGCTTTGCGCGCTCGCAAGGCACGTGCGATACGACGCCGGCTCTCATGGATTCTCGATTCTTCGATGGCCAACGCGGCGGAGGCTTGTGTGAGTGCCTGACGGTCACGTTCGATCGTCTGCAGCTGTTCACGCGATGCCGTGGACAATGCCTCTTGTTCTTGCCGAGCCTGCTTAAATTCAGCAACCTGGTCGTGGAGTAGTTCGCGAGCTTGCTGCAACTCAGCCGTCAGCTCGAGCGTATCACATGGCGTCGCGTCGCGCGATGCCTGCACTTCACCTTGCAGGCTCACCAGCGTCTGCAAGATGGTATCCAATACGCCTGCTTCACGTTGCTTACCATCCCCGGCAGCAACCAATTCCTCTGCCAGTTGCTGCATGCTGGCATGGAATTCTTGTTCTGCACCCATGATGCGCTGGCGTTCCGTATCCAATTGGCCAGCAAGCTTTTCACGATGCGTTTGCAGCGCCAACGTAAAATGCTCACCCCAAGAGAGGTTGCCGTCCGTTTCTGGTTTCACAACAGTCATCAGCTGCACACTTCAAGGAGGAACTCGACACCTCTCGCGCAATCCAACGAGAACGTGCTATTGAACGGTACGTCAAAGAGGGAAAGGGGTCAAAAATTCGCATCGCGATACCCGCTGTCTGGATTCCCATCGCAACATGACTCTTGTCGGACATCGGGAAACATGCCGGTTACATGCATCAGGAGGGTCATACTGTCTCACTCGGCCCCCCTCACGCTGGCTATTGTTCGCTAGCTTCTTTCGCTNTGTGGAGCGTTCCATGGAGAATTGGTCTTTCGGCCAACGGAGGGTTTTGGTACGAACTCGCGGCTCATCAGCGGATGCGCGACGGCGCGTGTCCGGAGTCCGGTCATTATCACCATCGGGAACCGCAACTATGTTCCGCTCCCTCACCCAATCGATCCTGGGAAACACCCGCGCNCGCCGTGCCATCTATTTTGGTGTACTCGGTACCACGCTTGCCGGCGGAGGGTTTGGTCTGACGCAAATTTTTGCGCCCGCAGGCAACGCCGACTCCCCGCAGACTGCCGATTCGGAGCAAGAGACAACCGCGGTTGCGGCAGCAGAGGCTACCCAACTCGCCCCCATCCCTGGAGACAGTGATGCTCAGGTGGTGAGCACCGCACAGGAGTCGCCAGCAGCCGCGTCGCCGGCGACCGCCAGCGACATCCCTCAAAATCCCTATGTGCAAGCCCAATACACCGATCAAGTTCCCGTCGCCGGGACGGTGAGCGACGGATCNGTAACCGATGCCACGCCACCGGCCACGACCATTGAGGTTGACGCATATCCCCCTGCCGATGGAGCAGCTCCTGGTGCCCCTGCCTCCATTCCAACGAACAGTCTTCCGGATCTCCCCAGCAGCCAGCCGACCACCGCAAATCCGACGAACATTCCCCCGACCGTTGCCGACGGGAATCCTCGCCATTCGTTGATCGATCCTCCCCCACCGATTCCCGCTACGATGCCGGCNGAATCGGCTCCTCTGGTTGCACCCGCTCCGCTCGCAGCGACCCCCTTGGCTGCTGGCGCAGGACTGACCGACAGTGCGTCAGCTACGACGTCACCTCCGACACCGCAAAGCGGCGGTTCGCTGACCGACACTCCTGGCTCACCCAGCGAATCCGCCGGTGGCTATCAACCGAATGCCTACCAGCCAAATCCCTATCAGCCGAATGCCTATCAACCTGCTGCGGGTAACCCAGCTGCACCGGTTTCCTCACCGGCAACGCCTGCCGCACAACCGCTGAGTTCGGACGGCAGCACACCACAACCGTTAGCACCCACGGAATTCGTACCGCTGCCCACCACCGGAGCCCCACAACTTCCCGGTTCGGTTACGGCGTCAGCGCCCCCTGCAACGCCCGGCGGCTTAGAAGCAGCGCCTCAGGCAACTGGCGCGTTACCAGCTGCTGTACCGGGCGCACGCAAACTCGAAGGCTTACAAACNCCCAGCGTCACGATCGAAAAATCGGCCCCCTCCGAAGTTCAAGTCGGCCAACCAGCGACCTTTGAAATCTTGGTGAAAAATGTGGGGCAGGCAACCGCGCATCACGTCCTCGTACAGGACGTCGTGCCCGCCAAAACCCGCTACGCCGGCGCAGAACCGGAAGCCACGACCGACGGCAACGGGACCTACACCTGGCAAATCGCTCAACTGGCTCCGGGCGAAGAGCAGCTAATCAAGTTGCATGTGGTCCCCGAGGCGGAAGGGGAGATCGGAAGCATTGCGCAAGTCTCGTTTCAAGCTCAGGCGTCGGTACGCACTGTCAGTACACAACCGCGCCTGAAGATCACCTACGAAGGCCCCGCGAAAGTTCTCATTGGCGACGATGTCGCTCTCCGTTTGACGATCTCGAACGAAGGCAGCGGTGCCGCCAATCATGTCTCCGTCGCAGCCGATGTTCCCGCCGGGCTTTCTCATCCCAGCGGGACACAACTGGAGCTCGAAAACGCAATCCCGGTACTGCTGCCGGACGAAAAACGCAGCTTCGAATTAATACTCGAATCCAATCAGGCAGGCACGGTGATCTGTCCCATCCAGGACAGTGCCAGCGGGCAACAACCTGTGACCAAACAACATCAGGTCGAAGTCGTCGCTCCCCAGATGCAACTCGCAATGCAGGGTCCGGTGCGACGCTATCTGGAACGCAACGCGACCTTCACCATCCAACTTGGCAATGCGGGAACGGCACCTGCCACCAACGTCGAACTGGTAGCACGCTTGCCGCAGGGCCTGGAGTTCATCGAAGCGGATAAGAAGGGTGAATACGACGCCCGGGAACATGCCGTGTACTGGTTCCTTGATCAACTCCCCATCAATCAACGTGGTGCGGTCCAATTACGTACGCTGCCGGTCGAAACCGGATTGCAAACCGTCGACGTCTCGGCCGAAGCGGATCTGAATACGCAAGCGGAGGTCAAGCACCAGCTGCAAGTCGAAAGCTTGGCGGAATTGATCTTCTCGGTCTCCGATACGGCAGATCCTATCGAAACCGGCACGGAGACAACGTACGTGATCTCGGTTAAAAATCACGGTGACAAACCTGACTCCAACGTCCGCGTGGTCGCAACCTTGCCTCCTGGATTGGCCTACGTCAGCAGTTCGGGACCGACACAAGCTCAAGGCCAACAGCCTGCAGCTGGTCAAACCATCACCTTTGCGCCTCTGGCCAGCCTCGGTGCACAGGAACGTGTCGAATATCGAATCCAAGTACAAGGGGTCAGTGAGGGTGACCAGAAGCTGCGAGTCACTTTGCAAAGCGACGAAGTCCAACGCGCATTGGTGATGAAAGAAGAGAGCACGCGCGTCTATCGGGACGATCGTTGAACCACGCAAACCTGCCGCGGTATACCAATACGGCTGCAGGATGATGCGGGAAAGACTATTATGCCTCTCAACTGACCAGGAGAGGGCATGTCCAGCGAAAACGAAAATCCGATCACACCGTCCGACGCCGAGGGTACAGCGGACACGGATGTCGATAACTCTCCGCCCGTTGCTTGAGCAAGCAAGCGCTCACCCTCCAGATCCGTCTCCTTGTCAGCCTGCCCGACCACAGGGCCTCCTCAACGTTTCGCACCCGCCTTAGACTGTTTGAGCATGCTCCCCCCAACCGCCATGGTACGGTTCTCCCCATGACACGACTCGGTATCGTCAGTGACACACACGCGCACGTCGCCTTCACCCGTCAAGCAGTGATTGCGTTCTCCGAACAGGAAGTGGATGAAGTCATTCATTGCGGCGATATTGGCTCGGCCGAAATCCCCCCGCTATTTGCGCACTGGCCAGCTCATTTTGTCTTTGGAAACGTGGATCACCGCACCCACCTGCTCGAAGCCGCAATCGCCGAAACGCCGCATCACACATGCCATGGCAGGTACGGCCAGATCAAGCGGGACGGCCGCAAGATTGCCATGCTCCACAGTGACGACCAACGGCGATTCGACGAAGTCATTCACGGATGCCAGTTCGATCTAGTCTGCTACGGTCACACTCACTGCGCCAAACAGGAGCGCGTTGGCGATACCCTCGTGCTCAACCCCGGAGCGGTCTACCGCGCCGACCCGCATACCGTGGCAATTGTCGATCTACCCCAACTGACGGTAACCTGGATCGAACTCTGAGCGAACGCAACTGCGGACTTACGAGTTCAACTCTTTGGCTCGCGGCGGCGAACCCGCTCTAAGTGCTCGCGCATCAAGCTGCGGGCACGATGAAGTCGACTGCGAACCGTGCCTTTGCTGATCTCCAGGATCGTGGCGATCTGTTCGTAATCACAGTCTTCCAGATCGCGGAGGACGATCACCGCGCGATGCTCTTCGCTGAGCGTTGCCAGCGCCGCATGCACCTCACGCACCTGCTCTTGGTGCAACAAATTCGTATCGGGAGCACCGCTGGGATCGGGCATTTCTTGACCAGCGTTTTCACGACTCGCCTCCACGGAAACCTGCGATTTTCGCGACCGACGGCTACTGATCGCCAAATTGAAGGCAATCCGATAAAGCCACGTATAGAACGAGCTGTCACCGCGGAATTGGTCGAGACGAAAGTACGCTTGCACCAGCGCTTCCTGGACAACGTCTTCTGCCTCATGGGCGTCGTTCAAAAGATGCGTAATGCTGGTAAACAGCCGGTCTTGATACGAACTAACCAAGCGGCCAAACGCGTCCGCGTCGCCTCGTGCCGCAGCTTCAAGCAGTTCCGTTTCATGTTTCACTTTGTCTGACCGACGAACCGAAAACGAGAGGCCTGTGCCAGCGAACCTGGCAACCCTCCTGCGAATGCACCCACACGCCTCATGATCATGCCGCTTCCATAATCAGGTCCGGAACGCGACTTGTCAAACCAGAGCCCAACGACAACCGAGCTACGGGACGACGAAAAACAGTCTGAACTACCGTCAAAAGTTGCTCGCCGGCAACCGTATCTTCGACATAAAACAGCGCTCGCAGTAGTCGGTTTGGCCCGCGTACACTACCATAAAAACGGTTTCTTCTCCCTGAAACATACCCCGGTGACATGAGCTTTTCCCCCGCCGTTGTGATTGCCAAGAAGAGGGATGGCGAGTCCCTCACGGCCGATGAAATTCATACTTTCATCCAGGCCTACACGCTGGGAAATATCCCCGATTACCAGATGTCTGCGTTGGCGATGGCCATCTATTGGCGGAGCATGTCCACCGACGAAACGGCGGCGCTGACCGAAGCCATGCTGGAATCGGGCATTGTGCTGGACTGGCCCGACGACGGCCGCGCGGTGGTGGATAAACATTCAACCGGCGGCATCGGTGACAAAGTCTCGTTGTTACTGGCTCCGCTACTGGCCTGCAGTCACTGCCGCAACCCAATGATCTCCGGTCGCGGACTGGGTGCCACCGGCGGCACACTCGACAAGCTGGAGTCCATTCCGGGCTTTCGTACCAACTTGGATGTCGATGAAATCACTCAGGTCACTGGCCAGATCGGCTGCGTCATCACTGGTGCCTCAGCTCGAATCGCTCCGGCCGACAAAAAACTGTATGCGCTGCGGGACGTCACCGCCACGGTCCCTTCGATCCCTTTGATCACTGCCAGCATCATGAGCAAGAAGCTGGCCGAGGGATTAGATGCCCTGGTGTTGGACGTGAAATTCGGCAGTGGTTCCTTCATGAAAGAATTGTCCAGCGCGCATGCTCTGGCACAGTCGCTCGTCTCCACCGGTGAGCGGATGGGGGTTCGAACCACCGCTTTGCTCACCGATATGAATCAACCGCTCGGTCGCATGGTCGGAAATGCGGTCGAAGTGGACGAAACCATCGCCGCTTTGCAAGGCAATGGCCCTGCCGATCTGATCGAAGTCACGCTGGAACTCGGAGCAGAACTGCTGACCTCGGCGGGAACCGAATCGACCGTCCAGCAAGCGCGTCAACGATTGCAGGGCCATCTCGATTCGGGACGCGCATTTGAAAAATTCCAAGCGATGGTGGCCGCTCAGGGAGGTGATTTAAATGCCCCTCGCCCCGTGGCCGAATGCCACGAACTGAGGGCCTCCCAAACCGGCTGGCTGCAAGCCGTGGACGCCGAAGCGATCGGACAGGTATTGATTGAATATGGTGGAGGCCGGAAAGTGATGTCCGACGCCGTCGATCACTCCGTCGGACTGGAGATGCGCGCCCGAATTGGGGACCAGGTAGAGCAAGGTGCCCTCCTGGCGAGGGTCTTTGCCCACCCAAATGCATACCAACGTACTCAGGATTCCCTGCAGGCCGCCTTTTCAATTTCAGCTGAACCGGCGCCTCCTCTGCCACTCATCGTCGAACATATCACAACTCCGTAACTTCCATGCAGCGAAGGGTTTGACAACTTTCGACCAGATGGCGATGATGGTCAAAGCCAGTACAAATCGCCCGTATCTTGGGACTCGCTGACAAAAACATCGGTGCAGTGGGAACTTTCGCCGGGCAACTGGCGTCACTTATGTCGGAGCGGCTGTGAAAGAAGACGCCCTACTCATCGCAGAAGTACGCAACGGGAATTCCGAGGCCTACGGTGAAATTGTCCGCAAATACCAAGCGCGGCTGTTCAACACGTTACACCACGTGATGGGCAACCGTGAGGAAGCGGAAGACATTGGCCAAGATGCGTTTGTGCAAGCTTTTGTGAAATTGGATACCTACCAAGGCAAGAGCGCCTTTTACACCTGGCTCTATCGCATCGCCTTTAACTTGTCCGTGAGTTACCGGCGACGCAAGAAAAACGAAGCCTCGATTGATCAGATGCGAGAAACCTCGGGGACCGAGCCGGTCAGCGAGGTGGCCGAACCTGACGAAGGATTACTACGCGACGAACAAGTACAGCAAGTGCGTGCGGCACTGGATGAGTTGGCCGAGGAACATCGTGCGATCTTGGTCTTGCGAGAGCTGGAAGGCTGCTGCTACGACACGATCGCTGACATACTCGAACTCGCCCCTGGCACAGTCCGCAGTCGCTTGCATCGCGCAAGACTACAACTAAAAGAAAAACTACACCAAATGCTGCACGAGCAGCCAGCAGAGTAAGACTCTGCAACAACGTATCATGAATCACGAATTCTCCGACGAATTATTAAGTGCCTACCTTGACGATGAGTTGTCGCCAGAGGAGCGCGCCAGCGTCGATGAAGCATTGGAGGCGGATCCCGAATTGCGTCGGACCTGTGATGAGCTAAGGGCACTCAGTAACACGCTACAAGCCATGCCGTCCTCACAGCCGACCTCGGACTGGTCGGAAGCAGTTTTGCAACGTGCCACGGCAGTCAACCCGGCGCAGGTGGCACCAACGCTCAGCCGGCGATCTGGAAGCAACCTTAGGGCCTGGTCACTGGTGGCCGGTACGTTGGCAACCATCGCAGCAACAGTGCTTGTTGTCGTTAATCTCTCCCGGCAACCATCAGACGACCAAACTCGAGATGTCGCCCAGGCAACCGTTGCGCAGGAAGCAGGAAATACAGCGGATGACGCCGTGTTTGAGGCTAGCGCCGAAGGAGATGGTTCTGCAGCCGGCGCAGATGCCATGCCCATCGAATTTGCCGCTGACGCCGAAAGCCCAACCATTCATACCAATGCCCCAGCGGATCAGCCTGCGTCGTTAGACAAAGTAGTCCCTGCTATTCCCTCGCCTGCCGCAAACAAAAGACAGGAGCTTGCTGACAAACAGCCAATGGCTGACGATGGAAGCCGCGCGAACCGCAGCAATGCCTCGAGTAGAACACAACCCGACGCAGGCACCCATCGCGGTGCAGACGCACGCATCAAATCGAGTCAGGCAACGTTCTCCAACCGCCCCCAAGCGGTCAAACTGGTACTACGTCGAGGTGAAGACAGTCGCGCAGCCTTGGCCCGCTTACTGCAACTCTCGGCAGCTGAATTATCGCAATTACGTGCCGACGATCGCAAAATGGTGAAGTCCGTGGCCAGCGCGACCGGCGACCAGGACGACAATGCATCTGACGATCGCGCATCTGCCGAGTCGAAAGAGAAGTCCCGGGGACTCCGCGAAAAATACGAACAGCTGGTGTTGGCAACCCTGACACCAGAACAGCTTGCAGAAGCTGATGAAGTCTTTGTTCTGCCGTCGCGCCCAGGTATTTTCCAACAAGCGGAATTATTGAAATCAACGCAACAACAACAATCGGCAACCTCCCCTGCAAGCACGGCAGACGCGTTCAACAGCAACAGTGAACCGGGCAGTCCTGAGTCAGCTCAGCCCAAGGAACATCAAACAAAAGCTGGGCAGCCGAAAGGAACGGGAACGGGTGTTCGTTCTCCATCGGCACCGACTCCAGCATCCCCTCAGAATCCCGCACCACCGCGCCCTCTGGCAGACGACAAGGATGCCGAGGCGGCAATCACCGAGGCCGCAGCCAAGGACGCAGACGACAGCCAGAGCGATGCCCAGCTTGATGCGGCATCGCTCCGCCCGGCCGCCAACGCGATGCGCAAACGCACCGCACAGCAGGTATTTCGAGTCGTTCCCAAAGAGTTACTGGCAAAAAGCAAAACGTTGATCGAGCACGAAAGTGCTCCCGAACCAGCTCCCGAAAAACCGACCTCGACGGATGCTCAACCGCTGCGCAAGGCTCCCATGGCGATCGCACACCAACCTCTGATTGTCATCGTGCAATATGAGGACGATCCGGAGACGGAAAAAAATCTCGCCGCGGAGCCGACCAATGAGTGACGTACGGATTCGAACGCGAGATGATGGACCTCTGGTGATCGAAGGCCCCGTCGTCATCGTCGATGCCGAAGGCAATCCCTATCCGTACGAGAGTAAGAAGGCCGCCATCGCTCTCTGCCGCTGCGGCGCTTCACAGAATCGTCCGTTCTGCGACGGCACACACAAACGCTCCGGCTTCCAGGCAGCCGATCGGGCCACCGACACGGACGCTTGATGCCCACTGGCAAACAGCATTACCCCAGGCACAGGCACTTCGTCGTCCAGGATGCGACGCCGGGGATCTCACCGCCGAAAGACCAGAAATACACGAGCGAAACAGCTCGCTAGTCTTGAACAGATTCCCTGACAACTGCTAGACTCGCCAAGCAAGCGTCACGCGTTCGTTGATCACAGTCGCCAGCCGAAAATCCCGCCTGCTTCGGTCGACGATGGGGCATGAGAGAGTCTGCAACGTTGAGTCGACCGCATCCTATCGATTCCCACTTTCGAATCCTCACCGTTCGCGACGAGCCGATCAAGCGCCTGCGTGGCTTCGCAGCGCAACACCGCGTCCCCACGGCCATTGACCATCGTGCATTGACCTTTCTCGAACAGTTAACCCGCTCGGCGCTCGATCAAGATCTTCAACGAATGTTTGATCGTATCCGCGAACGATTTCCACTGAAACGCCGAGACTTCGTCGTCCACGGCCCGGAGCAGCGACGTGGTACGATTGAAACCCCGTTGTTCCTGTACGAAATCACCGTCGATTTGTGTGTCGACGATCCGTCTCGAGTGCGTTGGCGTCGCGCGGTCTCGGGCATCACGATCTCTGACTTCACCTACCACACCGAACTCGATCAGTGCCTCGGGCAATCTGACTGGGAACTGGAGGTTGATTTCGAACAACCTCTGGATCTGGCAGCACTCATCGATCTGCTCGAGGACCACGATCTCACACAGATCAACCTGCGCTACGATAAAGATCTGGCTTGGTGTGAATTGCAAATCCCCGACAGCACAGGCACACTACGCTTTACCAGCGAATCGCTGCGGATGATCCCGTCCGGCACGACATCTCCTGGCAACCTGCTGCACGCGTTGTGCCGTTTCCAGTTGCAGCTGGCACCGGCCTTCGACCGGCGCATCATGCCGGACATTCTTCAGCACGCCACCGGGACGCCGGACCGGCACGATTAATCAACCGGCTGCAGCGATTGCACTTCCGTTGCAGACAGTGCTCGATCGAAAACGGCGATCTCGTCCAGACGGCCTTCCCAACCAGCCGCTTGGTCACTGCGACCGGCAAAGAAGAACTGCTCGCTGAACGCGCCCTTACGCGGTTGGCAGTCCACCTGGATTTCCGGTTTCTCGGCCCCATTCAAATAGACTCGGATCTTGTCGGGTGTCCTCACCAGCACCACATGGTTCCACGTCCAGCGTGCAATGTCTGACGTGCCCAAGGCGACCACTTGGGTTGCTTCACCGGCCCCGGTCTGTAGCAGCAGTTTCCCGGGTTGGGTCGCGGTGCCACCCAAACCCAAATGCACTCCGCGCGGGCCCACGCTGTAATGGTCGTCGTGCGAGAACATCCACCCCGTGGTCTCACGTCCCTCGTTGGGCATCCCGTTCCAAAACCAGAGTGAAACCGTATATGTATCGGTAACCCTGGGAACTCGTGCCACCAGACGACCGCCAGCGAAATGCACAGCCCGGTTCACCTCCGAACCTTGGCAAAAACCGTTTTCAGGTCCATCCAGAAAGAAAGCGACACCTGTTTCGAACGTGGCGTCGCGCGCGTGTCTGGTGACATCCCGCGCTCGCTTGCCGGCAAACTCATCCAGTCGCCAGTAGGCAACGGGATCAGCGTCCAAGATGGCTTTGCATGCTGGACCTCGTGAGGCCTGATACACCCGGCGGCGTTGTCCGGAAACTTGTTCGAGCAGCTGCAATGCGGCGGCGGTAATCTTCGGCTCCGCTTGCACTTCTAAACCTGCAGATCGCGCGGCCCACGTGTTGTATCCACCCAAAAGATGTTGTTCGGGGGGAGGGATGTAGCCATCGCCTCCATTCGCCAATTCAATCACCATCGTATGCTGCAAGGGACTTTGCTTCTTCAGCTTGATTCCCGTCAAGGCATAGGTTTCGCTGGGCGTCGTCGCGATCCCGATGTTACCGATACGCAAGGCTTGCACGACCACTTCTGTCGACTGCAGATCGTGCAGAATCACTTGCTCTCGGGCATACACTTCCTCGGTTGTCTTCGGCAAACGCTCGCCCATCTCAGCAACAATGGACTGCGCCCACGTCAACCTCTGCTTGTCGGGAACACGGTATGCCAACCGCAACCGTTTCTCGGCCATGGCAATATCAGCGGTCTCGTCATAGCGGATCGACTGATACGCGGCGACGGCAATTTTAAGCAATCCTTCGGTGTACGATGCGATGGTCGGATTCGGGCGTTCTGTGGCTGGCAGAGCGTAATCCCGTCGCCAGATGTCGCCACTGCAACCATGCGACATGATTCCCACAAACGGCGGATGTGCCCCCTGTTTGTCCTGCGCAATCCGCTGCTTCAACCCTTCGCTGAACAAGCCAAAGTAGTCGGCGCTCAGCGGCTTGTCGCTGAAATAATGCATCGAGAAGTTGGCCAGGACGGCAATCGGTCGTCCGTCCGGGGCTTGAAACGAGATCATCGATAGATCGGGATCCTCAGGTCCGGACGGCCCAATGACATTGTCCCAGTTACTTGCCGCATGCATGTTGGCGCGTACTGTAGGGTTACCAAACGGATCCAAATCGACTCGGTCGGGGCGCCGGATCCAGCGTCGTAGCGCCGTGTATTCCGCCGCTTTGGCAACGACCCATCCGACTCGGGCCGGCTCCAGATTCTTTTCCGCCGCAACAATGGACTGAGCCAATTTTTCCCGCAGGTAAGGCACATACTTCAAATCCGCATTGGTTCCCAAAGCGCCCATACAGGAAGGGGCCGTATGCGTGTGGGTTGCCGAGATCAACATCCGATCCGGGCGAATCTTGGTACGTTGCGCCGCCAACTGCTTGGCTTCGTCACACAAGGGTCGAGGAATCATACAACTGTCGACGACGACGATCGCCAAACGCTCGCCTCCGTCGTCCACGACGATGGCACGTGCGTGCAGCGGGGTATTCACTTCGGTCGCCTGATTGCTGAGCATGCCCCCGTTGACGATCACTGGAAACTCTTGGGGGGTGATATTAGTGACCGCTGCTCCCACCCGCAATTCCGCTTGGGCAACGGAGACACAAAGTACCGTGCAGATCAATCCCGTCATCGTGGCATGCATCTCGAATCCTCTCCTGCAAAAGACTTGGTGGGCAGCGGCCATCTTACTCAACGTCTGGCCGGAAGCAATCTTTTCAGCGTTTCGAGGAAAGCTCGTCCGTGCGGCCACGGGCGCGCCATGCGCTGGCACCCACGTCCTGCTACGGCGCACTCGCCTTGGAATACGTCAAATGACGCAACCACTGGTCATCGTCCTTCGTAGGATAATCATTCCGCAGGTGCACCCCTCGCGATTCTTCGCGTGCCATAGCGGCCGCGACCATCACGCGTGAAACGGTCAGCATATTTTGCAGTTCCCAACCGGCCGGCTCACGAAACTGCACACGAAAAACGTAACTGCACCAGTTGTCGATCGTCTCTGCCGCTTCCAGCATCTGGTCCGCTTGCCGTCGCACACCGAGAGAACGCCACATCAGGCTCTTCAGCGAGTTCCGGATATCCCACAGGTCAAACGGCTCTTCTGAATCTGGCACTCCATCGTTTTTCAGCGGCAAAGCTTGGAAGGAATCGACCACACCGGCGGCTTGTTCCGCTGCACCACGTCCGACGTGCATGCCGAATACGAGCCCTTCCAACAGGCTATTCGAGGCCAGGCGATTGGCGCCATGCAATCCACTCGAAGTCACTTCGCCTGCCGCCCACAGACCGGGAACCGTCGTCCGCCCCTGCTCGTCCACCGTCACTCCGCCAATCATGTAGTGGGCGCCGGGTCGGACAGGAATTTGATCCGTCGTCACATCAATTCCAAACTTGCGACAGGTCGCCGCAATGCCTGGAAATCGATTCTTGACCAACTCACAATCCAAATGCGACAGATCCAGATAGACACTCGGATGCCGGGTCTTTTCCATCTGGCTGACGATCGAATGGGCAACCACATCGCGCGGCGCCAGCTCCCCACGTTCGTCGTAATTGTACATGAAACGGTACCCATGACGATCGACCAGATGCGCGCCTTCCCCACGAATCGCTTCGGTAATCAAACTGCGACTACTCCCTGCGATGTACAGCACCGTCGGATGGAATTGCATGAACTCCATATCCCGCAGCTCCGCGCCAGCGCGATACGCCAGTGCGTGTCCATCACCGGTAGCAACGTCCGGATTGGTGCTCTCGCGATACACTTGTCCCGCACCACCGGTACAAAGAATCGTTTGCTTGGCCCAGACCATCGTCGTACCGGAACGCGGACTCTTGATGACCGCCCCGCGACATGCCCCGTCGTGTGTCAGCAAATCAATGGTGAACGAGTTTTCCCAGATCTGGATATTGCGCGCGTTTCTTGTCCACTCCATCATCGCCCGCATGACTTCACGGCCCGTCGAGTCTCCCATCGCATGCACGACGCGATGATGACTGTGCCCACCTTCCAGCCCCAGCACGAGCTCTCCCTGTTCCTCACGGTCAAACCGGGTGCCACGTTGAATCAGTTGCTGAATGCACTGAGGCCCCTCACGCACGACCATCTCGACAATTTCCGGATCACACAACGCACCGCCGGCAACCAAGGTGTCCTGAATGTGGTGCTTGACGTCGTCTCGCGGATCAAGCACACCGGCAATTCCGCCTTGGGCATACGTGCTATTGGATTGCCGCAACTGGTCTTTGGTCACCACCAGCACGGACAGATCGGACCCGATCGCATTCGCTGCCTGCAACCCAGCCAACCCACCGCCGATGATCAGGACATCGGTAAAGTAGTGTGGCGAGTTTTTTGGATGAAACGCCGCGAGAAAGCGAGGGGAGTCCGCGGCCAAGTCAAATTCGGGTTGAGACACAGTGCAATCGCTTGTCCAAGTTCAGGTCGTAGGAAGACGATCGATTATACCGCATTCGGCAACCGTGAATGATGACGTACCCTTGAAGTGTTAGACCTTCCCTGCCTCAGCCTCTGACCTGCACCATGGCCGACCTCGCACGATCCACGACGACGCTTGCCGGACAGCCAATCTCATCAGCACTTGCTTCCTGGCGCGCTGCAGCCCGGAACTGGGACTCTCCCCCGCTCCTGCTCTGGCTGTTGCCAGTCGCAATCGCCGTTCTGCGGATGATTCCGTTCCTGTGGACGCTCGCCATCACTCCGCCGGACGGACAAACGGTCCTGCAAGCCAGCTATATGCCGCCAGACGTCCTGTCCTATCAAGCGTTCATCCGGCAAGCCAGCGAAACCAGTTCCATCCTGCTCGCCAATCCGTACACACTCGATCCGCAACACGGTAGATATATCCTGCTCCTGCACAGCGGACTCGGTTTCTTGTCAGCCGCCAGCGGAGTGTCGGCGACATGGCTTTGGGAACTCTCGCGATTGCCTCTGAGTTGCCTGTTCTTACTGACGTTGTGGTGGTTCCTCAAGCCGATCCTTCCTGCGCGCAACGACCGTATCTGGGCCTGCGTGCTGGTCGGTCTGTCTGGCGGCGTGGAGGGGATCATGAAACTGGTGGCCGATCGACTGCCGGCGTTTTTCTCCAATCATTTCGCACAGGCAACCTGGCATCTGTACGGCTGGAACACGTTTGAAGTGCTGGCCAATCCGATGTGGATCGCCGGCCTGACCTTATTGCTGGTCGTGCTGAAACCACTGCTGCAACCAGATGGTCTACGGAACGTGCTCGACCAAGTACAGGTCGGGATGGGATTTCTGCTGTTGTTCTACGTCCATCCTTACTCGGCACTGGTCGTCTTGACCGTTGCCGGCGCTCTGGCGGTTGCCGACTGGATCTTTACGAGACGACTGCAGTTGGACAAGCAACTCCCGATCCTACGCGCACTGTGCCTGCCCTTTGTGGTGATCGCCATCATCAGTACCTGGCAATCGCAAGATGTCGTCTACCGTCAAACTGCGGGCAATGTGTTCGGCACCCTCCAACTGTCCGTGTTCTGGTATCCCTTCACGCTGGGGTTCGTCGGAGTCCTCGCACTGCGTGGAGCACAACGCTGGACGCAAACACAGCACCCCTATCGGTTCTCGCTGCTGGCCTGGATCGCGGCAGTGATCTTCATGCATACCTCGCCGGTACTTAACGGCTATCACTTTGTCATGTATCTCCATCTTCCACTCTGCATCCTGGCTGCTCCCGTCTTGAGGCAGCAATTACAGGAAGTCCGCGGGAGCGCCACGCCCGGCACGCGAATCTGGAAACGCATGGTTGCATACGGCACGTTACTGCTCACATTTGTCTCCTTTGCATTGGTGACCATCGAAGCCACAGCAGACATTCGCCGCAACAATCTGCGACCGGCAGAATACGAACAAATCATTAGCGAACTACAAGCGTTACCGGCGGGTCGCCTCCTGGCAGATCACGAGCTCGGGTCCATCGTACCCACCTACACCTCACACCAGGTGTATGTTGGGCATTGGTTCTTGTCTCCCGATTTTCTGGCCAAACGAGAGCGCTACGCCAAACTCACTTCAGATGCCCAATATGCGCCCGAACTCGCACGACTGGTCGCCGAGCAACAGATCGACTACTTGCTCGTCCCGCGTCAGCAAGCCAACTGGGTCGCGGAACGCTTCGCCGATCGATATAGCAAACGCATCACGTTTCACTCGCAGACGCTGTTTGCCCTCCACGCATCGTCAGCGCCTCGTCAGCGCCTCGTCAGCGCCTCGTCAGCACCTCGTCAGCAACTGGGAACTGACTGACCAGACAGTGACGTGGCCGCTTGACCGCTGGCTTGGAAGATGAACGGCACATACACGATGTGCCCGGTCGCTACCGTCACGTGTAGCAACTGCTACCCCGAGTTCGGCCCCGTGGGTTACCGTAAGCGTCCGGAGCGGAAGACCGTGACCAACTGGCCATATCCGCCTTGGTAAATGCCGTCATGTTGGGGCGCGGAGCTGCAACTGGCTGAGCGTAAGACGAGGGCATGACCGTTGCTGGTGCCGCACCGCTAACTTGACTTGCCGCCTGTTGCCCAAAGGTCACCGGCTTCTGTACGGCACAGCCGGAAAGCCCCCAACACACGACCCAAGCCGCCAACGTACCCAACACGGTTTTCTGCAATCTCTGCCACATACTCACGCTACCCTCTGAATGTTTTCCCGTAGGTTGCCCTTTCCATCGGATGTTACTGGCTTGCAGATCGATGAATCCAACCCAAGTCACTCACTTTTCAGAGAAATCATCGCAGCGGTTGTCAAACAGGGTCAAGAAACGAAAAGCGGCAACGGAAAACCGCTGCCGCTGCTATCGTAGCAAGTATCACTGCGATATCGCTCGTGATTACATGGCTCCAAACTTGGCGACCAGGTCAGCAGTCCGACTACTGTATCCCCATTCGTTGTCGTACCAGCTGACAACCTTCGCCAGCTTGCCACTGTCACCAAGCACTTGGGTGAAGTCCGCTGCAAAGACGGAGCTGTGGGGATCGCCGACAATGTCGGACGAAACAATCGGATCTTCGGTGTAGCAAAGGATGCCCTTCAGTGGGCCTTCCGCTGCCGCTTGCATCGCACCGTTGATGTCCGCTTTGGAGACCTCTTTGCCCAAGTTGACGGTCAGATCCACCACGCTGCCGGTTGGCACGGGCACCCGCATCGCAATTCCAGTCAGCTTGCCATTCAGTTCGGGAATGACCAAGCCAACGGCCTTGGCCGCGCCGGTTGATGTCGGGATGATGTTCTGCGCCGCAGCACGTGCTCGGTAAGGATCGCTATGCGGTTGATCTTGCGAGCCTTGATCGTTGGTGTAAGCGTGGACCGTCGTCATGAGTCCACTCTCGATGCCAAACGTTTCGTGCAACACCTTGGCGACCGGTGCCAGACAGTTCGTTGTACAACTGGCGTTAGAAACGCATTTCATGTCGGCCGAAAGCTGATCGTCATTCACACCGAGAACGCATGTCAGATCCGCACCGTCTTTGGCCGGAGCACTCAGGATGACCTTCTTGGCACCTGCTTCCAGGTGCGTATCGTAACCTGGTTTTTCACCGGTGGATCTGGCGGTGAAGATCCCCGTACTCTCGATAACCACATCGACTCCTAAATCTCCCCACGGCAAACTGGCAGGGTTCCGTTCTGCCAATGCCTTCAACGCTTTGCCATTCACAATCAAATTGTTGTCGTCATAACCGACGTCGCCGGGAAAGCGACCATGGGTGCTGTCGTACTTCAGCAACGTGGCCAACATCTTGTTGTCAGTCAGGTCGTTAACCGCCACGACCTCAAACTCATCCGAACGGGCCATTAAATTGCGAAACGTCAAACGGCCGATGCGGCCGAACCCATTAATTGCGACACGAATTGTCACGATGGAACTCCTTACGGTAAACGGTTGGTCGCCAATCCCTTGAGTCTTGCTTAGGTCCTCTTTTTGGAACGCGGATTATAGATCCTTGCCGCATCGCCAACAAGGAGCCTGATTTACGCTAAAGTTCTACGTAACCATGATTTGCGTCTTAACCAACAAATTCCACCAGCGCCGCAATCTACCGCCTTGTGGTTTACCGCCCTTCGGCGGCAGTATCGGTGCCAGATCTACCTTAAGGGACAATCCTTACCGTTGTCGAAGCTATTCCTCTGCGGGCCACGAGCGCTTGCTTTCGCGGTGCCCCGCCTGCGAAAGCGGACGCACGGCTCGAGCGGTAAATTGGCTGCCAGCCTTGCCTGTCACGCATGGCTCGAGCGGACCGCTGAATCTCCTGCGGATCCCGCCAGAGGATGCCTGTGGACCGGACAGGGAAGCGGAATTCACCTCACAGGGACTTGCCGATTCTGCTGATTGCGCAAAGGTATCAGGGCACGTTTTTCTCCCGGCTCTCCAGCGATTTGCTCGCTCGGCGCCGGTTGTGTTTTCGATGTTGCTTCGGTATGTTGAGAGACTCGCTGCCTTCCTGATCATCCCCGCCGATCCGTCTTTGAGCGATCCCCCTTAGTCCAAGTGAGAGATCTGCATGAGTACCGCTGATACCACCGTGGAAGTCGAACAACTGGCCAAACAAGCCAAAGATGCGCTTGACGCCCACACCGTCGAGATCGTCCAACAACATTTTCACGATTCGACGGGGTGCCCGTTCTGGCTGGAGAAGAAGGCCGAGTTGAACTTTGACCCACTGACCGAGGTCAAGTGCTTTGACGATTTAAAGAAGTTCCCGTTGTTCGAAGACGAATGGCTGCGCGGGGGCCCGATCAGCCGCTGGGTACCCAAGGCCAAAGCAGGCCAGCCGACCTATGTGTTTGAGACCGGCGGAACAACCGGCATCCCCAAGAGTCGGATGGTGATCGACGACTTCCGGCGTGACTACGAAAACTTCAGCGACACACTGCCTGAACAGTATTTCCCCAAGGGAGCCAACTGGCTGATGCTAGGCCCCTCTGGCCCACGACGTTTGCGACTGGCGGTCGAACATCTCTGCCAGGTTCGCGGTGGGATCAGTTTCTGTATCGACTTGGATCCTCGCTGGGTCGTCAAGTTGATCAAGAAGGGCTGGATGGAGCACCTGGAAGAGTACAAGAAACATTGCATCGACCAGGCCATCACCATTTTGACCGCGGGACACGACATCAAGTGCATGTTTGCCACCCCGAAACTTCTGGACGGTCTTGCTGAGGGTCTGGAAGCGCAAGGCAGTAGTATTGCCGAGGTAGGAATCACGGGGATTTTCTCCGGAGGCACAGAGTTCACACCGCAGTGGACACGTTACTGTGTCGAGGAACTCTTTGGCGGCCCAGCCGAAGAGAGTGGTGTGTTCATGACGCCCACTTACGGTAATACGCTGATGGGCTTGGCCTGTAGCAAACCGGTAACTGCCGCCGACCAATACAAGATCAGTTATTACGCTCCTCAACCACGTGCGGTAACCGAGGTGGTCAATTTCGACGATCCGAACTCCGTCGTCGGTTACGGGGAAACGGGCCGCGTCAAGCTGACGACGCTGACCGATGAATTCTTCGTTCCCGGTTTTCTCGAACGCGACGAGGGCGAGCGGGAGCGTCCCTTTGAAACCTATCCTTGGGACGGCGTGAGTGGGGTACGTCCGTTCCATGAGTTTGCCGCGGCCACTACCGTTGGCGTCTACTAACGTCCCCTTGCATCGATCCAACTGGCTGAAGACCGCTCATGGATGGAGAACGAATCGACTTCAGGAACAACATGAGTTCGGTCCCGGCAGACTGATAAACTGACTGCGAATTCCGCTGATGGGAACGTTGACGAGTCAACGATCCCCACCAAACCACCACTTCACGGAGTGCTAAGCGTGCTGAATATTCCTGTTTTGCGTTGGGGAAAGCCTTACGAGTCTCTTGAAGTCGCAGACGTCCTGCATTTCGCCACAGGTGAACCAATTGCCAAGGTCAGTCAGGCGAATGACGGCATCATTCGCCGCGACATGCGGACAGCTCAAAAGGCACGTGACATCCTTTGTGAGATTCCGTCCTCGGACCTGATTGCCAAGATTGGCAAAGCGGCGGATCTGTTCGAATCAGCCACCTTGCCTTTGGGCGACGGCACGCAATCCCCCGAGGATTTTGTGCACCAGCAGTCGGCCAGCACGGGTCTTCCCGAGCACATGTGCAAGGGGAACATGTCCAAGAACTCGTTCGTGTTGCGAAACATGGAGAAGATCCTGGACTGCCTGACACGCGGCCTGCCCCTGGATATCCTGACCAACGGTTGGGGCGTGGAAGACCGCGGCGTTGTCGTCAGCTATCAGGCACAGACGCCCATTTTGGCAGCGGTGTTGCCGTCCAATTCGCCGGGTGTCCACACGCTTTGGCTGCCAGCGATTCCATTGCAGATGGGTCTGGTACTGAAGCCCGGCCCTCAGGAACCATGGACCCCATACCGCATGGTCTCGGCATTTATCGAAGCGGGCATTCCCCGCGAAGTCTTTGGCTTGTACCCCGGTGAAGCGGCAGCAGGTGCCGCGGTCCTGGCCGCCTGTGATCGCTCGATGATCTTCGGTGGTACGCCCACGGTCGAGCGTTACAAAGGAAACCCCAGAGTCCAGGCACATGGCCCTGGTTTCTCCAAAATCCTCCTGGCCGATGATGTCGTTGACGACTGGGAACAGTATGTCGACCTGATGGCCGAGAGCATTTACATCAACAGCGGTCGCGGCTGCATCAACTGCTCCGGTGTCTGGGCATCGCGACACACTCGTGAGATTGCACAAGCGATTGCCGAACGCATCGGCCCGATCGAAGCGTTGCCACCTGACAACGGGGAAGCGGGACTCGCCGCGTTCACGGTTCCTGGCATGGGGAAAGCCGTGTGGGACATGATCGCTCAAGATCTGAAAGAAGATGGAGTCACCGACCTCACATCACAGTACGGAGATCGGCTTGTCGAACAAGAGCGCGCATCGTACTTGCGACCGATGGTCGTTCACTGCTCATCACCCGAGGCCGCCATTGCCAAGAAGGAATATATGTTCCCCTTCTCGACCGT
>NZVR01000079.1 GCA_002701545.1 Blastopirellula sp. | reverse complement strand
CCAGTGACGATCATCCGCGCGGCTTCCTTGCGGGTGTACCCGCGGCACATCGCGTAGAAGATCAATTCTTCATCGATCTTTGAGGTGGTCGAACCATGGGTACAGCGGACGTCGTCCGCTTCGATTTCCAAACCGGGAATCGAATCCGCGCGGGCCTTGGTTGATAGCAACAAATTGTCGTTACGTTGATATCCGTCCGTTTTCTGAGCATCGTGATCCACGGTGATCATGCCGCGCCAGACCGTGCGGGATGCATCCTGCAGTGCGCTCTTGTAGAGGAAGTCACTGGTGCAGTGAGGAGCCACGTGGTGTTGTTCGGTGTGGTACGACAGGTGCTGCTTGCCCTCAGTAAACAGCACGCCATTCACCTGACTGTAAGCCCCCTGACCTACCAGCGCCACCGATTGGTTGACTTTGGCCAGCTTGCTCCCCATCGCCGCCATGGTCCACTGCAACGAAGCGTCGGTGTCGACAATGCCTCGTTGTTGAGCAAAGTGCCAGACGCCAAAACCCCAGTCCTGCAAACTGACAAAACGCAAATGGGCGTTCGGGGCGACGATCAGTTCCACACCGCCACAGTGCAGGCCACCGCCGTTCGGATCAAAGCTTGTCGACTCAGCCAGCAGGGTCGCTTCCGCTCCTTCTTCGAGAATCACCAAGGTATGGCCGAAGTCGACCCCACCATCGGTCATCGCACTGTAGGCATGAAACGGCTGATCTACCACCACACCACGCGGAACGTAGAGGCAGGTGCCACCAGACCAGCACGCGGTGTGTAACGCAGCAAAGCGGTCCAGTTTGCGATCATAGGCACGTTGCAGCAAATGCGGTTTGATGACGTCGCCATGCTCTTCCACCAACCGACTCAAACTGCCAAACAGGACTCCCTGAGACTCCCATTTGGACGTCAGTTCGGCGGCGACCGAACGACTGTCGATGGAGTGTGTATGGCCGGCCAACTCGACTCCGTCTGCCAGGCGTGTCGGCGGAAGAGCCAGCTCGGATACCGCCTGTGACGGCGGCGCATATCGATCGACTTTGAACAGCCGGATATCCGTCCGCATCCATTCTTCGTCTTTACCGGTCGGCCATCCTTGTTGCTGATAAGCCGCCCAGGCCTCGCGTCGCATCTCCAACAGCCATTCCGGCTCGGTGCGACCACTCACAAATGACTCGAACGTCTCGTCGTTGAACCCTGTCTGTACTGCTGTTTGCGTCATCTGCCTAGGGCCGTTCGTTCGGCCGTGAATGAGTGGGGAAAGGATCTATGAGCCAGCGTCATGCCGCATTTCGGCAGTGTGCAATCAGTTTCGCCTTGGCCCGCTGGCAAGTCAGCCGAGCCCGTTACCCGACGGACCCTTCCATTTGCAATTGGATCAGGCGGTTGAGTTCGACGGCATATTCCATCGGCAATTCTTTGACGAGCGGCTCGATAAAGCCATTGACGATCATGGCACTCGCCTCGGCTTCCGAGAGCCCGCGACTGGTCAGATAAAACAATTGCTCTTCACCGATTCGCGAGACACTCGCTTCGTGACCGATCGATGCGTCCTGTTCCGCAATTTCAATGTACGGGTAGGTATCGCTGCGACTCTCCGGATCGAGGATCAGGGCATCACAGACCACATTGTTCTTGGCATTGGTCGCACCATTCTCCACCTTGACCAGTCCACGATAGCTGCTTCGGCCACCGTTCTTGGAGATTGACTTGGAGACGATTTGCCCGGTCGTATTGGGTGCGCAATGCACCAGCTTGGCACCGGCATCCTGATGTTGATTGGCGCCGGAAAACGCAATCGACAGAATTTCACCGCGTGCGCCCGGTTCCAGCATATAGACGGCGGGATATTTCATGGTCAGTTGACTGCCCAGATTCCCGTCGACCCACTCCATGGTCGCGTCTTGATAAGCGACCGCACGTTTCGTCACCAGGTTGTAGATATTGTTAGCCCAGTTCTGAATGGTCGTGTAGCGTGCCCGTGATCCTTTTTTGCAGATCACTTCGACGACTGCCGAGTGCAAACTTTCACTGGTGTACATCGGCGCGGTGCAGCCCTCGACGTAGTGGATCGAGGCCCCTTCGTCGACGATGATCAACGTCCGCTCAAACTGGCCCATATTCTCTTCGTTGATACGGAAGTAGGCCTGCAAGGGGAATTCGATTTTGACTCCCGGCGGAATGTAGATAAATGAACCGCCGGACCAGACTGCCGAGTTCAACGCCGCAAACTTGTTGTCCTCAGGAGGAATAATCGTTCCGAAATACTCTTTGAACAGNTCCGGATGTTCGCGAAGTGCACTGTCGGTGTCGGTGAAAATGACGCCCTGTTTGGCGAGATCTTCCTGGAGCGAACCGTAGACAACTTCGCTTTCGAATTGGGCTTTGACACCCGCAAGGTACTTTCGTTCCGCTTCGGGAATCCCCAACTTTTCAAAGGTGTCTTTGATCTCTTCCGGCACGTCTTCCCAGGTTTTCCCCTGATGATCCGTCGGCTTGAGATAGTAATAAATGTCTTGGAAATCGATGTCGATGCTACCGCCCCACTTCGGCATCGGCTTGGATTCGAAGATATCGAGCGAGCGGAGGCGAAAATCTCGCATCCATCCCGGTTCGTTCTTCATTTCCGAGATCTGTGCAACGATCTCGCGGTCCAACCCCTTGCGCGCCTTGAAGACCGACGTGGTCTCGGTGCGGAAGTTGTACTTGTTAATGTCGCCGATTGCTTCGGTAGTCGCGTCGGTGCTCAGATCAGATGCCATCGCTATCTCTCTCTCAGTGGCGTAGGCCATGGACTCGGCCTACTTGCAACCTGCCCCGGAGTCACACCTTGTCTCGTGCGCCCCTTGGCAGACGGTCAGCTTCGTATCAGCTGCCAATCCCTTGCGGTTTTTCTTTCTGCAACATCTCTTGGTTGCGTGCCTCTGCTTCCGGGTGTGCCTGACGAATCCGGTCATACCCCTGAGCATGCAACTCATTTGCCAATTCGATCCCGCCGGTTTCCACAATGCGACCGCCAAGGATCACATGCGTGAAATCAGGTGGGTTGTGTTCCAACAATTTGTCGTGGTGGGTGATGATGAGCAGCCCCATGTCCTTGCCGCCGATATCTGCAATCGACTCGCTCGCCAGCCGCACCGCGTCTGCATCGAGTCCGCTGTCGGTTTCATCCAGCACGGCAAACTTCGGTTGAAGCATGGCCAGCGTCAAGATTTCTGCGCGTTTCATTTCGCCGCCGGAAAAACCATCGTTGACGTAACGCCGGGCGAACTCCGTATCCATCCGCAGATGCTTCATCTTGGCCTTCAGTTCTTTGCGGAACTCGGCCATTTTGATCAAATCCTCACCCTCTTTGCGTTCCGGGTTGCGGATATTGGTGGTGGCATGCCGCAGGAAGTCGGCCATTTTGACGCCCGGAATTGCAACCGGACGCTGGAAAGCCATAAAGATCCCGGCACGCGCCCGTTGATCCGGCTCGTATTCCAAAATACTCTCGCCGTTCAACAAGATATCGCCCTCGGTCACTTCGTACTTCGGGTGACCCATGATTGCCAAGCCCAGCGTACTTTTGCCCGAACCGTTTGGTCCCATCAGGGCATGCGTTTCGCCACGCTGCATTTTCAAGTTGACTCCACGGAGTATCGGTTTTCCCTCGACCTCGACGTGGAGATTGATGATCTCAAGACTATCTGTCATGTCGTGCGTAGCTTCTGCAATCATGGAAGTGTGTGAAACGGTCCGTTCGCGACAATTATTTGCCGGTAATCTTCTGGTGATCCAACAGTGGCTCGACGTCCGCCGGAGCGTCGACGTAGCCGGAGTGGTGGGGCAGTGGCAGTTCATCGTCCACCTTGTGACCCACCGACTGATTCTTCTTCTTGGCGATCTTGTGTCCCTTAATCTTGTCCTGGATCCGCATCAGCCCTTCCAGTAACGCCTCCGGACGCGGTGGGCACCCGGGCACGTAGACGTCAACCGGGACGACCAGATCAACACCCTTGACGACGTGATAACCCCATTTGAAATAGGGGCCGCCACCAACGGTGCATGCGCCCATGGCAATCACGAATTTGGGGTCGGGCATCAGGTTGTACAACCGTTGCACGCGGCTGGCCATTTTGTACGTGACCGTACCTGCCACAATCATCAGATCCGCCTGGCGGGGAGTTGCTCGGAACGCCCCAGCGCCAAATCGGTCCATGTCGTAACGACTGGCTCCGGCTGCCATCATCTCAATGGCACAACAGGCCAGACCGAACGTCATCGGCCAGACGCTCGACTGACGCGCCCAGTTGATTGCCTGCTCGACCGTGGTGGTCACCACGTTCTCTTCAAATCGACCTTCGATCCACGGCTGTGCTGCGGTTGATTCCAACATGTTTATTTGCTCTTCGTTTCTTTTCTAGTTCACTTCGAACGTACAGCATTGCTCGCCGTCCAAACGACAGTTCGTCAGACGAATTCGCTCGCCCAAAAGCTCTGAAAAAAGCATCTTCTCCATCGAGCAGACCGTCCGGTCCGCTTGTGCCAAATCAGGGTAAGGACAGGCAAGTGCTGTGAGTACTGGCAACGCGCCAGCCTGGTCGACCTGGAAAGGTATGTTGCGCTCTCCAAAAAGTTCGGCCAAGCTCTCTATTCTCTGTTCTAGCGTCTCGCCTGCAACCCGTTGTTCGTACTTCTCTGCCATGCGTCGCGCGAGACGCTGCAGCAGCCCTTGCCGAATCTGCGGATCTTCGATCTCTCGTACTTCTTCCCACAGGGCAATTGCCAGATCAGCGAAATTCGCTCCGCTCGACCGACGCCCCTTTTCTGACAGCATATAGCGGTGACTAGGCCGGCCGCGGCCCCCTTTCACCACGCACCGCTCGACCAGTTCCTGGCCCATCAACCGGTTCAGCCGCTGACGGATTGCCGTGGCGGTCACGTCGAGCGCTGTGGCCATCTCTGCGACGGTCAACTGGTCTCGTTGACGCAGCAGATCCAGCAGTGGCGAATCGTTAGTGGGAAATTGCGTGGTCACGGTCAAACAANTGCCAAAACGAGCGGAAATAGCGAGTTTCAACCAGATTATATGCGTTTCCGCATTTTACACAACTCGATATGGCTAAAATAGCCCCATGGGCTAGATAAATCCAAATAANCCACTATCNGCCATTGACTTACGACCAAANTCGGACNGCTTACCCAGTCCCTTGCGGGTCAAAGTAATCGGGTGCCGCTGCGGCTTTCCATTTGATATTGCAGCCGATCGATGGGGTTTGTTCTTCCGCAGGTCGGACACCTTGCAGCAACGCGTCGACCGCGGCTCGCAGGTCGGCCCCGGTCACGGGTTGCTCGTTTCCGGGGCGACTGGCATCAAATTGTCCACGATAGGCCAGTTTCTGTTCGCCATCGAAGACGAAGAAGTCGGGGGTGCAGGCGGCCCGATACGCCTTGGCCACCGCCTGATCTTCATCAAACAGGTAGGCGAACGAATACCCGCGAGTTTCCGCTTCGTGCACCATCTGTTCGGGGGAATCTTGGGGATATTCGGACACGTCATTCGAGCTGATGGCGACGACCGCAGCCCCTTTTGCCTGGTATTCGTGGCCAAACGCAGCCAGGGCGTCCGCTAGATGGATGACAAAGGGGCAATGGTTACACATGAAAATGACGACCAACGCCGGAGCCCCTTCGTANTCTGCAAGTGACACGGTGTTGCCATCGACATTGACGAGCGAAAAATCGGGGGCGGGTGTGCCAAGTGGCAGCATGGTGCTGGCTGTTTTTACCATGGGGGATACTCCGCAAGGGGCCTAAGAAACCGAATGTTCGCCGCATCATATCCTTGGCGACACGCCAGCAAAAGACGGCGCAACGGTGCCAGCGGTGGAATTTTGCGCCGTTATTTCGCGACCGGCCCGAGCGCTCGTCTTCATCCCGCGCGCCCTGGTCCGCGGCGTTTAACTCAGCCCTGGAATGGGCGATCCATGATAGATCTGGTGCGGCCGGTCCACTTCATCGTACCAAGCCGCCGTGGGCGGGATGCCCAGCGCGTCATAGATGGTGGCGGCGAAGTTCTCGGGCTTTTGCGGTTGGTCAACGGGGTANGCACAGATCTTGTCGGTCTTGCCAATCACCCTGCCTCCGGAGATACCACCACCGGCCAACAGCACGCTTTGCGTGGCTCCCCAATGGTCTCGCCCCGGCGCCTTGTAGTGCTCAGCCAGATGGGAGATTTTCGGAGTTCTTCCAAATTCGCTGCCGGTCACCACCAGCGTTGTATCCAGCAAGCCGGTTTCCTGTAAATCGTCAAGCAACGCGGAGAGGGCCCGGTCCGTCGGCGGTAGCAACTTCTCGCGCAAACGCCAGAACGCGTCACCGTGGGTGTCCCAGGCTTCGTTATTCCCCAGATTCACTTGCACCAGATTGACGCCCGCCTGAACCAACCGCAGCGCCATCAGGAGTGACCATCCAAAGCTATTGCGTCCGTACCGTTCCTGAGTTTTNTCGTCNACCTGTTTGACGTCCATNGCCTTGCGAATCTCACCACTGGCCAACAGCGAAATAGCGGACTCACGTTGCTGGTCGTAGCTCACGACGTTCGCCGACGTTTCCATGGCGCGACGTTGTTGATCCAGCGAGTTGAGCAGTTGCAACCGATGATCGATGCGCCGCCGGTTAATGTCTGTCGGCAACTGTAGGTTGGGCGCCTGATACACGGTCGGTGTGGGCGATTTGGGATCTTTCTTGGGCAATTGGAAGAACGTGTATTCCGGATACGCACCGCGCCAGAACGGATCCCCGTAGTTGGTTGCTTCGATAAAGAACGGGTCGCGGTACCGACCCATTTGCCCCGCGTAAGCACCGGGGATCACGCCACCCGACCAATGCACAAGTCGTTCGGGCAACACCACGGCGGGCGGCAAGTTATGGTTCCGGGCGGGCAACGCATCCCCGACGACCGACGCGATCGCTGGCCAATCGCTCGCGCGCGGCACGCGATCTCCTTTGAATCCTGCTGAGGTCACACTGCGCCCGGTCAACATGTAGTAATGGCCGACCGTATGCCCGTTCGAGGGATGTGTGAGCGACCGGACGACCGACCACTGTTGGCTTCGTTGTGCCAGCATCGGTAGATGTTCGCAGATTTGCAGTCCCGGCGTCGCGGTGGCAATCGGTTGGAATTCACTACGCACATCCGCCGGCGCATCCGGCTTCATATCAAACGTGTCTTGTTGGGCCAGACCGCCTGACAGGAAAATATAAATACAGGCCTTGGCTCGCCCTGCCGGCGCCGTCGATTCCCTGGCCACCGCGTCGCGCAGCGGCGTCAAGTGATTGGCTCCCAAGCCCAACAGACCGATCGCACCCGCCTGCACGGCGGTGCGTCGAGAGATCCGAGGATGGATTCGCGGCGTTGCCTGATCAGCCATCACATCTCCTTCACCGATTTCACTCGCGGGTCCAACGATTGTCGCTCTAATATACGGCGGAGGCGGCGAAAAACGCAAATTTTGCCGCCATGCTCGCCAGGCGGACTTCCCCCTCCTGCCNATGGNCGCATTATACTACAACAGACACACCATCTGCCGGCATGCCCGTTTGCCTGCTCCGGCCCGAACCATCTCCTCCCAACCAACAAAGCTCGATGAAACGTTCCATCTGCCTGTGCTCGTGTCTCTTGTTCCTCTTCCTGAGCCACGGCTTGGCCGCTGAACGCCCCAATATCCTGTGGTTAATCACCGAAGATATGGGGCCGGAGCTGGGTTGCTATGGAACGCCACAGGTGTCCACTCCCGTCCTCGACGGCTTGGCAGCTAAAGGCATGCGTTTCACCAACGCCTTCACAGTCACGCCGGTTTGCTCCACCAGCCGTTCGTCCTTCTGCACCGGTAACTACGCCCTGACGATCGGTGCTCACCAACACCGGACACGCCAAAAGCAACCGTTGCCTGAAGGNGTNCGCCCCATCACCGCTTGGCTCCGCGATGCCGGATATTACACCAGNAACATGAAGGGCGGATCGCTGGCCCAACCTGGAAAAACCGATTGGAATTTTGTCTTTGACGGGAAACGTTTCGACGGAGCAAAATGGTCTGAGTTGAAAGATCATCAGCCGTTTTACGCGCAAGTCAATCACAGCCAGTCACACCGTGGCTGGGGTGCACCGCGCCATGCGGACCCGGCCCAAGTCGAACTGCCGCCCTACTATCCGGATCACCCGGTCGTGCGAGATGACTGGGCACAGTACTTGGATGAAGTCACCGAGGTCGACGGCCTGATCGGCAAGATCCTCAAACGCCTCGAGGCGGACGGGCTGGCTGATAACACCATGATCATCATGATGGGCGATCATGGCCGTGCTCATGTTCGCGGCAAGCAGTGGCCCTACGATTCCGGTTTGCGCATTCCGTTGATCATNTACGTGCCGCCGGGNATGCCTCAACCCAAGGGTTTTCTCCCAGGCACCGTCTCNGACCAACTGATCGANGCGATCGACCTCACCGCCACCACNTTGGCGTGGGCCGGTGTTCCCAAACCCAAAACCATGGAGGGGCGTGTGCTGTTTGGCGGTCAAGCCGATCCACCACGTGAGGTCGCGTTCGCCAGTCGTGACCGCTGCGACATGGCGTTGTTTCGGATTCGCACCGCGCGCGACAAACGCTACCGCTACATTCGCAACGGGCGTCCCGACTGGCCCTTCTTCGCTCTGAACTTCTACAAGGAGTACAGCTATCCGATGATTTCGGTCATGCGTGACCTGCACGAGCAAGGCAAGCTGACACCGGTGCAGGACCGCTTGTTTGCCATGACACGTCCCCGCGAGGAACTGTATGACATCGTTGCCGATCCCTGGGAAACCGTGAATTTGGCCGAATCTCCAAAGCCCGAGCACCAGCAGGCTCGAGCTCGCCTGAGTCAACAGGTCGATGCGTGGCTGGAACAGACCGGCGATCGCAATCGCCCGCTCGAATCGCTGGACGTCGGTATGGCCGAAGTGACCTCTCGGATCAAACGCTCCAAGCCGGCGCAACTCACCTACATCGATCAAGTGCTGACGCAACAATTGAACTCTGCAGGAATCAGCGAATCCTATCGCACCTATGCCCAAACAGTCCAAGCTCTGGTGCGTACTGCGTTGAAGTCACCGAGCGCACCGCCGTCGAATACGAACCGCAAAGGACGGAAACGCAAAACAGCCGCAACCCAGGAGACTCAGGAGTGAGCGACGCACACGACGCGAACCCAGGACTGCAACACGCTTGGCACCAAGTGACCCGCCGCGCATTGCTTGGTCGCGCCACCACGGGTTTGGGCACGATGGCATTAGCCTCGCTCCTGCCACACGAAGCCAAGAGTGCCACCGACTCCGGAGGTCTTCCCGGTCTGCCGCACTTTGCACCTGCCGCCAAACGTGTCATTTACTTGTTTCAGTCCGGCGGTCCGTCACAACTTGATTTACTGGACTACAAACCCGAATTGCGCAAACGGTTTGGGCAGGAGGTCCCCACCTCGGTCTATCCGCCAGAGCGGAAGACCACGATGACTTCGGGTCAAAAACAGTTTCCCACCGCCCCTTCCGCCTTCACTTTCCATCGCCGCGGCGATTGCGGAACCTATTTCAGCGAGTTGTTGCCTCATCTGGGCAGCATGGCGGATGACATTTGCGTCATCAACTCGATGTATACCGAGGCCATCAATCACGACCCGGCCATCACGTTCTTTCTCACCGGTTCCCAAATTCCCGGGCGGCCCAGCATGGGCTCCTGGATGAGCTACGGCCTGGGAACCGATTCGAAGAACCTCCCCACGTTCGTCGCCATGACTTCGAAGGGATCGGCCAAAGCAGGCCAACCGCTCTACGACCGATTGTGGGGCAGTGGCTTTTTGCCGGCACGCCATCAAGGCGTCAAGTTTCGCAATCAGGGTCCTCCCGTGTTGGACATATTCAACCCCGACGGTGTCGATCGTGCACTCCGCCGGCAAATGATCGACAAAGTCCGTCAGCTAAATTCGCTGAGTTTGCAACGCGAACACGATCCCGAAATTGAAAACCGCATCCAACAATATGAACTCGCCTTTCGCATGCAGTCTTCCGTGCCGGAACTGACGGACTTGTCGGACGAGCCCGAGCATATTTTTTCTTTGTACGGCAAAGACGCGCGCACCCCGGGCAAGTACGCTTACAACTGCCTCATCGCCAGACGCTTGGCAGAGCGTGGAGTACGTTTCATCCAACTGTTCCACCAAGGCTGGGATCAACACGGCAATCTACCACGACAAATCGGCGTCCAATGCCGCGACACCGACCAAGCTTCCGCTGCGCTGCTGCGCGACCTGAAACAGCGCGGACTCCTGGACGACACACTCATCATCTGGGGCGGCGAATTTGGTCGCACGGTCTACTCGCAGGGTGGCCTGCAACGGGGCGTTTACGGCCGGGATCACCACCCAAGTTGCATGAGTATCTGGCTGGCCGGTGCCGGCATCCGTGGCGGCATGGCTTATGGGGCAACTGACGACTACAGCGTGAATGCAGTCGAAAACCGCGTGCACGTCCACGATCTGCAGGCCACAATCCTGCAGCAGATGGGGATCGACCATGAACGCCTGACGTATCGCTATCAAGGTCGCCACTTCCGTTTGACGGATGTGCACGGGAAGGTCGTCCGCGACATTTTGACCTGAAACACGGACGGCTAACGAGCGATCAACGATGCCATCCGGCGGCGGACCATCGCCCTATCGTTCCCGCCCGCTGACCTCACTTGGCGATGGGTACATCCAACAGGTCGCCATTGGCTTGAAAGCCGTCACCGTCGACGTCCAAAAAGATCGGGTTCGATACGGCTACCGGGGGGAGCTCGCCAAATCGCGATCCCATCACGCGGCCCAACTTCACTCCCTCACCAATCGTGGCCACGATGATGTGTGCGTCTTCTTTGACCTCAATCGGAATCTGTTGATCAAATCGCACCACCTCATTGGAGAACATCTCCGCGTGTTCGCGGCGGGTGAAGTTCCATTGCTTGGCGGCCCGGCCATTGACAAACACCTGCACCCGATTCACATCGAGCCAGTTCGCGCACTGCACACGGACATGCAACATATGCTTGCCTTCACCGACACGCAACGAACTGCCAGCCACCACGGGAGCCGCATCGCCGGACTGCAAACTCACTTCGAGAAACGGACCAGTGGTCATGATCACGTGACCGGCTTCGGCAGCGTGAACCACATCCAGCGGCTTGATTTCCGCCGGCGCATCCGTCTTGCTTTGGATATAATTTCGCAGCCAACCGGAATCATGGTAGTTGTAATGGGCGT
This sequence comes from Blastopirellula sp., assembly GCA_002701545.1. Classification (GTDB taxonomy): domain Bacteria; phylum Planctomycetota; class Planctomycetia; order Pirellulales; family Pirellulaceae. The sequence continues at coordinate 17,097 of NZVR01000079.1, read as the reverse complement.
CCGTGTTGACCACACCTGTGATCCGATACCCAAGGTTCAACAGCTGCATCCANTGATAAATGGGATTCCGTGAATGTGTGCCTTTTTTTGCGGCTTCCGGCTTATTGAAAATCCCTTCCGGCGGATGCACTTCGACGACATCCATAAACTGGAACATCTTTTCGAATCCGGCGTCCCGTTTTCCGTCCAGGTCCCGGTCATTCAAGATTTGCAACAGATACGGATGGTTCTCCTGGACTAGTTTTTCGCTACCCTGGTCCCATAACGCCAGACGCTCGATTTGCACGGCCGGATTCTCATCGGTCACCGGTCCTCCGCCGTCCTGTGTCCTGGGACGTAGGCGCATGGGAAACGCGTTTTGATGGTTGATCGGCAGCGGATTTCCCGTCAGCTCCATACCGGGACAGGTCTGCATCCTCTTGGTGGCATGGAGTCGTTTGATATGGGGGACGTAAGTTGAGATCCGATTGTGTTCGGTGCACGGCGCGAATTCGATATGTTCGCACAGCAAATTCTGCACNCGCCCAAACTGACTNCCGGTGTTGTCGCCGGAGGGCGTCGAGTGGCTGTGAAAGTCGCTACTGATCCAACCCCGGGTATCCACCACGCGTTTCATCGTCGCCTGGACGACAGTCTCTTTGCCGGCCTCCACGTCAATCGTCTGAAACACGGCGTCGTATTCGGGGCCCAGGCTGAGGATCACCTCATACTTGCCCGGCGCCACTTGCTGTCGGAACTTGCCGTCATGACTGTAGTGCAGGTTCTTGATCGCCGTGTGCCCACTGTCCGGTCCAAAATCGGGAGTCGCTGTTTCCCCCACGCCATGGAAAGCGACTTTGCACGGAGACGGCTTGCCCTGCTCATCCACGACGGCGCCCACAACGTACCCCGCCGCAGGCAATTCGATCCGTAGCGTATTCATTCCCCGTGCCAATTCGACCACTTGCTTCATCGGCTTGCGCCCCAGCGCCTCCACGGTCAACTCACATGGCCCCGGGGATGCGGCAAACCACACCTTACCCTTGGTATGACTGCGCGCCGTACCCAACACGCGTTTGTCTTGTACCACCGTCAACTTGGCATTCGAAACACCACCTTGCGGGTCAAGGAGCTCGAGCTCCATCCAACCTAATGCTTCCCGTTGATCTCTCGGAAGCGTTTGATTCAACCGACCGCGCAACCCCAGCAAACTACCCGACGGAATCACTTGTCGTTGAATGACCAGCTCCCCCTTGCCTGGTATTTCAGTCGGCTTGCCATTCAAGGGCTCCAACGTCAACGTGGAACCCCGACTTCCGCTTTGCTTGATCCGATAGCCCTCGGTGCGAACCGCGTACGCTTGTCGAAACCAGTCGTCGTGAAAGGTGAAGACATCGCCTTTCGGCTTGGAAAATGCGAACGTACGGTCTGCGCGCAGCCCATCGCTCAGCGTCACTTGCAATGCATCCTCCTGTGGATTGCTCAACGTGCTGGTCGCGCGTACAAACGGCTGCCCTTCTGCTAGCTCGTAGCGCACGGTCACCCGCAAGCCCTGGGCTTCCCCAGAGCACTCCCACGCGACCACTTTGCCGCTGGCCACCTTCAACTCGTTCACACTGACCGGTTTCCCATCCACCTCGATGCGGATGTTACTGGGCGAATGGAACGAAACGGGTATTCCCGTCGGTGCGTAGACACTGAGCTGATCATTGGAAAATGCTCGTTGCGTCAGATCAATCAACTTACCGCCCACATTACGAACGGTCATGTTTGCGTTGCGAGTGGGAAGCGGTGTTGCAATCACCGCCACTACCTTGTCGTTCCGCAGAACGAAGTCTCCATAAATGCAATCGACCTCTTTGCCCCTTGGGGCATATTCGACCCAATTCGACTTATCCAGGCGAACCAGTTCCGCCGCGGTAACCAGCCATGGGGAACACACCAACAGCCATGCAACAATGAAACCAATACGGGCCACGACAGCGTCCTGTTGAGTCAATTCGATCAGTCACGGGTACGCATTGTACGCGAGCTCGTTTGGCCTTTCGCGAACCCGACTCTGCGGAGGTCGTCCTTAGGACGGCGAGTGAACTGCAGATACGGCGCGTTCATCCCGTCGGGGCCGCTGCCTGGGCCCTCATCTACCGCCAACCAACACCGCTTCGCTACTCGGATTCCACCGGCGACGGCCGTCTGACAAACGGATCGGAAAATCGCGGATCCGACAAGATCTGGCGATCGGTGAGTGTTCCTAAGAACTCGATCAGCGCGACCTTTTCGGTCTCCGGCAATGCCAGCCCGTTGGCGGCAAAATCCGCCAACCGCGGATCCAGATTCGGATGTGGTCGGACACTCCAGTTGTAATGTTCGACGACCTGTTCAATGGTGATGAAACGCCCATCATGCATATAGGGCCCAGTGAGCAGAATATTACGCAGCGACGATACCTTGAATCGGCCTTGGTCCTCGCGCCGCTGCGTCGCCGCACCCACGCCAAGATCCACCTTGGGCACGTCGCTATCGACACCGTTCACCGTGGGTTTCGCGATGAAAAAGAAGGCACTCTGCCGAGCAGCTGAGTCAAGCGGCACGCCCGGCTGCGGCTCCAGATGGCACTCGGCACATCGAGCGCGCCCCAAGAACAGTTCTTTGCCGTAATTCTCTTGCTTGCTGAAATTAGGAAAGGCGTCATGAACCGTGGCCACCTGGTCTCGCCCAACGTCGTATTTCGAACGGAAAGCGACCAGCGCCCGGATAAATTGGGCCAAGCTGCGTGCCATCCGTTCCGAAGTAACTTGCGGACTGCCGAAGGCGGCCGCAAACAACGGTGGATAAAGTGGGTCCGCCTGCAATTGGCGAGTCAACTCGGGCAGACGATGGCCCATTTCCACCTTGTTTTCGATCGGCATCAGCACCTGGGCTTCGAGTGACGCAGCCCGTTCGTCCCAAAACATTTTCCCCCGCCGATAATACCGCAGATTTAACAGGCTCATCGAATTGCGTGTCACCGCTTTTCGGTCAAAACCCACGCTCACCTTCTTACCGTCGGTAAACGCTAACTTCTGCTGATGGCAGCTCGCACAGGATGTCGTTCCGTTGCGGCTGAGTTGTCGGTCGTAGAACAAAACGCGACCGAGTGTCGCGCCGTGATTCGTGATCGGATTGTCCGCTGGCGTGTTGTCGTACATGGCCGCGTGTTTGCGAACATATTTCGGCAGCGAGGCTTGCGTGTAGTCATAAGGCGTCTCCGGCAATCGCACCTGCTGCCGTTGCTCTGCAGTCGATTCTTCCGCGACAGCATTGCCTGCCCCCACTGCAAGAGCCACCATGGCCAACCCATGGACGGCCTGCCGCAGCTTGCAGCGTACCCGTTGATTTTGCCTGACGTCCGGTTGCAGTGTCGCCACGTGGTTGCTCGCTTGAAACTTGCCGAAAGTTGTCGCCACCTTGCCCCTTGGTGGCCGGTGCCCGAGTTCACTCGTTATCTGACTCGCGTTTCCGTCACGCTCGGACCCGACCGATTGTAACCCGTTCGCATCCGTTTGACGACGGAATCCCACTCACCTGCCTGGCGGCGCACTGCCGGGGTGCGCGTCCAACACTCTTTACCACACCCTGCCTCACCATCCCCTGCGGACGGTCATTTGCGTTTCAGGTCGTTGTCCCGCACGGTCACGAGTTTTTGGGTTAGCTGCTCGCGATACTTAGCCACCACGTCGGCGTATTTGGCATTTTTGGCCAGGTTCGTGAATTGCCCTGGATCTTGCTGTACGTCGAATAATTCGATTCCGCCGGACGCGTCTTCTTTGTATTGAATGTAAGCATATTCGTGATCACGCAGCAGAAAGCCTTGTCTCATTGGTGCCACGCTGAAAGCTGCTTGCCGGACCTCTTGCGTGGGATCATCCAACAGCGGCGAAAGATCTTTGCCTTGAACCCGCTCGGGCACCTCCAGCCCACAGAGACTCGCAACGGTCGGGTACAGATCCAGCAATTCCACCAGCGAATCGCACACCGCCGGTTGTTTCCCGGGCACGCTGATGATCAGTGGCACGCCGGCCGACTCGTCTCGCAAACTGACTTTCGCCCAGAAGTCGTGTTCACCCAAGTGGTAGCCGTGATCACTGGTGAAGATCACAATCGTCTTGTCGCGCAACCCGGCGTCATCCAGCGCCCGCATCACTTTGCCGACCTGGGCATCCATGAAGGCGACCGAGGCATAGTAACCACCCATCGCCTTTTTTTGGCGACGAATGTCCATCTTCATGTTGCGGCTCGTCTTGTAGTTAATCCCAGCGCGAGGAATGTCGTCCCAATCGCCTGGGAATTTTTCCGGCAAGCGCATCTTGCTGTAGGGCAAAAACGGAGGGTAGTACCTGCGGGGCGCCACGAACGGCACATGCGGACGCACAAAGCCAACACCAAGCCAAAATGGCTGGGTTCTTTTGCTTCCGATCAGCTCCACTGCTTTCGCGGCCGCTTTGCCATCTGCGTGCACTTGATCGTCACCATCGGCTTCGACCACAACAAAGGTATTGCCACCGACCACGGGCCGATCACCGTTGGGGTTGCTCTCTAGAGTCTCCCCATCTCCCGGTGCGCGCCATTCCGGTCCTGGTGTGTTAAACCGTTCCGTCCAGGAGTCCGCGTCGTCTGCGCCGTGATAATCACTCGGCTTACGGCCGGGGCGCAACTCCACGCCGCCGGGCACCCCCATGTGGAAGATCTTACTGACGCGTGCGGCGTAATACCCGTTGTTTTTAAAATGCTGGGACCACGTGGCTCGGTCCCCAATTTGCGGTCGCGGGCTGCGATACCCCAGCACGCCTGTTGCGTGTGGATAATACCCAGACATGAACGAAGCCCGCGACGGTCCACAATAGGTGCCCTGACAGTAGGCCCGCGTGAATCGCGTTCCGCGAGCTGCCAATGCATCAATGTTCGGCGTCTGACAGACCTTGTTACCGTAACACGACAGCGCAGTCGCGGTCAGATCGTCCGAGATGATGAACAGCACATTCCAACGTTCTGCGGCACGCATTTCGGACACGCTGGCCAGGCTGCAAACGCACCCTACCAACAACGCCAGGCAACTCACCCATTTCTGCATGATGCTTCTTCCTTACAAAACAACACGAAAACGCAGGTCCCACCTGCGGCAGGGAGCGTGTCCGGGGCACGCTGCCCGCTCATCCGTCAACAGTATACAATGGTTCCAGACTGCACGTGCCGCTACAGTCGTGTTCACAATTCTCAGCCCCCTTCTCTTGCCCAGGCCCCAATGATGAGATTCAGCATGCGTGCTGCGATGATCCTTGTTCTATTTTCCACACCTCTTCTGAGCACTGACGCGGCGTCGCCCGTTTCGGAGTTGGACGCGTTCCTTTCGGATCGGGGCTGGGACAGCGACCAACTAAGCGAGCAGGCCTTTGCCAAACGCCCCTTGACGGCGACCCAGGCCAAGCGTGCCACCGACCTGCTCCGGCGTGCACATGCGTCACACATTCGCCAGACGCGTGCTGCCGAAATGAAGGCCAAGCAGATCAAACTGGATACCAAAGTGATGCGGTTTGACTACAAGCTGTTTGGCAAGAAACCGGCCACTGGCCGTAACCTATATATCTCGATGCACGGGGGCGGCGGTGCGCCACCGCAGGTCAACGACAGTCAATGGGAAAACCAAAAGCGGCTGTACCAACCGAAAGAGGGCGTCTACCTTGTCCCCCGCGCACCGACCGACACCTGGAACTTGTGGCACCAGGGGCACATCGACCCGATGTTCACCCGCTTGATCGAAAACCTGATCGTCTTCGAAGACGTGAATCCGGATCGGGTCTACATCATGGGTTATTCCGCTGGCGGCGATGGCGTCTATCAACTCGCACCCCGCATGGCCGACCAACTTGCAGCCGCCGCCATGATGGCCGGACACCCTAATGAAACGTCACCGCTCGGACTGCGGAATATTGGCTTCACCTTACACATGGGCGAAAAAGACGGAGCCTACAAACGCAATCAAATCGCAGCCACTTGGAAAGGCCTCTTAGCTGACCTCCAAAAAGCGGACCCGCAGGGATATCGGCATCATGTCCAGATCCACCCGGGCAAAGGGCACTGGATGAATCTCCAGGATGCCGTCGCTGTTGAGTGGATGGCCAAATTCACGCGTGACCTGCGTCCCAAGAAAATTGTCTGGAAACAAGACGATGTGCGACACCGACGTTTTTATTGGCTAGCCGTCGGCCAGGGCGATACCAAAGCCCGAGCCCTGGTGCGGGCGTCGCACGACGACAGTCGCTTTACCATCGATACGAACGATGTCGAAACACTGGTCATTCGCTTGGACGATACCATGACCGATCTGGACCAACCGATTCAAGTCATCGCCGGCGACAAGACCGTCTTCACGGGCAAAGTGCAGCGCTCCATTGCCACTTTGGTCAAAACCTTGGCCGAACGGGGAGACCCGAACGCGATGTTCTCCGCCGAGGTCGAAGTCACGCTGAAGTAAGCTGCCGCGCGCTGCTTCGGCTCAAAACCACCACGTCTCCACCTGCGGCAACCTACCGTGCTTCTCAGGCCGCGCCGCATGGTTTCGAGCCCCCGCCACTCGACCGTCTCGACGCGCCNCGCCAAGGTGAATTCAGGCACNGAGCGCAGCCAGGATGGTNTCCGTCATTTCCGTCGTCGACAANGTCCCGCCCATGTCGTGNGTGCGATTCCCNTCAGCAACACTCGCCTCGACCGCTCGCCGAATCGCATTGGCCGCGTCCAGCTGTTCCAGGTGATCCAACATCATCGCTGCGCTCAAGATACAGGCAATCGGATTCGCAATCCCTTGTCCCGCGATATCAGGCGCCGATCCATGCACCGGCTCGAACATCGATGGATACTCCCGCTCCGGATTCGTGTTGGTGCTCGGAGCGAGTCCCAAACCGCCACCGATCACGGCNCCGAGATCNGTCAGCAGGTCACCGAACAGGTTCGANGCGACCACCACGTCAAATGCTTCGGGACGACGGACAAAATTCATGGCCGCCGCGTCACAATGCTGGCGTTCCGCCTCCACATTGGGGTAGTCGGGGGCCACGGCCTCTAGCACCTCATCCCACAGCACGTAGGAGTACACTTGGGCATTCGATTTGGTGATCATCGTCAAACGCTGGCGGCGGCGCTGTGCCAGCTGAAATCCGTACCGTAAGATGCGTTCAATACCACGTCGCGAATGCACGGCGGTCTGTACAGCAATTTCATCCGGCTCGCCGCGCCGCAGTCGCCCGCCTACCGGGACATACTCCCCTTCCGAATTTTCACGCAACACCACGAAGTCGATGTGTTCTGCCGATTTATTTGCCAACACGCTGTCGACGCCGGCAAGCAACTTGGCAGGTCGCACACAGGCATACTGATCAAAGGTCTGCCGGATCTTCACCAACGGTGCCAGCGTAACGTGGTCGGGAAGGGTCTGTGGCCAGCCAACGGCACCCAGCAAGATCGCGTCCATCGGCCGCAGGACATCCAAAAAATCATCCGGTACGACGCTTCCCGTCCGCGCGTGAAACTCGGCGCCCCAAGGGACGGTCACCTTTTCAATCTGGAACCCATGGGCGGCTTCGACCGCTTCCAACACGCGCAGTGCCGCAGGAATCACCTCTTGTCCAATCCCGTCGCCGGGATACACCGCAATTCGAAAATCACTCACGCGTCATCATCCTCGGTTGTCGTTTCTTTCTTAGCTTCATAAAACGCGTCCACCTCGCGACGCAACAGCTCCTGTTGCTGCCGGTATTGGTCTTTTAAACCCCGATAGTGCATGCGTGTATCCAGCGCGTCCAGCAATCCTAACAGCAACACCCAGAGCACCGCCAACAACACACAACACCAAAAAACAACGAACGTCCACTTTTCCGTGATCAGCGACCCAACAAACAGCGCGATGCCGATACAGCCCAACAAGATATTCGTTTGCTTGCGCCGTCGATAGCGTCGCCTGAGATACACGTTCTCTTGGGAATCAACGTCTTCCTGGTTTTGGAAACGTCGCCAACTGGATTCATTCCAGCGCGTCAGTGCAACCGAAACGGCAACGACCGCAGCCGAGAATCCGAGGCTGGTCCACATTTGCGGGGACATGGTGTGGGGCGATCCATGGTCATGGCGAAGCAGGGCGAAACGCCTAGTGTCGCACTTCCGCAGCGCCTCGCCAAGTCCTCGCAGTTTCCGCGTTCCCTGCGCATCCCCGCTCACGCTTCACACTCTGTCGCAGGTTGCACGCCCCAGGTTTCGGCAAATACGTCCACGCGCAACTGGACCATCTCATTGGCCTGGCAGAGTCGCAGCACCACGCACCTCGATCCGATCGATATCGATTTCGGTCCGACGGTCCAGCGTCGTCGCCAATCGCAGATAGCCAATGGCTTGTTTTGCTCCAATCGTGCCTGCAGCAACACGGGTCCACTGTGTCGTCGAACGGCGCCGGATCTCGAGCTGCCAGCGCTTGGCTTTCGTGTTGACGTCCAAACGTAACGTCACCGGATCACCGAGAATACCGTCGGCGGACAAGGCGTAGGGTTCGGTTGGCTCCGACGGCGCGGCAGGCATCGCGCGCAGCAGCAGTGCACCTTCGGCTGACCGTTCGATGCTCCAACCGGCGATCGTCTGTGGTTTGCTACTGTCGTCCGTCAGCGTTACCTGCAAACGGGTTTCTTGCGTCGCTGGCACGTTGTCCTTGCCAACCGGCCGCAGAGCATCCAGGTGCACCCGCACGGAAGCCGTTTCCAACCCTGCTGCTCTCAAATCCACCTGTGCCTCTTGTGGCTTCGCCCCAATGGTTCCACGCATGCGATAGTACCCGGCGCCATCCACGGTCCCGCCGGGGAGATTTTGCGACCACGCACTGCCCACTGCAACCTCCTGCCGCGCCTCGGCGAGCGAGGTCCCTTGATGATCATCGAAGTTCCAGGCGAGACGACGGTCTGCGGCATATCCCATCGGCCGGCCACCTCGCCGAAAATCGGCAATGCCCACATATTGCTTACTCTCCGGATCCCACCAGATCGTATGTGCCGATCCCTGAGACGAACGATTCACCACCTGATGGCCCATTTGCTTCAAATCCTTGACGACTTGAAGATGCGGCGGTCGGTCGAGCCGCTCCAACTGGATCCGATCTGGAAACCACTGATGGTGCATCCGCGGGGCGCGGACGGCAGCGGCGGCATCCATCCCAAAGCAGGTCACGTTCAACACGACGCCGAGAACCGTATTGATGATCGTACGGCCCCCGGGACTCCCGGTCACCAACGCCACCTTGCCCTCTTTACACACGATCACCGGACATTGGGAACTCAGCATCCGTTTTTTCGGGGCCACCACATTGGGCAAGGTTCCGATCCGTCCATAACGTGTCGTCACGCCGGGGAACCAATTGAAATCTCCCATCTCATTATTCAGCAGATAACCGGCGCCCTGGACCACGATCCGCGACCCCCAACTGGCTTCCAGGGTATAGGTGTTACTGACGGCCATTCCCTCACCGTCCACCACCGAAAAATGCGTCGTGTCCGGACTTTCATCGGCTAACTTGATCTCTGGAGCCAGTGCCGCGCTGGACGACGCCTGCTGCCGTTCAATTTCACCGGCCAACTTACGGGCGTACTTTTTCGTCAGCAGTTTCGCGGGAATCTTGACAAAACCCGGATCGCCCAAGTACCGGGCACGATCCAGGAATGCGCGTCTTGATGCTTCGGCAATCAGATGAATCGTCTCCGCCGAAAAACGTTCGGCCGGGTTCACTTCCAAAGCTTCGATGATGTTCAGGCTTTCGATCAGGCATGTGCCACCCGAACTGGGAGGAGGCGCGCCAAGTACCTCGTAACCCCGAAACGTCCCCCGCACCGGTGCTCGCACCACGGCCCGATAGGCATCCAAGTCAGCTTCCCGAATGATCCCCTGACCGCGCTCCATTTCTTCGACCAGCGACCGCGCCAACGGACCCTGGTAGAAGGCATCCGGCCCGTGCTCTGCAATGCGCATCAGCGTCTTGGCCAGATCCGGCAATCGCATCACATCGCCCGCTTGCCAGTTCCCTCCGCCCGGTTTCCCGTACACCCTTTTTAATTCTGCAAAGCGGGATTCCTCGCCGACCACCGACAAGACATGGTTCACCGAGGAGGCTAGGTATCGGTCCACGGGAAACCCATCGCGGGCGAGATGCGCTGCCGGCAACACCAAGCCCCGCCACGGCAACTTAGCATAACGTTGGTGCGCCAACCCAAGGCCACGAACGGTGCCTGGCACCCCGACAACTTTCCGAGTCAGATAACCGTCTCCGGGTTGAAAGGTATCCTCGCGAGCCGCCGCCGGGGCGGTTTCTCGGTAGTCGATACAGACCGCCTCGCCGTCGGGCGAGCGAATCATCATGAATCCACCACCGCCGATGTTCCCCGCCTCAGGCCAAGTGACTGCCAATGCAAATGCCGTGGCGATGGCCGCATCAACCGCATTTCCGCCCCGCGCGAGCATGCGTTGACCGATACCACTTGCCAGCGACGTTTCGCTGACCACCATTCCCTGACCGGCATCCGCCACGCGGACATGGTTCTGTGTCATTCCATCCTGGTGCATCGTCAACACCAAAGCAGCAGCGACCACCGCGTTCCATCGTTTCATCGGCTTGACCTGTTCGTTAAGACAGCGAATTCTGTGCGTCGTGGGGCGGTTGATTTTACCGCACTCGCACACCGACAACCACTTGTCCTGTTGTTCGATTCGCGAGGATCGATTACGCTCGCCGTCTATAAATCAGGCGAGCATCCACCGCCGGTGCGTTGCCACCACATGCCCACGCCGCCGGCGTAATGCAAACTCCATCCCCAAGGGTCACCCTGAATGTCAGATGTCTATAGCGATCTCGTGTGGCGCGGGCTCATCCATCAATCCACTGATGAATCGTTTTTACGCGAGTGGTTGACTACCGGTAGCCGGACCGTCTATATCGGTTTCGACCCGACGGCCGACAGTCTCCACGTAGGGAGTCTGTTGCAACTGATGCTCCTCCGCCGGTTCCAACGTGCCGGCCACACTCCCATCGCACTGGTGGGCGGCGCCACCGGCATGATCGGAGATCCGAGTGGTAAAAGCAAAGAACGCAACTTACTCTCTGTCGACGCACTGCGGGAGAACGTCGCGGGGCTGCAAAAGCAGATGCGGGCGTTTCTGGATTTCGACGCCGAAAGTAATGCGGCACTCCTGGTGAATAATTTCGACTGGATGCAAAAGTTCAGTTACCTCGAGTTCCTGCGGGACGTTGGCAAGCATTTCCCGGTGAATGTGATGTTGGCCAAGGACTCCGTCAAGAGTCGCCTGGGGAGCGACGCCGGGATCAGTTACACCGAGTTCAGCTACATGCTGCTTCAGGCGTATGACTTCGCCTACCTCAACGAGCATCATGATTGTGAAATGCAGGTCGGTGGTAGCGACCAGTGGGGCAACATCACCGCTGGCATCGACCTCGCCCGCCGCATGCGTGGTGTATCTCTCCACGGCATCACCTCGCCCCTATTAACCAAAGCGGACGGATCCAAAATGGGTAAGACCGAGCAGGGAACGGTGTGGCTTTCGGCCGAGCGCACCAGTCCCTACCAGTTTTACCAGTACTGGATTCGCACTGACGACGCAGATGTGGGGAAGTGCCTGCGTTTCCTCACCGAATTGGACCCAGAAGAGATCGAAGCGTTGGACGCTCTGCGCCAAACGCAACCGGAACAGCGCGACAGCCAGAAACGCCTCGCGGAATCGCTGACCGAGTTAGTGCACGGTCGTGAAGGCTTGGCCGCGGCCACCAAGGCCTCCCAACAGTTGCACTCGGGGGATCTTACCAGTTTGAATGCCACCCAGTTGCTGGAGATGTTTGCCGACGTCCCCAGCACCGTGCTCGACAAAACTCGCCTCGAGGGCGAGGGCTTGAATATTCTCGAGGCGTTTGTGGAAGCTGGGCTCGCGCAAAGCAAAGGCGCGGCTCGACGACTCTGCCAGCAAGGGGGCGCATATGTCAACGACCAACGCGCCGAGGATTTTAATGCGACCTTGACCGCCTCTCATCTCATGGCGGAGACCGTGATCGTGCTTCGTAGCGGTAAAAAGAAGTATGCGCTGCTCCGGTTTGGTGACGCTGTCTAGTCCCAGGCAGCAGNTGTCGCTGCCGCTCAGGAGCTGCATTCCCCCCTCGCGTCACCGCCCGCCATACGGTGCGATCGCGGATTGTCTGTCCTGTCGTAAAAATGCCCCACCTGCAATGAACTGTTCGGTGCTTTGCCCCGTACACTATGGCGACACGGCGGATTTTATTTGCAGCAACGTTGCCCTGACGGCTCGAGGGTGCATGGAACGGAAAATTAACATGAATCTTGCCTCCCCCTCCTTGGTAACCTGTCTTCTCCCCCTATCGTGTCGAGCCTCGTGATTATGCCGCGACACATCCGTCGACCGCTTGAGAATCCGCCGCAAAACCCTGAGAATAGAACTGTCCTGTCATCCCGTCCTGCCACGAAATGCCAAAGTCCCGTGGTTTGGACGCAATCCCTTCACGAGGTCATCATGAATTTCCGCTTTTCACTCGCCTGTGTCTCGGTCCTCACGCTCGCCTTGCTTGGATGTAACACTGACTCCAACACCCCAGCGCCGGCTCACGATCACGGACACGAGCATGGCGACGGCCATCAACACGCCTCGACACTGGAAGANGGTGTTGAGCAGTTGGAAACTCTGAAGGGTCAGATCGAAAAAGCATTTACCTCCGGCAGTCCCGCGGATGCTGACGAAGCCTTACACTCGGTGGGTCACCTGATCGACGACGACATCGTGGGCATCGCCGAGAAAAGCGACCTGTCCGCTGACGACAAAAAGGCCGTCAAGGATGCAGCCGATGTCCTGATGACCAAATATGGTGAATTGCACGAAGCCGTGCACGGCAAGGGCGCTGATGAGGTGGACACCTCCGTCTATGACACCGTCGCCAAAGACATCGACGAGGCCCTGCATGCCTTACAGCAACTGGCCGGTCACGAACACCATGATGGCCATGACGAAGGCCATGATGGACATGACGAAGGCCACGATGGACATGACGACGATCATGAGGACGGGGACGACCACGCGGATGCTGAAGGTAACTCGCCTCAAGAAGGCGAAGCAGCAGCAGCAGACGACGCGTCGGAGGAAGGCAAGACCTCCAGCGAATGATTGTTGCCGAACAATTGACCCGGGAGTTTCGCACAGGCGGTCAATCGGTTCTGGCCGTTGACCACCTGTCGTTTTCCGTGGACGCCGGCGAAGTCTACGGCCTGCTGGGCCCCAACGGGGCCGGCAAAACGACCACCATGCGCATGGTACTAGGGTTGCTCGCGCCCAGCAGCGGTGACTCCCACGTCAGCGGCTTTCGTGTCACCGAGCACCCGGACGAAGTCAAACGCCGTATCGGCTTCGTCTCCGCTAGCGTAGGCGTGTACCCTTGGCTCTCTCCTCGCGAAGTCCTGGCCTTTGTTGCAGATCTTTACGAAGTCAACCCAGACCAGGTGGCTGACCGCACACAGCGGCTTGCCGAACTGTTGGACATCGCTGACATTTTGGACCAACGCTCCGCTACCCTCAGCACCGGTCAAAAGCAACGCGTTAATCTGGCTCGCGCGCTAATTCATGAGCCGCCTGTGATGTTGATGGACGAGCCAACCCGAGGTCTCGATGTCGTGGGAAGCCAAGTCATCTTCGACTACATCGAACATCTCAAAGCCGAAGGCAAAGCGGTGATTGTCTGCACTCACCGCCTGGACGAGGCCGAACGTTTTTGCGACCGCTTTGGCTTACTCCATCAGGGCGTCATGCGCCATGAAGGCACGCTCACCGAACTGCAGACGAAGACCGGCCACCAGACCTTAACGGAAATGTTTCTGGAGTTACTTTCCTCATCCGCAACTGAGGAAGTGACATGAGCCCCTCGCAGGCCGACGTACCCAAGAAGCCATCTTCGGCGATCGATATCGGACGCATTGGACGGCTCGCTCGTAAAGAACTGAGAGAAATCCTACGTGACCGCCGGACCATCGTCACGCTGGTCCTGATGCCGCTACTTTTGTACCCGCTGCTCGGTATTGTCATCCAAAAGTTTGTCCTCTCCACCGTCAGCAACACGCCGCCGCCATTTTTTATCCTGTGCGAAACCAAACCCGTCGGTGACGCCTTGGAACTGCTCATGCGCGAGGGCGATCGCATCTTATTGGCTGATCAAGAGGCCCCAGACAAGCCACCCATCAATGTTCGCTTCCTGTTCCCCGATTCATCGGAAAGCACTGTAGATCTCGAGCAGTCGGTGAGCGATGGCGTATGCGATCTGGGCGTGCGGCTGATTCAGACGTCAACGGACGAGCCAGGCTCTGCCGAGTCACAGCGACGCGAATTCCAGCTTGTCTACCGGTCCGAAGCGGCGCTGAGCAAGCAAGCGTATGAGGTCGTCAAAGAACGACTCTCCGCCGTGAACCAGCGTTTCGCTGAGCACCTTCTTGCGCGCGCCGGTATCAACGTGCCTCCCCCCGCTCCCTTTGTCAGCCAAGATTTGCCGGGAGGCGACACCGTCTCCATCGTGACGCTGATTCCCCTGCTGCTGGTGCTGATGACCATTACCGGCGCCGTCTACCCAGCCATTGATCTGACGGCCGGCGAGCGTGAGCGCGGGACGATGGAGATCTTAATCGCCGCGCCCGTGCCGCGACTGACATTGCTGCTGGCCAAATTTGTCGCCGTGTTGACCGTGGCCATGCTCACAGCGGTCTTCAACCTCACGGCCATGCTCATCACGACCTATACCCTGGGAATCGAATCGTTGTTGTTCGGCGACCAGGGGCTCTCGTTGCTGGTGATGGCTGAAATCCTACTTTTGCTCATGCTGTTTGCCGGATTTTTTTCCGCCGTCTTGCTGGGGATTACCAGCGTGGCCCGAAGTTTCAAAGAGGCTCAAGCCTACCTGATTCCGGTCATGCTCGTAGCGCTGGCTCCGGGCTTGGCATGCATGATGCCCGGACTTGAATTCAGCATCCAACTGGCGGTGGTACCGCTGGTCAACATCGTGTTGCTGGGGCGTGACCTGCTCACCGGGTCCGTTGACCCGACGCTCGCCGTCGTGACCGTCATCTCGACCCTGTTGTACGGCCTGCTCGCCTTAGCCGTTGCAGCGCAGGTCTTCGGTGGGGATGCCATTCTGTACAGCAGCGCGGGAACCTGGTCCGATCTGTTCCGTAAACCTGCGGAACGGCGATCCGAACCGACGCTTGCCGGCGCCATGGTCGCTCTCTGCCTGCTCTTTCCTGGTTTCATCATCCTGGGATCCATCCCCCGCAGGCTGGCTGGAAATTTCGACCTGTCGCTCATGGAAACCGAATCGGGGAGAGCGATTCTGACCCAGGTGTTCACCGCACAGATGATCGGCAACACCGTGGTCACCGTGCTGCTGTTTTTTGCCCTGCCCTTCACTTTGGCCCGGTTGATGAATCTGGTCGCCCGAACGACATTTTCCCTGCGAGGCACCAGCTTCCTCTGGTTCCTCTCGGCTGCGTTCTTGGGTTGCTCGCTCTGGCCGTTTATTTACGAGTTGGAGTTGGTCTTACTGAGCGACGTCCGCATCGAGGGGCTCAAGGAGTTATTTGCCAGTTTGAAAGTTGTCCTTGAGGCCACACCGTTCCCGGTCAAACTCCTGGCCCTGGCGATCGCACCCGCCATTTGCGAAGAATTCTTCTTCCGCGGATTCCTACTCAGCGCCTTTCGCAAACACAGCACGGGCGCCTTAGACAGCTTCGCCAACTCTGTCTTTCTCGGAAAACACCTGCGACGCGGGTTCCAACAACACGCCAATGCCATCGCGGCCGTCGCTGGCTCCGCGCTCTTGTTTGGCATTTTCCATGTCGTCATGCGGGACGTGCTGTTGTTCGAACGCATTGTGCCCAGCACGGTCATGGGAGTGTTCCTGGCAGTACTCTGTATCCGCAGTGGCAGCATCTATCCCGGCATGCTGTTGCATCTATTGCACAACGGTTTGCTGGTCACGCTCGCTAGTTTCCACGCCGAACTGCAGGAACTCGGCATCGGAGTCGAAGAGCGCGAGCATCTCCCACACATGTGGCTGCTGATCGCCCTCGTGCCCGCCGCCCTTGGCTTGGTCATGCTCTGCTTCCTGCGCGGCCGGAAACCCGTCGAGTCAGACATTACGAACGCAGACTCAGCAGATACGCCACCAAATGTCGAAATTCCTCGGCCGTGAGACTTTCGGCGAAGTTGGCTGGCATGGGGGACAATCGCGACTGCTTCCGCTCGACAATGTCCTCCTTATCAATCCGCAACTCCTGACCTTTCCGGTCGATCAGCAACACCTGGTTACCCTCCTTGGGTTTCACGATCCCGCTCAGAACCTGGCCGTCCTCAGTGATGATGGCAGTCGACATGAATGCCACATCCACATTCCGACTGGGCGCCAGCATATCCTCAGCCAGTCGCTGCAATCCACGGTTTCCGACGCCATCCAAATTTGGTCCGACGCTCTTTCCTTTTCCAGCGATCTGATGGCAAGCCGCACAGTGTTTGGCGAATACCTGAACACCCATTGCCGCCGTCCCCGGCGCCCGCTGATACGCGGCCAATCGCGTCTTGATCGCCTGTTCTGTCCGCGGATCTTCCGTCGGCAGTTGCTGTCGCAACCGCTTGACGCGCGCCAGTAGCTTGTCATCCGCCAACGCATCGAGCTTTTGCGTGATACTCGGATCACGCAACAGTTGCAGGGAGGCCGCCCCCGTTTCCCACAGCTCGACTAATCCTTGCATCCCACTCGCGTCAGAAGCTAATGTCGCCCCGATCCGTTGCTGACGTTCGGAAGTGGTCAGTTTCATCACCCCGCCAATCGTCTTGATGGTTCCCTGTGGCATCTCTTGTGTCAGTGCCGTCGCCGCTGCGTGACGCAGGTCACTCGGCAGATTCGCGATGGTGAAGGTCTCGGCCAACGCCCGTTGTGTCGCCGAGCCCTCGAACCCCGCCAGCGCCCGAGCGGCTGCCAACCGTGACGTCGGGCTCACTTTCGCT
>NZVR01000078.1 GCA_002701545.1 Blastopirellula sp. | reverse complement strand
CCAGGGAGCTGGCAAAGTGTTGCTGATCACTCAACTGCACCACGCGTGCAGCGACGGGGTCGCTGTCTTTCAGTTCCTCGGTGACCTGCTTGCCGCCTACGGAGTGCACGCTGAACAATCGCCAGCCCCCGTGCCTCGCGAGGTGAATACCGAGCTGCTGATGGATCGACAGATTCTCAAACGCGGCAGTGCGGCCAAGACGCCGCCCCCACAGGATGAAGGCGATACGGATGCGGCCGATGCCGGCTGGTTGGCACCGGGCGGTCGGCTGCATGAATCCGTCAAGGCGCTTTCGCAGTGGCCCGTGCCGCTGTGCACGCCCAAGGATTCCAGCCCTGGAATCGTGGCACCGGGACTACATGCCCACTCCATCGATTCCAAACCGCTGCGAGCCGTCGCGAAGTCCCTGGGAGTTTCGCTCAATGATCTGCTGCTCCGCGACTTGTTCCTGACGTTGCGCGAATGGAATCGCAATCACGGCAAGTCTTCCGACCGCGATTGGTTGCGAATCAACATGCCCACCAACCTACGCGGCCCGGATGACCGCAACTGTCCCGTCACCAATATCCTGGGATATGCCTTCATTACCCGACGTGCATCCGAGTGCGACGCTCCCGGCGAATTGCTCAGCGGTATCCAGCGAGACACCACGGCCATCAAGCAATGGGACCTGGGCGGCTACTTTCCCGCAACCCTCGCCACGGTGAGCCGCATCAAAGGTGCGATGAGCCTGTTCACAACCAGCAGTCGATGCTTCGCCACGGCCGTACTAAGCAATGTCGGCGACCCTTCGAGACGTTTTGTGACGCAATTACCGCGCAAGCATGGCAAGATTGTCGCGGGGCAGATGGTGCTGGACCGAATTCTGGGAGCTCCCCCACTGCGTCCCAAGACGCATGCAGCGTTTTTGATCGTCACCTACGCCCAGGAGCTGACGATTTGCGTGCGTAGCGACCCCCATTTTTTCTCCGACCAATCGAGTCGCGAGCTTCTCGATGCCTATTTCGCACAGCTGGACTCGAATCTGGCTCGGAATTGAAAAACGGAAACACGCAAGGCACTCAAAGAACGGCTCACAAACCCAATTTATACATTGACGTTGAGCCGTACTTGAACCATAACAGAGTGCTTAAACAGCGCCTCCGCGCACCCCCCGGCATAACTACGAATGCCCAACTACGGCAAGTGTGTCGGCTCAGGAATTGTGGTGGGAAGGATCCGTTAGAAATTAACTGCTGCTTAACAATTCGGTCCTTCACTGATGTCACATTTGTTACTGACGGGAGCCACGGGGCTTCTCGGCGGATACTTGCTCCGTGACTGCGCGCGTCACAATCTCGAGCTGGCGGTTGTTGTCCGTTCCAGCAAGAGAGAATCCGCACGCCAGCGTATCGAATCGATTCTTGCCGGCTGGGAAAACCAACTCGGCTATTCGTTGCCGCGTCCTGTGGTACTCGAAGGTGACTTGACGAAGCCCGGTTTGGGTCTGGACACTTCTCAACGAACGTGGATTCGAGACCATTGTTCGGGCGTGATTCATAACGCCGCAAGTTTGACGTTTGTCAAAACGAAGGACGGCGAGCCTTTCCGCTCCAACGTCGAGGGAACACGTCATGTCCTCGAGCTCACGAGAGACGCGGGGATTCGCAAGTTTCACCATGTCTCGACAGCCTACATCTGCGGGCTACGAACCGGACGTGTGTTGGAGACCGAGTTGAATGTGGGGCAACAGCTGGGGAATGTCTACGAAGAGAGCAAGATCGAGTCAGAGGCGATGGTCATGGAGGCGGACTATCTGGACCGCCCGACCGTCTTCCGCCCCGGCATCATCATTGGTGATTCCGAGACGGGGTTTACCAGCACCTTCCACGGATTCTACTCACCGCTCCGAGTGGCCTTTGCACTGGTGGACCGAATTGCCGCTGGGGACGAGGCCGGTGCTCAGTATGGCCTTCAACTGTTGAGTTTATTCCAACTGCAGGGTGACGAACAAAAAAACTTTGTCCCCGTGGATTGGGTTTCCGCCTTTATGGCAGCCGCGTTGGCGAACCCGGAACTCCACGGCCAGGTCTATCATTTGACTCCCGCCAACGCGGTCACCATCACCGAGATGACCAGCGTCATGATGGAGGTCGTAGACACCCATGTCCAAGCGCATCCGGTAGAAGCCAATGGTCGGTCGATTTCGCGGTCATCCTTTGAACAGTTCTTCCGCGACCAACTGGCTGTCTATAAATCCTATTGGCGGAACGATCCGGTCTTTGATCGGACCAACACCATGGCAGCGCTCCCCGATTTACCTTGTCCAATCGTGGATCGTGACATGCTAATTCGGATGTGTCACTTTGCGGTCAAAGCCCGTTTCGGTTCACCGGCCCCTGCACCGATCATTCCCAAGTTCGACGTGCACGCTCACCTGGCGAGCCGAACGACCGCAACTCGAGAGCTCAATAACTCGGCGGAAGCTTCCACTGCCAGCCACATTGGCTTGCGAGTGACGGGAGCGGGCGGAGGCGATTGGGAACTGGAACTGCGTCGCGACCGATTGGTTGCCGCTCATCCAGGCGTCATGGATGACACTGACACGTTGCTCTACTTGAACTCCCACACTTTCCAGAATCTGGTGGAAAACGGAACGTCCCCGGAACAATGCCTCCGCACAGGCCAGATTCTCATTGAGGGTAAATCACCCTGTTTGCAGGAAACCATTTCGCTCATTGAACAGGTTACCGGTAAGTCCCACCAGCGCGCGTAGTGAGAAAGAAAACGATGCCGAGACCATCATCGGCGAGCGTCCCAGTGGCCGTGGTCGGCATGGCCTGTCGACTGCCAGGGGCCAACGACCTCGAACAATTCTGGCAGCTGCTCCAGGATGGACGCAGTACGGTCCAACGCGTTCCCGATGCGCGTCTGGACCGCGCTACGCTGTACGACCCGAAGAAAAGCGTGATCGGCAAGTCGTATACCGAGATCGCTTGTCTCGTCGATTACTCACAGGTTCCCCANCCCTCGTCCGTTTTCGAAGCCACCCCCGAAATCGCTTACCAAACACTCGCCAACGTGGCGATGGAAGCGAGTCTCGATGCCGNATGGGATGTGACCCGCGGCGGATCACAAAATGGGGGAGTCTATCTGGGGCATACGCGGGCCAGCGGATTGTCCGGTGACCTGACCTTCGCCAACTATCTTGAGCAGACGGCCAGTCAGTTGGCGCAAGTCGATGGCTTTCAGAAATTAACCGGCCAGCTAAGCGATACCATTCTTCGCGAACTGGTGGACGATGCCCGACAACGCTACCCCAGCCGGGAGCCCGACGGAGGTCCCGATTTGGGCGCGAGTATTCCGGCCTACTTGATCGGAGCCGGCCTGCAGCTCGACGGACCAGCCATCTCATTCAATTCGGCCTGCGCCTCATCGCTGAACGCGTTAACCCAAGCAGTCCGCGCCTTGCAACGAGGCAAGATCGACGTGGCCGTCGCGGGCGGATCTTCCTTCTACCACTCAGATACCGTGGTCCTTTTCTCACAGGCACAATCGCTGAGCGCAACCGGCACACGTCCCTTCGACAATGATGCCGACGGACTGGTCGTGGGTGAGGGCGCGGTCGTCTTGATCTTGAAACGGTTGGACGATGCCATCCGAGACCGCGATCACGTGCATGCCGTCATTCGAGGCATCGGAATCTCCACCGACGGCAAAGGCAAAAGCCTTTGGGCACCCCGCGCCGAAGGGCAAATCGAAGCGGTGAAGCGTGCCTATGAACATGGCTTGGAAATCGAGCGACTCCAATACCTCGAAGCCCATGCAACCTCGACTCAGGTGGGCGATGCCACGGAACTCAAAGCGTTAACGCAGGCTTTAAACGGAGCACTGGCAGACAACATTCCGCTAGGTAGTGTGAAAGGCAACATTGGCCACACGCTCGAGGTGGCCGGGATCGCCGGGTTGCTGAAAACCATCCTGTGTTTACGACACGAGACGATTCCGCCCGCCGCGAACGTACGCACCCTCAATCGAGCCATTCCCTGGGACGACATCCCGTTCTATGTCCCCCGGGAAGCAGAGCCTTGGAGACCCTGGTCGGACGGCCATCCACGACGCGCAGCCGTCAACGCGTTCGGAATCGGCGGGCTCAACACCCACGTCGTCGTCGACGAACACGTCGTCTCGCGCACGTCGGTGGGGCTGATGCCGTCGCGTGCCGATGTCACATCAAGCCAGCCCACCGTCGCTACGGAAGACGACAACGCCGTGGCGATTGTCGGACTGGGTGCCGTGTTGCCGGGAGCCTTATCCATCGACGCCTTTTCCAAGTTACTGGAAGAGCGTCGGGACGCAAAACGCGAGATCCCGCCGGACCGCTGGGATCCCAGCATCTACTATGCAGCCGGGCCGCAACAGTATTGGCGCTGCGGTTCCAAGCTGGNTGGCGTCATTGAAGGCTTCGAATACGACTGGCGTCGCCACAAGATTCCCCCCAAACAAATTGCCTACGCCAGCCCTTTGCAGTTCATGATCCTCGATGCGGTTGACCAGGCTTTTCGCGGTGCCGGGTACGACCATGTAACGATGGACCGCAGTCGGATCGGTGTGATCGTCGGTAATTGTTTTGGCGGACAGTTCGCTTTGAAGCTGATGATGGGCCTGCGATTACCTGAAATCCGTGAGCGACTGGCCGACTTGCTGGCAAAGCACCAGGTCTCGACGCACGAATTCGAAACGGTCTGGCAACAATGTCGCAAACACTTTCTCGAATCCAACCCCGCACTGCTTGACGAAACCGGCAGCTACACCGCCAGCGTACTCGCCTCGAGGATTACTAAATCATTCGATTTCATGGGAGGCGCTGTGGCATTGGATGCCGGTCACGTGTCTTCCGGCGCAACTCTCGACTGCTGTGTGGACCTGATCTTGAGCGGCGATTGTGAACTGATGGTGTGCATTGCCGGGCAGGAAGATCTCAGCCCGGGCCAGTACGAAAGCTGGGGATTACGTGGAACATTGAACCGCGCCGACTCAGCGGAACCGTTCACCACCACAGCCACCGGAATCGTTCCGGGGGACGGTTGCGGTGTGTTATTGCTGAAGCGGCTTTCGGCTGCACGCCGTGACCAGGATGAAATCCAAGGCATCATTCGCGGTGTCGGCGCAGGGCGCGCTGACTCGCTGGACCAAGCGACCCGCATCGCCGCAACCAGGGCGATTGCCCAAGGGACGCTGACCCCTGCCGACGTGACCTACATCGAGGCAGCGAATTGCGGTGGCGCCGATGTAGACCAGTTGGTCGTTCACGGGTTACAAGCGACCTATGGCGCCGAGCGACGTGAACCATTACTGCTCGGTTCCCTGGCGAATCAAATCGGCCATCTCGCCGCGGCTTCCGGTATGGCGGCCGCCTGCAAAGTGGTCCATGCCTTAAATGCTTGCCAAGCCCCCGGTGCCATCTGCGATGACGCCGAAGCGGACTACGTGCGCAATACAAACTATATGCGGCATGTCGCCGCGCCCATGGAAATTCCTGTCACCAACTCGGAGGGACGCCTTGCTGCGGCAGTGAACTGCAGCGACGACCACGGAGCGGTGTATCACTTTTTGATTGAACGAGGTACGAAAGTGGATCAAGTCAGTCGGAATGCCAATGCCGGACCAGTCAACACTGAGAATCTCGATACGGAAACCATCGATGGCATCGTCCACTTCGACGCCACCCAACGGCGCAAGCAACGATTGCGAGAAGCTGCGAACAAGCAATCGGGAGCGCGGCAAGCAAGTCCCGCAGCCAATGTCTCTCAACAGACCGCCCCGGCACCCGCGACGCCGCTGCCGACCGCGCCCGTGCCCCCAGTCCAGCAAGAAGTGCCTGCTCCGCAAACACCAGCGCCCGCGGCACCGCCCAGCCCTGCCCCAGCGCCCCAAGTACAGAACGAACCTCGGAACCACAAACAGCCTGAAGCAGACGAACTGGAAAAATTCCTCGTGCTCTTCATCGTCGACGAGACGGGATATCCTGACGAAATGGTCGAACTGGATGCCGACCTCGAAGCAGACCTCGGGATCGACAGCATTAAGAAAGCTCAGATGCTCGGGGAACTACGCGACTCCTTCCATTTGAAGATCGAGCCAACCGAGGACATGAGCCTCGATGACTTTCCAACGCTACGCCACATTTTGCATTTCGTTCTAGGAACGATCGACGACGGGAATGCAACCACTTCGCAGCCTGACGCCGCCAACCAAGTGCCCCCGGCGGTACCCCAACCCGTCTCCAACGCACCGACGACGGCCAGCACCGCGGAGCCCGGAGAAGCTGCCCCACCCCAAACCCTATCTGCCGATGCGTTAGCGGAATTCATGGTGCAATTCATTGTCGAAGAGACCGGCTATCCCGAAGACATGGTGGAACTGGATGCCGACCTCGAAGCGGACCTAGGCATCGACAGCATTAAGAAGGCACAGATGCTGGGCGAGACGCGTGACAAATTCCAACTCGATCTGCAGGTCAACGACGATCTGAGCTTGGACGATTTCCCGACACTGCAGCACATCTTAAACTTCCTGGCCACGCAGGCACCTGCCGGCAACGACACGCACCCCGCGCAGGCGGCAGCAGCCGTACCCACCGAAACCTTGGCCTCTCAAGGTGCCACCCAAGCTGCTCCGCAAGTTGCGTCGCCACCTGCTGCCAGCAGCGCCGCACATGGCCCCGACCGGGAGGAGTTGGTCAGGCACATGATCCGCTTCGTGGTTGCGGAAACCGGCTATCCCGAAGACATGGTCGAAGTCGATGCGGATTTGGAAGCGGATTTGGGCATCGACAGCATCAAGAAAGCTCAAATGTTGGCCGAAATGAGAGATCAGTTCCAACTGGACTTGCAGCCGACGGATGACTTGAGCCTTGATGACTTCCCCACCTTGAATCACATCGCGGATTTTATCGCATCGATGTCCGACACACCGGCAACCGTCGCCGCTTCGACGAATCCGCCGCCGTTCACGGCGGAAGCCCCTCTCACCAACGTGGACGCTTCCCCCAGTGCCGCAACGTTCGGCGACTTCATGATTCGATTCGTCGTGGACGAAACCGGCTATCCCGAAGAGATGGTGGAACTCGACGCCGACCTGGAGGCGGACCTGGGCATCGACAGCATCAAGAAAGCTCAGATGCTGGGTGAAGTGCGGGATCATTTTCAGTTGAACATCGAAGCCACGGACGACTTGAGCTTGGATGATTTCCCAACGCTCCGGCACATCCTGGATTTTGTCATGGAGGTCACCACCGAACCGGCCGAAGCAAGAAGCCTTCAGTAACCTGACCGCGACCGCGCGAGGCTCTGACGTGCGGCAAACTGACAACCTGGCATGCAACAAGACACTACACCGATGCGTGACACCCTGAACATCCCGCTTGCAATCGTCGGCATGGGTTGCCGACTTCCTGGCGCCAATAACATTGATGAGTTTTGGGAACTGGTGCGCGACGGAAAGTGCGCCATTGATGAATTACCGGCGGATCGCCTCAACCGCGAGCTCTACTACGATCCGCGCAAAGGCGAACTCGCCAAGACCTACACCACCCTGGGCGGCATCGTTCCGACTCGAAACATCGACGCCTCCCAATGGCACTTATCGCCCCGGGACATGCAACGCGCGGACGACACGCACCTGGAACTGTGTGCGGTCGCGTCCGATGCGTTGCAACATGCCGGCATGGACCCGCTCAACCTGAAGAACCGCAGGGCAGGCGTTTACGTCGGGCACACGCGCGGAGGGGCCCCCTCGGGCCGCATGGCTTATTCGACGCAAATCGAGCACACGGCCGAACTGCTCCGTAAAGTGCCCGGTTTCTCCGAGGCCGTGCGAAACCGGGACGCCGACGTGATCCAGGAGATCGTCGACATCACGCATCGCGAATGCCCGCAACGCGATGTCCATGGCCGACCCGCTGGAAACGCGTTTGATGCGTCCCGATTGGTTTCCGATGCATTCCAATTGGACGGCCCCTATTTTTCGATCGATGCCGCCTGCGCTTCGTCGTTGATGGCCACTATGATGGGGATCCAAGCACTTCAACTGGGCGAAATCGACATGGCCTTGGTGGGAGGCGCTTCCCGCTGTGAATACGACAGTCTCGTGCTCTTCTCGAAGGCACAGTCGGTAAGTGGTACCGGGTCGCGACCCTTCGATGCCAATGCGGACGGCCTGATCGCCGCAGAAGGTTATGTCATCCTGGTGATGAAGCGCCTGGACCAAGCGATTGCCGACGGCGATGCGATCTGCGCCGTGCTGCGTGGGCTTGGAGTCAGCTCTGACGGCCGGGGCAAGAGCCTCTGGGCGCCTCGTCGTGAAGGCCAAATCGAAGCGGTGCGACGGGCTTATTCCCATCCCAACGACATTCAAGGGTTGCAGTTCATCGAAGCCCACGCAACGTCAACTCAGGTCGGGGATGCCACCGAAGTGAGCGCCTTGGCGGAAGCATTAGAAGGGCACCTGAAACCTGGACACAAAGTGCCTCTCGGGAGCGTCAAGGCAAATATTGGCCACACTTTGGAAGTGGCCGGGATCGCGGGCCTGCTAAAGACCGTACTGGCGATCCAACACCAAACCATCCCCGCCGTGGTCGGCGTCGACGAACCGAATCCCAAAATTGACTGGGAGCAAGCTCCCTTCTGCCTACCCAAACAAAGCGAACCGTGGCCAGCGCAGCCCAACGGACAACCTCGACGGGCCGCTGTGAATGCCTTTGGCATCGGTGGCTTGAACACGCACGTGGTGGTCGATGAATATGTTCCCGAGTTCCATGCAGCCGCAGCGAAACCTACTTCCGTATCGTCGACCCCCACGCCACGAAACCAGCAACCGATCGCCGTGATTGGTGCGAGTGCCATCCTGCCCAACGCCTTGAACCTGGATGCGTATTGGCAGTTACTCGAATCGCGCACACGCGGCACCTCGGAAGTCCCCGCGGATCGTTGGAACAAAGCACTGGCGCATTCCGATCAGCCAGGCCCATGGCGTACCACGTCGGTGACCGGCGGCTTTATTCACGACTTCGAGTATGACTGGCGCAAGCACAAAGTACCTCCCAAGCAGGTCGCCAAAGCCGATCCCCTGCAGTTCATGTTACTGGAGGCCGTCGACCAAGCCATCTCCGATGCCGGAATGCATGAGCGGGGCTTTGATCGCATGCGCACCGGAGTCATCGTGGGGACTTGTTTTGAAGGGGAGTTTTCCACGCAACTTCAAGCGGGAATCCATCTACCCGAGTTCCGGCAAACGATGAGCAACGTCCTCCGACAGCGTGGCGTTCCCCAGGAAACAGTCGAGTCGATTGCCGACCAATATGCCGACATCCTGCTGGAGGCGCTGCCCGCCTTGTCGGACGAAACCGGCAGCTTCACCCCCAGTACGCTCGCTTCACGAATTACCAAAACATTCGATTTGATGGGTGGTGCCGCGAGCTTGGATTGCGGCGAGGCTTCGGCACTCGGAGCATTGGACACCTGCGTCCAAATGCTCAGTTCCGGTCGCTGCGACACGATGATTTGCGCGTCCGGCCAACGTGGCCTGGGACTATTCCATTTTGAACGCTTCTCGCTCGAAGGCACCTTGTCACGTGACGGGGAACATCTGCCGTATGAACAAGGTTGTGATGGTGAAATCATGGCCGAAGGCGTGGGGGTCGTCATCCTCAAACGATTGGACGATGCCATCCGCGACGGAGACCCCATTCGCGCCGTGCTCCGATCCGTCGGCAACGCCAAGGCCGAGTCCCTGCAAGATTCCGTAACGCAGGCCGTACAGCGATCCCACGCCAGTGGCAACATCGAGCCTGACGACGTTCAAATGATCGTCAGCGCAGCCAACGGGCGCGAGGCACTGGACCAAGCCGAACTGGAAGGGCTGGCCCAGGCGCTCCCAGGTTCCAACCGGCAGCGTCCCGCGTTGCTCACCACCGCGACCAGCCAGATCGGGAACGCCAAGGGCGCGTCGGGAATGGTGTCCCTCTTGAAAGCGGTACTCACCATGAACCGCGGGACCTTGACGGAATCCACCCGTCATCACCCTCTGTCCCCATGGGTAGCCAACAAGTCGCAATCTTTGTCGTTAATCACCGATACCCAGCCCCTTCCGGAACATGTTGTCGCCGGTGTCGATTCTCATGACGGCGAACGTCTGGCGTATCACGTGACACTCGAATATCCACCACGCAAACCAACGCCCTCCGACACTCCAGGCCCCGTGGCCAACCAGAATGCCGACGTGGCACACTCCAACGACACCCCCCTCGGTGCTGCCATCATTCGCTTGGGGGGCAAGACCTTGCAAGATGTGGTCGAACTAGCGTCCCAAGCAGCCGGCAACCCCACCGCGTTCTTCCCCTCCGCCGGTGAGCCATTCCGACCCGAACATCATTTTCGCTTGGCGATGGTTGCCGCGTCACCAGAGGATCTCGCCAAGAAAGCCAAGTTGGCCGCGGCGCAAGCCCAACGGGCCGAGGCCCGCGATGGATTGATGGATCGCGGGATCTTCTTTGGCCAAACGTCGGACCGCATGCCAAAAGTGGCCTTCATGTTTCCGGGACAAGCGTCCCAATACCCCGACATGCTGCGTGCTTTGGTCGAGCAGTATCGCCCCGCCGCCACCGCCCTGCAACAGATCGAAGCATCCTTAAAGTCCTTTGGCTACCCTTCGTTTGCCAAAATTGCATGGGAAGGATCCGAGGAACTGGGAGCAGGGATCTTCGAAACACAACTGGCGGTGCTCGTCGCGGACTGCATCATGTATGCCTCCGTCCGGTCGCTCGGCATCGAGCCCGACCGCGTCAGCGGCCACAGTTTTGGCGAGATCTCGGCGCTCGTTGCCGCCGGTAGTTGGGGCTTCCGTCAGGCGGCCCAGGCGACCTACGCTCGCTGTCGCGCTATCATCGATACCGTTTCGCCGGACTGCACCATGATGAGCACGACCGCTCCATGGGACGAGGCACACGCGCTGTGTGAAGGCAATGCACGCGTGTTTGTCGCGAATCACAATGCACCGGACCAAGTCGTGCTGGCCGGGTATCGCGATGCGTTGGAAGAAGTTGCCGCCCAATTCCAACAACGCAACTACAAAACGCGCATACTGACCGTTCCCAGCCCATTCCATTGCCCGCTGATGGAGTCGGTTCAGGCTCCACTCGCTCGCGATTTGGCCCACATCCCCGTGGCTCCGCCAAACATTCCAGTGCTCAGCAGCGTCACGAATCGCTACGTCGCGGAACCAGACGAAATTCGGAACAATCTCGTCGAACAAATGACGAAACCAGTCCGCTACGTGGCGCTGGTCGAACGCTTAGCTCAAGACGGTATCGACCTGCTTATCGAAGTCGGACCCAATCAGGTGCTGACGCGGCTCAATCGGCAAATCGTGGGTGCTGACAAGCCACTCTGTATCAGCTCGGACACCAAACGACAGGGCGGGCTCGAGCGACTACTGCACGTCAAGGCTTGCCTCGAAGCACACGGAGTCTTGCCGCGTCAGCAACAGGATCCAGCAGCGTTCCAACTCCCCATGGGCGCCCCAACGGTCAACGAGGCGTTCCCCGCAGCGGCCACTACGGCTGACGGGCCCACCACTGCCGCAATCGACCGAGGTCGCGTACAGGGTGCCGCAGCGCATGCATCGATTCGCGCCAGACTACGTCGCTTGGCCGACCACGCCGGGCATGAGCAACACGATCGCACTTTGGTGACCGACCAAATCGAACGCTTCGAGGCCGCGCTGACGGCTGAGGAAACCGCCGAGCTTAAGGGAGTGGCC
>NZVR01000077.1 GCA_002701545.1 Blastopirellula sp. | reverse complement strand
CTGTTCGTTATAGCGAGGGTCATTTTTGATCAATCGCATCTGTGCTGGTGCATCGATCGGTGCCCCTTCCTTAATCAGATACAGTCCACCATCGATGGCAGGTTGCTTCAGGCCATTTTGATGGTTTGCGGGACCCGGAGTGTAAACCGTCAACAGATGGTTGCCGGGGGCTGCTCCGGGATGGGTGAATTTACCGACACGCGGTGAATCTTTTTCCTCTAAGACGGACAGGTCCGCCGGACCTTCACCGTTATTCGCAAATCGCGTCAGCGAAGTCACACCGAAAGGACTGAAAGGCAAGCGATAGAGTTTGGGCTTGCTGTTATAAAACCGTCCAAAGCGTAATAGCGGGTTCCGCGGATCTCCGCGCCAGCCAGGCCCAAACGCCGAATACTCTGCGGGCACCCGAGCAGGCAATTTCAAGTAGGCACCAAAGCCGCTGTTGTTCAGATTGTAGTATTCCTCTGCGACCAATGACCCATCCGACAATTGCGTCTGAAAATGAAACGCATTCGGTGCCCCGCCTGTGTCAAACGCGCTGATCACAGGGGCCCAGTTCGTGCCGTCGGGGTGTATGCTCCATAAACCCCACAGAAGACTATTGCGCAACCCTTGCGCCTCCATCGAACTGAAAATGATGCGACCATCTTTCAGCACCGTAGGATGAAGGGCCATGCTGATATTGAAATGCCCAATACATTCCACGTTGCGCCCATCGTCGTCCATGACAAACAACTGCAGCGTAGGTCCGGTGTGTTTCGGGGGACGAAATGCATCCCGATTACTGGTGAACGCAAGCCTTCCTCCGGGCAGAGGACAGGGGCCCATATTGAAGACTCCATAATCCAGGTAGGTCTTACCCGGCTCCGAACTGACAAAATCCTGAGACCAATCGGCCGCCCCGGTATTCGGCGTGAATTGTTGTGTCGTTAACCGCACCAACTTGCGAGTCGGCAAATGCAACTTATACAGATCCGCACCTCCACGAGGAAATTTCCCCGCCCAGTTGACCTGCATGTCGTGGATGTGTGAATAGATCACCCACTCTCCGTCAAACGAAATCACCGGATCGGTAATCGACCCTTTGCCTCCTGCCACCAGCACCTCTTCTGAGCCATCCGGCTGCAGCAACATCAAGTCTCCGCCCGCATCCATCGAAACCGGATGAGCAATCTCAGCCCATTGCGACTTCACCTTGTCACCTTGGCGTGGTGTTCGCACATAGACGATCGGATAATCCCAGTTGACCGAAGTGTCTTCCGCCAGGGGTGGAATTTCCAGACTCAAAGCTTCTGGATAGCGACGATCCGCTTCTGCCAGTGGCTCGACCGCAGAAAGTTCAGCAGCCACCGCACACGTCATGCCCAGCACGACCATCCAACGCCAGGGGACCAAAGGAAACAACATCGATAACTCCCCAAAACAAGCAATGCCACGTTCAACCAGCATTTCCCTCTGAATCACCGTCACGGCTGAGTCGCATGAGACGTCATTGTAGCACAGCTGTGTCATTCCGACCGTCTAGTGGCCGCCTCATAGCTCAATCGCCCCCACCCGACCAGCCGACCGCGGCACACCGACTCAAAACGCCTCAAGTGCCGGGTCGCAACCAACCTCACCGACCTGCCGCCGGTGTTTTCCATGTCGCTCCACCGCTCGTTTACACTTGACTTGCAACCGAATCGTTTATCTGATGAAGGATTACCAGTTAAACCGTTTCCTGTCGCCATTTCTTCAGCCACCAGCGAATACTGCATGGACACGTCCACCCACAAGCACGAAGTACTCATTGGCGTAGGCGGTGGTGTTGCCGCCTACAAGACGGCTGCGCTGGTCAGTCAACTGGTGCAGGAGGACATCGGCGTCACGGTCATCATGACACCCGCGGCGCAACAATTCATTGGTGCTGCGACGTTTGCCGCGCTGACGGGGCGCGAAGTTGCGGTAGACACCTTCGACGCAAAATATCCACTCGGCGCGCACATCACACTTGCCAACCGTGCCCACCTGTTCTGCATTGCCCCGGCTACCGCCAACATTCTGGCCAAGGCGGCACACGGTATCGCCGACGACCTGCTCTCGACGGTCTACCTGGCGCGCACCTGCCCTGTCCTGGTCGCCCCCGCTATGAACTGCGAAATGTGGGAAAAACCCGCAGTTGCGCGAAACGTCAAGCAACTGCAGGATGATGGCGTTACAATCATAGGACCGGACGAGGGATGGCTGAGCTGTCGCCGCAAGGGTTTAGGCCGCATGTCTTCGCCGGAAGCGATTGCGACTGCAATCCACGCCGCACTATCGTCCCCCCACCCCACCTAGTCATGTTCACTTTGCAAGCTCGCCTGCCCCTCATCTTACTTTGCTTTGCGGCAGTCCCCTGCACTCCTTCACTCGCCACGGCCGGCACCCCTGAGTTCGCCGTCGATGTCATGGCCGTCCTCTCGAAAGCCGGCTGCAATGCCGGCGCATGCCACGGCAACCTGAATGGCAAAGGAGGATTCAAACTTTCCCTCCGTGGCCAGGACGCCAACGGCGACCATACCGCATTAACGCGAGATGCTCGCGGACGACGACTGAACTGTTTTCACCCCGCCCAAAGCCTCCTGTTGCAAAAAGCAACTGCCCGGATCGCGCATCAGGGAGGCAAACGCTTTGCCGTCGATTCGCCAGAGTACACGATCCTTTCTGAATGGATCGCCGCCGGTGCACCTGCTCCGCATCCCCAGGCACCTACGGTCACGCAGCTAGAAGTCCTACCGGAAACTGCCGTCCTTGAATTCCCCACACAACAACTCCAACTGAGTGTCACAGCCACCTTTTCAGATGGCACTCAGCGAGACGTCACGCACCTAGCCTGCTACGAGGCTTCCAACCTACTGGCCACCGTCAACGCCACCGGCCAAGTCACTTGCGATCGTTTTGGCGAAACGACCATTATCGTTCGCTACTTGCAACAACAAACCGCCGTCTCGGTCGCGGCCATCACCGAGCGACGAGACTTTGTCTGGAACGATGTCTCGCCACATAACGCCATCGACACGCAGGTTCTGGCCAAGTTGCGGCGACTGCGCATGCAGCCGTCCGCCGTTTGCAGCGACCGCGTCTTCATTCGACGCGCCTACCTCGACGCCATAGGCAGACTGCCGACGGCAGATGAGGCCCGGAGATTCATTGCCAATCCCCGCATCGACAAACGTGCGCAGTTGCTCGATCGCTTACTTGCCAGGCCAGAATTCGCCGACTTGTGGGCCTTGAAATGGGCCGACATCCTCCGCACGGAGGAAAAAGTCCTGGACCATCGCGGTGTCGAAGTGTTCCACGGCTGGATCCACAACGCCATGGCCACGGCGCAACCGATGGACGCATTTGTCCGCGAACTCGTCACCGGCACCGGAAGCACCTACCAGGTCCCCGCCGCCAACTACTATCGTGCCAATCGTGACCCTCACACCCGCGGTGAAACCACCGCTCGGCTCTTTTTGGGAACGCGTCTCCAATGCGCAAAATGCCACAACCATCCGTTCGACCAGTGGACGCAAGATGACTATTACCAGTGGTCCGCCGTGTTCTCGCAACTGGACTACACGATCCCGGACAACAAGCGTCGCGACAAATTTGACAAGAACGAATTTGTGGGCGAACAAATCGTGATCGTGAAAGCACGTGACGAAGTCCGCAATCCGACCACGGGCCAAGTCGCTCACCCTCGTTTCCTTGGCGCAGGGGCGCTTACTAACACGACTCCCGACCAGCGGCTCTCCGCACTCGCTACGTGGCTCACGTCAGACCAGAATCAACGTTTCGCTGCCAGCCAGGTGAACTTCATCTGGTACCACATCATGGGCCAAGGGCTGGTCGATCCGATCGATGACTTCCGCATTACCAATCCGGCCAGCAACCCGCCTCTACTGAATGAACTGAGGCAAGAGTTTCAAACCCGTCGGTACGACCTCCGCGCGTTGATTCGCTACATCATGAGTTCGCGCACGTATCAACTCAGCGCTGCGATCAATGCCTCCAACCGTAATGACACCACCAGTTATTCGCATGCCAACGTCCGCAGATTGTCGGCCGAAGTGTTGCTCGATGCACAAAGTGACGTACTGGACGTGCCAGCGCAATTCGTCGGCTACCAACGTGGGATGCGCGCTATCCAGATACCCGGTGTGCGTAAGAAACGCATCCGCGATGCGTCGCCGGAGTTTGGTGACCGGTTCTTAATGACCTTCGGAAAGCCCGAACGCATTCTGGCGTGCGAATGCGAGCGTTCCGCTGAAACAACGCTCAAGCAAACATTCACGTTGCTGGGGGCCGGCCTCCACGAGCGACTGGCCGAACCCCATAGCCGAATCGCCCGCCTGGCGGCTACCGAACAGAGTGACACCGAGGTCATCAACGAATTGTTCTGGGTTGCGCTGACTCGGCCACCTGGTGACGACGAGCTACAGGCGGCCTGCCGCACGCTGGAGGCCGCCACCAGTCGAGCAGAAGGCCTGCAAGATGTGGTTTGGGCGTTATTGAATGCCAAAGAATTTATCTTCCGTCGCTGATTGATCCCGCGAAAGTGCCCCCTATGCATCGCCTGAACCGCCGAACGATGATCCGTGCCGGAGGCGCCGGCTTGATGGGCCTCAGTTTGCCGCGTCTCCTACACGCCGAACGCACCACGGCACCCACCGCGCGGGTCCGATCGGTGATTTTCCTGTTCCAATGGGGTGGCCCCAGTCAACTTGATACATTCGACATGAAACCGGGTGCACCCGACACCGTCCGCAGCCCCTACCAATCGATTGCGACCAGCGTCCCAGGGCTATCGGTTTGCGAGCACCTGCCCGAAATGGCGCAGCGAATGCATCACGTTTGCCAGATCCGCACCATGACGCACACCATGAAGAACCACGCCTCGGCAGGTTATTATGCGCTCAGCGGACATGCTCCCCCTAGTGACGACCAACGCCTGCGCGACTCACTGGACCTCTATCCCGCCTACGGCAGTGTGGTCGACCACCTGGCCCCTGCCGAGCATGGCATGCCCCCCTCGGTGTCCTATCCGCACGTCATCCGCGACGGGACCATCGTCCCCGCCCAACATGCCAGTTTTCTCGGCAAGACCCACGATCCACTGCGTTTCCAGGAAGACCCCAACGACCAAGGATTCTCGCTTCCCGAGTTGCAGCTTCCAACGGGGCTCCCTGTCGATCGACTCGCGCGCCGACGTGCGCTACAACAAATCGTAGACCAACAAACCAAGCTACTCGAGCTTTCTGCTGAAGCCCGCGGATTCGACGAATACTACGCTCGGGCCATTTCCATGTTGACCTCGGATCGGGTGCGCCGCGCCTTTGATCTTGGCTCCGAACCGACACGCGTGCGGGAACGCTATGGCCGCACGACCTATGGCCAAAGCTGCCTGTTGGCGCGCCGGCTCGTTGAGGCTGGGGTCAAGTTTGTCACCGTTTACTTTTCCAACAGCATTGGTGGAAGAAAAATCAATGAAGGTGGCTGGGACACCCACGGCTTTGACAATTCACGTATGTACAAGATCGTCGACAAATACCAACTCCCGATCACCGATCGCACACTTCCTGCCTTACTCGACGACCTTCAGCAACGCGGTTTACTCGAAGACACGCTCGTTGTCTGGATGGGCGAATTCGGACGCACTCCGATCATCAACAAGAACGCCAGTCGCGATCATTGGCCTCAATGCTACACCGCATTACTGGCTGGCGGGGGCGTGCAGGGTGGCTCGGTGTATGGCAAGTCAGACGCCCACGCGATGTATCCCGACGAAGATCCCGTGCAACCTGAAGACCTGGCGGCCACGCTGTACTCGTTATTGGGTATCGACCCCGCAACCGAGATCTACGACCGCAACCATCGGCCGCTGGTCATCGGGGGGCGGCCATTACACAAAGTGATGGCCTGAATGGCGCTTCTAAACTCAATTCGCCCACTTGGTGGTCGGCTGACGCTGGGCCTGCTGAATCGCGCGCACCGTCTGCCTCAACACCAACAGATTAAGCGAACCCTGCGGCAGGGCCTGCAAGCGAGGCAAACTCTCCTCTGTACCGATTTCTGCCAGTAAGCGACAAGCGGCCTGAACCACCAAACGATTCCCATCCTGCAGCGCAGGCCAGACGAAGGGTTCCGCTGCAGGACCAATCTCTTGCAAAATACTCGATACCTTCTGATGATTACTGGGAAAATCACGCAAACCCGCGCCCAACACCCGGAGTGCTTCGTCACTCTCGACAGTCGCCACTAACTCGTATTCCCTTATTTGTCCAAGCGCCTGTAGCGAATCGCTCGTGACTCCCCATTTACGCAAGATGTTTACCGCCTCGCGGCGCCGGATGCCAGACTCCTGTTCCAAGAACGGCACGAGATTCTTATTCAGCTGGGACTGGAACGAATCGACCGGATCCGCAGCCATTAAATACCGGGTGGCGGACTCCCTCTTTGCCTCTTCCACCAGTGCTGAGTTAGGGTGACGCGCCCCTCTGCCCGCATCAACGCCCCTGCATCCTCTGATTCATCTGCTGGATGAACTCGGTCTGAGGACCACCAGCACTCCCGAAGAACGAACTGTGGCGACCCACCAGTTCTTGAGGAGCCGCATCGAATGCAGCACCCTCAAGCAACGGGTTGTTCATCACAAACCGATGGTCCTTCAAGATCCGCTGACGATTCATTTGCTGGAACATATTATCATTCTTCGAGCCAATTCCGCTAGTTTTTCTCCCAAATTGCATCCCCAAATCTTCAGGACTGAAACTGGTGGCCAACATCTCGGACATCATGTTTTCCGGTGCCTGGATCTCCTTCATGTCAAAGCCGAGATCTCGTAATCGTTGGGTATGTAACGCGACAACCATCGCAGCAGCTTGCTTCGGACGCCGTCCCAGTTCCCGGAACACACGCTTGGCAAATCGCGTCTCTTCCAACAGATCGTCACCATCTAAAAAACCGGTAACCACATGAAAGATCTCATTATTGGGAGTGAGAAATACCGTTTGCACGTTCTGACGCCCGGCACCGCGACCGCAAAGTCCCGGCGTGTCCTGCGGTCGGTGCTTGAGCGAATGCCCTGCCGAGCGGTCACCTTCGATACTGCTATGCGTACAAACAAAATCGTCTTTTAGCGTTTCGCGAACGGATTCCTTTGAGAACGACACGGTTCTCATACGGTGTCCGGCACTTCACATGAAACCATCCAGGTCGCCGAGAACACGAAACCACATCACGGGTTTCCCCTGAGCGCTTGCCAGCCGCCGCGCCTGCTCGCCCTCATGCCATTGGACACCGTACATCATCTCGCCGCTTGATTGCCCGGCCTCCGCCGCTGACGTTTTGGATGCTTTCGGAGGCGTCGTCCCAACCTCGAACGGGTTGACCGACGGCTTGGTCAGGTTCTGAGCATGTGTCTTGACATACCGTTGATCTGAGTCGCACAGGTCCGTCAACGCAACCCAAATATGTTTGCCGTCAGATTTTCGCAGCAGCACTTTACCCTGTTTGGACTCCAGCAAGTTGGCGGCCACAGCATGATCGCCTGCTTTGCTTCTCCAAGTGCGTTGTGGCAGAACGTGATTTCGTTCGGCCGCAGTTACCTCACACAGGCAGCCCAGAACGATGGCGAGCATCGCGCCCCCGGCCGTCAACTTGATCGCTTGTCGCATGCGTGTTTCTCCCGAAACTGAGGATTTCTCAACAAAGCTTGAATGTCAAAAAACGATTCGACCGTGGCCCGCTAAGGGGCATGCATCTCTCGGCCATGCATCTCTCGTCAAGGTGACTCTTTGGCGGGTAACGGAGACCGTGCAGGCAGCTGTTCCATACTCCGTTTCATTTCTTCGAAATCAAAAAATTGGGACGCATTGGGGAACGTCTTCTGCAACTCCTGGAGGCGTTCCTGCACATCGGCAAAACCAACGACGCAACGAACCACAGCGTTCTGAGCGCGCAGCATGTCTGCCGCCGTCTTCGGCTTGAACCTTTGGCCATCGACGTCAAACATGACACGCAACGGGTTCTCTGGCTTCATTTTCAGAAACAACCGGCGACACTGCTCGGAGATCCACAGCATCGCCTGGCCACGATCCTCCGCACCATACTCTTTCCGTTTTCCATTGACTTCGACGTACCCAGATCCCTGCCCCTTGCTCCGGATGGTCAGCACCCAATCAAACACCTCACCGTCAGCGGCGAGCCATTTCAAATCACCTTGTTTCAAGTTCCACTGACGCCCCTGTCCCTCTGCCGTCTTTGACGTTAGCTCGACTTCCCCACGCTGCACTTGCACTCCCGTCGCACCTTGGTCATCCACCGTCACGTCAAATTCGGTTCCCAGGTCAACCACCTGCGAGGCAGGTGTCTGGACTGTAAATCCAATCGCCTTGCGAGGGACAACCGCGTGCAAGTGGCCGCTGGTTAGCTTCACCTGATGTGGAGAATCCAGTTGGAAGCGTGCGGGTCCCTGCACGGTCACCTCCGCGCCAGCCTTCATCTCCAACTCGATCGCCCCGGACACCAACTCGACCGGTTGCCCGGCCAACCAACTCTCCGGGCGCTTCCGCCAAACAGCATCACTCTCACGCACCAGCGTTGCGACCGGGAGCAGCAGTTCGCTGGGCGACACCACCGGATCGGATGGCATCGACTCCGGACTCTCGACCAGCTGGTCCGGGTCAGGTGGTGTCACCTTCTTGAGTTCTGGTGGCGTCGAATCGGTAAGCGGAAGTTCCTGTACAATTCGCCCCGGGTCGGGGGCTGGTTCGGGGCGGGCCAACGCATCCGAGAGAGGATCATGCACCATCATTTCCCCTCGCTTTCCGTCCGTTTCTGGACTCCCAATCTCGCTTGCCAAGTCGGGTACGTCCGGTGCTTCACGTCCCGGAACCATTAGAGGCCCCTCCGGTCGCTCAAGCGGTTGCGGCACCACCTCTTCGTTGCGGGTTTGCTGCTGAGGCTGTGCCGAGCGGCGACCAGGCATGGCGATCATCACCGCGACGAGCAGCAGCGCACACACCACCCCCATAGCCGCAGCGACCACCACCCAGTTCACCCCGGTATTCCTCGCCGTGGCAGAACGTAGCGGCATCGATGTTTCGCTTCGCTGCGACGCCGGTCGCACGGGATCCGCAACCGTCGCCAGCGGACTGTCCGTTTTCACCACCGACTCGGAAGCGGAGCGATTTTCCGGCAACCGATTCATCACCTCAAGAACGAACTCATTGCCTGTTTGATCAATATGCCCCAAGTTGCACAGTTGACTGTCCAGAGAATGATCACGCAAAGCGTGTTCGCGCAAATTCTCGTCCGCCTCCAGCGCCTGCCAAAGCTCCATTTCCTCGCGCGCATCCAGTCCCTCATCGAGTCGTCGGCGCCACAGATCTTGGTGACGGTCGGTGGTCATATCCCATCTCCTCGAGAACTCGTTTTGGTGCGTACACAACTCGCCAACGCTTGCCGTATTCGCAGCAACATCATGCGTACGGCCCCCGCGGACTTCTGAGTGGTCGCGGCGATCGCTTGCGCCGACTGCTGCTCAAAATAGAAGCGATCTACCACATCGCGACTCTCCGCTGGCAAGGCGTCGAGACAGGAGCGCAAAGCGGCCAACGCATCGCGTTGCTGTTGCGCATCATGGTCGACATGTTCAAGTTGCTCGTATTGCCAGCGACTCAAAGCGGCATCCAACATCCGTCGCATGCGCTCTTGCCGCCGGATTTCGCTGCGCAGGTACATCTTGACCTGATTCCGCGCGATCCCCAGCAGCCAACCTTCAAACGCTGTCGCATCTCGCAAGGCTGGCAACTGCTGGTAGGCAACCAAGAACNCTTCCTGGGCAATGTCATCACAACTAGTGGAGTCGCGGAGCGACCGCGCCACCCAATTGCGTACCGTCGCCTGGTGACGTCGGACGAGTCGGGCGAACGCACTGCGAGAACCTTGCTGGGCCTCGGTGACAAGTGCGGCAGTATCAGCGGCAATTTCCATGCGAACCATCATCACATATCAGTTGCCGGTCGCCGGCAGACGTCACTCAGAAAAACACTCATTTCCCCAAGTCACAACCTCACAGCCACTTACAACCCACCGCAGACGTTATCGGGCAGCACTTTCCCAGGCGGCATGAGCGCCAACCGAGACCGATTACTGAGGTACGGGTGTCCGGCTGCTGGTCACTTGCCAACGTCATCTGAACCGCGTGCGTCATGGGGCGCTAACAATTGCCACTGTTCCCCAAAGAAATCGGCATCGGCAATCGCCCCGGCGCGTTGTGAATTGGGAGGTGTTTTCAAATCAAACACCGCCCAATCAGGCAGCTTCGGGACCTGCCGAGCGTTGTTCAAATAGTCGTATTCACGATACGTAAAACCACTATTAAGCACCACGTAACGTTCCGGATTCATCGGGTTGGGGTAAATGAGTGCCAACGCGTGCTGGCCCGCATCGAACGTTCGCTTGCCAACTTGGATTGCCTTCGGCGACCAGGAAATGGGAAGTTTCCCGGCCATTTTTTCCAACAGTCGATTCGACTCGGGTGTTCCGAAAAGAATCACGTGATGCTTTTGCAGATCCGCCTCGGTCACATCGACGTCATCTTTCACGCGGGCTTCGCCCCGAAACTGCTGACGCCAATGTGCCAGCGCATGATTCAACTCGCCCTGCACCCACTGGTCAACTTCGGAATGTGTCGACTTGCCTGTGGGGCGCACCATCAAAAAAGAGTCCATAAAGGCATCGTCAATCGGACCTTGCAAATCATGTCGTTTACGAAGCCCCGTCTGAGGAGTGGTGCGAATTTTCCAATCCTCACCCGCTCGGTAAAAGGACACTCGCAGAGAGCGATCGGATTTGACAGGTAGCGGCAAGACACTTCGCTGTTTGCTCCAGCGCGTGTAAATCGAGATCGTGTTTTTCGCCTGTGGCTTGAGCCAACATCGGCCAGCCGGAATATCAAGGGTAAATGCCTCGACGCCTTCGACATTGGCATAGAGTCCACTGTCCTCGACCGTGCGGACATCCACCCTGGCCTTGGCCCAATGTTCCGTGAGCGCATCGATGGTAAGCCAATGCAGGCGGTTGTATTTCAAGGTCCACGTCTGAAAATGCAACTCACGTGGGAACCGCTCTCGCCCCACCTCCGCAAGCGACGCCATCCGTGCCTCGATGTCGACCATCGACTGGGGATGAATCGTGTGCTTGGTCTGCGGACCGATGACATGCAGCAGATCAATGCCTTCTTTCTCCAGAGCCACCTCCATGATATCCGCTGCTTGTTTTTGGATGTCGAGTTCGCCGCTGTAAGCGACCGTTGGCAGTTGCGCCAAATTGATCGCCCAGTCCGTGCAATCGTACAAGTGCCACAACTTTTTCTCGTACCAGGTGGGCTGCAGTTTCTCTTTCTGAAAGAACTTGAGGAACTCCGGCGTCTCTGAAAAACCCGCGCCCGGATTGGCGGCAAAAAACAGATCCGGATAGTGCACTGCCATTTGCCAACACCCAGCACCTCCCATGGAAAAGCCACGTACGGAAATGCGATCATCGTCAATGCGCAATCGCCGCTTAGCGTCAGCCAAGGCTTCCAGCACATCAATCTCACCGGCGAACTTGAAAGCGTTGGAATACCGACCGTAAGGATGCAAAACAATGGTGTCTTCTGGAGCATAACGCCCTTTACTGCGCAAACGCTCGTTGATGAACTTCAATTCACTCGTCAATTCACCGCGTCCGTGGAACCAGAGATCCAAACGGTATTTGCGATCACCGTCCGGCCGATAGCTATCAGGAATGACCAGTCCGTACGGCTGCGGCGTCCCGTCGATCTTCGAGATAAATCCCGAGACGTTAAGACCAGGCAAATAGCTCCAGCGTTGAATGTCGGCGGAACGCATACTGTCGATCCGACTCATCGCCACGTCATAGGCTTTGTCGACCAGTGCGAGTTCTTTTTCCGAAAAGAACTCGCGATACTCCAGCGCACTCCAGATCGCGCGGCGGATCACGGTGACATCAACCAACAACGGATGTCCATCCAGTTCAGCGATTGCGCGATCAAGCGTTGCGATCTTCGTTTCGATTCGCTGTCGCTGTTCCGGCGTCAACGCAATTCCGAGCTTGGGCACTCGCCTTACATTTTCCGGATGATTGTCACGTAAACCATCTCCGTTGGCGGTTACGGTCCAGAGTAAAGCAACCAAGCAGGTGCCAGAGAGCCACACAAAGGTTCGGGAGTCGAAACGTACCATCAAGAGTTCCTGGAAAGGCAGAGGGGGAGGCAGGTTCATCGATATCGGGTGGGGCAAGCGGTCCTGCGTGCAAAACCACGCAGACAGTTCGCAGTGCCACTGCACATGGTTTTACCGCGCCACGGACAGATTGGAAGCCACTTCATGTCCTCTCCGCAGTCGTCGGTCCGCGGCGCGGCGTCCGCTGGGAACGACAGGACCCCCGATACGCCCCCGAGCGAGCCCAGTCGGAGCCTGTCGAGTGGGCAAATCAGGAAACCTGCCAGCACGCCGGTCTTGTCAATTGCTTGGGCGGCAGGTCAAATATCC
This sequence comes from Blastopirellula sp., assembly GCA_002701545.1. GTDB lineage: Bacteria > Planctomycetota > Planctomycetia > Pirellulales > Pirellulaceae. The sequence continues at coordinate 35,710 of NZVR01000077.1, read as the reverse complement.
GACTTGCCCTCTTCCTCCGGGAGCGCGCTCTCGAGGAAAGCGTACTCGCGGTCCGCTGGACCGCGTTGCCACAACCCAACCACTCTACCCAACAAAGTCGATAAATCATGCTCGATTTCGCCCAAAAACTCACCGAAGGTCTCAGTTACGACGAATTTCACCAACAGCATGGAAGTCCAGCGAACCGGCAGGGCTGGGATCGCGTCTACAACAACGTCACCCTCTCACCAGAACAATCGCAGCTCTTGCGCGGCTTTCGGCGCGAGATGCATGTCGTGGTCATGGCCGGGACATGGTGTGGCGACTGCGTGGATCAAGTCCCCATTTTTGAGCGTTTCGCGGACGAGACAGATAAAATCCAATTGCACTATTACGACCGTGACGCCCATCCCGACCTTCAGGCCGAGTTGTCGTGCTGTGGAGCGGCCAGGGTTCCGGCCGTGATTTTCCTCAGCGAAGACGCCGCACCACTGGGTCGCTACGGCGACCGCACCTTGGCAAAATACCGTAGCATGGCAACCCGCGTCGCGCAGGTTGACGGATTGAACCCACCCGTGGCACCGGACCAAATGCTGGCAGCAATCGTTCAGGAATGGCTAGAACAGTTCGAACGCAACCAATTGATCTTGTTAACGTCTCCTCGACTGCGACAAAAACATGGTGATTAAACGTGGATCGTGATTGAGTTTTCCCGTTCTCGCCGCGACGCCCCTCGTTAAAGGACCCTTTGGGCATGGCCAAAAAAAGCTCTACCAAGGCTACTGACGCCAAACCATCCCGTACCACTCCCGCTCAATTGAAACGCAGCCTCACCCGTCTCGATCGAGAGCTGGTCAAGCTGCTGAATGAACGAGCAGCGACGTACCAACAATACGTCCAGCAGAGCACCCAAGCAGCTCCGCGAGAACGCATGCAATCCATCAGCGAGCGCATCGATCCACTGGTATCCGCCAGCCACGGCCCACTGCCCGAGCGAGCGTTGCGAGGTGCTTTGCGCGAACTGGAGAGTGGCTGCCGGTCTTTGGTCAAACCAGTACGTGTCGCGTACCTGGGCCCACAGTACAGCTACAGCTATCTGGCCACCGTCTCTCGTTTTGGCGGTAGCGCCGAGTTGCAGCCAGTCACCACGATCGCCACGGTATTCGAAGAAGTCGATGCCCAACGTGTCGATTACGGTCTCGTACCCATCGAGAACTCGACCGACGGACGGATCGTCGACACCCTGGATATGTTCGCCCGTCTTCCGGTTAAGATTTGCGGCGAAGTGCAACTCGCCATTCATCACAACTTGCTAGGCACCTGCCAACGCGAGCAAATCACCACCGTCTACAGCAAACCCCAGGCGTTATCTCAATGCCGCAATTGGCTCGCCCACAACCTGCCGCAAGCGAAGCTGGTCGAAATGGCTAGTACGGCTGCAGCGGCCAAACGTGCCGCCGACGAGGATGGCACCGCAGCGATTGCCAGTCGCCAGGCGGGGATCAACTGTGGCTTGGACGTCATTGCGGGCAACATCGAGGACAACGAACACAATGTCACGCGGTTTGCCGTCATTGGCCATGAACCGGCAAACAAAACGGGTGACGACAAAACGGCCCTGATGTTCGAACTGTCACATCAACCGGGATCGCTGGCCGACGTCATGGGGATCTTCAAACGCACCAAGCTGAATTTGACGTGGATTGAGTCGTTTCCCATGCCGGAAACCCCGAATGAGTATCTGTTCTTTGTGGAATTACTGGGGCATCCCCAAGAGGCCCGTGTCAAACGGGCACTCGAGTCACTTGGGAAAAAGACCGTCCGCCTAGATGTACTCGGCGCCTACGCGCGCACACAACCGATCGACTAACCTACTAACCCACTCCCCTACTAACCCACTCCCCTACTCCCGAGGCACCCATGACTTCACGCGCTGCCACCGAGTACCGTTACGAAAAACTGACTTGGCCAGAAATCAACGATGCCATCGAGATGGAGCAAGTGTGCATTGTCCCTTGCGGTGCGGTCGAACAACACGGCGCTCACTTGCCTCTGGACGTCGACATGGTGTTGCCCACAGGGATTGCGCGTGGGGCGGGGGAACGGATTCCTGACAAGATGCTGGTATTGCCGATCATCAGCTATGGCTACACCGGCCACGTGATGGATTTCCCTGGCACCATCAATTGCCATTACGAGCACTTCATCAATATGGTGCTCGATGTCACCAAGTCGCTCGCCTACCACGGGTTCAAGAAGATCGTCTTGCTCAACGGGCACGGCTCGAACGTACCCAATCTCGATTTAGCCGCACGACGCGCGAATCTGGAAACGGACGCGGAATGTGTTCTTTGCCCATGGTGGCACTTATTACGTGTTGATCGGGAGTTCATGCCCCGCTGGCGGGAAAGCAAATTCCCAGGCGGGTGTGCTCATGCGGGCGAACTCGAGACCTCGCTCTACCTGTATCTCGCCGAGGAAGATGTCCGCAAAGACAAAATCAAAAGTGATGTGATCAGTTTCAACGAAGAGAACAGTCCTTTCCAATACGTCGACCTGTACGAGCAAGGTCCGGCAACGGTGGTCTCCTGGACCAGCAGCTATAGCGAAAGTGGCGTCCTCGGAGAAGCCGAATTGGCTACGGTTGAGAAAGGGCGACAAGTCTACGAAGAGGCTGTCAAACAGCTGGTGGAATACGTCACCTGGTTTCAACACCGGCCCCGAGATGTCCGCCGCGACCGCCATCGCGTGGCACCCACCATGCCCACCCCTTGGGGACAGACACCGCTCGATCCATAAGCCGTCACCGAACACAACGGTCTCTGCGCGGGCAATCGCCCCGCATCCCACTCGAATTCCCGCTGCAAGGTAGAATAACTGGGGCGTGGCTGCATATCGCCAGCGGAAAACAACCGACTTGAGCGCACGATTTCCAGGCGGTCTGGCAGAGAAGCGAAGCGCGACGTTAGGATAGAAGGGTGCGAGATACTCGAACTAGCGAGACACTCGTTGGAGTGCCTGAACCGATGACACTGAAAAACAGCTGCATACTGCTGGCCACCCTCTGCGGATTATTGGGAATCGGCTGCCATTCCGAGCCGCCTGTCGACTCCACGTCGAGCGATCCATTCCAAATGGACCTGAGCCCGCTATCCTCGCATCAACGCATGGTGGTGATGCTGAAGGCATATCGTGACCAACAGGAAATGGACCCCTATCTCGGCAACGGCTTGCTGAAAAAAGTCGAGCAGCTGCTACAGGAAGATCCCAAAAAAGATGACCCGCTGTTCCAGATGTCACTTTACGAAAGGCTGGGGCAACACGAACTACGACTCGGCCAGGTCAACGAGGGGCTGACACACCTCATCGAAGCCCATCGCCTTGCCACCTCCGACCAACTATCGCTCTCCCCCGAGGAACGCGCAAACATCCTTTACAGTCTCGCCATCGGATATTTGCGTCTGGCCGAGACGGAAAACTGCGTGCATTGCCGTAACGGAGAAAGTTGCCTGCTCCCCATCACTGCCAACGGAGTACATGAAAAACCTCGAGGTGCACAACAAGCGGTGAACTTGCTGCTGGAAGTGCTGTCACTGGAACCGGACAATCACAAAGCGCGTTGGCTACTGAATCTCTGTGCGATGATTCTGGGCGAACACCCTGACATTGTCCCCCAGGCCCATCGTCTCCCAGAGTTTCCCAACTTCGACTTCCCGCGTTTCATCAACATCAGTGCCGATTTGCAAATTGATACCGTGTCGACCAGTGGCGGTGCCATTGGTGACGACTTTGATGGTGACGGCGACTTCGACCTGTTGGTTTCTGCTTGGGACAATTCCGCACAGCTGAAGTACTTTCGCAACGAAGGCGGAGGCAAGTTTGTGGATGCCACCAAAGAGTCGAATTTGACGGGCATCCTCGGCGGCTTGAACATGCTCCAGGCCGACTACGACAACGACGGCGACCTGGACGTCTACATGCTCCGCGGTGCTTGGCGTGGCGAGCAAGGGCGGCACATGAATTCGCTGTTACAGAATGACGGTACCGGGCGGTTCAAGGATGTTTCGTACGATGTCGGCCTGGACGAAGCATTTCCAACACAAACCGCTGCCTGGGCAGATTACGACCTGGACGGTGACCTGGACCTCTACGTTGGCAATGAAACGTTTCCAAGTCAGCTGTTCCGCAACGACGGCGAGGCGGGGTTTGTGAATGTGGCGGCCCAAGCGGGTGTCGAAAACCGATTGGTCGCAAAAGGCGTGCACTGGGGAGACATCGACAACGATGGGGATCCCGATCTGTTCGTTTCTAACTATCAAGCCAAGAACCGCCTCTATCGCAATGACGGCACTGGCCATTTCGAAGACATCGCTGACACCGCAGGCGTCGCCGAGCCGATCAACAGCCTGCCCTGTTGGTTCTGGGATTACAACAATGACGGAGCCCTCGACATCTTCGTCGGGGCCTACACCATGGACATGGATGCATACGCGGCCAATGTCTTTGGCCTGCCCGTCGATGTCGAACGCACCCAACTCTACCGGGGTGATGGTCAAGGCGGCTTTCAGCCGGTTGCCAACGAAGTGGGTCTTGCGCGTGTGTCTGACGTGATGGGCTGCAACTTTGGAGATCTGGACAACGATGGCTGGCTCGACTTCTATCTCGGAACCGGTGCTCCTGGATTCGATTTCCTCGTTCCTAACTTGATGTACCGAAACGTGACCGGACAACATTTCGATGACGTCTCCTACTCCGGCGGTTTCGGACATTTGCAGAAAGGTCACTCGGTCGTCTTCGCAGATTTCGACCAGGATGGTGATCAGGACGTTTTCCAGGAATTAGGCGGCGCGTTCCTCGGCGACGCGTTTGCGAATGCCTACTTCCAAAACCCAGGATTTGATCGCCAGTGGCTGGGCGTCAAACTTGAAGGCGTGCAGTCCAACCGCTGCGCGTTGGGTGCCGTCATTCATGTCTGGCTTACCGAACAAAATCAACAACGACAAGTTGTCCGTGTCTGTGGTGCGGGTGGTGGCTTCGGCGGTAACCCACTCCAACAACACTTCGGGCTGGGCTCAGCCACGCTCGATCGCGTCGAAGTTCATTGGCCGACCCCTGCGGGCTACCAGGTGCAAGTCGTCCGCGACGTGACACCGAATCAGGTCCTGCACATCCGCGAATCGCACGACTGAAGAAGCAAACTTCCTGGGCTTCCCCGAAACACACGCGGCTCGCATCACATCGGGATTTTCACCGAGATTGCCATCTGTCCCTACCTGGCGCAACCGCACTGGCGTCAGGCGCCACTTGAGTCAGATTCATGTTTGCCGCTAGACCAGCCGATCACACCAATACCCCCTCATGTCTCCTCCCTTCCTAGACCTCGCCAAGAACCGTGCAAATCAACTCGCCTGCACATCCACCTGCCACGACAGCGGAATCCCACCCGGTTCGCATCGGACGTTGGGATATCGTACGACGGATCGGTGAAGGGAGTTGGTCGTGGGTTTACCAGGTGCGTCCCGTGGGCTGTGCTGCGACGCAGCCGGCCGATTATGCCTTGAAGGTCTTGAAACCGCATAGCGCGGAACGCCCCGAATGTATCGCGATGCTGCGCCGCGAATGCGAGATCGCGCAAACGGTCACGCAAGCACACCTGCTACCAGCACTCGCATCCCACCTGAAGTCCGCACCCTATTTCATGGTCACGCCGTATGTCTCCGGCGCATCGGTCGCTCAGCTGCTGGTATCCCACGTGAGACTGGATGTGCCAGACGCTACCTGGATCGCCCGGCAAACCGCCGAGGCATTGGCACAATTGCATCGCACGGGATGGATTCACGGGGATGTCAAACCCGCGAATGTCTTGGTCTCTCCCCACGGCCATGTCACCTTGCTCGACTGCGGCCTGGGACGACGTCTCGCAACCCACGAGTGCGATGCCAATGACCGAGTCGCTGGAACACTGGAATACACCGCCCCCGAACTGCTGCAAACGGGGGAAACCATTGGTGCGTCGAGCGACATTTACGCGTTGGGCGTCAGTCTGTTTCAAATGCTGACGGGGCAATTGCCCTTCCACGCCGCGGATGCACCTTCATGGGTCGAAGCCCATCTACAAACGGCTCCCCTCGCGTTGCGAAGCATTGTGTCCTATTTGCCCACCGAGCTCGCAACGCTGCTGCAAAGCATGCTCGCGAAACATCCACAACATCGCCCCACTGCAGCCGCTTTGGTCTCTGCACTGTGCGCGATCGAAATCGATACGTTCAGTGAACGTCAAATGCTCCAGAATGCGGCCTAGTTTCCGCCGCTAATTCTGCTCGGCGGACGTATCACCTTCACGGCGCAAATGCCGCTGCAAATAATGCGCTCGCTCGATATTGCGATCCGCCGTATCGAGTTCTGTCCCGCGCAGTTTTTGCAGGTGGGCCGGTTGCGTATGGATGAACAGCTTGTTCACCGTCGGGATTTCGAGATCTCGAATCAGCCCCAGGTTGATCCCCATCCTGACGCTGGACAGCAAATGCATCGTCTCTTCGCTGCTAATAGTCTGTGCCGTACAGAGGATCCCATAGGCGCGACTGACACGGTCATGCAGGTTCTCTTGACTCTCAGTGACCAAGAAATCGCGGGCGCGCCGTTCGTAATCGATCATCAACGGCACGACCTCAGCAACTTGCTTCATCAAATCTTCTTCGCTTCGCCCCAGCGTGATTTGATTGCTGATCTGGTAAAAGTCACCCATCGCTTGCGAGCCTTCTCCGTAGAGACCACGTACGGCGAGGTTGATTTTCTGCAGACTACGAAAGACTTTTTCGATTTGCCGCGTGATGACCAATGCCGGCAAATGCAGCATGACACTGACCCGCATGCCGGTACCGACATTGGTGGGACACGCGGTCAGATACCCAAGCCGATCGTGAAAGGCATAGGTCGCCTTGGATTCGACCTGATCGTCCAGGTCGTTGATCCGTTCCCACGCGCGTTCCAGGTCCAGGCCACTGTGCATCACCTGAATCCGCAAATGATCTTCTTCATTGATCATCAAGCTGAACTTTTCCTCAGCATCGACAGCAACTCCGCGAGCTGCATCGGCTTCGGCCAGTTCACGACTGATCAACTGCCGTTCCACGAGAAACTGACGATCGACGTCATCCAGCGAATTCACATCCACATAACTGACCGAGTCGCTCAGTGCGCCCACGGTATCGCGTAAAGTGCGCTCGATCGCGACGCGATCTGCGTGGTTACATTTGCGAATGAAAGGAAATTCGGCCAAGTTGCGGGCGAGACGGATACGGCTGCTGATCACGATATCTGACTCAGGGCCGGAGCCCCGCAACCATTCGCCACATTTGTGTGCTAACTCATTGAGTTCCACGGCTGTTCTGTCCTATCCATTCACCTGCGCACGTTGACCAGACGATCACTCGTCTCGCTGCTCGATGGCGCGAATCTCATCGCGAATCTGTGATGCGCGTTCGTAGTCTTCCAGNTCCACGGCGTCTTTCATTTCGCGTCGCAGGCGTATGAGCTCCGTCTGATGATCCATACTCGGAGCCCCGCGTTTGGGGCTTTTTCCGACATGTTCCGTCTTACCGTGGATGTTGACAATTAAAGGTTCTAGTTCTGACTCAAAGCAGATGTAATCGTGTGGGCAGCCAAGTCGCCCCATATTTCGAAACTCGTAAAACGTGATGCCACAAATCGGACACGCCCGCTGATCCAGCCGCGCCAACTCCTCCGCTGTCTGCCCAACTTTTAATTGCTGTGCCAGGNCACTTGCCAAAGAAGCACCGGCTTCCGGCTCTTCCTCCGCCTGAGACAGGTACACCCGCGCACACTCCTCGCAGAGATGCACTTCTTCTGGGGCAATTCCGGTAAGCTCCGTAATATGGAACGTCGCCGGTTTTTCACATTGTTGACACTTCATCGAAAACGTCTGCGCCGTCGGGTTTCGTTCTGGGCCGTTAGCAGTGAATGCAAACTGATAAACGACTTGGACTTAAGCGTGTTTGGATTCTATCAACGGCACTAAGGCTGTCAAGGTTAGTCCCTGGTAGGGTTCACTCCGAGGCGGAACCTTCTATTCTTCTGGTAGAACGCCCAACCTGACGGCGAAGGATTTGCAAAGGAGATGACCATGGCCAAGACACCGATGACCGAGGAAACCCGCCTTTCGATCGGAGAATACATCATTCAACGGCTGCAAGACTATGGCTTGGCCGACATCTTTGGCATTCCCGGCGATTACGTGTTGACGTTCTACGGCATGCTGGAGCAGAGTCCCATTAATGTCGTTGGTTGCACGCGAGAAGATTGCGCTGGCTTTGCAGCGGACGCCTACGCACGCATCCATGGCTTAGGCGCGGTCTGCGTCACCTACTGTGTGGGAGGCCTGAGTGTCTGCAATTCGATCGCTGGAGCGTATGCCGAAAAATCCCCCGTCGTGCTGCTGACCGGATCACCGGGGCTCAATGAACGTGACAACAATCCCTTATTGCACCACATGGTCCGAGATTTTCGCACGCAGATTGATGTGTTCGAAAAACTGTGCATCGCGGGCACCGAGTTAAACGATCCCAATACTGCATTTCGCGAAGTGGATCGTGTGCTGGATGCAGCTGTCCGTTACAAACGGCCCGTTTATCTCGACTTGCCGCGCGACATGGTGAATGTCGTTCCTCACGCACCACATACCTTCCAGCCAACTCAGGTGGTGGGCGACCCGCTGGCGACAGCCGAAGCGGCCAACGAAGCAGCCCGCCTGCTGAAAGCAGCCCGCCAACCGGTCATCCTGGCCGGCGTCGAAGTACATCGCTTCGAGCTTCAAGATGAACTCCTGGCGCTTGCCGAAGCCTGTGACATCCCCATCGCTACCACCCTGCTTGGCAAAAGTGTGATCCGAGAAACGCACCCCTTGTGCATCGGGCTCTACGAGGGTGCCATGGGCCGCGCCGACGTGACTCGCTATGTCGAAGACAGCGATTGCGTGCTGCTACTGGGAACCTTCATGACGGACCTGAATCTCGGTATCTACACGGCCAACCTCAACCCCAACAAATGCATCCATGCGACCAGCGAGCAACTGAGAATTCACCATCATCATTATCATGGCGTGCTGCTGAGCGACTTCATCAAAGAATTGACGGACCGTAAACCGCACTCCCAGCTGGAAACATTCCCCACCGAACTGCGTCCTTCTCGAGAGTCCTTTGAGCTGCAACCAGACGCACCAGTCACCATCACACGCCTGGTTGCACGACTGGATGAATTGATGGATGAGGACGTGGTCGTGATTGCGGATATCGGTGACGCCTTGTTTGCCGCAACGGAATTAACGACCTACGAACGGACAAACTTCCTCAGCCCCGCATACTACACCTCGATGGGATACGCTGTTCCCGCCAGCCTGGGTGCATGCGTGGCCCGCCCTCACGACCGACCGATCGTGATTGTCGGCGACGGTGCGTTTCAAATGACCGGCATGGAACTGTCGACCATCGTCCGCCACGGTTTCGCTCCCATCGTCATCGTCCTGAACAACCAAGGCTACGGCACCGAGCGTTTCCTGCACCCGGGCAAGTGGGAATACAACGAGATTCACAGTTGGGCGTATCATCAACTGCCCGCAGTGCTTGGTGGAGGCACCGGCTACGAAATCTTCACCGAAGGCGAGTTGGATACCGCACTTCAATCCGCCTGGGACGACACTTCAGGCTTCAGCTTGCTCCACGTACACACCTCGGTGGACGACGCCAGTCGCACGCTTCGCCGTTTGGCCGATCGTATGGGCCAGCGGGTTCGCGGTGTGGTTGAGGATTAAGTGGCTCCTGCTGCGTCTGACCACGACTTGAATTTTCTCCTCGACATCGCGCCAAATGCGACGACTTGTACGATCGGACAACGACCAGTAGCGACCTCCGCTTTGTCCCCGTTACCATGGGGTGCGTCGGACGAGCAGCTGCTTTGGCTGCCATAATGGAGATATCGCAAACGCTTCGCTGAACGGGCCTTGCCACTCAACGGTGGATCATGACGGCAGTTGAGAAATACCTCAAACCCGAAGTCATCAATCAGATCAAGCGTCTCGACTTGCGCGCCCAGTTCGTCGTCAAAGGATTCCTGCAAGGACTCCATGCGAGTCCATTCCATGGCTTCTCGGTTGAATTCAGCGAACACCGCAAATACACCGCAGGTGACGACCCCAAAGACATCGACTGGTTCGTCTACGCCAAAACGGAAAAATACTACGTCAAAAAGTTCGAAGCCGAAACGAACATCACGGGCTATCTGGTGATGGACCTCAGCCAATCGATGGGCTACACGTATCGCCAAGAGCTCACCAAATTCGATTACGCAATCTGCCTGGCGGCATCCTTGTGCTACCTGATGATTCACCAACAAGATCCTGTGGGGTTAATCACCTTCGACGAACGGATTCGCGATAGCATCCCACCCAAATCGAAACGCACGCAACTGGGCAATGTGCTGTCGCATCTGGCCAATCTTCAGCCAACGGGGCAAACCAACATTGCCAAAAGCCTGACTCAGATTGCCGCCATGATGCGGCACAAGAGCTTAATCATGGTGTTCTCCGATCTCTTAGCCGATCAGGAACCGATCACCAAAGCCTTGCAGCAATTACGTCACGGCGGCCATGACGTGATCTTGTTTCACGTCTTGGACGAAGCCGAGGTTTCATTTCCCTTCTCAGGCAATGTCGACTTCGAAGATCCTGAAACGCACGATCGCGTGCAAGTCGATGCCACGAACTTTCGCCGTGACTATCAATCCGAAGTGCAAAATTTCTGCGAGGACTACCGACGCTTCTGCTTTCAGACGGGCATTGATTACGTCGGGGTGGACACCAGCATGCAATTCGACAAAGCCTTACTGGAGTACCTCATGAGTCGTAGGGCACGGGGCTAATGTCGTTTGTAAATCTCTCATTGGCCTTCGGCAGCGTTTTGATCAGCGTGCCGATTCTGCTGCACCTGCTACTGCGGCAGAAACCCAAACAAATGGTCTTTCCTGCCATTCGCTTCATTCAGCAGCGCCAGGAAACCAACCAGCGCACACTGCAACTGCGTCATTGGATCTTGTTGGCACTGCGGTGTTTGGCCGTCTTGCTAATCGCCGCCGCTCTGGCCCGTCCACGGGTTGCATCCGCATCGTTTGGCAATTGGCTGATGATTGCCGCGCTCGTCCTGGTGGCGACGATTCTGGCCGCCGTCGTCATCCTCTGCTGGGCGCAAAAGCGCAGCAAATTGCTAACAGCAGCCTTCAGCAGTACGGCCGCAGCCTGCCTCATTGCAGCCGCCGTGATGTTCGCCGGCACCTTGGGCCGAGACCAAGGCGTCATGATCGGCAGCCAACAAGCGCCCGTCGCTGCCGTCCTGGTGTTTGACACATCACCGCGCATGCAATATCGCCAGGCGAATGTCACCCGTCTGGAAAAGGCGCAGGAGATCGCTCTGTGGCTGATACGACAACTTCCTCCCGACAGTGACCTGGCCGTCATTGAATCAAGACCCGGACTGCAAACCGGATCGGATGAGGATTCCTCTGCGACAGGTTATGTGCGTGATTTGGCCGCCGCAGAAAAAGCCATCCGCCGTCTACAACCGACGGGAACACCACGCAAATTCCCCGAACTTGTGGAAGAAGCCGAACGGCTGGCAGCACAAAGCAGTCGCACCACGCGCGAGATCTACTTGTTCACTGATCTGACCGCCGCAGCGTGGGACACCGAAGGTACGTCTCGGCTCCCAGTGGATCCCGGCGACGCAGAAAACAGCGCCTTTTACGTTATCGATGTCGGCGCACTGGAGCCTCAAAACTTCGCCATCCGCGACTTGCGACTGTCCCAAGAATCCCTGGCCCAGAACAGCCCCCTGGAAATCGAAGTCGAAGTTGCCCACCACGGCCCCGGCGGGGCACGGAAAGCGGAACTCCTGATCGAGCAGCCTGACGACTCCGGACCCATTTTGCGAGACGGTCAACTGCTCACCCCACCGCAGCAGCCTCGCGGCCGAGAAATCTGCGACCTTCCCAGCAACGGCTCCCAAGTCGTACGATTCTCCCTGCGAGGTCTTCCGCAAGGGGTGCATCATGGGGTGGTGCAAATCGAAGGACAGGATGGGTTGACCTTCGACGACAAACGCCATTTCACCGTAGCCGTACAGAGTGCTTGGCCAGTCCTCGTCGTGGCCCCGCAAAATGTCAACACCCTACTGCTCACCGAAGCCCTGGCGACGTTCGAAGAGCGCGCCAACCAAGGGGCCACCTATGAATGTAAAACCATTCGCCAGTCCAATCTGGCAAATCAAACGCTGTCGTCGTATGCGGCCATCTGCCTGTTGGACCCGCAGCCCCTGACCCCCGATCAGTGGCAACGGCTAGAGAATTACGTTCAGCAAGGCGGAAGCATGGCCATCATGCTCGGCCACAATGCGCAACCACCTTCGACCTTCAATGGCCCCGATGCGCAGCGCGTCTTACCCGGACAAATTGCGCGTCAAACGCGGGCTGTCGGGCGTGACCTCTATCTCGCACCAGAACGATTCGATCACCCGATCCTGCGGGGCTTTCGCAGCATCCCTCGTGAAAGCGTCCCTTGGAATCTCTTTCCCATCTATCGCCATTGGGATCTGGATCAGGTGCATGACGGCTCCCAAGTCGTTACGCAATACAGCAATGGCAAGCCTGCCATCGTGACGCGTCAGGTCGGCTTGGGTCGCGTGGTGCTGGTCACGACACCGCTCACGGAACCGCTCACACCACCCGCTTGGCGCCCCTGGAACGAACTGGCAGGAGAAAGTGATTGGCCAAGGTTCTTACTGGTGAATGACATGGTGCGATACCTGGTCGAGCAGTCAGGCGAGTCCCGACTGAACTATGCCACGGGTGAAGTCGTGACTTTGAGCAACGACGACACGCGCCATCCGCAACGATATCAACTTTTCCCACCCACGGATCAACCTCAAGACGCGATCGCCCGCGATGGTCAACTTACCGTGCGTTACACCGAACACCCGGGAGCGTACCGACTGAAAGGGAATCGCGGCGAGACGGTGGTCCGAGGCTTCGCAGTGAATCTCCCCGCCTCGGCGAGCGACTTGGAACGCCTCCCCGACGACGCGTTGGCGGAACGACTCGGCACCGACCAATTTCAATTAGCTCGGAATCGTGAGGACATTGAAACAGGTGTCCGCGAGACGCGCATTGGCCGCGAATTCTACCCGTTCCTGCTCGTCATGTTGGCCTTGATCGTCGGAGCCGAACAGCTATTCTCCAATCGGTTTTACAAACGTGACGAGTAACGGATAAACCTCCTCAACCACGACAGAAAACAACTCAATGAGCGGCTGGTCGACACAACCGATTCTTGGCAGCTACTGGATCGTCGCTGCGATCGGGGCTGCGCTGACGTTGTTGCTGGTCGTCCGTCCGTCCTTTGGCCAACTCCGCCGTTCTCGTCAACTCGTTTTGCTCGCACTCCGCATCGCCGTGATCGCCATGCTGATCGTGGCCATGCTGCGGCCAACCCGCGTCAGCTCGACCTCGACACCTCAATCCGCGGTCCTGATCATTTTGATCGACTCCAGTCGCAGTATGACCCTGCCGAACACCAACGAGCAGGCGACACGTTGGGAAGCGCAACTGCGGACGCTGCGGAATTCCGAACCTTTGCTGCGGGCGCTCAATAACGATTTGGAATTGCGATTCTATCGTTACGACTCCGAACTCCACACCATCGACTTCGACGGCCAACAGTTGGCGTTACCGAACGCTGCTCAAGGTGAACAGACCGATATCGGCTCGACACTCCATGAGGCAGTACGACGCGAATGGGGCAAGCGTCTGGCGGGAGTCGTCCTCTTGGGCGACGGCACGCAGACCGCCTACGACCCCAAAATCGAAATGATGGACGCGGGGCGCGAACTCAGACGACTCGACTACCCGCTGTACACGGTGGCGTTCGGACCCACTGGCGATAACGCGCAAAGCCGTGATGTCGCCATCGAAAACCTTCCTGAGCAGTACACGGTCTTTGCCAAGAATGAGCTGGTTGTCCGCAGTCAACTACGCGTACGTGGCTTGCTCAACAAACCGATCCCGGTCGAGATGTGGATTCAGGACGCCACCGGAAATGAAACCCGCGTGGGTGTTCAGGAAGTGACCGCGCGGCAAGACAATGAGCAGGTCTCTTTCGAGATGAACTACCTGCCTGAAACGCCGGGTCAATACAAGCTGTCGTTGCGAGCGGCTGAACAGCCGGGCGAGTTAGTCACCAAGAACAATCAACTGACCGCTTTCTTGACCGTCCTGGACGGTGGCCTGCGGGTTCTCTACTTGAAGTCGTTGGGCTTTGAATATGGACGCATTGGACGTTCACTGGATGCGTCCCCCGATATTCAATTGGACGAAAAGATTGTCTTTCCCTTTACCCGGGACGACTGGCCACTCGACTTCAGCAACGAACTGGAGCAAGACTACGACGTCGTGATGCTCGGCAATCTGGACGCCCGCGTCTTCCGCGAACAAGACCTGCAAAAGCTGGAGCAACTCGTCGGCTCCGGAAAAGGGCTCATCATGCTCGGTGGACGCCACAGTTTCGGCGCTGGCGGCTATCGCGAGACCCCACTTGCCGATGTCTTGCCCCTGACATTCGATCGCTTCGAAAAACAAGATTTCGACGCCCCCCTCCGAGCCGACTTGCATGTCCAAAATCAACCCGCAGACCCCAACGACCTGCGACTCGTTCCGCTCACGCTGCATCCCGTCACCACGCTCGGCACGCCAGATCAGAACGAAGGTATCTGGCGCCAATTGCCCGAATTGAAATGGAGCAACAAGTTCCACGGCATCAAGCAAACGCCCGGCACGCGCGTCCTGCTGGCAACTCCGCAAGAAGTCCCGGTGCTCATCAGCGGCGAATACGGGCAAGGACGCGTACTGGCGTTCGGAGGCGACTCGACTTATCTGTGGGTGTCGCGGGGATTTGAAAGTGAACACAAGCGATTTTGGAGACAAGTCATCCTGTGGTTATCGCAACGTGATGACCTCGATCGCAGAGATGTCTGGATTCAACTTCCGCAACGCCGCTTCAATCCCGGAGCGCAAGTCAAATTCGAATGCGGTGCGAAAACAGCCACAGGCGAAGACGTCCGGGATGCTCAATTCGCTGCCAAACTGACCTTGCCAGATCAATCCGTCCAGGATATTTCGTTGTCCCGCGTCAAAGAGGGACTCACGGGCCTCATTGCGAAGGTGCAGCAACCGGGCGAATACGGTTTGCAAGTGACCGTCACACAGAACGACCGACAGTTGGGCCAAGCCGAGGTCAGCTTTCAAATACTTGACCAGGATCTCGAATTAAGCCACCCCGCCGCCGATCACGCACAACTCGCACGACTGGCCAGCATGACCTCCGCCGCCGGAGGCAAAGCGATTGGCCCCGAAGACTTGCCCAAACTGCTGCAACAGATCAAGGAACAACCGCCCGAAATGCGGCTGGACGTCGAAACGAAATGGCAACTGGCTGACACCTGGTGGGACGCCTGGCTGTTCTTTGCCGGATTTGTCGCTCTGCTGTCAGTGGAATGGGCGCTGCGCAAAACTTGGGGGCTGGTGTAAACACCGCCCCCGTGATGAATCCTGCTGGCCGGACACTACCGTTCCTGCCGGATTTGCGCACTGACATTAGCCGTGGTAGACCACTAACACGTCACCACGCGCCCGCATGACGATCTCGAGCTTGAAGCCACAGTCCCACGTGTAAACAATCACGCGGCGACCCAACAACCCACAACGTTCGGTCACGCAACCTCCTTCAAGGCAACAGACGGGAACGCAAACGGGAATCGCATAGCAACACGAAGTACACTCGTCTTTCACGATCAACGTGGTCGAGGCTCTTTCGACACAGATACGACGACAGAGAAGGTGTGCCTGACGATAGACGACTTCCGGAGTGCAGCACGCAGCGGGGGCCTTCACCACACTGACACGCGACACCACCTTGACTCCCTCTTCAGCCGGCACAGGCAAGGCGATCGCTTCAGGAACGCCATCCGCAAAACAAGGGGCAACAGCCAGGATACAAACGATCGAAGTGAGCAGACGCAACGGTGTGAACATGATGTCGATTCCCTAAGGGTAAAAGATGCTCGTCAGCCAATCAGTGAGTCTGGTAACGGAACACTTGGTCGCCACGGCTCCCGCCGTCATAGATACACCATCCGCAAAACCTACGTGTTCCACATAATTTAACATTAACAAGGTTCCACCACTTCGCAACCGGTGGCAGCGCCCTGCACGTTTACCAGCTCACGGCGAGAATCCCAACGGCACTCCTCTCAGCCTACAGGCAGCTGGCAACCCGACTGTATCCATTTGTTCACCAAGGACTTACCATACAGATACAAGACCCTTGTGAGGAGCGATTCCCACACCGGCCAGCGGGCCACCTGTCACACACCCCCAACACGCCATCGCATTTCCCCAGGTGCGAGGGATGACGCATGACCGACGACCCCCAGCATTCCGCTCACGAGCGCAACATTCGGATCTACGATCTGCGCCAACAGGAGGAAGAAATTGACCGCTCGCTGGCGGACGATCGTGTGGATGCACCGTGGTCGTACCGAGTACGCGTTGGACGAGGCCTGATCCAGATCGAGGGCGTCGAATACCGTATCCTCTATTTCCTGGCCACACATCCCTATCGCGCGTTCACCGCCAAACGGATTGCCAAAGCCGTGACCACAACCGAGGAACCCGTCACCGCCGAAACCTTGTCGCGACACATCGCATCACTGCGTAACAAACTGGGGTTCTTTGCGGATTACATTCAATCCGTTCCGCACATCGGCTACCGTTACAAGGCGTAACCTGGAAGCGTTGGCCCATCGCTGGCTGCCTCCACCCGAGTGAGGACGGGGGTGCTGTCTCGACAAAGCTGGCGGGCTGACTCCAGGCTCGGTCGCGCACCCTGCGTGCCTGCATCACCTGCAAACCACCGCGCTCGTCGATTGTCTCAGGAGTTCAGGACGACCTTCCCTGCACCCTCTTGGATTTCGCCAATGCGATAACAAGCTTCGCCAGCGTCGCTCACAATACGAGCAATACTGTCGGCAAAATACGGGCTGACAATCAACACCATCCCGATGCCCATATTGAACACCCGGTTCATCTCGTCTTGAGCAATCCCGCCGCGGGATTGCAGCCATCGAAAGACATCCGGGACGGGCCACGTCGTCGAATCAATCACGGCATTCACCGTGGAGGGGAGAATGCGTTCGATATTCTCTTCTAATCCACCGCCGGTGATATGGGCAATGCCGTGGACCGGATTCTTGACGCGATAATGATTCAGCACCTGCCGGACGGTCCTGGCGTAGATTCGAGTCGGTGTCATCAACGCCTTGCCGACGGTCGACCCGAGTTGCTCGATCTCGTCATCGACTCCCAGACCTTCCATGTCAAACACCACTTTGCGCACCAAACTGAATCCATTGGAGTGCAAACCGCTGGAAGCCAGCCCCAGCATCACATCGCCGGGGGCAATCGATTGCCCGGTCAAAACATGCTTCCGTTCCACAACACCCACACAGAACCCGGCCATGTCGTAGTCACCGTGCTCATACATGCCCGACATGATGGCGGTCTCACCACCCAGCAAAGAGCAATCCCCCTGCAGGCAACCCTCGCTGACCCCCTCGACGATTTGCTCGAGGGTCGGAGGATCATCGTGCGACATGGCGATGTAATCGAGAAAGAACAAAGGTTCGGCACCACAACAGATGATGTCGTTCACGCACATCGCCACCAGATCGATCCCCACCGTGTTGTGGATCGAGGTCAGCTTGGCGACCTGCAACTTGGTACCGACACCGTCTGTGCCCGAGACGAGCACCGGGTCTTCGTAATTCCGCTTGAACAGACTGTTGGCAAAATCCAACTGGAAGAGGCCGGCAAAGCCGCCGTCCAACTTCATCACGCGGGGAGAGAACGTGCGATGCATCAAACGCGGCAACCGCGACATCGAATCTCGATACAGCTCAAGATCGACACCAGAGTCTTTGTAAGTTGCTTTCGCCATCGCGCGCTTCCGTCCGTGAAAACGGACGATTCTACGCCTGAAACCGTCTGGTTTCAACGAGCCCGCCGGTTACTCAACGTAAACGCTTCCCGCGTCACTACTTGAGTTCAGAGAAACACCACCGAAGCAGATCCCGCGCCACCCCCTGCAAGCGGAACGCTCGACGCCAGGCAGCCCCCCAGTCGCTCACTCTGGCGAAAATCCGACCGCACAACCCGTTATTTTCTACCCTGCGCCGACCGCGGGGGGGCCAAGTCATGGAGCTCCGCGAGTCCCGCCTCAGCGAACTCTGGACCGCTGACATATCGCCCCGGTCGCATCCACTCACTCAAAAGTTGCGCATCGATCGGAAAAAACTGAGCCAGCAGCTTGTCCATGCTCATTTCCAAATCCTCAAAGTGACGCGCCCATTCCGAAGCCTCGGGGAACATCACCGCTTCCTCACTCTGCCATTTGATCGGGTGAAAGAGCAGAACACTGTAGGGCGTGACGATCCGCCGCTGACAAGCTGCAAATGGCCACAATGCTGCCGAGGAGCATTCCCCAAGCACCACGCCGGTCGCCTGGATCTCGCGCAATCGCAACAGCGAAAGCAGGGCCACCGCCCGGTAGGCACTGCCCCCGGGACAATCAAAATACAGAGTGCATTCTTCGCCCGGCGGAACACTCAACAAGTGCTCGGCCACCGAGCTGTCGTCATCCGAGAGGTCGCCGAACACGGCAATCTCGAGCGGGCCATCGTCTTCCGGGGGGTCGGTTGTCATACGGCTTCAATCTTCCAGGTAGTAAAGTGATGGCGGATCACACGGGCGAGTGTGCGTCGGTTCCCAGCCTCCGGAGGCTCGTACGAGCCCCGATCAACATTGCCTAAACCGCTGATATAGCTGGATTTGGTGTTCGAAGCAATAATGTATGCGTCTACTGGCGAATTGCATTAGAATAGTCGGAGACAGAGCGCAGGAGCACCCCATGGCACATGACGACCAGTCCCTCGATGAGAAACGCCGAAAACTCGCCCAACTCAAGCTCATGAAAGAGCGACTGGAGGCGGAATTGGCTCAAGAGGAGGCCACTCCGTCAGAACCGAAGCTGGCGGCAGCCAGTGTGGCCGAACCGCAGTCCACTGCCCAAGTCACGGACACCGTCAAAACGGGGGCAAAGCGGGGAAAACGACTTCCCCAAGCCAAGCGTCCTCCGCAAGCCAAGCCCACTGCAGAGAGCCCCACTGGCGCCCCCAAAACGGCTCCGGAAAAAACACCCACCGCTCCGGCCAAGTCTCCTCAAAAAGTCCAACCCGTTGCCTCCGATGCAGTATCGATCACCACCGAGGCACCTGGCTCGCGACCTGAGAAAAAGACTGCTGCAAAAACGAAAGTTAAAACGCAACCGTCGGCCAGTCCCGCACAGCGTTCAGACAAGCAGTTGGACGACGCCTCCCCAACGCAACCCCGTCGCACCACTGGAAAACCACAGCGTTCCGGCAAGCCGGATCCCGTGACGGCCACCAACCAAACCGCGGCGGCTGCCGACGATCCAACGGATGAACCATCGCACGACGAAGAATCAAAACCATCCTGGCGTCCGTTACGCGGAGCGCCTCCGTGGCTGCTCAGTCTCATCGTTCACATGGCGGCGCTCATCGTCCTGGCCTTGGCCACCATCGCCAACTTGCCCAAGAAGGAAAAAGTTTTCGCCTTGGCCACCCTGGACGACAGTTCCGAGTCGATCGAAGAAATCTCGGAAATCGCCCTCGAACAGATGGAAATCGAAGAGGTCGAAGAACTCGCCATCGAAACCCAAATGCCGGATCCCGGTCAGATCGAGTTCGGTGAAGTCGCTGCTGCGGAACCAATGCAAGTCAGCACGGTGGGCACGCTGAGCATGGCCGATACCGTCGGCGACATCGGAGCTTTATTTGGCTCCGAAGGGAAAGGAATGTCGGAATTGGGCGATGGCATGTACGCAGCCGTNAACTTCTTTGGTACCAAATCCAACGGACGACGGTTCGTTTTTGTGGTCGACAACTCCAATAGCATGGGGCGCGGCAAGTACGAAACCGCCTTGGACGAAATGCTGAAAAGCGTCAATGTCCTCAGTCCCAAGCAACAATTTTACGTGATCTTTTTTAGCGACACGGCCTATCGCATGTTCCACCCCCAACCAGCGGAACGTGCCGTGCCTGCCACACCCGAATATAAAGAGAAACTCCGCATCTGGTTGTACAACACCCAGATGTGCTTGAGAACCAAGGGACTGGAGGCGATGCAAGCCGCACTGGCCCTCAGACCCGACGTGATCTACATCCTGGGCGATGGTGCCTTCACCGACGACACCGCGAAGTTCCTCACTGCACCCCACCAGCGACGCGTTGTCATCAATACCTTTGGCATGGAAGTCAACGACAAAGGCAGGAAAGAACTACAACGCATCGCCAAAGCGAATGACGGGACCTACAAGGACGTGCGAACGACCCCAGCGATGGTCCAGTTCGCCAAACAGAACCCGATCAAAAAGAACAATACGCGAGGCAAGGTGTGGGGGCTGAAGTTACCGGTTGCCAAAAAGAAATGACTGCGGTTGGCTCCACAGGGAGACGTTCGCGAAACATCCATTTCGCCTCGCTCGCCCCCTACCGTCCGATGCCCCAGCATGTTCCCCCTCACCTGATTCCTAAGAGGACTCACCACACGTGCAATTTGTTGGTATGGTCTACAGATCGCTACCACTGGGGTGTCGCCGGGATCCGTTCAAAACCTGCTGTTGCTGAGATACTTACCCTGTCATGAAAGTACTGCTCGCCGCTCCTCGTGGTTTTTGTGCCGGTGTCAACATGGCAATCGAGAGCCTTCAACTCGCACTCGATCGATTTGGCCCTCCGGTCTACGTGTATCACGAGATCGTCCACAACCAGTTCGTCGTGCACACATTCCGCGACCAAGGCGCCGTCTTTGTCGATGACCTAGCAGAAGTTCCCAACGGGTCCACCTTGCTCTTCTCCGCGCACGGCGTCTCCCCCGAAATCAGACAAATCGCCAGGGAGCGTAATCTCTATGCGATTGATGCCACCTGCCCGCTGGTAACCAAGGTGCACCTCGAAGCGGTTCGCTACGCCAAAGAAGGCTACACCATCTTCCTGATCGGACACGAAGGGCACGATGAGGTCATTGGAACGATGGGCGAGGCCCCTAATGCCATGGTGCTCGTCGAAACCCCAGAGGCCGTGGCTACGTTAGACGTTCCCAACGACGCTAAAGTCGCCTACCTCACACAAACAACCCTGTCGGTTGACGACGCCAACCGGATCATCTCGCGACTCAAGGAACGTTACCCGCAGATCGACAGTCCGCCCAAAGACGACATCTGCTATGCGACGCAAAACCGTCAAGAAGCCGTTGGAATCCTGGCTGATGAAGCCGACCTGGTCTTGGTGCTTGGCAGTCAAAACAGTTCCAACAGCCAACGACTAAAGGAACTGGCGCAAGAACGAGGGATTCCCAGCTTCCTGATCGATGGCGACCACGACATTGACCCCAGTTGGTTTGACGGCGTCGAAACGGTCGTCATCACCGCCGGGGCCAGTGCCCCGGAATCGGTGGTGCAGCAATGCGTTCAGTACCTGCGAGACTCCTTTCAAGCAGAAGTCGAAGCGCGAACGATCCGCGAGGAAGAGGTTCACTTTGCACTCCCCCGCGAACTACGCACGGTAAGCAAACCGTAACGTCTCCCAGAACCCAACCATCAGGCTTTGCCCACGGCCCACTCAAGCTTGCTGCACTGCCCGCTTGTGCTCCATCAACCGATGGTTGTAAGCAGCAATCGACTCCTTGCGACGAATCATCCCGACGATTTTGCCGGGATCTTCCGAGTCGACCACTGGTAACTCGTCCACATTCAACGAGGTGAACCGCTTGAGCGCCATGTTCAAATCGTCCTCCAACGTGACGGTCATCACCGGAGAAACCATCACATCGCGTGCATTGGCAATCTGCCAGATTGTGTCGTCGTAAAGATAATGACGCACATCTTCCGCCGAAAAAATACCCACCATTTTTTGGTCCGCGTCCACCACCGGGAAATACCTTTGGGGAGTCTTGGCCAGCGTATGCACAATGTCATCCAGCGTATCGCCCTCGGAGATCAGCACCAGTTCGCGGCCTTGCTGGCATACGTCCTTGACGCAAATCCCCTCCAACACATCGACTAACAAATCACCTCGGTGTGCGGGCGAATCCAGACGCGTTGGCACTTGCTTTTCATACAACGTCCAACGACTGAGCAAGAAACAGATCATCGAAACCCACATCGTCGGCAACAACAGTCGGTAGTTCCCGGTCAACTCGGACACCATCAGAATGGTCGACAACGGCGCTCGGGCACAGCCTGCAAAAAAACCGNCCATCCCCACAATGGCAAACGCCTCGGGATGCACCACCACGTCAGGCCACCACTGTTGAAACAACTGACCGCAGGCTCCTCCCACACAGCCACCAATCACCATCGACGGACCAAACACGCCCCCCGACCCTCCCGAACCAATCGTCAGCGACGCCGTGAGCATCTTGAATACCGCCACGATCAACAAGATCCGGATGCTTACCGCTTCGTCGCCGGTAAACACTTTTTGCAACAGACCATAACCGCTGCCTAGAACAGCCAACGTCTCCTGAGATTGCAACACAGAAAACAATCCGATCCCGGTGAGCGCGGCTAACCCGGCACCAATCATCGGTCGCACATGAGGCACGACGGGAAGTCGCGCGAATAAGTGAGACATCCCGCGAAAAACACGCACGTAGACAAAACCTGCTGCGACCAACACCAGCGCTAACAGCGCATACGGCAGCAATTCAATCGGAGAACCCACATCCGATTTCACATCGCGGCCAAACATGGGAATGAAACGGACAGCTGGCGACATGGACAAACAATAAACGCTGTAGGCCACGGTCGAAGACATCGCGGCCGGCACAATCGCATCCGCTTCGAGATCCGCATCACGATACAGAATCTCACCAGCAAACAGAGCACCCGCCAACGGAGCACGAAACAGCGCCCCCACGCCAGCACCCATACCCGCCGCCAACAGAATGCGGCGGTCCCGACGCGATAACTGCAGACGCTCTCCCACAAAAGCACCTATGCCAGCGGCAATGTGTGCAATCGGTCCCTCCCGCCCTGCAGATCCGCCCGTGCCGAGTGTGACCGCCGAAGCCAACGTCTTCACCAAAGGAACGCGAACGTCAATCTCGCCGCGCTGATTATGAAAAGCATCAATCGCCGCATCCGTACCAGCACCTTGCGCCTGAGGCGCAAAATGATACACCAACAAACCCGAAATCAGGCCACCCACCAACATCACCACAACAATCATCCAAGGAATGAACGCCTGCTGAGAAGGCATGAAATATGCCGTCTCCCCAACCGCATCCGCCGGACTGTAATGGGCACAGTAAATCAGACCCGCATATTGAATCGCGGCGATCAACCACTGAAAGACGATCGCCAGCACCCCGACCATCACGCCGACGATCGCCGATAACCCCAACCACTTACCGGTGGAGTGCAACTCGACATCGCGAATGGTCTGCAACAAACGGTGCATCAAATCGTCCAGTCGTGTCTCGTCACCAGAACCATTCGGTCCGCGCGCAGCGAACCGCAAAACCGAAACATTCCATCAGCACGTGCAACGGAGTCATCCCGACTCCAGCCAAGCCCTCGTCTGAGTCTAAACGTGCTGCCACGAACTGGTAATGGGGCATGCCCAAAACTGCGTCCACTCCAGCACACCCCACGAGACGCATCATCCAAGGCACCGACGATTTCAGACGCTACCGCCCCTCAGATTGCTGACCAGGGACCAGAACCCCACCAGCCAAGCGCACAAAAAAACCCGCCTTGCGGCGGGTGATGGAGGNTCTCTCTTCTTTACGTCCACTTCCCTCAAACGGTTCACTTAACTTTCACCAGCGGCATTATCTGGGGAAAAACGGGGAAAAACTCAATTTCCGGGGCAATATATCCAATATATCGTGATATAACGATATTCAGTTTATGCATCTCAAGGACACTCAACATGACCGTTGAGGAACAGACCTCAAACCAACCGACAGCATTCCTCGAAGCCGCTGAGTGCCTCAAAACACTCGCCCATCCGGTGCGATTGTGCATGGTGCAGCGCTTGCTCCGCGGCCGCTACACCGTCGGCGAGCTGGCCCAACATTGCGATGTGCCGCACAACGTCGCTTCCGAACATTTGCGTTTGCTGCAACGTTGCGGTTTCTTCACCCGACAGCGTGAAGGACGACAAGTCTTTTATCAGGTTTCCGAACCCTGCTTGGAAACCATCATGAACTGCATTGAAAGCCGCTTCCTTACCTGAACGCTCCATCTCATGAACGCAATGGCTCACCCCTTCCTCAGTCGGGCACTGGCCTGTGATCGCCCCACCATCACAGGTCTGGCCCAGTCCAAATCGCGCGAGCGACAAGCAGCGCGTTCGTCCGCAGGGGTGTGCATATGGCAAGAGGCGGTAAAACTATGGTAGACGCATCGATAACGAGGAACGCACCGACTCACGTCGCGCAACCCCGCCAGTCATTCAACGTCAGGCACTGAAAGAAGGAGTGATCATGATACCAACTCTACTGATTGTCGCAGGATGTGCTGGGTGGCTGCTCCTTAACTTCTGGATCCTCCCGAAGCTCGGTGTCTCCACGTGAGGCCCTCGTCGCTGTGCGAGTTCGCACGAAACCGAAACGCCATCCGCCACTTGCCAATCCAATCCGGACGAGGAACGAGGACAAGCCGCAATTCCACCTGCGACGGTTGAGATCACGGACAACGCCTCCTCGCTGTAACAAGAGAGCAAGCTTTTTTGCCCCGGACAGCTGATATCCAATCTGAGGCGTCCTGCACGTCTCGTCAAAAGAGCCGCTGCTGACCGTCGCTCGCGACCGGGTGAACAAACAGCTCGCAGCTCAGTTCCGGCAGCGGCTGAGCGAGCCCGTGCTTCTTGGCAAAGACGCTGAAGATGCGTTCGATCTGTTCAGCAATCTCGCCCTTCCCACGCATCCGATCACCGAACTGGGCGTCACTCAGTTGACCATCGCGACATTGTCGGATGCGACTAAGGATCCTTGCCTGACGTTCCGGCTGAGTACGCTCCAGCCATTCAAGGAACACAGGCTCGACCGTCTGTGGCAAACGGAGCAGGATGTAGCTGGCCGAAACCGCACCGGCCTCCGCTGCCGCTGCAAGAATGGCTGGTATTTCGCTGTCATTCAGCCCGGGAATAATAGGCGATACCATCACCTTGGTGGNCACCCCTGCCCGTGATAGCTCCTGAATTGCCCGTAGACGAGCCTGAGGAATACTGGTCCGCGGTTCCATCACCCGCGCCAGCTCGGGATCCAAAGTCGTGATCGAAACGCTCACATGCGCCAAGTTCTGCGCAGCCATCGGCGCCAGAACATCCAAATCACGCACAACCAAGGCATTTTTCGTGACGATACCTGCCGGTTGCTTGGCCTCGCGACAGACGTCAAGACACTGTCGTGTAAGTTGGTAGGTGCGTTCCGCCGGTTGGTAGCAGTCGGTAATTCCTGAGAACGCAATCCATTCTGGCGTCCAAGCATCCCGGGCAAGAAAATCCCGCAGCAGTCGTGGCGCATCTTTCTTGACGAGGATCTTGGTCTCGAAGTCGAGTCCTGCATTGAACCCCAGATATTCGTGGTAGGGCCGCGCATAGCAATAGCTACAACCGTGCACGCAACCGTTGTACGGATTCACGCTATATCGAAAGTTAATGTCTGGTGAACGATTCTCCGTCACAATGGACTTTGACGACTCTTCCAGATACTCGATCTTACGATGCAGGTGCTCCTGAAGGTGCTCCGTATCCCACGCCAGATGCTCCTGATCTGGCACGGCGCGAATAGATTCAAACCGATTCGGCGGGTCAACGTGAGAACCGTGATGCATCGTGCTGTCCGAAGGCCATAACATTTTGGTCGATGGAGTTCGCGTCAGAGGGCGTCCGGCGAACGCCTTCTTTGCACCATTCTACCGACCTGCCCAGCCGCCCCAACCCACTGCAATCGCGAACCCTAAGCACGACCAGCCAAGCAAATTCACGTGCCACCCGATCATTCCTCGGATTGCGTCAACGGACGACAAACAGCGGCATTGCCGATGTGGATTCCCCTTCGGAACAGGGAATCAGCGGAGGTGTGGTTCGCGATCTAGATCACCATGTTCTTGGCTTCGGCTTGCGCAGAAGCTGCTCGCTATGGCTTCACGCGTTCGCGTTGGTCTGGGGTCAGTTCCAGAATCACCAGCACGTCACCTTCCTTGTGCGCGACGTCCAACGCAATCGATTCACCGAGTTTAACTTGATCGACAAAGCGGCGAATGGGCTCGTGCTTACCGGCTTGNACCGCCACCTGCTGACCCACTAACGCCGTAGCATCTTTGGCTTTGCTGTGCTTCCATTCTCGGGTGACCTTACCAACCTCCATGACCAACTGACCAGCTCGCTTGTCGACCACCACACCGTGGAGCATCCCAGCGAATGCCGTCGCCGGTTGCGGGATCTCAAGGCGTTTGGCGGCCTTCCCGACTTTCCCTGACACAGCGAGATACGAGTCGAACACGCGCACCCCTGACCAGTCCTTCCTGTTCTCCGCGATGAATTTTAAGTGGCGNGGATGAGTCAGATACGCATCGTGCGCGGCCTTGTTGCGAAACACGAGATTCAACGCCACGTCGAAGCCNCGATCATTCACCTCTCGATCCAGGTCTTTTGCTAACGCACCAACGGAGAAATANACCGTACCTTCGTGCCCTGANAAATACTGCTGACATGCCGCGATCAGCTTGTCCTGGCCCTTCACAGTGCGTTCCTTGAGCTGAAAG
This sequence comes from Blastopirellula sp., assembly GCA_002701545.1. Taxonomy (GTDB): domain Bacteria; phylum Planctomycetota; class Planctomycetia; order Pirellulales; family Pirellulaceae. The sequence goes on along the minus strand of NZVR01000077.1, from coordinate 8,706 downwards.
TAGACCATGTGTGCCAGTTGAGGTTCGGCGGCAATTCCAAGCCAGGGCAAACAGAGTGTCACGACCAGGACGAAAAGGGCGATACGACCGCGTGTCATGAGCAACTCCTTGGGTTCGTTGGCATGGTTACTCCGCCATTGTCAGTTGGAAAAGGCCTCGCCGCAACCACGTGCATCACCCTCAAAACGCCAGCAAATACCAAACAGATGAGAGGCGAAAACGCCCATTCGCCACACAAGTAAAAGTGTTGACAGCGGGTGGGGCTTCCATTATTCTCCGACTGGCTTGGCAGCCACCATTCCGACGTTTGTTTGGGACAACAAGCGGCAGCAGGGGTACCCTCCGACGCGTCCCACGACGTCGCAGATGATGTGCACCTTCCCCCCCCCGTTTTGTTTATCTCCGATGATGACACTTGCCTCGGGCGCGGCGACTCGCCTTCATCCCCTCTTCCTGCTGACTCTCATTCGTTCGCTGGTGATTGCCGTCACCCTGATTGGCATCTCTGCGCCGACGATCCAGGCCAACTTACTGGTTGATTTCGAAGAGTCGCAACTCCCCCTCGAAGACGAGGAAGAAGTCGAGCAGGAAGAATACATCAGCCATAGTGCACAGCGCGAGGGGAGCCGCCTGCGCCGCAGACGCGTCCCTGTTCACCTACGAACCTGGCCATGCACCGCGCATCAGCGCTCGCCGAAACATGCATGGATCAGCCCCGCCGTGGGGCATCGCTGGTCCAATGGCATGCTCGCACCACTCACCTGCTAATCCGTTCCCGACTCGTCGGTCACGGATCGCCAGCTCCTGGCATCCGCTGCGACCGAATTCTATCCGTTACGTCAGAACGCATTCCGCTCGACCACCGGCGTCTTGAACATCGCGGCCAATGCGATGCCCCCCGCTCCGGTGAATCAAACGCTTCCCGGGCCCCCTAAAGTACCTGACGACAACTTACACCAGCCAATCGCTTCCGAGCATGAAAACGCTTCTCGGACGCAGATCACCTGAACGAAACGAGCACACGAGAACATGCTGATTAATCGACGCCTGCCGCTGATGTACATCTTCAAGCAGATTCAACCCGACGTGATGATCTCCATGATTTTTGCTGGAGTTTTGATTTCACTTGAACACTCCGTACCTCATAATGTTCTCGAACCGTTCCAGATCCCGGTCGCAATCTCGGCGTTCCTGGGGACCGCGATTTCGCTCGTGCTGTCGTTCATGCTCGCTCAGTCTTACGACCGCTGGTGGGAGGCGAGAAAGGTGTGGGGCGCCGTCGTCAACGACAGCCGCTCGCTGGTCGTTCAACTCACGGCATTCGCGGGGCGGAATCCCGAAAATGACGAGTGCATTCGCAGAATTACTCTGCGGCAAATCGGGTGGTGCTTCGCCCTGACGAATTCACTTCGTGGGCTGGGAACATCGCCGGAACTCAGCCGGCTCCTGTCCGCCGATGACTTGGCGGCCGTCGAATCGCATGCCAACCAGCCCCTCAAACTCGTTGACCTGAATAGTAAAGATATCTCTGAACTGCACGCCAGCAACCAGCTAAACGACTACCAGCAAGTCCAGGTCGACTCGACATTGGTACGGCTGGTTACCTCCATGGGCCAAGCCGAGCGGATCAAGAATACGGTGTTCCCGAAAACCTATCTCCTGTTTCTGAGAATCTTTATCTACGTATTTATCTTCTCGCTCGCTGTCTCCCTGGCAGACCTAGAAGCGATCTTTGAAATGCTCCTGCTGGTCCTCATCGGAATGCCCTTCTTCATGCTCAAACGCACCGCTCTCTACATGCAGGACCCATTCGAAAATCGACCGACAGATACGGCAATGCTGACCATCTCGAAGAACATCGAGGTCAACCTGCGTCAGCTGATTGATGATCAAGACGTCCCCAAAATTGATCCGCCTGAAACTTTCTTCGTGATGTGATCGTTAACTCAGCAACGTAGGCGAACTGACCAGTCACATCTCGCGACTCCGGTTGGTTCCAAGCGGTAGCGCACCCATCATCCGCGCACAAGATGCTGCGGAGACGGGGAGCGGGGCGGACCGAGCAGATCAGACAAGATAGGACTTGGAGTCCGCCGCATCACCAACGCGGCTTGGCCACAGGAAAAAAATATGGGGGTCCCGACGTGTCAAAACGTTTGACAAAGGTGGAAGGCCAGGGGCAAGGCAACCATTCCGCCGAACTATCGTCAAGGACCCCCATGGGCCAGCTTGTGTTGCGCCTTCGGACGCAACGATCTGACTTATAAGCATGAAGTGTGCCAAAATACTACAATCGCCGTCGAAACTCGTGAATGAATCTAACTCACAACTAATTCAACACTTATGAAACACACCTCAAACACAAGTCACCCCACAGAGAATCCGCAATACCTCCGCAGGGGTGGATGATTTTGATGCATGGTGTGTTTTGCTGTAGCGTTACGAAGCAGACCATCGCGCTGGGCCATGCAAGGCCATCCCCCGAACTCCTGACAACCCGGCGAACTTCACCCGGGATACCCTGGCGTCATGCCAGATGCCTACCGGCAAAGAGTCCAACGGAGACACCGCCAAGCGCAACATAGTGCACGACGAGCAGGTGGTTGGGAGACGGAATTTACGCCCAATCTGCTGGCCCAGACTGCGGTGAAATACGCTCAGTCGCCTGTACTCGCCCGGAGTCTGGCGGGTATCTTATGCAGAGCGGCCTTCCACTAAAGGTGTCTTTTTCGACAATCATGGCACAGGCTGGACCTGGGCTCGAGGCACAGGTCAGCGGCCCTCAGCAAGCGGCGCAACAACATCTGGCCAACGCGATGGATTGAGAGTAGTCGGTGGACGAACTGGCGGAAAAACGACGAATTCTGATCTCAGTGAACCCCAAAGCGGGGGCACGGGACCAAGCCAGCCTGGCCCGAAAACTGGCNAAATCGCTGAATTACCAGGGATTTCAAGCNGAAATCTCGAGTGATATTGAGTGGATATCAGAAACCGCAGCAGCCAGCTGGGAACGTGGGGAATTACGGGCAGTGGTGGCTGCTGGCGGGGACGGTACGGTCGGTTTGATTGCCAATCGCGTCCCTGCTCAGGCGCCCATCGCCGTACTGCCGCTCGGAACCGAGAACCTCCTCTCGAAATACCTCGGATTAACCCAGGATCCNGAGCGTCTGGCCGAAATCATCGCAACGGGCAAAACCCTGTCTCTGGATGCCGGTGAGGCGAACGGTGAGCTGTTTTTACTGATGGCAGGTTGTGGCTTTGACGCAGAAGTGGTGCGGCGTCTCCACGGTGCCCGTACGGGGCACATAAATCACTTTTCTTATGCCAAACCGATCCTCGACTCGATGCGTAGTTACGAATATCCCGAACTACGCGTTTATTGTGACGACGCGACCGAACCGAGCGTCACGGCCAAGTGGGTNTTTGTGGTCAATGTCCCCAGATACGCTGGCGGCCTGCAGTTTGTTCCGGACGCCTCGAGTTCGGATGGATTGTTAGACGTATGTACATTCAAACAAGGATCCTTCGTCGCTGGTCTCTGGTATCTGACTGGCGTCTTTATGGGGCAACACCAGAATCTGAATGACTGCACCACGCTCCAAGCTTCCCGATTTCGCATTGAAACCGACGGCGACGTCCCGTACCAATTGGATGGCGACCCTGGTGGGCAACTTCCACTCGAGGTGCGGGTCATACCGCAACGCCTCCGCTTGTGGGTCGCTTCCGACTGGTCCGAGCCCAACGCATCCGAACATCAACCACCTGCAACCGGTCCGCCCGAGTGAACCTCCATGGAGTGGCCAACGTTTGCCTTTGAGCAGGCTGGTTGCCCCGCACTCTCTGCAGCCAACAACGAACCCCCACCGAAACTGCCGTGCCTCATAACCCCGTCAACATCGGACCTCATCAGTGCGGCAACGGACAACCGCTGTTGCTGATTGCTGGTCCGTGCGTCATCGAATCCGAATCGCTCACACTGGAGATTGCCGAGCGCCTGGTGGACATCACGCGCGGACGTGCTGACGTCTCTTTGGTGTTCAAAGCCTCGTTTGACAAAGCCAATCGGACCAGCATCGANTCGTACCGCGGACCTGGCCTGGAACGGGGNCTGGAAATCCTGGCACGCGTGAAGTCAACCCTGGGTGTCTGTGTCACGACCGACATTCACGAGCCCCAACAGGCAGCCCCGGCTGGTGAAGTGTGCGATGTGCTCCAGATCCCAGCCTTCCTGGCGCGACAAACGGACTTGCTGGTGGCAGCTGCCCAAACGGGCAAGGCAGTCAACGTCAAGAAAGGGCAGTTCCTGGCCCCAGCCGACATGCAGCATGTTGTCAACAAGTTAACCTCGGCCGGTTGCGATGACATCTTGCTCTGTGAACGTGGAACATTTTTCGGTTATGGCCACTTGGTCAATGACATGCAATCCATCCCCTTGCTCCGCCAGCTTGGAACACCGGTCGTTTTTGATGCGACACACAGCGTGCAACAACCGGGGGGACTCGGCGGGCGGACAGGTGGCCAGCGCGAGATGGTCGAACCTCTGGCCCGGGCAGCCACCGCCATCGGAGTGGATGGCTTGTTCTTTGAAACCCACCCTACACCGGACACGTCCCCGAGTGACGGCCCGAACATGGTCCCACTCGATGACTTCCCCGATGTCCTGGATCGCGTTCTAAAAATTCGCAACTGCGTGGAGAGCTTTGGTGACTAAATCGCTGACCCCATCATGCCCATGGTCCGTCTCGCCCCAACCGCGCGTACGCCGACCGTTGCTCCCACTGGCTTCGCTGACGTTGCTGATCGCCATCTGCTGTGTGGGATGCGAAAACACCGAGCCCATTCAGCAGCAACGCGGCACGAGCGCAGCCATCGACAACAGCGGCGAAAATTTTGCCCAAGCGGTCTACGAAGTGAAAGCGATCGAAGAATTTGACGCCGACCAATCTCCCCCGCGCATCGCCTACCATCTGAACCGCTGGATCGCGACTCAAAACCCCAAGCCCACCTGGAAAGAAGATGCACTTTATCAGCGTTTACCACCTGAACTAAAAATCCACCCAGTGGCAAAGAACCTGGAACGCATGGAATTCAGCGGGGACGACGTACTCTTCATTCGTCACACCACGTTCATCAACGAAGCCGCCAACTGGATCTCCGCTGGCGACTCGGAAGAGCCCTTAGCCAGTTGGTTCGACAGTCAACGCGACTCCATTGGAGACGTCGAAACCACGCGACTGCAGATGGCAGAACGCGTTTTCGACTGGATTACTCGTAATGTGCAACTCGATGAATTGTTGCCCTACGCCAAAGAGGCAGCCATCGGCCCCATTCAACAGGGAACCACCGATCGGAACATGCTACTGCCAGCCCGTCGTGGTGAACCAGGACCTGGCTACCGGCACCTGCCCGGTGAAACACTCATCTTCGGACACGGAGACGCCTGGGAACGCGCTCAATTATTCATCCTGATGTGCCGCCAGTTGGACATCGATGTCGTCATGCTGGCTACCGTCGACGAGCAGCGTCCCGGCAAGCCACGACCGTGGCTACCCGCCGTCCTTCTCGGTGACAAAATGTATCTGTTCGATACCGAATTGGGCCTCCCCATTCCCGGACCTGAGGGCCAAGGAATCGCAACCATCGAGCAGGCACGAAACAACCCTCAGATTCTCGACAACCTCGACCTCGATGACGAACGTCCCTACCGGATGCACGCTGCCGACATCGACGAGGTCATTGCTTTGGTCGACGGAACGCCTTTCTTCCTTAGTCAACGCCTGGACGTGCTCGCCGATATGCTGGGCGCGAAAGACCCGATCCGCTTTACAGCCTCTCCTGAAAAGATTGGCGAACGCGCTCGCAAATGTAGCGGTGTGGTCTCAGCCAAAATCTGGCGAGCATCTTACGAAGCAATGCAATACTACGTTGGAAAACAACGCCGAATCGGCGTCGCCGGCCCCGCACGCGATGAGTATCTGCTCAACACGTTCCTGTTCTTCCAACCCAACAAGCTGCCCCACGGCAGATACTATCATCTGGTCCACGATTTTGAATCCACACCCGAGTTCGATGGTGCCATTGGTAGCTATCTCAACTCGCGCACCTCCGATGCTGAACTGGATGCATTCTTAAATGACCCTGCATTTCAAGCCGCCGTCGGCATCGTTAAAACGCCAGACCAAAGTGATGAACAATTCGCCCGATCCATTCGTGAACGGCATTCCATGCAACAACGTACCAAACGCGACGCCACGCTCTGGNTGGGGAACGTGAACTTCGAAAAAGAAGAGTATCAGGCAGCTGCTAGCTGGTTCGAGGACCGGATCTTGGAAAAAGANCCCGAAAGCTTCTGGGTTCCNTCTGCTCGCTATAATCTCGCGCGTTGCTACGAGAAACTAGGGGACGTCCAACGCGCTCGCACACTCTATTTCGAAGACGAATCAGCTCAAAGTCACGGAAATGTCCTGCGTGCGCGTTGGCTCCGCAATGCACCGGAACCCCAGCCCGAAGCTCCCTTACAATAGCTTTGCCAGCACCGCAGTCAGTCTGACACTGCGTCTGCATCACGAATCGCTATTGTTTCCCTCACCGGCAACTGGTAGTGTCCCGCGCGAGCCTATTTGCCTCAGCCGGCCGAGCGCTCGATGAACGGTCATCCAGCTCGTTGTCCGGCCAGCGCATCAGCCCCCGTCAACTCAGGAATGGATTCTTGAAATGAAGTCGCACCGTGCAGTCCTCACGCAAACGAACTTTTGTGTCGCAAGTGCCCTCATTGCATTACTGGCCTGTCTGGTTTCCGGTTTTTCCGCAGCCCAGGCAGCCGAAGCCAACTGGATTTGGTCTCCGGAACACGCAAAAGAGCAGGTCCCCCAAGCCACCTGTTTGTTCCGCAAGTCCTTCCGACTGACCAAGCCGCTGCGTGGGCAGGTGATGATCACCGCCGACGACCAGTACGAGTTGTTCGTCAACGGACGGCGGATCGCCAAAGGCGAGTCCTCGAAAACCCTGCAAAAATTCACCATCGACGACCAATTACGGCGCGGACAAAACGTGGTCGGCATTCGGGTCACCAATCGTCGCGGAAACACGGGTGCCGTCGTCGCCCGTGTGATGGTGCAAGAGCAAGGAAAACCGTGGACCACGTATTCCACCGACTCCACCTGGAAAACCTCACTCGCCAAAATCCCCCTGTGGTACATGCCCCAATACAACGATCAAAAGTGGAAAACCGCACAATCCTTTGGCCGACTCGGTGATGCTGCCCCCTGGGATCTCGAACAGGGAGTCGCCACCAGCGAACGGCACAAGTCGAGTCGCTTCCAGATTCATTCCGACTTCACCGTCGAGCGCGTGCTCAACGCATCCCAGACCGAATCCCTGATCGCCATGACGTTCAACGAGTTCGGCCATGTCATTGCGGCGCGTGAAAACGGCCCTTTAATTCTCATCACCGATGAAGACGAAGACGGGCAGTACGAAAAGATTCGCACTTATTGTGACAAGGTGACCAATTGCCAAGGAATTCTGGCGCTGAACGGAAACGTCTTTGTTACGGGCCAAGGTCCGGATGGAAGCGGACTCTACCGCTTGGAAGACGAAGACGAGGATGGCGTCCTGGAATCGGTAAAAACGTTGATCGAATTCGAAGGCAAACCGGGCGAGCACGGCGCTCACGGGTTGACCTTCGGACCCGACGGCCTGATCTACCTCGTCCTGGGCAACCACGTTCATCCTAAGGTCGAATACGAACCCAATAGCCCCTATCGCGATCACTACGAAGGCGATCTCTTGACGCCACGCTACGAAGATCCAGGCGGACACGCCGTGGGCATCAAAGCTCCTGGCGGTGTCGTACTCCGTACCGACGTCCAGGGAACTTCCGTTCAAGTCGTCGCCGGTGGCCTGCGTAACGCGTACGATCTGGCGTTCAACGCGGACGGCGAATTGTTCGTTCACGACAGCGATATGGAATCCGATGAAGGCACCACGTGGTACCGACCGACCAAGGTCTTTCACGTCACCGAAGGCAGCGAATTTGGCTGGCGTAGCGGCTGGGCCAAATGGAATGAGCATTTTGTCGACACATTGCCAGCGACGGTCGACACCGGACGCGGCTCTCCCACGGGAGCCACCTTCTACAACCACTTCATGTTCCCCCACCGATACCACGGCGTCGGTTTCTTTGCCGATTGGTCAGAGGGCCGCATCCTGGCCGTCAAATTCAAGCGGCAAGGCGCCACGTATACGGCAAACTCTGAAGTCTTTCTGCAAGGCTCGCCTTTGAACGTCACCGATGTCGAAGTTGGCCACGATGGTTGGCTATATTTTGTCACCGGTGGACGTGCCTCTGGCGGCAGCCTGTATCGCGTCAAATGGCGCGGGGATGTCCCCGATGACATCACGCAGATCGGCGGTGGCATCACAGGTGTGATCCGCCAACCTCAGATTCAAAGCGCCTATGCCCGCCAGCAAATCGCTGGTTTGAAAGCCGAGTTGGGCGCAGACTGGACCAAGCAAGTCGTCGGCGTCGCACTCAGCGCCGACAATCCGCCCGAATATCGCACCCGAGCAATGGACCTGCTCCAATTGTTCGGACCGGCACCGACCCCGAAACTGCTGGTCGACCTTTCGCTGGAACCCAACGAGCAAGTCCGCGCGAAGGCGGCTGCATTGATGGGAATGAATCCCGACGAACGGACTCATCTG
>NZVR01000076.1 GCA_002701545.1 Blastopirellula sp. | reverse complement strand
CTCTTACCCTCTTACCCTCTTACCCTCTTACCCTCTTACCCTCTTACCCTCTTACCCTCTTACCCTCTTACCCTCTTACCCTCTTACCTACTGCCCTACTGCCCTACTGCCCTACNGCCCCTTAACCCACTACCCAACACATGAGAAAAGGCATCATCCTCGCTGGCGGCTCCGGCACTCGCTTGCACCCCCTTACGACGGCGGTCAGCAAACAGTTGTTGCCGGTGTACGACAAGCCGATGGTTTACTATCCATTGACTTCGCTGATGTTTGCGGGAGTGCGTGATATTTTATTGATCTCGACGCCGCATGATCTTCCGGGTTTCCAACGTCTGCTGGGGGACGGCTCTCAGTGGGGTTTGAATCTGAGTTACGCCGAGCAACCTCGTCCTGACGGTCTGGCCCAAGCATTCATCATTNGCTCCGAATTCATCGGCAGCGNTTCGGTCGNGCTGGTNTTAGGCGACAACATTTTTTATGGGCAAGGCTTNCGCGAGATGCTGAAAGCCACTTCGGCGCAGACGGCGGGNGCAACNATTTTTGGCTATCAGGTAGTCGATCCCACGCGTTATGGCGTCGTCGAATTTGACGATGCNATGCGTGTNCTTTCGATCGAAGAAAAACCGTCGCAGCCTAAATCGTCGTTTGCGATCCCAGGCTTGTATTTCTTCGACAACCGTGCGGTCGACATTGCNGCAGGACTCAAACCTTCTGCNCGNGGCGANCTGGAAATCACCGACGTNATNAAGGNNTATCTNGCCCANCGGTGANTTNCANGTNCGTTTNTTCTCNCGCGGTTTCGCTTGGCTNGANACNGGNACNCGCGACTCGCTGTTGGACGCGGGCAACTTTGTCGCAACCATTGAAAAGCGTCAAGGTTTGAAGGTCGCCTGCCCTGAGGAAGTTGCTTTCCGCATGGGNTTCATCAATCGTTCGGAGCTTCAAGCGTTGGCCGCGCAGATGAACAACGAGTACGGCCAGTATTTACAACTGATCAGTCAGCAGCCTCTGGCTTAGTGTCCTTTTCGTCTCATCATGTCTGAAGTACTGATACGCGCTGAAAACGTTGGTAAAAAGTTCTGCCGCGACTTNAAGAAGAGTCTGTGGTACGGCGTCAAAGATTCTGCCAATGATTTGTTGCGGCGCAAGTCACAGCCAACACTCCGCAAGGATGAATTCTGGGCCAACGACGACATCAGTTTTGAGCTGAAACGCGGCGAGTGCCTCGGCCTGATCGGGCGTAATGGAGCTGGCAAGACCACTCTCCTCAAGATCATCAATGGTCTGATCAAGCCTGACTCGGGCACAATGCAGGTACGCGGTCGCGTCGGCGGTCTCATTGCTTTGGGCGCGGGATTCAACCCGATACTAACGGGTCGCGAGAATATCAAAATCAATGCGGCAATTTTGGGGATGTCATCGAGACAAACTTCAGATTTACTTGAGCAAATCGTTGACTTCTCAGAGGTCGAAGAATTCATCGACGCCCCGGTGCAGACCTATAGTTCGGGCATGAAAGTCCGGCTCGGATTTGCAATTGCCGCACATCTTGACCCTGAAATTTTACTCATTGACGAAGTACTCGCGGTCGGCGACTTCCGCTTCAAGGCCAAGGCGAGAAAGAGGATTCAGCAAATGATCACAGCTGGTGCGGCGGTGGCTTTTGTCTCGCACAATCTTCATGAGGTTGCTGGCATTACCGATCGATGCCTGTGGATGGACAAGGGAAAGGTGCGTGAACGTGGTGCAACCACAGCAATCCTCGCCAACTATGTCAACGCTGCAGAAGAGAATTCCACGAATCGCTTTCGTTACAGCACGAATCGGAGCGGCTTGGCCCAATTCATCACACTCGAGCACAATCTACAGACGCGGCGTGACCTGCACGACTGCGTGGTCCGGGAGAGTGGCTGCGAACTCGCGATCACGTTGACTCTGGAATTCAAAGTTGATCTTTGTGAAGGCGTCTGGCACGGCATCAACCTTACCAAACCGGACGGTGAGTATATTGGACGGGCTGTCATATCTGACGCCGTTGAGACACGATGCGGCGAGCAAATCAGTCGCGAAATCGCTATCGAAATACCGCACCTACTTCCGGGCGAATACCAAATCGAATACTTCCTTTGGATTGCCGGCGGAGTGATGCTTGAAGGGATGCACAATCTACTCAACTTGGTTGTGCCCACCGACACTGCCAACAGCTATCTGGAACAATTAAACGACAACTTTGTTTTCTCCAAGATGAGTGACAACTCGCGTGGTGCGATACCGCTGCACGCTAAGCTGAGTCAAAACTCGCACTGATAGCACCGGCCTTGCCTTGGCCTTTGTTTTCATGAAAGCAGCAACGACATGAAGTTACTAGTGATTGGCTTGGACGGTGTCGACCGCGCTCTTGTCGAGCGTTTCGACATGCCGGTGTTGCAGGGCATTCTGGAACAAAACACACAGGTTCCCATAAAGGAAGACCTTTGGGCACGCGGTTGGGTGAAAGTGTTGAGTGGGCTTCCCGGTACGGAAACAGGCGCCTTTTATGAACAACCCAAGCTTAACGGTTCAGGCGAATTCACGCAGAGCTTTGGCACCAGCAAATACGCGGGTCTCAAAAAACCTCCATTATGGCAAGCCATGGGCGACCGGGGTGTCACGAGTGGCTGGCTGAATTTGCCGACCACCATGCCTGCTGCCTCCGTCGATGGTTTCATGGTGTCTGGCGCTGGCGGCGGCGTAAGTCCATCGGATCGCCTTCCTCGCAAAGCGTGTTTTCCTGCCGAAATGACCGACGAGCTAACTCAGGATCGCATGTGTTGGGAAAACCGATTTCGAGTTTCTGGCTATCGCAGCGCCGACACATACATCCCCGCTTGTACGGATGCCATTTGGCAACGCGCACGGATCTTTTCTCGTTTGGTGAAAAAGTATCACGTCGATGGGCTTGGCTTCCTAGCGCAAAAAGAACCCGTCTTACTTACCAACGTATTCATGCATGACGTCCTGAACCATCGCATCGACGGGACTGAATTCGCAACAAGGCAACTCCTGAAGAATTTCTTCAATTGCTTAGATGACACAATCGATTTTCTCTGCAAAACGCTGCAACCCGACAACGTGGCGATCGTTTCGGATCATGGAGCAGGCCCTTATCGCAAGTCACTTAATCTGAACGCGTTGTTACATCGCAATGATCTGGTCAAGTTCCCTTCTCAGCCCGGCCAAAATAGGGTCAAAAAGCAAATACGTTTCGTATCACGCATGGCGCTCAGAAAACTCCTGGGCTCCGATGCAATTCCGTATGACTCGTGGCACCCTTACCGACAAGCAATTGACCATACCCGTACCCAAGCATTCGCACATTTCTACGTTCCCGGCGTGTACATCAACGACGAACGTTTCAGTGGCACCGTCACAAACGCCGCCGACAAACAACGTCTCGTCCGGCAAATCATTGACTTGATCAATCACGATCCTTTATTGTCGAGCGAAAACATTGTGGCCACACCATTCCGCGAATTGCACTCGGAATGCCCTTTCGCAGACCTACTTCCTGAAATTTGGGTCGACCTGCCAGATGACGTTTTCCCTGAACACATGGGAAAATTATTAGCGAAAAATCCACTGGACAGGCACTGGTTTGACTTGCGCGACCTGCCCCGCGACATTGGCAGCGGCAAGAAAACACCCGCGGCACTTTGCTCCTTTCCAAAAGAATTGGTTGAACGTGTCCCCCTCGCTGAGCTGCCACACGACCTAACTGCCGCTTATCACTGTATCCAGGCTGCATTCCTTCCTTAAGCCGATGCGTTTCGGGCTCCTCACATATCATCACGTCGTGAATATTGGCTCAGTCCTTCAAACGTGGGCGGCGGTCAAATTTCTGGAGCATCAATTTCCAAACGCGGTAGTGGAAATCATCGACTACGTCCCTGAGATATCCAAACATTACAATCAAACGCTCATCTGGCCCCAAGGCCGTAAACTTCCAGTTGTCCAAGCGTATCTTCGCCAACAAGCTTTTCACAAGTTCCTACGAAAGCATTGTCGTTTCACCTCCCCACTCTCCTGCGATTCGCTGGAGGAAGGAATTGACACGATTGCCTCTTTCCATTTCGATGCTGTCTTCGTCGGCAGTGACACCGTCTTCCAACTCGACGGCTATTTCGGCCACTGCATTGCCGGCCCGAAGCCACCTAATCTCTATTTCCTACCCGGAGACATTGGCTGTCCGAAGTTCGCCCTGGCGGCGTCATGTGATCCGCTCACGGTGAACCCAACTAGCCTCAACTTATCCGACAACGGCCTGGAAGCCTTGCAAGACTTTTCCGCGATTGGCTACCGCGATACCAACACAAAAAAACTTCTTCAGCACGTCGCAATACCAGAAGGTCGAATTGGATTCCTGCCGGACCCGACCATCTTGAGTTGTCATGGAATCACGGAAACCTACGGCGTTCCATACCCAATCGAGGAAACGAATCTCGTCGGTGTGTACATTGGCAATCCTGCAGCAACTTCCCGAACCATCGCTCAACTGAACGCCTCCGGTTACGAGACCATCGATCTACTTCGAAATACATTCTGGCCAAGTTTTGCGGATCCCATCGCTGCCTACATCCAGCCCTTCGCTAAGCTAAAAGGACTGGTGACCGATAGATTTCATGGCACCATTATCTCGCAACTCGTAGGCAATTACCCTGTCCTCGGCTTGGAAGATGTCGGCCGCTACCCACATGGCGGCAAACTTGCCGATCTCTATCAGCGCCTGGGTATCCAAGATGCTTTGTTGCGAGTCGAACTTGGACGCCTGGATACCGAGCACGTGGTTCGTGAATTAACAGGCCTCTTCGAGCACACGGCCGATAAGCCTCTGGCTAAAGACAAGATTCACAAAATGTCTGTTCAAGGAGAGCAAACGTTTGTCAAAATGTGTGCCCCCACATTACGACAACTGAGCAGATGAAAATCGCTTATATCTTTTACGACAGGCCAAACTATACGGCAGGACCGAAGATCAATGCCCTGCGTGTGTTGCCAGAACTTGCTCGACGCGGTCATGACGTGACCGCGCTGGTGCTATATCACGAATCCTTTCCTTCCGGCCCAGAATTACAGCAACAGGGCGTGAAAGTCCTTGCAACAGAATGGGCAACCTGTGTCGAAGATCAAGTTGCATGGCTCGCCCCACAATTACAGGCTGTTAATCCTGATGTGTTCGTTCCTAACATTTCCGTTAGTGGCTGCTACGCCGCTCGTTACCTACGGAATGCAGGCAGACCGACAATTGCGGGGCACCTCAGCCACGACGATTTCAACTGGGGCATGGCAACACGTTTCTGCAAAACCTCCGATGCATGGGCCGTGTCTGGACTGTTCTGTATGGGCCACGAACTGGGAGATGAAGTCCGCGGGTGGCAGCCAACACGAACACGCGTTGTCGATATTCCTCACGGAGTCCCCATCAACTCCGACATCGCAGATCAAAGTGGTCCGCTACGCTTGGTCTATGCCGGGCGTTTCGAGCAGCGCCAAAAACGCGTGCTCGATGTGACCCAGGCCTTCGCTGAGGTGCTCCAGCGGCACAGTACGACAACCGCGCATATGATCGGCAACGGCAGCAAGCAACTGGAAGTCCAGAAGATCATCGACAGCTTGAACATGACAGGGCGTATCGAAGTCACGGGGTACGTCCCACCTCAAGAAGTCCAGCGCACCATGCTGCAAAATAATGTCTTTGTCTTGCTGTCTGATTACGAGGGAGTACCGGGAGCGGTCATGGATGCGATGGCCTGTGGCCTGGTCCCCGTCTGTCTCGACATCCCGGGCGGACTGCGTGAACTGGTCATTCACGAGGAAACAGGACTANTTGTCCAAGATCGTGCTGCAGATTTTCATCGGGCGATGGATCGACTGAATCAGGATCAAAGCCTCCGGCGAAGACTCGCCGAGAATGCACGTCGCCACATCGAGCAGTCGTTCTCCCTGCAGGTCACGGTCGATCGCTGGGAGCAGTTGTTTGCTGAACTCCTGAAGACCGCGGGGCCAAGACGCCCCATCAGATTCCCTCGCAAAATCAAACTTCCCCCACCGAATCAAGCCTTCGGAGCCGAAGATCNCCGTCAACCTGGATTATGGCAGCGCGTCGTTCATGCCAGCCACACGCGCATCAATAACCTGGCAAACCGCTTTACCCGATCGGCACCCGCGTTACCGAAAGATGCAACGTCTGATCACTAAACGGTGCCTTGCCCCGACCAACCACTGCTGCACAGATCCCGCACTCGACAAGATACCAATCATCACGTTTTCAGGTCGCAACAGCTTTGATCCAAGACCTGAAATCAAGTGCAAACGGCATTCGACCAAGCACCTCGCGAACATGCCTGCGGAAATTAACTGCGATGCATGCGTTCGCACCGTTCATGAATCAGCATCTAAACAACTCCCCAGTGGACTGTCAGCCGACGCCTGCCTTGTCCCGCTCACACACCAGTCATGCCTGAAGTCCTGATCCGCGCCGAAAACGTCGGTAAAAAGTTCTGCCGCGACTTGAAAAAGAGTCTGTGGTATGGCGTCCAAGATTCGGTCAACGACCTGCTGCGTCGGGAATCTCAAGCCACCCTCCGCAGTGATGAGTTCTGGGCCAATGATGACATTAGTTTTGAATTAAAACGCGGCGAGTGTCTGGCCCTGCTCGGACGCAATGGTGCAGGAAAAACCACCCTGCTCAAAATGCTGAACGGTCTCATGAAACCGGATACGGGGCACATTCAGCTACGAGGTCGTGTAGCCGCACTCATCGCGTTAGGCGCAGGCTTCAATCCGATTCTCACAGGCCGCGAAAATATCTTGGTCAACGGATCCATCCTGGGGCTGTCACGCCAGCAGATCAAGGACAGGATCGATTGCATTATTGAATTCGCCGAAATCAGTGAAGCACTCGACGCGCCCATCCGCACTTACAGTTCCGGCATGAAAGTAAGACTCGGTTTTGCTATTGCCGCCAACTTGATCGAACCTGATATCCTGCTGCTCGACGAAGTCCTCGCAGTCGGGGACATTGGCTTTGTCATCAAGTGCATGAATCGCGTACAGCAACTGATGAATCGTGCTGCCGTCATCTTCGTCTCGCACAACATGCAATTCGTATCTCGCTTCTGTACACGCGCCATTCTTTTGGATCATGGCCAGAACCGTCTGGACACCGATCCACCAGAGGCCATCCGGCAATACCACCAACATTTCAACCTCCAACCCAGCACCTCCGGAAGCGGACTGGCACGGGTGCTAGAAAGCAAACTCTTTGTGAATGGTGTCCCCGCAGATTCACCCGAGCCCTCAGTACGCTACGGAGACGAGCTTGAAATGCATTGTGTGGTCGATGTGGATCCAACAGCCAACAATCCCGTTCTGCGGGCAGGAATCATGGACCGCCTACGGGTCATCGTCGCCAAAGATTTCCTGGGCCACGACGAGTCGAACCCTTATCGCTTATCGCCCGGCAAAAACCACATTCGCATCGTCGAACCTCATGTCTCGCTGAATCAGGGAAGATATTCGTTCATTCTTTCTGTCGCGGACGGTGACAGCCAAGAAATATTCCATCGCTCGGACGGGAACGCCCCCTTCGTCTCCTTCACGGAAACCCTGACCTGGGGCATGAACATCACCTATGGCAACGTCACGATGGGCTAAACCGTCGTCGCCAAATTCCATGTCGGCTGCATCGTTTTGGAAACGGCAACACACAAAAGTCACGTAATATCTAATTGTTTTGATGGAATTTAACAACCAGCACGAGTAAAACGCTTCGACCCCGGGGTTCGCGCAATTACAGTGAATGGATACCGGCAGTCTTCTGTATATCGCGGAGGTCTGATCTGAAGTCACAAGCCACACATCGCGTCGATTTTCTGTAACAGAAAAGCCAACCGCAGCCGGACACGACGTCCGCACATCGCCAAACTTTTAACATGTCACCCAATCAATCATTTTGGAAAACTGCGCCGGATTGGATTCGCAGGCTCCTGCTTGGAAAAGCAGATGCTGACAATCGTTTGGCGCGCCTTGACTCCGACCTGCAAGTCGGGCAACCCAATGTGGGAGATCGCGAATTATTTAATCAATTGGTTGACCAGATTTTCGAGCAGAGACGCTTCAGCAACAACGGACCTTTGGTCCGCGCTCTCGAGTCCAAAATCTGTGAGTATCTGGATGTACAACACTGCATTCTCGTCTGCAATGCAACCGTTGGTCTGCAAATTGCCTGTCACGCGTTGGAGTTGACTGGCGAAGTGATCATGCCGGCCTACACCTTTGTCGCCACCCCACATGCCGTGCAATGGCAGGGCCTGCGCCCTGTTTTTGTCGACGTCGATCCCGCATCGCATACGATTCAAGTTGACCAATTGGAAGCACGCATCACAGACCAAACCTCTGCTGTTCTGGGAGTCCACTTGTGGGGGAATCCATGTAACACCACGGCAATCGAGTCACTTGCCAGCAAATACGGGTTAGCCACCATTTACGATGCGGCGCACGCGTTCGGCTGTCGGCATGAACGCCAGATGATCGGCAACTTTGGGGATTGTGAAGTCTTCAGCTTCCACGCCACCAAGTTCTTCAACACCTTTGAAGGCGGTGCCATTACGACCAACGATGCTGCCCTGGCCGGCAAGATCCGACGGATAAGGAACTTTGGTTTCTCTGAGACTGACCGGGCCACGCACCTCGGCACCAATGGCAAAATGCCCGAAATCTGTGCAGCAATGGGGCTCGCCTGCTTCGAAAGCTTGGACGAAATACTCGCGGCGAATCGATCGAACTACGAGATCTATCGCGAATTCCTTCATGCCACCCCGGGCATTCGGTTGCTCGATTACGAACATCATGAAGGCACCAACTGGCAATACGTCGTCGTTGAAATCGATGACGAATTTCCACTGTCAAGAGATGAACTCATCGAACACTTCAAGACCCAAGGAGTGCGTGCCAAACGTTATTTCTACCCGGGTTGCCATCGCATGGAGCCGTACAATTCGGCTTACCCAAGACAACGGGAACGCCTTCCGAATACGGACACCCTCTGCTCACGCGTTATCTGCCTCCCCACAGGCACTGCCGTCAGCACGCCGGATGTCCACCGCGTCTGCCAAACCATTGCTCATGCCAAACCGACAAGTGAAACCTCTGAAACTCACTTGGAATAACGTTCAACGGTTGATTACCGAGCACACCGAGGAAATCGTCTCCCGCGATCTGGTACCCGATCCGTGCGTCAGCGTCTACTTGGTAGCGTACAATCACGCCCCCTACATTCAGCAAGCGTTGGACAGTGTACTAGCACAAGAGACTGAGTTTCCCTTTGAAATTGTCCTCGGCGATGATTGCTCGTCCGACGGCACGACGCAAATTGCAGAAGCGTATCAGCGGAACCACCCCACTAAAATCCGATTACTCAAATCCAACCAATGCCTCGGAAAACACACCGGCAACGGACGCGTAAATTCGATTCGCATTCTGCAATCCGCGCGTGGTCGCTATGTTGCCCTGCTCGACGGTGATGACTACTGGTGTGACAACACAAAGCTGCAAAGCCAAATCGATGCTATCCAAGCGGATGACCAATACGTCGCATCCTTTCACGACACCGACATCCTAGCTGATGGTGTGCAACGACCTTGGCGCGAACATCCAGACCAGCAGTATTTCACTCAAAGCTACGTAGTGGCAACACTTTCACCTTTCCACACCTCCTCGTTCCTCTTTCAGCGAAATCTCCTGGAAAACCTCCCCGAGCGTTTATTGAACGTGCAAAGCCTCGATATGACGCTGTTCACATTTGTAAGTCAGTACGGAGCCTTCTGCCGCATACCCAAGACGATGAGTGTCTACAGAAAGCACGCAGGGGGGATTACCAATGCGGCTTCCTCACAGGGGTGGCGACTGCAATTGGAACGGTATGCCATGTGGAAAAACCTCAGACACACCATCCTTGCTGAAAACGTCAATCAATACGACGCGGTCGTTCGGCAACATTTTCAATCCGTCACAGACCACACGGATGGTATTCAGGAAGTGCTTGAGGCATACGCACGGCTGGGACGCAGTTTGCCCCTCCGCTCACGCAACGCATTTCTGGCAGCATGTATCTATGCAAAACTCCGGGCCAAATTCGCTGGGGCACGCGCGACAACGAGCGATTCCGGCGAGCACGCCTCGGACATCCCCGTCAAACAATAAGTGCCAAACAACACCCTCACTCTTGATCACCAACAGTGAAACGTCAGGTGCTGTTCAGTGCGTTAACTGACAACCCATCGACACCACAAACACGAGCTATGCGTCTATCGATCGTCCAACCTCTGCTGGGATGTACAACCGAGACTTTCATCACAGCACATGCGGAACACCTGCCGGCCGAGATTTCCGTCATCCAAGGCGGGTACGGGATGCTCCCGGAGTTCCGCGGACGCCCCGTCTTGTCACAGCATTGGTCGGCTCGCATTGCGAGAAAGCTGACGCGTCAACTCACTCCTGGCACCGCCGATTACAACAAGAATTTGGCCTACACCAAAGTGCTCCGCCAAACTCGCCCTGACGTGGTACTGGCCGAATATGGCGAAACGGGCGTTGATTTAATGGCTGCCTGTTCCCGATTAAGCATTCCTTTCGTCGTCCATTTCCATGGTCACGATGCCAGCCAGCGTGACACATTAGCAAGACTAGCGGAGGGTTACCGCGCGATGTTTCAATCCGCGGCAGCCGTAGTCGCGGTGTCCACCGCCATGCATGAACAACTCATTGCCATCGGCGCATGTCCCACACGTACTCACTTGAATGTCTATGGCATCGACTGCGCTCGATTCCAAGGGGCGAACCCGATTCAATCCAACGCCACCTTTGTCGCGGTAGGCAGGTTTGTCGACAAAAAAGCTCCGCACCTGTTGCTGATGGCATTCCATGGCGTGCTCCAGCAGGTACCCACCGCCCGCCTGCGTTGGATCGGAGATGGTCCCTTGTTCGGCTCCTGTCGCGACCTGGCCAAGGCTTTGCAGATGGAAGATGCCGTAACCTTTCTCGGCTCCCAGCCGCACGACGTGGTTGCCAATGAAATGCGCCAGGCGCGGGCCTTTGTCCAACATTCGATCGAAGCCGAAAATGGCGACAGCGAAGGAACTCCGCTCGCCATCCTCGAAGCAGGGGCCTCTGGAATTCCCGTGATTTCAACACGCCATGCGGGAATCCCCGATGTGGTCCGGGATGGCGAGACAGGCCTGCTCGTCGACGAAAAAGACATCGAAAGCATGACCCAACATATGATCCAGTTGGCCCATGACGCGAGTTTGGCGTCCCAACTAGGTGCAGCTGCCCAGCAGCACATCAGCGTGAACTTCACCTTAGAGAAAAGCATCGACGGCTTACACGCCATTTTGGCCAACGCCGCAACCCAAAAGTAGTTTGGTGATCCTGTAGCCGGAAGTGCCCCACGCGCACGACGAAGCCACTTGGTCGCCGCGCCACTCCATCGCCACCATCATGTCCATTGAACCCACCGTGAGTGTCGTGATACCGTGCTACAACGGCCAGGAGTTTATTCACGAGACACTGACATCCGTCCTGAACCAGACGCACGCACCTCTGGAAGTGCTGGTCATCGATGACGGATCCACCGATGACTCAGCTGCGATTGCCGAATCCTTTGGCGATCCTGTCCGAGTGATTCGACAAGCCAACCAGGGCGAGTCGGTAGCTCGCAACATGGGGATGGATGCTGCCCGCGGACAATGGATCGCCTTGCTGGACGCAGACGACTTGTGGACCCCTGAGAAACTGGAACAACAACTTGCCGTGACGGACGCCGATGTCGTTGCGGTGCACACCAACCTGTATTTCTTCGGTGACGAATCGGGAGAAACTCAGGTTCAAGACATCCCCATCGAAAAACGATACGCGGTTGAGGAACTGGCCAAGGGAAATACATTCTGCTCTCCCTCATCGCTCCTGGTAAAACGACACCTTGCTCCACGCTTTCCTACCTGGACACAATACGCCGAGGATCTCATCTTTTGCCTCGAGCTCGTGCAACTGGGCAACATCGTGTTGGTGGAGGCCCCTTTGACAGGCTACCGGCGGCATCAGGCAAGCCAGTCCGCACAAAAGCTGACCGTCGCGGTCGATTGGTTTCATACCATCGAACGCTGGTTAGCCGATAACCAACAACTGTTCACTGCCGAACAACGCGATGTGATTCGCACTTGCTGGCTATCGCAGATAACCGGCGCAGGTTGGCAATTGAAGGAGCGACGCGAGTGGGAGGCATTTTGGAGTGTCAGGGATTTCCTGCAGGACCATGCCGGTCACCCTGCAGTCGACCTGCTGCTGGCCAATCGCATTTACCCTCCCTGGTTATATCGAGCCTTCGACGCAATGCGACTTCGCTCCCGATAACGCCTCACCATCACCGTGACAGAATCCCCACAACAACACTGCACCTTGACCGTTGCCATCGCAACTTGGAATCGGGCAGCGCTTCTCAACGAAACACTGATGTCCCTGGAACAGGTCGTGGTGCCACATGGCTTACGTTGGGAATTAATCGTCGTCGACAACAATTCCAGCGACGAGACGGCTGAAGTCGTGCAGCGATACAGCTCAAAGCTGCCCATTCGCTATCTACTGGAAACCGCTCCGGGCCAGTCCCATGCCAGGAACTGTGCCATTGACCATTCCGACAGTGACATCCTGCTATGGACGGACGATGACGTGCGGGTCGACAAGAACTGGTTATCGGGTACGCTCGACGCGTTTGAGCGTTTTGATGCCGATCTGGTTTACGGTCGTTCACAACCTTGGTGGGAATCCGAGCCACCGTGCTGGTACGCGCCGATCTTTGACGGTCGCTTCGCCCTGCTTGACCACGGCCCCAACGCAAAAGTCTGCTCGAAATCGACCGGTTACGGGCTGAACCATGCCATTCGACGCTCTGCGTTGGAGCAGATTGGCGGCTATCGCACCGACATGGGTTTGCGACACGGCAAGGGTGCCGGAGGCGAGGACATCGATCTCTTCGTGCGTGCCCATCAAGCGGGCTTGCGTGTGGTCTACACACCGCACGCCGTCGTCAATCATTTCATTCCCCAAGACCGCTGCAAGAAAAAATTCACCCGCTCACGCGTGTGGCTTGGGAGCGAAGACTACTTTCACTTACTGCGCTCGTCGAACGCCGATTTGCCGGCGATTCTGGGAATCCCGCGTTACCTTTATCGTCAACAATTCACGCACTTGGCGAAGTACCTCGCCGCCGCCCTCCGCCGCGACGCTCCCAACACCTTCTTTTATGAGCTGAAGTTACTTCAGTTTACCGGTCTGTTGCGATATGCCATGCGTAACAGACTCCGCACCAACCAAGCCGCCACCGAAACCTCGGTGACCAGCGACTGACCCACTCTCCGCTGGACACGCTGACGCGCGTTCGCAGCAACAATTTATCTTGACACTTCCCACGATTACGATTGTCATCCCAACTTATCGGCGGCCTGACGTGCTTCGTCAGTGCCTGCAAAAGATTACACAGCAGGACAGTTTAGATCAGTGTGATGTGCGCATTTACGACAACGGAGCTCCTCACGACAGCCAGTCCGTCGCCTCGGAATATCAAAATCAACTCAATCTCACGTATACGCTCAATGAACCCGGACATGGCTTTGGCTATTCCGTCAGTCGCGGCAGTCGCGAAGCCACCGGTGACATTATTGTCGAACTGAACGACGACGCGTTGGTGCCGCACGATCTGATCCCACGCATCCGCTCTCTGTTTCAGCAGGACGAGCGGATTGGCATCGTAGGAGTCCGTGCCGAGGAAGAAGGATACCATCAGGAAGGGGAAGGAATCGGCCGCATTGACGCGAGCCATGGACTGATTGCAAATTTCAACCGGCCAACCCAAGCGGCAATCGACGTCGATCACATCTATGGTTTCTGTTACGCGTACCGCCGCGAGTTACTCAGCCGAGGTGCCGTCCATGACAACGTCCTGCTGGCCAAAGATTACAGCAGTGGAAATCGCATCGAGACAGACCATTGCCTGACCGCCAGGAAGCTTGGTTATCGCGTGTTGTATGACGGATCCTTAGTCGTCACGCACCTTGCCAAGCCGCGAGGCGACCTCGATGAATGGTCTGCCCGCTGGAAAATAAATCAAATTCGCAACACACTTTATCTTTATCTCAAACATTTCGGCTGGCTGGGCCAACGGCGACTGGCGTTGCGTTATATGTTGATTCACGACGTTGGTATTCTGTCGCTACTCCGCCGCCCCAATTACGCAAACCTCGTCTATTTCTTCACTGGTCTACGAGCTCGCCTGAGTGCCGTGGCTCACTGGTGCATCTTTCGCCTGACCCGCCGCGCTCTCAAACCACTGGAAACAAACAAGGAGCCCGATCATTAAGGTTGTCATCCTCGCCGGAGGCTATGGAACTCGCTTTGGCAAAGCGACCGACTTTTTGCCCAAGCCGATGATTCCCATTGGCCCCTTTCCAATCCTGTGGCACATCATGCGGTATTACGCGCATTTTGGTCATAACGAATTCATTGTCTGTACCGGCTATAAGTCACAGGTCATCAAAGAGTTTTTTCTGAACCTGCAGATGCACTCGCATGACTTCACTGTCGATTACGCCCAAGATCACGCAGAACAGGTTCAGTTCCACACGGAAGGAAAAGGCTTCCAACCCAAAGTGACTGTCGCCTATACGGGTCAAGAGACCATGACAGGAGCGCGTATCAAGCGAGTCGAGTCTTACTTGGGAGACGACGAGGAGTTTATGTTAACCTATGGAGATGGGGTTTCAGACGTTGATTTGGATGCCTTACTGTCGTTTCATCGTAGCCATGGCAAACTCGCAACTTTGACAGCCGTGTATCCGCCTGCCAAATTCGGGGGACTCAGCTTCGAGGGGGATCAAGTCACATCGTTTGCCGAGAAAGAGGGGCAGCAAGGTGCGATGGTCAACGGCGGATTCTATATCTTGCATCGCCGGGTCTTGGATTTTGTGTCTGGAGATTCCTCCTGTGTGTTTGAACAAGAGCCATTGAATGCACTTTCCAGTGAGGGCCAGTTGATGGCATTTCGTCATACGTCCTATTGGCAATGCATGGATACCACTCGTGACCTGGATGCGTTACAAACAATGTGGTCAACGGGCCAGGCGCCGTGGCGCAAGTGGGACACCGGATACCTCGATTGAATTGGCATGCATCAGGCCTGCAACATGAATTGCTTTGAGAACATTTATCGCCAGCGTCGCGTGCTTGTCACGGGGCATACCGGTTTCAAAGGGTCCTGGTTGTGCCGATTCTTGGAACGCCTGTCTGCCGTTGTCACAGGCTACAGCCTTCCCCCGCTGACCACGCCCAACCACTTCGACCAACTCGACACGTCGTCCGTCCAGTCCGTCATCGGGGATGTACGCAACAGCGACATGCTGCGTGAGGTGTTTACCAATACACAACCAGAAATTGTTTTCCATCTGGCGGCCCAACCGCTCGTGCGTCTTTCCTACCGCGAACCGGTCGACACGTTTACCTCCAACTTCCTCGGCACCCTCAATGTCCTCGAAGCCTCACGGGCAGCTTCCGATCTACGGGCGGTGGTAATCATTACGAGCGACAAGGTCTATGAGAACCTGGAGTCCGACGTCGGCTATGACGAATCTAGCAGGCTCGCGGGCTTTGATCCTTACAGCTGCTCCAAGGCATGCGCTGATCTGCTGACAAGTTGCTATCGCCAATCCTTTTTCTCCGATCCGGCTGGACCACTTGTCGCAACCGCGCGCGCCGGCAACATCATTGGCGGCGGTGATTGGTCCGCAGATCGTTTGATTCCTGACGCGGTGCGGGCGGCAAGTTCTGGAACACCGTTGATCATCCGCAATCCGTCATCCGTGCGCCCCTGGCAACACGTTTTGGATCCATTAACGGGCTATCTTCAAATTGGACAACAGCTTTTGCAGCGCAATGCCACATCCGCGCGAGCCTGGAACTTTGGTCCGGCCGAGGCATCGCACGTGCCGGTCTCTGAGATCATTAACGAGTTCGCCCATCATTGGCCCGATCTAAGGTTTGAGGCTCAAGGCGAAATCAATGCGCCGCACGAAACTTCGCTACTGAAAATTAACTCCAGTCTCGCCGAACGCGAACTCGCCTGGCATCCTATCTGGGATTGGAAGCAAGCGGTCGAGACCACCGCCAAGTGGTACCGAGCGTTCCATCAAGAAGACTCCCTCGAAACAGACGCTGACATCGACGCCTACATCCAAGCCGCAGGCACATCGAAATCGACTTGGGTTACCGCATGATCGACGTTGTCGAAACTCCGTTGGCAGGCGCATATCTCATATCCGCCAAGCCATTCGAAGACACGCGGGGCGCCTTCAGTCGCCTGTTCTGCCGCACCACCTTCCAACGCTACCAATTGACTGACACGTTCCCACAACAAAACCTGTCGACTTGCGTTTTAAAAGGCACGATTCGCGGACTGCATTATCAGGTTCCCCCTGCCTCAGAGGTCAAACTTCTACATTGCATTCGCGGTGCAGTGTATGACGTGATCGTCGACATGCGCGAAGACTCTCCCACGTATCTTGGCTGGCATGGCACCACCTTGTCTGCCGATGATTTCTCTTCGGTGTACATTCCCGAAGGATTTGCGCACGGTTACCAAGCACTCGAAGACGACTCGGCGGTAATCTACCACGCCTCCGCCGAGTATTCTCCCGAGCACGAGCGATGCGTGCGTTTTGATGACCCCACAGTCGGCATCGTCTGGCCTGTAGCAGACATCATTGCCAGCGACAAAGACCGATCCGCGCCCTTGCTGAAGCAACAGCGGAAAACCACATGAAACGAATCCTGGCCACCGGAGCGACTGGATTTCTCGGCGTGCACACGACACGCTTGCTGAAAGAGTTAGGATTCGAATCAGCGGCACTCGTTCGTGCCACCTCAAATTTGTCTTTGATTGAAAACGCGGTAACCGATGTGATGCGGACCGAACCCGCGATCCGGTTAGCTGACGTCCTGGAGGGATACGCAGCAGAAGCGGTGGTTCACATGGCGACGGATTATGGCAGGCAAGGCACGCCGGCATCCGACGTCACGCGGACGAACCTGCTGTTCTCTCTCGAACTTTTGGAGTGGGCGATCGCCCGGCAAGCACGTCTCTTTGTCAACATCGACACCTGCTTTACCCCTGACTATCCGTATCTGCGCCCCTACACCCTTTCTAAGAAACAATTCGTGACCTGGGGCCAAACGCTCTGCAGGGACTCGGACACAAAATTTGTCAACCTCGTGGTGCAACATCCCTTTGGGCCGCACGACGGCGCGGGGAAGTTTGTCCCCTGGGTCATGCAACAATGCCTCACCTCACAGGAAACTATCCCGCTGACCAGCGGCGAGCAATGCAAGGATTTCATCTATGTCAGTGATGTCTCCGATGCGATCCGTTGCATCCTTGCAAACGTCGACGACCTTCCTGACGGATTCAGCCAGTTTGAAGTTGGACGAGGTAACGCCATCAGCGTACGGAGCTTTGTCGAAACGATTCACCGTTTGACTGCCTCCAAGGCAACACTCGATTTTGGAGCGCTCCCGCAACGCCCAGGCGAGATCATGCACTCCGAAGCGAATATCGACTCGCTGGTCGAATTGGGATGGCTGCCACGCGTCAGCATCGAAGACGGTCTGACACAGACCATCGCCAATTTTCAAGCATCTTCACTCGACCGTTCACCTCAGTAGCGTCAACCAACTTATCTGTTTCATGCATTTGTTGTTCGTAAAAACAAGTCTCGTCTGGCCGCGTTCCAGCGGTCACGATGTGCATACTTACGAGATGATGCGGGCCTTGGCAAAGTCCGGATGCAAGATCAGCTTATTGACGGTCGACCCACCAACCGAAGCGGCGCTCGCGGATCTCGACCTCACATGGCAGGGAACGTTTGACGACGTTGCCGAGCCAACTCAGCCCCTCGTCCAGTTGTCTTGGCTGGAAAACAAATATTGTTCGTACTGGGGCGTCCAGCATGTCCATATCGCCAAAGTCCGCGCACAATGCGAAGCCTTGGGGGCGGACGTGGTCGTGGCGGTGGGACTGGATATTCTCCCTTATCTGGCCGCTGTGCAAGAGGCACAAACGGTCTGGTATGCGGCGGATGAATGGGTACTGCACCATTGGTCCCAAATTGCGATTAGCCGTCCGTCAAGCTTGGCGGAACTCAAACCTGGGCTCATCAAAGGAGTCTACGAGCGAGCATTTTCCTCGCGCGTCGATCGCGTTTGGGTGGTGTCTCACGCAGACCGCCGCGCAACGCGTTTCTTCATGGGTGCGCGCAATGTAGACGTCATTCCCAATGGAGTGGATGCGGATCACTACTCGCCTCACCACGGAAACGACGAGGTCGCCCATAGTTGCGTGTTTTGGGGCCGCCTGGACTTTGGCCCGAACGTGGATGCCCTGCGCTGGTTCATCGGTCGCGTCTGGCCGCGCATCAGGAGCGTATCACCATCGGCGAAGTTTTCCGTGTTTGGCTTCCAACCGGGCCCCGAAGTTGAGCAAATGGCGCAGGCCGAGGGCATCGAACTGATACCGAATCTGCCTGACATCCGCGCAGAGATCTGTCGTCGACAAGTCGTCGTTTTGCCCTTCGTCAGCGGTGCCGGAATCAAAAACAAGTTACTGGAAGCGGCCAGTATGGCGCGTCCGATACTGGCAAGTCGCACCGCGTTGAACGGCTTGCAAGTGGAGGGAGAACAGCCGTTGCAGGGTGCAGGCAGCCCAGCGGACTGGTCGAATCAATTGCTCCAACTATGGCGTGACGAGTCATTGCGGCGCGAACTCGGCCAGCGGGCTCGCTCGTGGGTCTGCCATTCCCACTCCTGGGCCAGTTGTGCCGACATGGCACTGGAGGGGCTGAAGTCATGCTAGGCCCGATCTTTGTATTCGGTTTACTGATCTACATCTGCGTGCAATCTCTGACACGCCCGTATGTGGGTGTGGTCGGATACTACGGCTTTGCTATGCTCCAACCTCAATGGAATTGGCGTTGGAGCCTGCCTCCCGATTTCCCATTCCAAAAGTACATTGTGGCGGCCACGATGATCGGCTTTCTCTGCATGGGCCTTCGCGGGATTGCCTTGCGTGGATTCTCGCTCCGCGCCATCCTGGCGCTCGTACTGTTTCTGGCGATTGCGTATCTGGCGGCAATGTCATCGATCAACCCGCCGCGCACTGCTTTCTACATGGGATATTTGTGGAAACTCGTTTTGATGGCTTGCATGGCCCTCATTTTGCTCGACACACCGTACAAAGTCACCGCCTTACTTTGGGCGATCACACTCGGGCAAGGCTATAACGCATATCAGATCACCGATTACTATTTTCACGATGGTTTCTGTCGTTTTGCGCGCAACGGATCTTATTGGGGTTACCAAGGCGACAATAACGGATACGCCAATGTGACAGTCGCCTTAATGGGGATCAGCGCCGCTCTGGCCGTCTATGCGCAACAGCGCTGGCAGCGTTTGATTGCCGCTGCCATCTTTATCCTTCAAGCACACCAACTGATGCTGCTGGAATCGCGCGGTGGCATGTTGGGAGGAATCGCCGTCACTGCGGTCTTTGCCATTCTGGTACCCAAAAACAAACTCAAAATATCACGGATGGCGGTCATCGCTACGATGGTCCTGATCCTGGCAGGCCCCTCCGTGGTGAAAGAATTCTCTTCGATTTTTGAGGCCCCTGAAAATCGCGATTCTTCCGCGGAAAGTCGGTTTCTTTTATGGGATGCCGGTGCGCGGATTACCGCCGACTTTCCTTGGCTGGGCGTGGGGCCGGATGCCGGGCGTTACCTCGTCCCGAGCTATTATCATGGCAAGCTCCCCGAGAGTCATCGTCATGCCAAGGCGCTGCACAATCTGTTTTTCGAATTAACGACGGGTGTTGGAATCCCTGCCACCGTGTTGTACCTCGCGTTCTTCTTCATGCCGGTGGGCTACGGAGCGCATGCCCTATGGAAGATTCGCAAAAAACCATTACCCGACTGGGCCGCCTGTGCCTATCTGGGCGTCAGTAGCGGCATCATCGGATACTGGGTATCCAGCATGTTTTCCAGCGGTGCTTTATTCGAAAGCAGCTACGCTTGTGCCGCGGCGGGGCTGGCTGCGATCGCCGTCATGCAACGCGTCCAAGCTACCTCGCCAACGGAATCCTACGCACTCACCCCGTCACCTGAGATCGAACCGGCCCTCGATCTACAATCGACGTAACGACGTCCTCTGGCGGCACCAAGACGCAGCAGAACCATGAGTCAACTCAGCGTGTTTCCACCCATCGACATCATCGTCGACATGCAAGGCACCGTGCATTCTCGCCGAGTCCCCTTGCGTTTGAGCGTGCCCTTTGCCAAGGGCGTCGTCACCGACGTGAACCATGTTGGAATCGAGGTTTCCGGAGAGCGCCAACTTTGCCAAACCCGCACGCTGCAACGTTGGCCAGACAACTCCGTCCGCTGGTGCCTCATCGATTGGTTACACCCAACGAACCAGAATCATTTGGTGGGCGACGCACAAGTGGTCTACACCGAGACGGCTT
The DNA here is from genome assembly GCA_002701545.1 of Blastopirellula sp. GTDB lineage: Bacteria > Planctomycetota > Planctomycetia > Pirellulales > Pirellulaceae. Next base: position 18,902 of record NZVR01000076.1, on the reverse strand, counting down.
GCTCCTCGCCAACAGACCAACCCCGCTTCGAGTTGACTTCATCCGACACCCCACCAACTCTCTGCCACTTGGCCGTTGACGTAGCCCCTTCCCTGCCGATCCGCCTCCGTGCAGTATCCGCAGAGGGAAAAGAATATCTGGGAACCGCCCGGGCGTTCACTTGCTCAGCGAACGGAGCGATCAGGCAACAAATGGTGGCAGAGGTAACACTGAAAAATCAGGATGGCGCGCAGCTGCCGTTGCAAATTCGACTTGCTGTGGACGCCTTTGCCAGCTGCCAAACTGCCGTACTGCAAGTCACCGTGACGAACCCGCAACCGGCAACACACCCCAACGGCAACTGGGACCTGGGCAACGGCGGATCGATTCATCTGCAAGACCTTTCCGTGGAATTCCAACTACCGGCCGAGCACGCGTCGCAACGCATCCGTGCTTGGACTGCTCCTTCCGAAGCAGCGGGACACGCCCACAAAACATTCCAATTATTCCAAGCTTCCAGTGGTGGCGAGCACTGGCAAGCCTCAAACCATCTCAATCAAGATCACAAGGTCGAACTGAGCTTTCGTGGCTTCCAGATTGACTGCGACGACGCGACGCGACGCGGGCTTCGAGCCACACCGCAAATCGTCGTGGAACGCGATACTGCCACCTTGGCGATCGCCATGCGTCGCTATTGGGAAAACTTCCCCAAAAGCATCAGCGTGTCAGGAGACCTTGCCCGACTGAGCTTGTTCCCTCGAGAATCCGGGTACTTACACGAACTTCAGGGGGGCGAACAGAAAACTCACGAGTTCGCCATTTACTATGGGAACACACCACTGGATCGCCCTCTCGCGTGGTATCTCGAACTGTCCGCTCCTCGCCTCCATCCCGACCACTATGCGGCCGCCGAAGCCATTCCGTTTTTGACACCACGACAGCAAGACCCTAACACCCGACATCATGCCCTCGTCGACTCGGCGATCGAAGGTGACGATAGCTTTTTTGCCAAACGTGAAATCATTGATGAATATGGCTGGCGACACTTCGGTGACATTTACGGAGACCACGAAGCGGCGTTTCACGATGGCACCACTCCACTGGTATCTCACTACAACAACCAGTACGACTGCACCGGGGGCTTCGCGACGCAGTTTTTTCGAACAGGCGACCCCCGATGGTTCGAACAGATGGTCGCCATGGCAGACCATGCCTGGGATATCGACACCTATCATACGAGCAGCGACAAGAATCTTTATAACCAAGGGCTGTTCTGGCACACATACCATTACGCGGATGCCGATACCGGCACGCATCGCAGCTACCCACGCTCTTTGAATGACGTCGGCGACATGCCCGGCGGCAAGGATCTGGACGAGTTAGGGGCTACGGGAAAAAGTCTAAAAAAAGTCTATGGGCTCGGTGGCGGCCCCTCCGCGTCTCACAACTACAACACCGGGTGGATGTATGCCTATTATCTGACAGGCGAAACGCAGTATCGCGATGCGGCGATCAACGCGGCCGATTACGTCATGCGAATTGAAGACGGTTCAAAGACTATCTTTCGTTTTCTTTCTCGTGCAGACACAGGCTACTCGATCGAAAGCTCCGCTGGATATCACGGCCCCGGAAGAGCTGCCGCCAACTCGCTGCAAGCGTTGCTGACCGGCTTTGAATTAACCGGTGATGCAAACTATTTACGATTTTCCGAGCAATTGATTCGACGGGTCATTCACCCTCAAGACTCCATCGAAAAGCTGGATCTGTTAAATGCTGAACTGCGGTGGTTCTACACCATGTTCCTTCAGGCATTAATGCGTTTCATTGACCTCAAAGCTGCCTGCCAACAGAACGACCAGATGTACGCGTATGCGGTTGCCGCACTGAACCATTATGCGGGCTGGATGTTGCAGCACGAACGCCCCACCTTAGACACTCCTGAACGCCTCCAGTATCCGACAGAAACGTGGATCGCTCAGGACATGCGCAAGTGGCACATCCTGCAATATGCCGCCTGGTTGAATCAGGCGGAAGAACCGCATCGCAAAGCGTTACAAGCCAAGGCAGATTCTCTTTACAACTATGTTTGCGATACGCTCTCCGCAGCACCGACGCGTACACTTTGCCGACCGGTTGTCTTGATGACCCAGTTCGGCTGGCAACGAAACTGGTTCCAAACACGTAGTGCGGACATCGCGTTACCGCAACCAGAATTTGAGGGCAGCTTGCCTGCGCCGTCCACATTTGTACCCCAACGCGCAATCGCAGTGCGGCGCGCCAAATACTGCATCCTCGGTGCTGCTACGCTCATGTTGGCGGCGCTGCTGTCCATTTTGTACTGGCTACTTCAAGGTGTGTTTCAGTAGTCAATTTGTCGACTCATCACAACATCACCATGGTTGATGCAAAGACCAAATCAATCCAGACACGTGTGCTAACAGGTACGGACCTGGACCAATTCGTCACCTCGCTTCAGGACGAGGCAACGCCACCGGCACATCCAGCGCGCGATGTACGCTGGCTGTGCACATTGCAAACCGCTTTGGGGCATACGCCGTATCTCATCGAAGCTTCTACACCGGACGGACTGCGCGGCCAGCTCGCTCTGTGTCTGGTGCAAAGCTCACTCTTCGGAAAATTCCTGGTTGGATTACCGTATATCAACTATGGAGGTGTCGACGAAGTCGATTCAAGTCTGGCACAAGCATTGATTGATGGGGCAGTCGACCTGGCTGCGTCACTGGACGTGAAACACCTTGAATTACGACATGAAAGCCACGTCGATCATCCGGCACTTACCGAAACGATGACGACCAAGGTCCACATGCGGATGGTTCTGCCAGACACCGCAGATACCTTGTGGAGCGAGTTCAAGCCGAAAGTGCGAAATCAAATTCGCAAAGGGGAAAAGCAAGACTTTGGCATACACTGGGGAAGGCTCGAATTACTGGAAGATTTCTACGCCGTCTTCAGTCGGAACATGCGGGACCTGGGAACTCCGGTGTTTGGCCGCCGTCTATTTGCGACCATCCTTCAAGACTTTCCTGATGCCGAACTCTGCGTTTTGCACGACACTTCGCAACCCGTCGCTGGTGCCTTACTGGTCCATGGCCGACATGTCACCGAAGTCCCCAGCGCCAGCGCATTACGTGCGTACAACTCGAAAAATGTCAACATGCTGATGTATTGGCATCTGCTCCAGCGAGCGATCGCGCGCGGGCAAGACGTGTTTGATTTTGGGCGCAGCACGATGGATGGCTCGACGTATCGCTTCAAAAAACAATGGGGCGCCGCAGCCTCGCCTGCCGTTTGGCAATACCATGTTCTGAAGGGCGATATCGGCACGATGCGACGGGAAAGTGGAAAATACCGATGGGTGATTCGTGCCTGGAAACAACTGCCGCTGGCCGTTGCCAATCGTATGGGTCCGTGGATCGTGCGAGGCATTCCTTGAACCAAGCGACCAATCCTCCACCTGCTGACGGTGCGTTCCTTGTGTTTTCCGACGACTGGGGACGTCATCCGTCAAGTTGCCAGCATTTGATATCCCATTTGCTGCCAAAGCATCCGGTCTTCTGGGTAAACACGATCGGCATGCGACCTCCCACTTTGGATATGGCAACGTGGCAACGTGGGATGGAGAAGTGCAAGCATTGGCTCAAACGGCGGCGTACTTCGTCGCCCGCCAGTACCGAAACGCCAGAAAACCCAACTGTCGTGAATCCGCGGATGTGGCCTTGGTTCAAACGCGCGCACGACCGTTGGCTCAACAAGTATCTACTCACCAAGCCATTGCAAAACCAAATCGCGTCGATCGAGGGTCCGGTGATCGCCATCACCACCATCCCGATTGTCAGTGACCTGATGGATCAACTGCCCGTGACCGCCTGGGTCTACTACTGCGTGGACGACTTTGGATTGTGGCCGGGGTTGGATCAGCGGACGATGGCAAAGATGGAAAGTTCCGTCATCCGGAAAGCGGATTGCTGTATCGCAGCCAGTAAGGTACTGCAAGATCGTCTCCTTCAGGTGCGACCGGATGTCGAGCTACTGACACACGGAGTCGACATGTCGCACTGGGCGTTAACAGCAGATGCCTCAAGCAACGCGGACACAGATCAGGAACGCTATGCCGCGACTTTTTGGGGTCTGGTGGACCAGCGCCTCGATGCTGCCGTGGTGCGTGCTGTCGCCACAGCAGTCGACGGAACCGTCGCCTTCGTTGGTCCTCAAGATAACCCTCCACCAGAGATTCTGTCGCTGGAGAACTCGCAGGCGATTCCCCCAGTTCCCTACCAAGACCTACCTGCGGTGGCGGCCAACTCGGATGTCCTGATCATGCCCTATGCGGACTTGCCTGTCACACGAGCCATGCAACCGCTGAAACTGCTTGAGTATCTGGCAACTTTCAAACCGGTGGTCGTTCGCGATCTGCCTGCAAATCGAGCATGGGCCGACTGCCTGGACATCGCAAACGAACCGGAAGAATTCGCGGCCCTCGTCGTCGAGCGGAGGCAAACCGGGTTACCTGACGCACAACGTCAAGCCCGACAACGCCTCGTCGCAGAAGACTGGCATCACAAAGCGCGTCGATTCGAGCAAATCATCCTTGACCACAGCACACCTCGAAACGAACTGAGGGCCGATCATTGATTGACCCCGAAGCAAAGCAGGTGGAAACATCACCCGACTCCCGTCCGGTCGTCTTACACACTCGGGTGGTCACGGGTACGGGCGGTGGTCCAGACAAGACCATTCTCAATTCCGGACGCTTTCTCGACCCTCTGGGTTACACCTGCATTTGCGCCTACATGCACCCCCACGACGACACTGGCTTCGAAACAATCTGCGAAAAAGCTTCGCAGTCAGAGGCGCGCATCCTGTCAGTCCCGGATCGCGGCATGTGGAATCTGCCACGGGTCGCACGAACGCTACTCAAGATCTGTAGAAGCGAACAAGTGACCATCTGGCATGCGCATGATTACAAAAGCAATGCCCTCGGCATTCTGCTCAAACGGTTTCACCGCATGAAGCTTGTCACCACGGTCCACGGATGGGTGACACACACTCGTCGCACGCCTCTTTACTATTGGGTCGACCGCCGCTGTTTGCCTTATTACGACCATGTCATCTGTGTCTCGGGCGATTTGCACGAAGCGTGCTTGCGAGCAGGCGTCAACAAGCAACGCCTGTCTCTCATTCACAATGCCATTGACATCGAAGATTTCCAGAAGCGTGAGACAACCGACGTTGCCAAAGCGGCCATGCAATTACCTCCCGACCGTATCGTCATCGGCGCCATGGGCCGCCTCTCAGAGGAAAAAGGATTCGATCAATTACTCCGAGCAACAAAGCGGCTTGTCGACGCAGGGCATCCGATCCACACCGTGATCATTGGAGAAGGACCGCAGCGTCCAAAACTCGAACAACTCATCNTGNAACTCAACCTCCAGGGACATGCGCAACTGGCTGGCTTCCGCGCAAATGTCAAATCATGCTTCGAGGCGATGGACGTGTTTGCCTTATCCAGTTCCCGTGAGGGACTTCCGAATGTCGTCCTGGAGGCCATGTCGATGAGTGTGCCCGTCGTTGCTACTCGCGTCGCCGGCATCCCGGAGTTAATCACCCACGGCCGAAACGGCCTTGTCGTAGATACGGACAACGACGCACAGTTCGCAGATGGTTTGCGTCAACTGGTCGCTGATGCCGAGTTGCGACAAGCCTTGGCGGCCCAAGCTCGGCAGGTCATCGTCGACCGCTTCAGCTTCACAAGCCGCATGGCACAAGTGGCAACGATTTATCAGTCCATCACGTGATACTCGGTCACGACGCTCACAAGAGTTCGATTACCTGTAAGCGTTCTTTCGCCTATCCACCCTTACGAAACCGCTTCTATCTTTTTGACCTATGTGGTGTCTTCTGACGCAATATCTGGTTGGAACCGTACCCCAATCGATACGAACCACCGTCACTCACCTGCAAACGCGGAATAATTCGAACAATTCGTCAGTTGCCGGCCCGGGCCCTGGCGGTTTGGAATAAAATCACTCAAAGTGAACCAGGCGCCCATTGCTCGCCCAGGCACGCAGCCGCGTAACGCAAAACTTCAGCGACGTGATGCTGGCAATGCGAAAATGTGGCTGCTGACGATCGACACCCCATAGACGCTTTGTCCGGCAACGCACGCTCGCATCGAACAACACGTGTTGTAACTCGAAAGCCCTACGCCATGCGAACTCTGACTCTGATCCTCATCGCCGTCACCAGTGGCAAGTACCTCGCCGCACAGGACCTTTCGCCGATCCCCAAACCATCGCGTGGCACGAAGCGTCCTGCTGCCGATGCGGCATCGGAGACCGCGACTGAACAACGTTTGACTGACAAGTCATTTGAACTGTTGGGTGGCTGGCGAATCCCGCCTGCCAACCGGAACGGACAGACGATGGGATTCACCAAGGGAGGCTTGGGAATTCGTCGAAATGATGATGGGAGCATGACACTCTGGATAGGGCACCACGTTAAAAATAAGACCGTACAGGAGTTCAAAATCGACTCTAAAATGGGGACGAGCGAAGCCCTTGTCGCGAAATGGCCAAGCGCCAGTAGCGTCCGCAACCTGGGCAAGGTCTATTCCGAGGTCTCCGGATCCAACAGTTATATTGAGCCCCGGGGGTATTACTGGGATGCGAAGCGCCAGCGTCTGCTTGTTTCCGGTCGACAATGGTACGCAACCCAAGGTTCGCCGAAGAAATGGATTGTTCCAGTTGACGTTGGTAGCGAAGTGGTCGTCGAACCCGCCGAATCATGGGGCTTGTCCATGCAGGGTTTTGGCGGAGGATTTATCGAGCTGTCTCAGGCATTTGCAGACAAATACAACCAGGGGGTGCTTATCTGTGCAAGCCGAGGCGGATATGAAAGTGGCCAAGGATCCATCCCCAGTGTCACTCTGGGAACGCAGGCAGGACGGGCCATCATGGCCTCTCGATGGAATTCCGCCAAAGACGATCGAGAGCGCCGCGACGCCGACTACGATCGCGCGGGTGCGATGAAGCCTCCCTGGGTTTACGATCCCGATGGTGAGGTCGGCTACTGGGGTACGGACCGAGTCGAGGCAACAGCTTGGGTTAACAATGCACTCATTGCCATCATCACGCATCCCACCGGACGGATGAATTACGCGTTACAGAACCATACGCTGTCAACCAGCTCCAAAAAGTCGATTTACATCTATGACGAAAGCGTCTTGGCCGCTGCCTGCACCGGGCGCATTCCGAAAAATCGTGTACGAGGTCGCTGGTACCCGTGGGTGTCGCAGCATAAAAACCTGCGTCACGTCGTTGGCATGTGGTTTGACTCACAAAAACAGCAACTGTATGTGCTCTATGCGAGGTCATGGAGACAAAACGAATCCGTGAATGAGCAGTACCCCGCATTAGCTGTCTATCGTGTGAACACTTAAGTACCATATCGTTGCCAGCACGCGGCTTGCGAATGTCGCCGCAAGCCGTAACTAATCGTGTTTCATTCATGTTTTTGTGACCCCACGGTTTCCATACCGTTCGGGAGTTCCAACGAGACGGCAGCCGTTGACAGCAGTTCTGTATCCGCTGGTTATGTCCGCTGAGATTCCATGAGAACGAACAGGCAAGTACACCACTCCCTCGAGATCTTGTCGACCGATCAAGCGGTCGCGTTATCAAGACACTCGTTTTGTGGTCTCGCTAAATTCCTTTCTGTCGCGCGAGGATGCCCGTGATGCACGACTGGGAATTGGAAAGACGACCGAAGGTTGAAAAGCTGCGTCAACCACGCGAGCAACGAATCACGGTCTATCCAGCTTCCAGTCTCATCCTACGTTTCATCACCGGCTCGCTGTTACTCATGCTTCTCGGCCTACTCTACTTTGACACGTTACCCACATTGTTTGGCTGGCAGGCACCATCGATCGTTTCCCAATTCGGCGAAGCACTTCACCCCGGCCGTTGGCTGATCACCTTCCTGCAACGCATCTCTGTCAACCTGATTCAATATGTCGTCTTAGGCGGGCTGACATATACGGTTTACCATCTTCACAAGCGTGCACAACAAGTCACTTTTGTTGACGTTCGCCGCCGCCCAGTGCTTTTGTTTGGGCTGGCACCGTGCCTTATTCTCGCCTGTGTTCGAGCGAGTGGAATGCCCAATCTTCTTTCGCTCTCAACCGCTTATTTTGCCTTTTGCATTGGGGTGTGGATCACCTCGGCCTTTTTCCGTGGCCGCCGCGCTATTGCTTGGCTGATCCCCCAATTCGCCTCACTGACCGTCGTCTTGTTCGGTCTCGGAGTGTTGTGTCTGACCCTGACTTTGAGTTCCAAACCGCTCTCCTTCAACGTCCCCCCAGTCGCACCCCAAGACAAAGCACGTTTAGCTAAGGCGGTCCGAGCGACTGAAAAATTGGACAACGGGGTGGAACGCTTGCAACTCAGCGAGCACGACGTCGATCTCATACTTGCCACAGGTTTCGAGCGACTGCCGCTGGACGGCAAGGCGGACGTCCAAATGAAGGACGGCCACGTCGGTGCCGACTTGTCCCTCAAGCTTCCCTGGCCCACTCCATTCGGCCAATTCATCAATTCACAAGGCGCGTGTGAACTCGCCGTAGATCAGGGAGAATTAACGTTTCGTCCCGAACGCCTGCAAATCGGTAACGTAACCATCCCAGCCCTGGCACTGCGTGTTCTGGGGCATTGGGCTGCGACGACGATCGAGCACGACCAACATGCAAGTGCAGCCATTCAAACGGTCGAACAACTGACGTTCTCCGAGCAAGGCGTGGAAGCGATTTTCCATCGCAAAGCATTACGGGCCGAACTGAAAACCGCCGTACAGACCAACTTTGGCGAGTCGCGGGAGACCCTTGCGGCTACGAAAGCCCATCTCGAGCACCTTGTGACGAACGCAGATGCGTTACCGAAAGGTGACACGCAATTCCTCGCTTTGACGAGTGAGGCTTTCCGGTTCGCCAAACAACGCACCGCAGCGGGTGCGGATCCTGTGGAGGAAAACCGCGCCGCCATTCTGGCACTTGGTATTCTCCTGGGGCACGCGCGTGTCGCCACGTTGGCCGGTTCCCTCGGCGACTCCGAACTGCTGGAAGCCGCCGAGCGTTATACCGGAAAAGTCACCCTTCGTGGCCGCCGAGATTTAACTCGCCACTTTTATGTCAGCGCTGCATTAGCCGTTTTCACAAACGACTTGGTCAGCGATGGTGCGGGACTTTTGAAAGAAGAAATTGACTCCGGCCAAGGCGGTAGCGGATTCTCGTTTGCCGATTTAATGGCAGATCGTGCCGGCACTCGGTTTGCCGTCGCCGCCACACAACACGAAGGGACTGCCCGCCGTACCCAACAGCTGATATCCGCTGGCATTTCAATTGACGATATTTTTTCCTCCGCCGAAGATTTACCGGAAGGCATCTCTGCGACCCAATTCCAGGAAGAGTTCGGCGGCGTGAACGGGCCTAAATACAACGCGATCTGTGAGGAAATGGACCGTCGACTCGACACGTGCCAGCTCCTCGTGATCCACGAATCCTAAGCTGGACGAATAAGCAGGAGTTTTCTCAATGGGCACTGGAACGCCGTCACCCGAATCCCTCGCAGCACTCGACGCACTGCGGGAGCGTATCCAACATAAGACGGCAAAGATCGGCGTGGTCGGGCTCGGGTATGTGGGCCTGCCACTCATTCAAGCATTTGTGAACGCTGGTTTTTCGACACTCGGTTTTGATGTCGATCCTGAAAAAATCGCTGCTCTGGAAAATGGCCAGAGCTACATTGGCCACATTCCTGCCGAGTGGATCCAAGAGTGGACGGCTCGGGACGCCTTTGCTGCGACAAACGACATGGCGCGGCTGGCCGAGCCAGACGTCATCATCATCTGTGTGCCCACTCCGCTGAATGACAGCCGTGACCCCGATCTCTCGTACGTCGAAGCGACGGCTGCACAGATCGCTCATGCACTACGCCCGGGACAATTGGTCGTTCTAGAGAGCACCACCTATCCGGGAACCACGCGCGACGTCATGTTACCAATCCTTAACGAATCGGGACTCGCGCTCGGCTCCGATTTCTTTGTGGCCTACAGTCCCGAGCGCGAAGACCCCGGAAACATCGACTACACGGCCAACAAGATCCCGAAGGTCGTAGGCGGCATGGAGCCCAACAGCCTGGAACTGGCGGTCACTCTCTACTCGCACGCGGTCGTCGAGACAGTGCCGGTTTCTAACTGCGAAGTGGCGGAGGCCTGCAAGATCCTCGAAAACACGTATCGTTCCATCAATATCGCGATGGTCAACGAACTGAAAGTGCTGTTCGACCGCATCGGCATCGATATCTGGGAAGTGATCGAGGCAGCCAAGACCAAACCGTTTGGCTTTCAAGCATTCTACCCAGGCCCCGGACTGGGAGGTCACTGCATTCCCATCGACCCTTTCTACTTGAGTTGGGTCGCACGCAAACACGAGATGCCAACGCGTTTCATCGAACTGGCGGGGGAAATCAATACCAGCATGCCGCGTTACGTCGTCAGTCGCGTCGCCGAAGCACTGAACGACATCGGCAAGCCAATGCGCGGCAGTCGCATCGGCATCCTCGGGGTGGCGTACAAAAAAGACGTCGACGACCCGCGCGAAAGCCCTTCATTCAAATTGATGGAACTACTCCAGGAAAAGGGCGCGTTGCTCAGCTACAACGACCCGCATATCCCCATCTTGCCTTCCATGCGTCATTATCAAGTACCACGCCTCGCCAGCGAACCGCTCACGCCTGATTACCTGGCGTCGCAAGACTGCATCTTGATTGCCACGGATCACTCGGCATATGACTACGAAATGATCGTTCGTCACTCGCAACTCGTGGTCGATACGCGCAACGCCACCAGCCACGTCACGGATGGCCGCGAGAAAATCAGCAAAGCGTGACCTCAGGTGATCCGATTCGGCTCGGCACTGATCAAGAGCCAGCGTTCGTCCACGCACCACTTCTGCTTGTGCTCACTGCGTTTTGGTAAGTCCCAGGATGCGTTGATACTTCTCGGGTAGCTTGTCGACATCTATCCCGGGCGTCGATCGAAATGGGTTGTAAAGTGGGTCTCCGACAAGCACCATCACCCATGAGCCAAAGGGTTTCGTCCGATAGTACGTTTCGACGAGGCTGTAGCGGCCACTGGCGAACGTCACAAAAAAATCTTCCGGCGGTGGAAAGGCGGACAAGTACGGCTCGTGAACTGGACCGAGCGTCGCGCAAATCCCATCTTCCAGCATCCGTTTGCACCACACTTGGCTACGAACATCCCTTAACGTGACCGCTTCAGAACTGGCCATGTGGTACCCCACTGCCCCACGCTGGAATTCGAACGCATCAATGTAATTGGCCAGCGAGTACCAACCGCAGTACAAACTGGTATCAGGGCAGTCCCCTGGTTGAAACAGGGCAGCTCGGTCATCGAGCACCACTCGATTCTTGCTACACTCGTCCATCACGACCTTCAAGTCACGCAGAGATTGATCATAGCTGGCATAAGACCCTGGTGGATTCTTGCCGGGATTCCCCTTCAAACCCCGGGCATCCAAGAAGAGCGTCCCCGGCAATCCACTCTTCTCTGCGGCAAGGGCATCGTCAATCAGACGTTTTGTGATCTCCAATGTCGGTGCCTCCAGGCGTGACACCATCAACGTGTGCTGGCGTTCGCGCAAAGGTGAATTATCGTATCGGTAATGGAGCGGATTCGCCTGCCAGCGCATCAACGGGTAATCCAGCCAGAAGAGCAACGACAGTTCACTGTCGAAACTGGAGTACGTTTCGTTCTTCTCCAGCAAAGCGAGCTGCGAATCCACCCACTCCACAGTGCCCAACGCACCAGCAGCTAACGCAACAATGGCCAATAACTGCTCGTCGCGTTCGACGATATCCGGCAGGCGTCCCACCGTGTTCGCTCCCTCTTGCAATCCCAACAATCGCCCTTGCAAGAAGGCCACTTGTTTCTCTAACTGCGCCGCTTTATCCCCAGCCTGCTTTTGTTGCTGGGCGGCTGCTAACACCGCACGCAAGCCACCGAATTTGTTGATACTCTTGGTATAGCGACGCTGTGCCTCACCCCGTTCCTCGGTCGGCAAGCTCTTGATGCGTTGCACCGCAGCCAGCTGCTCTCGCTGAAATACTTGCCCGAGGTCCTTCACCGTTGCCACCGCCATTTCGCCCTCACCCTGCGTTTGCGGATCACTCGCTGCAATGGCTTGCAAGGCAAGGATGGCCTCTCGGCAATGGCGCACGCGTTGTCGGCGATCCGCTTGCAGAAACGCCTTGTGGCGGGCCAGATTCCTAGCTCGCTTGCCGATTTTCAACGGCACATCCCAAACCGTCACAAGGCAACGTATCTGATGGGTGAGCTGCCGTTCGACAAGCCAATTCCGAATTGCTGGACGCGTCTTTTCCTCCCACTGCTCGCGACTGATATTTTTTCCCGGAGCCGTTTCAATCCAGCAGATATGCGACAGCGGAATGCCTCGCGCGCGGGCATAGTAAGCAGCCACCTCTTGTGACTTGAGACTATCTCTTACGGCGATGATTGCCACTTCCTCTGGTTGCAACGGCCCTGCATCACCTGACTTCCAGTACGCCGGCAAACGTTCCAAACGCTTTTCAATCTGCTGAATCGCTGCCTCCAACTGCCCCGGCTTGACCAGCTCCTGCTCCGCTGCACCCTGCGTGATGCTGACAGGGTTAACAACATAGTCTCGCACCGCAAACTGACTTTCCACGTCGCTCAGCGCAAGCTGGCGTTCCTGAATCGCTCGTGCGAATGCAATCCCGGAAAGTCCGGCCGTCAGTTCCGTCATGCTGAAATCGTCACCTGAGGGCACGTCCAACCAATCACGTATCCGCCGCACCGCATCCGCTTTGTGGATGTCAGAGCGGGCGGCCAGGTAACACCCCACAAGAAAGTTTGTCCATAACTCGCGACGCTGATAGATGGTTGGCGCACCCAGTTTTTCGACGCGGTTCTCCCGCGCGGCTGCCGATTCAATGGCCGCAATCCGTTGCTTCTCCGATTCGATCGCAGCCAATTTCCCAGAATCGTCACAGGCAATCGCCAAGCCCAACAGAAACGCCTGCCGCTGGCGTGGCAAAGGCAACGCAGTGGCAGCTTCTGCGGCGGAACGAACGTACAGCTCGGCTAACTTATCGCCAGAAACTTTTGGCTGACTTTGGGTCTGAGACGCAATTGCTGCCACAACCGTTCGTGTCGCGTTGATCAACGCTTCGTCAAACGGACGTTCCTCGGCGACTGCTGGCATGCGCAAGCAGCAGAGCAAGAGGCACACAACCCAGAACATGTTTCTCATCGTTTTCTTTCCTGCAGGTAATGCATTCCGCCGCACAACGCCTTGAACACTGCGAGTGAAGCGGCACCGCGCTGGAGCTTCCCACTAACCCTGCACTCGCGAATGCTGTCTGCTCGCCCAAAAAACAGCGTCGAAGTTGTGACGAATCAATGACCAGTCTACCATGAAGACAGGATTCACAGCGAAGCTGATCCGCGGCCCCGCTTCGACTCAACGCAAATTGCCCAGACGGTCCCCAACCAGGATACAAAAGAGGTACTCAGCAATGAAAACTCTCCGTTGGATGCTCGTCTTAGGGCATTTGGTTTTGTTGCCGATCTCCGCCGTGTCCTTGGCTGCAGCCCCTGCGGATACGAATGACACAGCCAAGCAACAGGCGCTCGCCTGGCTCGATACCTACCGCGGACGACAAGCTTTGTTTCACGACAAAGACATCGCTCAACTGCGTGCCAAGTTGAACGCGGGCACGGATGCCGAAGCCCAACAGTGGCTCACCAAAACGAAAGATTCACGACAGGCATTGGATAGCGAACCATGGCGTCAAACCCAAAAATGGCTCCGGCAATTCCTCCGCGTGCAAGCGATTTATTCGGACGAACAGATCGAAGAATTACGCAAAGAAACCTTGGACGCGGCCAAAAACTCCCCGACCAAATTCAAGGAAATGCTGCACGAGATGGAGAATTTCCGGCAAGCATGGACGCGGGGTGTAACCGACGGCAAGCAACTTCGCCAGCGAGAAGTACATGTCAAACAAGCATACAACAAGGAGCTCGTCGCTCAACGGGCTGCAGCGCGAAAGAAGGCAGCTAGTCAAAGTAATCCCGTGCGCCCTGCAAACACCGTCAAAAAACCTCAATACGATCGCCCGCCAGCCCTAATTGACTCACTGGACGAAGCACGTTGGTCCGTCATGCGTAGCTTCTGGCGTCCGTGGTAATAACGCGTGCTCCACCGGCCACAGCCTAACCATGCAGTTCCTCCTTGACCCATTCTTCAGCTTCCTGGCCCTGACTTGGGTTGCCGTTGCCTGGCTGTGGTACCGCGAAGTCAACGCCCAGCGAAGACTCGCCTTGCTGACCATCGCCTTGGCAGGACTCACCTTCTCCTGCACCCCTATCGCCGTACGACTCTGCGGCAGCACACTAACCTCCCGATTTGCATCTGCATTTCCTCCTCCCTCGGATGCAGACGCAATCATTGTCTTGTCAGGTGGCTTACGGCAACTGGATGACGACTGGAATCGATACCAACTGGCCGAAGACACCTTGTATCGCTGCCTGACTGCCGCAGACATCTATCGGAACCACGGAAGCGTTCCCGTGTTTGTAACCGGAGGCAAAGTCGACGCCACACGGGGAGGTCCCACCTTAGCTGCAGCCATGCGTGACTTTCTCGTGCGTTACGACATCCCCACCACCGACATCACGACCGAAGAGATATCGAGAAACACCTATGAGAATGCAGTGGAAACCGCCAAGCTGCTGAAGCTGCAAAACATCCAACGCCCGATCCTCGTCACCGATGCCACGCATCTCCCCCGAGCCGAGGCTTGTTTTGCCCGACAAGGTATCCAAGTCATCCCCGTCCCTGCGGTTTACTCAACACGCCCTTTCGAATGGTCGCTCGAAGAAATACTTCCCAACACGCGAGCAGCCAGCACCATGCACAACATTGTCCATGAGTGGATCGGTATGGTGTGGTACCGGATAAAGGGAAGAATCTAACTTCCAGCAGGGCACACTGCGAAAGCGACCATCAACGGTCTGAGAGTGGGCCTTCATCCGACTCCGGCGCGTCGTCCGAGAGCGAATCGAGCCAATCTAAATACATCTCAATTTCGTTGAGTGGCATGCGGAGTTCCATCGCAGCACTCACCGCCTCGCTCCGACTACGAAACGTCTTCGCTTGTTGGAGAAGCACTTTGGCAATCTGGTGGTTCACGACGCGCTCTTTCCGTGAGCGATATCAAGAAGTAGCAGACTCTTTCTGCTCTATATAGCCTATCGGTTAACTTGAACACCATTCTAAATGCGAACACCCGCCAGCTAATTGCCAACTGAACGATGGTGAACATTCAGATAAGCGGAGTTTTTACCGGTGAATGGAAAGTCTGAACAGGCCTTCCGCTGCGACAACGGCCCCCTTTCCCACGCTTAAGGAGCCGGATCCTGACACTTTGCTGCCTCATTTCACCGGCAAAGCTTCAGTCTCCCAAGCCAGTATGTTAGGGTAGAAAAGGTGTATGTGCCTGCCGGTTCTCGGCAGACACCAGGTACTCTTCGCCAATCTTATCGGTCACTGCGGTTCAACCACCGCATCGCGTTATGGGCTCATTTTGGTGCAAGCAGACGATCCGCATGATGGATCATCACGGATCCGCTCCGATCATCACGGACAAACCGTTCGCGTTGATTGGTTCACACCCCCAATGCGATCTCCAGATCGACGATGCAAACGTACTGAGCGTGCACTATTACCTCCAGGCAACGGACGCCGGCCTATTCTGCTTGTCCTTGGACGAAGAGCGCACCCATCACGGCTGGCTCGACCCCAATCAGCCGATGACATGTGGCGACCACCAGATCTTCGCATCGTTGACCGCCCCTGACGACACGAGCGACATCAACACACTCATTGACCTGGATCAACCGAACAGCCTGACGAACACCTCGCCGATGGTCACGCTACACCTCAATGGCGACGAACTTGCCACACGTCACCTGACTGCTCCGCTAACCCTCCTCGGGCGCACGCACCCCAGTGTCCTTCGCATTCGTTCGGACACCATCTCCCGAGTTCATTGCGTCCTTTACTTCCACGCAGGTGTTCTCTGGATTGTTGATCTTCTCAGCACCAATCATGTCTGCTTTGATGAACGTCCACATGCAGTGGTTGCTCTCAACCCCGGGGAGTCGGTCGCAGTTGAACCTATCTCCCTCACCTTCCGAGAATTCACCAGAAATGGCGGGAAGCCCGCGTCCCCCAACCCATCGTTTCCCACCCCGGAAATTGCAACCGTCCGTCAGCAGGTCGAAGCCAACGTGGACGAGGAACTCGTCGTTGCTCACCCTGCCACCGACGCACGCCCCGCCACCCCCGCATCTCCTGTCACCCCAGACGCCCCCGCGTCTCCATCAGTTTCTGCGGAGGCAAGCGAAGCCAGTGCCAATCTGGCGACTACGGAAATCGTCGCAAAACTGAAATTGCGCATCCAAGAGCTGGAACAACAACTTCAACAGACCAACGATGAACTCCACGCCAAACAGGCGCTGATGGATGAGACCGCCGATGTGTTGCAAGCAAGTCGCGAAGCAACAGCAGACTGGAGCGAACGCATCTCACAACTGGAGGAGCATGTTGAGACAAAATCATCTCAGTTGGACACGCAACAACAGCAACTTGTCCAACGCGACACTGAAATACAACAACTCGAAGAACAGCTACAGGCAACTCACGCGCGGCTGCTGGAACAAAACCAGCTGGTGACGCAAATCCGAGAACTTGAAGCTCAACTCATCGCCCGAACCGAGGAAGTGTCTTCGGCGCAACAGTCACAAACACAGCAGACTGGTGAACTCGAAACACTGGAGTCTGCGCAGCAGGACCTGCAGAAGAAACTGCAGACGTCCCAGCAAGCTTTGCAGCTACTACAGCAGGAATACGACGCCTCCCAAGCGGCCGTCCGCCAAGTGCGACAACAGCTCGCCGATCTCGAAGAAGATTATCTCGTCCAAGAGATAAACTACGAACGCCTAGAGCAGCAGTACGAAACGCAACTCAGCCAACTACAAGACCAGGTATCTCAAGGTCAGGAGCTACCTCAGAAGCTTCAGTCCGACTTGCAAGCTGCCCGAAAAGAAATCGACCGACTCAAACAGACGGAAGCCGACTCGATCGCGACCGCCGACGGTTTGCAACAAACGATCAACACACTGCAAACAGACAACCGCAAACAGTTCGCCCACGCACAGTCGCGCGACCAAAAAATCGTCGCACAGACAAAACTCATCACGGTAGCGCAAGCACAAATTGCCAGCGATCGCGAACAACTCCTGTCCCTCAAAGAGCAAGTACAAACAGCCGCTCAAAACCAAGCCAGTCAACTGCGGCAGCAACAGCAGCAGCAACAACGTGTCGAACAACTCGAGAAACAAGTATCCGCACTCGAAGACGAATGCATCTCCGAGGCCAACAAAGCAGAAGAGAGCAACCGGCGACTTCGCGACGCAGATGCAACTCGCAACGCACTCGAACAGCAAGTCAGCGAAGAACTTCTCAAGCGAAGAGCTGTGGCTGCCAAACTCCAGTTCGCGACCAATCAAGTCGCTCAGCTGACGAAGACGCGAGAGAAAACACAAGAGGCAATCGCCTCGCTCCGACAGAAGGCGAATCAACTCGAAGCCGAGAGGACCACACAAAACGCTCAAGCTGAGTTGCGTTACCGCGAATTAGAAGAACAAAAAGACGCGCGCATTCTTGAACTCGAAACACAACTCGCACACAGGGCTGCGGAAATCGTCATTGAAACACCGACCTCCCCCGAGGAGGCCGTTGACAAGGAACACACGCCGGAGCAGGAGCCCATCTCCGAATCTTCACAAATGGAGCCCCAGGCACAACCGACTGCGACCCAGCAAGTCAACAAGCCGGACAGCACCGTGGAAACCACGGTCGAAGTGACGCAACCGAATCTCCAAGCTCCATCCCATGAACTTGCCGCAACGGCTGTGAGACCGCGAGAGATCGGAGACGAAACACAAGAAGTTCGTGCATTCGCCAAAAGACGAAAACGAGGTGGTTTGCCGCTACTCTACAAAAGTTTGATGGGCGTCCTGTGGCTCGTTGCCCTGACTGCCGGCGGGACCATGACGTTCTTTTTTATCCGAGCGATTCTCGACGCCACTACAGGCGAATAAAGCGTGCGTCCATCGCTTCGCAGCAAGTGCGTCTGCGTGACGGGGCAAAGCTTCCCTGAACGTCGGCGTCTTAACGGCCGGGATCAACCATCGGCTGAGGCTGCCCCATCGGCTGAGGCTGTCCCGCTGGTTGAGGCTGTCCCATCGGCTGAGGCTGTCCCGCTGGTTGAGGCTGTCCCGCTGGTTGAGGCTGTCCCGCTGGTTGAGGCAACGCTGCATTCGGTGCTCCCGCAGCCTGGCCTGGCGCTGCATTCATGACGGATCCCGGCAATGCTTCTCCGCTGCCCATCGTCCCGGATTCGTGAGCAACCACCTGCGACGTGCAGGGCTCGACGTCAATGAAGCTCCAGCATGTCGGATGATACCCGGCATTCCATGGATCGGGCCGACACATACAACCTTGGCCACAGAGTAAACCACAGTGGGGGCATGCCATGGGTCCCGCAATCGAGTGTGCCCAAGCTGGCACCTGCGACTGAACCATCGATGATTTCATCGATGGTGACTTGCACCCGATCGTCGCTACGACCAGAGCCAGCACCACCAGGCTGAATGCGTGGGAGCTACGGAAACGGTTTGCTTTCAACATCGATTTCATGTTATTGGATCATCCGTTGCGG
>NZVR01000075.1 GCA_002701545.1 Blastopirellula sp. | reverse complement strand
TTGGATGCGTCGAGCAGCCGTACAGCTTGAGCTTGGAGCAGTTTCGAGCTCTGCCCCGCGTGCGCGTCTTTGCCGATTTCCATTGTGTGACGCGTTGGTCGCGGCTGGGCAATTTGTGGGAAGGCGTGGCGACACAGACTTTACTGGAACGCGCCGGAGTCACTTCGCAAGCGAAATATGTGATCTTGCATGCCTACGACAACGATTGGACGACCAACTTACCATTGCATGAGTTTCTCGCGGATGATGCGCTGCTGACCGACGTGCACGACGGTGAAGCGATCAGTGCGGATCACGGGGGGCCTGTCCGTGCCATGGTCCCGCAGTTGTATGCTTGGAAAAGTGCCAAGTGGATTTGCGGTATTGAGCTGGTTGAGAACGATCGGCCTGGATATTGGGAACGCGGCGGGTATCACATGCTGGGTAATCCGTGGGTTGTCGATGCTCAGAACCCTGACGGGCAACGTTTTGGCAGCTCGTAAAGGCGCGTTTCCATAAGTGTCCGTCTTCACAAGAGGCTGTTTCGGTGAATCGGATGAGCGAGTCACCCGTCCCACTCGATTGACAGGCGGAATTCTCCTGGCGTACGATCAAGAAGTCGAGCAGGATTCTGAATTGCCTGAGGTGAGTCATGCAGAAACGCCGTAACCGAGTGCGAACCGACCGTGGATCTCGATGGCGTTGGTTGCGCGTGACCGGATGGGGAATGCTGGTGGTGTTGACTTCCCTTTCCTGGGCGCAGGAGGCAGAGGAAGTCGAGGAAGCGCCGGCGGCTCGACAATTTAACAGCGCTGCTTTGATTCGCTTCGAAGGGATGATCCAACCCATCCTGGAACAGTATTTCTATCGCAAGCTCGACAAAGCCAAGGCGCTGGGGGTGGATCTGGTGATTGTCGAAATTGACAGTCCCGGTGGGTATGTCCATACCACGTTGGATATTGCTGAGCGGCTGGATGCGGTTGATTGGGCACATGTGGCTGCGTTTGTTCCGCGCGAAGCTCTGAGTGGGGCGGCGTTGATCTCGCTGGGATGCAACGAAATCGTGATGGCTCCCGGCGCCCGCATTGGTGACGCCGGTCCGATCTTTCAAGATGACGACGCGCTCTTTCGGCACGCGCCGGAAAAAATTCGCAGCGATCTCGTACGTCGTGTGCGCGACATGGCAGAAGCCAAAGGCCGGCCTCCCGCGGTCACTGAGGCAATGGTGGACATGGATCTGGAGGTCTTTCGGTGCACCCATCGAGATACGGGCGAAGTGCGTTGGATGTCGGAACCTGAGTTGCAGGAAGATGGAGGCGCAGAGCGGTGGGATCAAGGAGCCATGTTGCAGGAATCACGCCAGGGGCTGTTTCTCGAAGTCAATGGCGCGAAGGCGTTGGAGATCGGGCTGGTGGAGGGGAACGCGGATGATCGCGCAGCGTTGGTTCAATACTTTCAGTTACCGAAAGATCCAGTGGTCATGGAGACCACCTGGGTCGACACCACGGTCATGATTCTCAACTTTCCGGTCGTGACCGGGTTGCTGTTTGTGATCGGTTTGGTCGCGTTGTTCATCGAATTGAGCGCCCCCGGCATCAGCGTGGGAGGTTTGGTCGCTGGGTTGTGTTTCGTGTTGTTTTTCTGGAGCCGTTTTTTGGGGGGCACGTCGGGGTGGCTCGAGATCTTGTTGTTTCTTTGCGGCGTCGTGTTTCTCTGCGTTGAACTGTTTGTCATCCCCGGCTTCGGGGTCGCGGGTGTCGCTGGGATCTTGCTGATGGTCGCCGGCCTGGTCATGGCCAGTCAGGATTTTGTGCCGATGGATGGGTTGCGCATAGGGAATGTCGCAACGTCCTTGTTAACGGTGGTGGGGGCAGGTGCGGTGTCCCTGGTGGCGATGGTGGCACTCAGTAACTACTACGGTTCCATCCCGATTTTGAATCGCTTGACGCTAGAGCCGCCAGTTGCGACCAATGCAGACGAGGAAGCGATCGATGACGAGACCGGAAAGCCACGAACACCCACGTCGACGGAGGGCCCGCAAATTCAGGTGGGCGATTGGGGGCTGGCCGAATCCCCATTGCGGCCGGCCGGGAAAGTTGCCTTTGGCGATGAATATGTCGACGTGGTGACAGACGGTTCGTTTGTCGACAAAGGCAAGCAGGTGCGGGTGCTGCAAGTCAGTGGCAATCGAATTGTGGTCCGCGAGATCGACGAAACCGCGTAACCCTGGCGTTCCAAGCGATAGCGTTAGAACTCGGCAGCGTTAGAACTCGGCAGCGTTAGAACTGGAGCTGCAAAGTGTACTTGTGCCAGTCTGCCTGAAACCGTTTCATGTCCTGAGTCTGCAATACCTGCTGCAAAGTCTGGTAGCCCGAGGGGTCGTTCGCTGCGTTACGCCGAAAGGCATCGTAGTATTTGACCAGCAGCCCGTGGTTTTGCAGGTAGTAGCACAGGTACCGGGCTTGCGCGTAGTTGGTGCCGGGGTCTTCTTTGTAAAACTCATGCGTCGAGGTTTCACATAGTGTCTGGAACGTCGGGACACGGTCTTGTCGTATAGCACGTTGTAGACCACTCAGACGCCAGTTGGTGCTGCCCCAGATATGGCCGTCCTGATCACGGCATTGTTCATACAAAGATGCCAGCCCCTCGTTAAACCAGGAGGGGCACGTGCGAAAGTTGGCGGCCATGAACGGATGGACGATTTCGTGTACCAAAGTGCCACCGCCCGTGCTGATGTTCATGATCAATGCCCGATGCCTCGACGAATAGAAACCGTAAGGCGTGGACGGAGTGATGTCGAAGATCGCTTGTGTGTGTTTCTCGTAGCTGGCTTTGTCTCGGAATAACCAGATGTCAATGATTTGGTCGGGGTCGCGAGTGAAGAAGTCTTTTTTGAGTCGATCAACGGACCATTTCACCGTACGTTCCGAGCGTTGCTCAACGGTTTTGGGTGGTTCATCGCCGATCACCACAAAAGGTTTTTCCAAGACAATATGAAAGTCTTTATGAGGTAAACGCCGTTTGAGCTGCATGATGTGTTGGGCGTAATCTGCAGCAGTGAACCGGTGTTTTCGCAGCGGTTGCTTAATCACCTTACTGGCCAGACGCAGGCGAATCACGGTCCATTGTTGCGGGTCGTATTTTAAAGGCCACAACTGCAGGAACTTGGTGCGCTGCATGCGTTGGTCAGATCCCGCCGGGGTTGCCGGTTCCTGGTAGATCACCTCGTCAGCTTTTGCATCATAGCCAGTGATCAGACGAAAGTGTTCCGTCGTGTTGGGTTGAGCGTCGTAGTGCATACAGACAATGGACGGGATGCCAGCTTGGAGATCGGTATGCAATGCCTGGAAGGCCTGGTGCAAATCGCGAGACGCTTGCGACGCTGGGATGGTTTGCCAGACCTTCCCTGTTTGGAATCCGATGTTGCGCAAGGCCACCGTCAGTTCTTTGGTATAGCACCCGCGGCCCAGTTGCGGATCCAGTTCCGCTTGATTGAATACATCGTCCTGGTTGATGGAGTGCCCCAATTTTTGCAGCCACATGGCCGCACACGCTTCACCGCAAAAATCCGGCTTCTGTTGAATGTGTGGGACGTTTTGAATGATGGTGCTGGTCAGCGGCTCTGCGCGAGAAGCGGCTGGGAACTTACTGAACGCCAGAAAGACGATTAGCGGGAGAGCGAACTTGCGAAGCTGCCGCATGCGAATACCCGTAGTCAGGAACTCAAAAAGAAGCGAATCTCTCTGAGAATCTTACCGAGCTTGGAGGATGTGGGCCAAGCCGAACTTGTAACGGGTTTGTAAGCTGTCTCTGCTCAAGCCCGAAACGCTTGCCGCAGCAGGTCGAGATACCGTGCACTCTCGGCCCGTGGATCGCCGCTTTCCTCGTACTCCAGCACAATGTAGCCGCGGTACCCTGCATCTCGACAAATGCCAGCCAGTTTCTTGAAGTCGCTGGGGACCTTCTTTTTGTCAGGCCCCGAGATGGTGGATTTGATTTGCACATTCAGGGCGTAGGGAGCGATGCGGGCCAGATCGCCATAGATGTCCTCGGTATGGAAGTTTCCCGTATCGAGATTCACTCCAAACCAATCGCTCTTGACGTCATGTACTAACCGCAGCAGACCATCGGGTGTGGCGGTTGGTCCGCCATGATTTTCGAGTGCCAGGTGCACACCGTGCTGGCCGGCATACTCACAGCACTCCTCCAGCGAGGAGACCATCAAGCGATGGGCCTCGTCCGGCGTCGAATCTTTTTTGACATGTCCCGCAAAGACACGGATGACCGGCGCGCCCAGGATCTCGGCGTGTTCGATCCAGTTTTTCACGTGCTTGATTTGCGCTTGCCGTGTTTCCTTGTCCGGTGATCCAAAGTCATTCCCCACCGCTGTACCGGAGACGTCCAGGCCCAGGCGGAAACAGTGATGTTTGAGGCTGCGGAGATATTCGGGGGTGACGGGATCGGGGAAATAGTAAGAGGTGAGTTCCGTCCCCTCGAGACCGAAGCGTGCACAGTCATCGATGAAGTCAGTCAACGACAACGTGGCGGACTTGCCTTGCAGGAGTTTGCGATAGCTGTAGGCGGCGAGGCTGAATTTGAATTGCGCTGTGCCATTGCGTTGGATTGGTTCACTGGCACGTGCGGCGGACTGGTTCGACCATCCCAGCTGCGAGGTGGTGACGCCTGCCGCGACGGAAGCAGCACAGGTGGCGAGGAAATGACGACGGTCGGGATGAGGCATGACAAATGTCCTGACGGCTAGTTGCAAAGGAATGATGGGGCTATTGTCACTTCCCTGCGGAGGACTTTCAAGCGACCACTTGGGTGGGGCGAGGCACCGACGCGGGCTGCTAAGCCAGAATTTCCGTCACCACACGCGCCGACTCGGTCCCCGTGAGTTTGTTCTTCAGACCGTTGCGCATGACGAACAGTTTTTCGTGATGCTGTCCCAGCAGATGCAGCATGGTGGCGTGAAAATCAGGGACACTCACGCGATCTTCCACGGCGGCGAAGCCGAGTTCATCGGTTTCCCCCAGTAAAGTACCCGCGCGGACGCCGCCACCGGCGAGCCAAGTGACCATTGCATTTTTGTTGTGGTCGCGACCGGATTTGGCAGGATCTTTTGAGGCGTGCAACTGGGCAATCGGGAGTCGGCCCATCTCGCCACCCCAGATGACCAGTGTCCGGTCCAGCAAGCCGCGCTGTTGCAAGTCTTGCAGTAACCCGGCGACCGGTTTGTCCGTCCGATCGCAACAATCNCGCANACTGCTGCCGATGGCGGAGTGCGTATCCCAGATTTGACTGTTGATAAACAGTTGGACGAACCGCACACCTCGCTCGATGAGTCGACGGGCGATCAAGCAGCGGCGTCCGTAAGACTCGGTCGTCTTGTGATCGAGTCCATACAAAGCGTGGGTGGCTGCGGTTTCTTGTTCCAGGTCCAAGGCGTCGGTGGCTTCCAGTTGCATGCGGGCTGCCAGTTCATAGCTGGCCATGCGGGCCGCCAGTTGCGGTTGGCGGGGACGGGCCTGCTGATGCAGACGGTCCAGTTCCTGGACCAAGCTGCGCTGTAAACGCGTNGCACCGTCCGGTTCATCAAATTGTCGTCTGAGGTTCAGGACCGGATCACCGCTGGCGCGGAAACGGGTGCCTTGATACACGGGCGACAGATATCCGGCGGACCAATTGTCGATGCCGTTGACAGGCAAGCCCAGGGGGTCGTCCAGGACAACGTAGCCAGGCAAATTTTGATTTTCGCTGCCTAGACCGTAGGTCACCCAACTACCCAGCGAAGGACGCCCGATGAATTCGCTACCCGAATGCATTTTATAGAGCGCCGGTTCGTGGGTCAGGTTAGAGGTATACATGGACTTGATCATCGCCACTTTGTCCACATGNTTGGCAAAGTGCGGCATGATGTCCGAGACCCAGGCGCCGTTATCACCATGTTGCGAGAAGCGAAACGGGCTCCGCATCAAGGCCCCGGCGGATTGGGGGAATTCCACTTCGCCGGCAATCTTTTCGAAGTGCGATTGACCATGTCGTTTGGTCAATTCTGGTTTCGGATCGAACAGGTCCATCTGACTCGGGCCACCGTTCATGAATAGATGGATGACTGCATCTGCGGTGGGAGTCGGGTGCGCGATGTGGTCCGAGGAGGTTTCGGCAGCAGGTGCCGACTCGTGAGCCAGACTGGCGAGGGCGGCGAAGGGTACTCCGGCCGCGACCTGAGTGATCCAGCGTCTTCGAGTCCAAGCGGTTGGTGAGGCGGGNGTGGGCATCCGTTAATCGATGTACAGGAGGGAGGCGGAGTTGATGGTCCCGTGGCAAAGACTGGTCCAGACCCGCTGTTCGACCTGTTCGGCCGTCGTTTGCGGATCTGCTTGCCACGTGGTGCGCAGTTGTTCCAGAATGCGTCGTGAGGCTGATAATTCAGCGGGCGCAGGAGCGCGACCGATGGCTTGCAGGAACAGTTGTTGCAATCTTGCGGAATCGTCTTGTGTCTGGGCCATTAAACGTTCGGCAAACGCGGTGGCCAGTTGGCGGACCGTGGCGTCGTTCAACAAATGTAACGCTTGNGGGGCGACAATCGATTCGCCTCNTTCAAGGCAATTCGGACCCATCTGAGGGAAGTCGAAGTTTTCCAGGATGGTTGGCGTTTTGGTGCGTCGCTGGAGCAAGTAAATACTGCGACGATAGGCGCCGTGGGTCGCGACTGCGGTGATCAAGCCGCGGTTCGTTTCCTGGATGGCATCGGCGGGGCCAAACTGGCGGTGATTCAGGCGGTCAGCTAAGGCCAGTAACGTGTCACGCAACTCTTCGGCATTCAGGCGACGTAGCGGCATACGCGAGAGCAGCGTATTGTCGGGGTCGCGCTGACTGCGTTCTGCATCCAGGATGGAGACCTGTCGGTAAGCACGCGAAGTGACCAGCAGGCGGTGCAGCGCGTGCATGCTCCAGTCACGATGCATCGCTTCATGTGCCAGCCAATCCAGTAATTGAGGGTGCGAGGGAGGGGTTCCTGTCTTNCCGAAATTGTCGAGTGTCTTGACGATTCCTTGGCCAAAGTGGTGAGCCCACAGNCGNTTGACCATCACCCGTGCGGTCAGCGGGTGCTGCGGATGCGTTAGCCATCGCGCCAAGGCCAAGCGGCGGCCGGTCGCATCGGCGGTGGTTGGCGAAGTGATTTGGAACGGGCGGTCTGCAGACCGCAAGACACTGGGGACGTGGGGNGCCACCGAGCGCCCTGGCTGAAGGTAGTTTCCTCGTTGGTACACGTAGCTTGGCGACGGTCGGCCGCGGGACCACAAAGCGCGAATACGCGGCTCGGGAAGACGTTGATTTGCCAGCGCCTTGCGTTGCCCTTCGAGCTGTTTTTTGGTTGCTTGATCTGCGTTCTTCTCTGCTTCTTTCAAGGCCGCGATCTCTCGGTCGATGCGTTGTTCGTTCTCTTGCCAGGCGGTGCGTTCCGCTGTGGTCACGTGGGGCAGCGTGCGAGGACCTTGAGATTTCAGCCAATCGTGCTCATCGTACGCGTCCTTGAAAATGGCGGTCAGTTGGTAATAGTCACTTTGTGAAATCGGGTCGAACTTGTGCGCATGGCAGCGGGCACACCCGATCGTCAGTCCCAAAATGGTGGAACTGAAAATTCGGATTTCATCGGCGACCACCTCCAGGCGTTCGGGGACAAAGTTGGTGATGTCTGCGAAGGTGCGGTCTGGGGCAGTGCGCAGAAAACCGGTTGCCACGAGGTTGTCATAGAGCGTTTCATCGATGACCGCAGCGCCGCGGTAATCCTGTAATTCATCGCCGGCCAGTTGTTCGTGAAGGAAGCGATCATACGGTTTGTCGGCACTCCAGGAACGGATCACATAATCTCGGTAACGCCACATATGGGGTCGGACAAGGTCGGCGTTCTGGGCTCCTTCGGAGTCCGCATAGCCCGCGGCATCCAGCCATTTGCGGGCCGCATGTTCACCGTGCCGAGGGGAGGCGAGCAAGCGGTCGACGTTGCGCTCGTAGGCGTCGGGTGCTGTGGCCGTGTTGAAGCGAGCCAGTGCGGCGGGACTGGGTGGCAGACCGGTCAGGTCGTAGGTCAGACGTCGCAGCAAGGTAGGACGCGGTGCTTCGACGGCAAAGTCCAATTCGACCTGGTGGAGCGAACGGAGCAGGAAGCCATCGATCGGATTCTGCCACTCGCCGTTTGGGGTGCGTGGGAGCGCGGGACGAGGAGGCAGTTGGAACGCCCAGAATTGCTTGTCCTGGCCATCTGCCGTATCGGCGACCGGACGTGGTTTTGCCTGCGGCATCTCGTCGGCAATCCACTGTTCGAGCAACCGGACTTCGTGGGGTTCCATCGTTTTGACACTGGCAGAAACAAGCAGCCTGCGGGGAGGCATTTCCTCAGCGTGGATTCGTCGCAACAGGATGCTTTCCTCAGGCTTGCCGGGAACGGCCGCCGGACCGGACTTGCCACCTGCCAGAATGCTGGCACGAGTGCGCAGGTCGAGCCCTCCTTCCTGCTTCGTTGCGCCATGGCAAGCAGTGCAGCGTAACAGCAATAGCGGAATGATCCGCTCGGTGGTGACCGAGTTGGTCGTGGTCGCGTTGGGGAGCGGTGCGCCCGCNCGCAGCCATTGTTCCAGTATCGTGCGTTCGGTCTCCGTTAGCGGTGGGGCGTCTTCCGGTGGCATCTCGCTCGAGTGAATGGCCGTGAAGAGAAGACCTTGTTGGGGCTGAGCCAGGTCGATTACCTGGCCGGACTCCGACCCTTGGGCAATGCCTTGGGCTGACGTCAGCGTGAGTTCTGCTTGTGGATCACTCTGGCCATGACATTTGCCGCATTTCGACCGCAGAATGGGCGCAATCTGTTCCTCAAATCGCGGGGGCTCGGCGGCTGCACCAACGAGGCAGGGAAAGAGCAGTGCGCCGACAAAGCAACGCAGGGTGGCGGGCGGAGGGAGCATGCACTCATTGTATCAAAACTGAACCAAGACGGCACATTACGACCGTAGTTGTGGCTCGCCTCGGCTGCTGGACTGGAGAAGCAGCGCAATCGTTGCGGAGTCCCGTCAGCTTGGTTCAATAGGATTTTCTTGTAAACCGAGAGTAAACACCTACAATGCGTGGTTTCGTTACTGCTTTGGCTACAAGGATTCCCATGGTTCTGCTTGACTACGTTGTGCTCGCCGTCTATTTCGTCGTGCTGGTCGCGATCGGGATTATCGCCTCGCGAAAAATCAAGCGGCAAGAAGATTATTTCATGGGCGGCCGCTCGTTTGGCAAATTGTTGCAAACCTTTGCCGCCTTCGGAGCGGGGACCGGTTCGAGTGATCCGGTGAACACCGCAAGAACCACGTTTACCAGTGGCATGAGCGGTATGTGGAGCGTCATGTACTGGTTGTTCGTGACGCCATTTTACTGGATCACCGGAGTCTGGTACCGCCGCATGCGGCACTTGACCTTGGGGGATTGGTTTGTCGAGCGGTACGAATCACAACGCTTGGGAGTTGGCTATGCCATCTTTGGGATCCTGTTCTTTATGGTCTACGGGTCGATGTTTTTCTCGGGGATTGGCAAGGTCGCCGCACCGTTGATCGGGGTGGCCGAAGTTACCGTACTGGGAGCCACCGTACCGATTGAGTACCTCTTGGTTCCGAGTATCGGGTTGATTGTCCTGGTCTACGGCATGGCGGGCGGATTAGAGGCCGCTTACTACACGGATTTGATCCAAGGGATTTGTATCATCCTGCTCTCGTTGCTGCTGGTGCCGTTTGGATTAAGTGCTTTGGTCGAGAAATTCGCACCCGAAGGCGGTAGCTGGTGGCTGGGATTTCGCATCATGCACGAGCAGATTCCGAAAGAGCATTTCAGCGTGATTGGTTCGACCAACAGTAGCGAGTTTCCTTTGCACCGCATCATCGCCGTGGTGGTGATCAATCTGGTTGGGATCGTCGTGCAGCCGCACTTTATTGCCACGGGCGGTGGCTCAGCAAAAGATGAGAATAGTGCACGGATCGGTCTGGTGGTGGGGAATTTTCTCAAACGCTTTTGCACCATCGGTTGGGTGTTGACCGCTCTGATCGCTTTGGCCTTGTTTGCCGATCACCCTGAATTGATTAACGACCCGGATAAGACCTGGGGGGTGGCTTCCCGAGAACTGCTCGGGCCGGGACTTCGCGGGTTGATGTTAGCCTGCTTGCTCGCAGCGTTGATGAGCAGTGTCGATGCCTACATGGTGGTCGGCTCCGCTTTGGTCGTGCGCAATATCTACGCGCCGTATATCAACCCTCAGGCGAGCGAGCGCGAGTGTATTAACGTGGGCCGGCTGACCGGAACGTTCACTGTGGTGGGTAGCATCGTGATTGCCTTATCGATCAACAATATGTTGCAGCAGTTGGAATTGACCTGGGTGTTCCCCGTGTTGTTTGCCGCACCGTTCTGGATTGGCATGTTCTGGCGAGGTGCAACGACTGCGGCCGCGTGGGTGACAGTGACCTTCTGTGCGTTCATGTTTTTTGTGATTCCCTTTGCGGCACCACGGGTCATGCCGTCTCTGCGGACGATGGAACAATATCAAACGATCAATGAGATCGTCGAGACGAAGACCACCCGCCCGGCAGCACCGACGGACGTCGCCAAGCGAGTGGGGCAGATGACGGCCTGGAAGGATGCCCAAGCGGCCGCCGAGGCGATTGTGGACCCCGTCCAACGTGCCGAAGCACTGCAGGGCCTGGGGGCAGAACCTCTCCCGTTGGAGGTGGGCCAGTCGCTGACAGACACGGCCAAATCGGGTGGCAAAAGTGTTTTCTGGTCGCGAGGCGTCGTCCCCGTGAGTTGGTTGGCTACAGACGCCGACGTGGAAACGCGGACGCGGCAGATTGAGAATTGGAAACGCGAGCAAGCGGCAGCCGAGGCAGTGACCGATGCCACCTGGCGGCAGCGATTACTCGACGAACTCGGTGCCCAGCCAGTCACGCTCGCGGTCGGTGACTTGGTGACAACCGCTGCGACTGGCGAGGGCAAAGATGCCACGGGACTCAAGCTCCCTGCACCGCAGCCCATGAGTGACCCACAACCGATCGGTGACCAGACCACGCGCGTGGTGATGCGCTATCGTGAGGACGTGAAGTTCACCGGGAAGGGAAATTTCCGACTTGAGTTTTTGGTTTACTCCTTAGCTGGACTTGACCTGACGAAGAGCAGCAACGCCACGCTGAGTACGTTGGAGTTGCCACCCAAGATTATCGCTCCCTTCTTGGTGATGATCTTGTGTAGCTTCCTGACCCGCAAGAACAGTCAGGCCGCGCTCGACCGCTACTACGCCAAGATGAAAACTCCGGTCGACCCGGACCCAGAAAAAGACCGCCAACGTTTGGAGCAGTACGCCGCAGATCCAGCAGCGCTGGAGGCGAAAAAATTGTTTCCCGGGACCTCTTTGGAAATGCAAAGGCCAAGTTGGTTTGACGTGATTGGTTTCATCGTCTGCTTTGTCATCTGCTTTGGCGTGATTGGGGTTGCGGTTTGGGTGGCACAAATCGGCACCGGGTAAACGGCAGCGGGTAAACGGCAGCGGTGCAAGCGAAGCCGGAATGAATTTGCGGAACGCAGCCAGGGGGGAAGATACGAGCTGGGGGAGTGCCAGGAGGTTAAGGAGTTTATCGAGGAGGGGCAGAGATGGATTGGGCAGCAACGTTGCGCCAGCGGTGGCGCCGCTGGCGTCGTCCGCGCACGCTGGGTGAGCAGGGGGAGGAGGTCGCGACGCGATTTCTTAAACGCCAAGGGTATCTGATCTTGGCGCGTGGTGACCGAGGCAGGCTGGGGGAAATTGACATTGTGGCGGTCGATCAACGGACCGTTGTCTTTGTGGAGGTGAAAACGCGCCGGTCGCATGCGAAAGGGCATCCGGCAGATGCGGTTGATGACGCCAAGCAACGGCGCCTCACCATGCTCGCATTGCAATACATGAAACGGCATCGGTTGCTGGATACCGCACGGGCTCGATTTGACATTGTGGCGATTACCTGGCCACGTGACCGAAAGCCGACGATTGCGCACTATAGGAACGCCTTTGAGGCAGTTGGTCAGGGGCAGATGTTTCACTGAACGGGACCGGCTGAAAGTGCGCCCAGATTTTCTCAAGAATCAGGGGCAAATCGCTCGAATGAAGACTTTTACATCAGCCACCGAGCACACTTGTCGAGACTTGGAAGCTAGGCTAAAATCACACCTCCGCAGGCGAAAATTGCGGAAAAAAGCTCACTGGCGCTGTAGCTCAATTGGTTAGAGTACTGGACTGTCGATCCAGTGGTTGCGGGTTCGAGTCCCGTCAGCGTCGCTACGAAAACGCCCGAAACGATGTTTCGGGCGTTTTTTTTGTTTCTTGTGCGTGCCTGTGGCCCTTGCCAGAAAAGGCATGAGATCGAAGGGCTAGCAGTGTCCGGGTTAGATCCTGGGGAGGCGCGCACGCACCGCAGGGCCGCTTGGAGCTGCGAGCTCCCACCAGCGATTCGTGTCTGGTGCCGCGGTGAGCGTCCGAGTTGATTGCAGGTTGCACCAGGACTATTGCGGATCGGAATCGGCTAATACGTCAGGGCTGGCAGTTGCTGCGGCCGTTTGAGGGAGAGCCGAGCGAACCTTGATCCAGTCCACCTGCAACTTGAATGGCCCCGCTTTCTTGTCACCCAGTACGATTCCGACCCCGCTGACATCCGCTGGCTTGAGCGTGCTGCGAACGCGGCGGCCGAACGAGGTCGCGTAGAAGCGGTCCAAGGGAAGTGCGATTTCTATCCAGGTGTCTCGTTTTGTCTGAAACTCCGCACGATACGAGAATGCCATCCGTCGCGTCGGGGTGTAGAGGTTCAGGCTGTATTTCCGGCCATCCCCGCGGACGCGGAGCACAAGCGAGTCGCCCGGTTCGAGTCCCAGTCGGTTGCCTCGCGAACGTACAGAGGCGAAGCCACCGTTGTTTGCCAGCGAGAGCGTGCCAAAGAATTCCAGTGCATCTGAGTCTGTGACCTGGTAGCGACCAACGGATCGACCGCCCATCACACCATCATTGACCGTACGCCAGTTCGATCGACTGCCGTCCTCGAAATCAAATAGCGTTCGTTCGCGTTGCTCGGCGTGGGCGATCGTAGTGAGGGCCAAGAGGGAGAAGGTAAGGAGAGTTCGCATGGCTGGTTCCTGACGTCGTGTCGTTGGTGAGTTGTCCGTGTCAGAAAATACTCTAGCGCGCTGGCAAGAGGCGCGTTGGCAAGAGGCATCCAGGGCAAACCATGGGGGAGTGGCGCAATCAGGCCGAATTCAGGCTTGTTTGGGGCGGGCGTGAGGCTGCTGAGGGGGGTTGCGCAAGGCGGGCTGCGGCACGCGGGTGGAGACCGGGGGCTCGTTGTTGCGAGGCGCGGAGTACGCCGGTCATCAGCAACACCACCGCGACCATCAGGCAGATGGCTCCGATGAGGTTCTTCTGACTGACATCACCAAAGGAGATCGACGCCAGTTTGTGCATCAGCCACAACGCTGCCAGCAGCGAGCTAATCAGCAGGGCGGTTGCCAAAAGATCACCGCCCATCAGNCGTCGAATGGCNATGGGCGAGAGNGTGAANGTCACCCACAAACCGACCAGCAGTTGCAGAAGCGTCGGGGCCAACGCGATGCGTCCTCCCCAGATGGCGACTCGCTGTGCGTCGTCTTCACGACCAGAGCGCCGGAGTCGGAGGGCAAACCCGATCAAGAGCACACCGGAGACGGCAAACGCGGCCAGAATGAAATGGGTCACACGCGCGAGGACGGGACCGGCGGAGATCATGTTCACAAACTCGCCGTCGAGGACATCGCGGGCGGTNTCACCGCTGTTGGCAACATTGGCAATCAGGACGAAAAGGAAGGGGAAGTGATACAGCAGGTTCGTGCCAGCGGCGAATAGCAACAGGTAGCGGATACCACGTAGCAGGGCACCGGTGCGTTGTTGATATTTCCACCAGATGGCATGGCAAGCGACAAGGACAGCAGAAAAGCCGAGTTCCACGAGTCCGTAGCCGATGCGACTCGGAAATCGCTGCAGGACGGTGGCGTAAGCGTCGTCCCACAGGAGCAAGCCGACGGCAAGTCCGAAGGCCACACCGAGTACGAGCGTGACCAGCGAGGCGGAAGACAAGACGACGCCCGTTTCGCGCGCCAGTGAATCGCCACGGCCATCGCGCCACTCCAACCAAAGGCAGATCATGGGGCCTGCAGACGCCACATTGACGCACATCAAGTGCAGGCCCAGGGCAACGGTGACAAGCAACTCGATCAACACGGAAATCCTGAAGTAAAGCTAGTTGGCATGTGTGTGATTAGGTTACCGGTACCGTAAACCATCCNCGGNCATGACGCCAGAACAGATCTTTGGGCTCACCGCGGCCAACAAGGGGAATGCGCGCCGTCGCGGACGCTCGGAATGGGAGGAGGCGGTTGGATCTCGTGAAGGCGTCTATCTCGAGGAGTTTGAAGGAGTCTGGAAGAGGTTGGTTGGCAAGCGGAATGTGACGATTAAGCTATAAGGCTGATGCCCGTTGTTGGTTTCGCGTTTGTCTGCTTCTGAAGTTGAGTTTTCGATCTGATGCCTATCTCGTTTGCTTGTCCACATTGCAGTCGCAAATATCAAGTGGCTGATACCATGGCGGGCAAGGCCGTCAAATGTCAGTCTTGCGACAAAGTCGTGCACGTTCCGTCAGCGCAGCAGACGGCACCGATTACCTTCAGTTGCCAGAGTTGCGGGAAGCAGTACCAAGTTGCGGCGGGGATGGCAGGTAAGCAGGCCAAGTGTCAATCGTGTCAGGCGATCATGCAGGTGCCCGCCNGCAATGCCGCAGCCGGGGCAGGTGGNTTGGGCGCAGGGGGAGGTTTGAATTCGCTGTTTGATGAGGTGACGGAGAACGATCTGGCGCGCTGGCAACCTGCGAGTGCGCCGTTGCAAGAAACGACCTATTCGCCCCACACCACCAGTCCGTCGGCGGGAGGGCAGAAATCGGGACCGAAGCCCAAGAACTATTTGATGGAGTCGGTTTTGTGTTTCCTGTTTTGCGGCGGCGTTCTTGCGATACCAGCGATCATTGCCGCGACGCAGGTCGACTCCAAATACAAAGCCGGGGATTACGAAGGCGCAGTCGCGGCGTCGAACAGCGCCAAAAAACGCTGTCTCACGGTGGTCATTTTGTGGCCCATCCTGAGTCTGATCGGGATCGTGGTTGGCCTCGCGATGGGAATTTTGGGAGCCGTCGCCTCGTAAGCCGTTGGTCAGCCGGAGACCGTTGAGCGCGAGGTGGCGCGAGGTGACGCGAGGTGACGCGAGGTGACGCGAGGTGACGTGCACGGGTTAGTCCGACTTGGGGCGTTCGACTTTCAGTTTGCCTTCCTTGGGGTCGTAGACGTATTTGTGACCGGCTGGTAACTCGGGCAGTTTCACTCCCTTGATCGTGTCCCAAAACTCTTTTTCCGTCTTCGGATAGTTGCCGTGCAGTGCTCGGTAGGCTTCCAACGTTGGTTTGACTTGCAGATCAAAGGCGGCCATCTCTTTGGTTCGTACCAGGGCTTGTGCTGGGCTGGCAACGGCCTTCTGGACACCGGAGTCGAACTGGCCCAGGTTTTGGCTTGATTTCCCCACGCCGACTTCCGCGTCAACGGTTTCCGTTTCCTGCGTCTGCGGGCGATTGCCGACCGGTGCGGGGGGCGCTTGTTGCGCTGGTGGCGCTGGGGTAGGGAGGCAGCCCGCAAAGAGCAGTACCAGACACCAGGGCCAGGGATGCGTGTTTCTCATCGCGTGTTTCTCCTACGCGTATTCCTGTGTGGGCAGGTCAAACGACCAAGACCGCATCTGGTCGCAAGCGTTCGCTGCGGTCATGTCAAATTGTAACGGTGTGAGCGAAATTTTTCCTGCCTGCATCACCGACAGGTCGGTTGCATGGTCGGTTGGTTGTGGTGGTGGGTCGCCGGTGGCCCAATAGTAAGTGCGTCCCTTCGGATCTTGTCGCTTCAAATACCGCTCGCCGTAGTGGGCGATGCCCATGGGCACGACACAGACTTCGGTGGGCCCCCGCAGCGCCGCCAGTGGAATGTTGAGGTTATAAAGTTGTGGTTCGGGGCCTTTTTGCGCCAGGATCTGGCGAATCACCGCGGTGGCCAATTGGGCGGCGCGACGAAAGTCAGCTTGGTCGTCAAATTCCAGCGAAACCGCGACACTGGTGATCCCAAAGAAAGCTCCTTCAATCGCCGCTGCTACCGTTCCCGAGTAGAGGACGTTGATGCCAGCATTCGACCCGCTGTTGATGCCGCTGACGACCAACGCGGGACGCTCCTGGCAGAATTCCGAAACGCCTAGTTTGACACAGTCGGCAGGACTCCCTTCGACAGCCCAGCCGCGTTGGCGATCACCAGCGTAGACCTCCTGGACAATCAAAGGGGTCAAGAACGTGATGGAATGGCCGACGCCGCTCTGCTCGGTGGCCGGGGCGACCACCGTGAGTTCGCCGAGCGATTGCAATTCGGTCTCCAGGGCAGCTAATCCGGGGGCGTAAATACCATCATCGTTGGTCAGTAAAATCTGCACCCGTGGAGGTCTCCTGAATCAAAGAAAACAAGCTTCATCCCTGCGTTGTGACGGACGTGAGATCATATCCCAGAGATCAGGGAGCTTCAATGTGCAGCGCTGCCCGAAGTCTGCCGCCGGTGGCGATAGCTGATGCCGGTTCCGGATGGTAAGTGTCTGCCTGCCCGGTCTGTAATCTGCAGGCGATGGGTCCGCAGGGACTGCGGTGTGCTGTCGGGAAAGGTCGTTGCCAGGAGTGGTTGCAGCGATGTACCCGCGTGTTGCGGCGAGTGACTCGTCAGCAGTAAGAAGTGGTCGTCCTCGGCGAGTACTTGTCGACACGCATTGAGCAGGTGGGGGAGATGTTCGGAGATCTTCCAGGGTTCGCCTTTGGGCCCGTGCCCGTAACTTGGCGGGTCCAGGATGACTCCCTGATAATGATTGCCGCGACGGATCTCGCGTTCGACAAATTTAACAGCATCTTCCGCGATCCAGCGAATCGGTGCGGTAGCGAGGCCTGAGTTTTCGGCGTTCCGTCTAGCCCAATGGACGACGTTTTGGGCGGAGTCAATATGCACCACTTCCGCTCCTGCGGTTGCTGCTGCCAACGTGCTGCCGCCGGTGTAAGCAAACAGGTTCAAGATGCGACAGGGTGTGCTGAACTGGCGACACTGCTCATCAATCCATTGCCAGTTGCGTTGCTGTTCTGCAAACAAACCGACATGTCCAAAGGGTGTCAGTTTGATGGTGAACTCGGTGTGCTGATAGCGCGTGGTCCAGGCCTCGGGAAGTGCAACGCGGTGTGTCCAGCGTCCGCGCTGGCCGTTCGTCCGGTCGTAACGGGCATCGGCCGTGTCCCACAGAGGTGGTTCGTGTTGGCGGAAATCGTCGGCTGCTGGTGCGGGGCGGTCGAGCACGAAGTCGCCGAAGCGTTCGAGTTTACGACCGCTGCCAAAGTCCAGCAGTTCGTACTGGTCAGGGGAAAACAACGCGATCGCCTTCTGTCGAAATCGTCGAAACCATTACGCAATCACGTCGCGGATCACCCGGCCTTCCACATCGGTGAGACGGAAGTCGCGGCCGTTGTGGCGGAACGTCAGGCGTTTGTGTTCGAGGCCCAGAAGATGCAGGATGGTGGCGTGCAGGTCGTGAATGTCAATTTTATCGACGACCGCTTTATGGCCAACTTCGTCGGTTGCTCCATAGGTCGTACCGCCCTTCACGCCGCCGCCTGCCAGCCAGTAGGTGAAGGCGTGCGGGTTATGGTCACGGCCCGGCTTGCTCCCTTTTTGGGCGACCGGAAGACGCCCGAATTCACCGCCCCAGACGATCAGCGTCTCGTCCAATAGCCCGCGTTGGGAGAGGTCTTCTAGCAAGGCAGCTACTGGCTGGTCCGTCTCCGCCGCGAAGCCACTGTGATTGCCTTGGATGTCGTTGTGGCCATCCCAGCTGCGCTGATTCTCCATCCCTCCCGAGTAGATCTGGACAAAACGCACCCCACGTTCCACCATGCGACGGGCGGTAATGCACTGCTTGGCAAAGTGAGCGCACCGCTGGTCATCCAAGCCATAGAGTTGACGCATGTGTTCCGGCTCTGACGCGACATCCAACGCCTCGGGGGCCGCGGTTTGCATGCGATACGCCAGTTCAAAACTTTCAATCCGCGCCGCCAGGTCCTTCTCTTGCTCTCGCTGGGCCAGATGGATCCCGTTGAGGCTGGCCAGCAGATCCAGTTGCTGACGTTGACGATCTCCGGCGAGTTCCTTGGCCGGTTGTAGATTGGCGATCGGAGCTCCTTGGGGTTTTAGCCAGGACCCTTGGTAAACACTCGGCAGGAAACCAGCTCCCCAGTTCAGCGAGTAGCCTTTCGGTAAACCTCGCCCTTTGGGATCAGACATCACCACGAAGGAAGGCAGGTCACTGTTTTCGCTGCCCAATCCGTACGTGACCCACGAGCCGACGCACGGGTAGCCCATCTGCGTGTAACCGGTGTTCATCATGAAGAGCGCCGGGCTGTGATTGTTGCTCTTGGTATGCCCGGAGTGAATGAACGCCATCTTGTCGACGTGNTGCGATAAATGCGGAAAGATGGAGGACACCCATTTGCCACACTCGCCATGCTGCTGGAATTCGAAAGGCGATTTCATCAACCCGCCGACCGCGTTGGCAAAGAAACCGGTAAAACGATCGAAGCCGTCGAGTGTCTTGCCGTCCCGTTTGGCTAACTCCGGTTTGTAGTCCCAGGTATCAACATGGCTCGGTCCGCCGTTGACAAAAATCCAAATCACTCGCTTGGCACGCGATGGAAAATGGGACGCCTTAGCTGCCAGCGGATTCTGAGGAGTCGGACCAGCAGCCTCGGCTGAGGAGCCCAGAAGCCCTTCGTCGCTGAGGAGCGAGGTCAGGCCCAGGTACCCAGCCCCGCCACCTGCCAGTTGAAATAGCTGACGCCGAGACAGAGGGGAATACGTCATGGAGGGAGTCTTTGAGGGCGAGAGGTGTGCTTGCTTGGCAAAATTGCCACCAAACTCCGAGTGATCGGACCGTCACGTTGATTCTGACGTTGACTAGAGAGACTTGCAACACAAGCTGNTGACGAAACGCCGGTAAGTGAGCACGCGGATGACGCCATGCCCGGAGTCAACAGTTCGGTTGCAGGACGCAAGGATTGGCGGTCGGGCAAGCACGGTCGGTCAGCGGAGGCCAGGAAATACTGCGGAGGGGTCCGTTTTCCTCAATGGAGGGGCGGGTGGGCGATTTAACTGCTTGCAATCAAATCCCTTCGATGTGATAATCTGAAGTGCTACTACGTTAGTTATACCCTCCTGCATGATTGACGGAGCGAGAATCCCCTTAACCCCTAAAGGGAAGACCATGCGACGACCCTCACCCGCCGCGGCGCTCGCCAGTGCTGCATTCCTCCCCGCGTTTCTCCTGCTTGCTTTTGCCCAAGCCGATGATGCCCAGCCTGAACCTCCTGGGCTTGGTGATCCAGGGCAACTCACCTCGATCTCGGTTGCTACCGGCCGTGAGCACGAGGGTGTTGTAATTGTTGCCGGTCGTGACGCTGCACAGCAGCTGATCGTGACGGGACATTACGACAGCGGACAAACGCGCGACCTGTCTCGTCAAGTCACTTACTTGGCCGAGCCAGCCGACTTACTGACCGTTGACAGTACAGGTTACGTCGAACCGGTTGCNGAGGGAGATGTCACGCTCAAGGTGCAAGCCGAGGGCGGTCACGAAGCGACGGTCAAATTCCGTGTGACGAATATCAAGCAGGACATTCCGGTCAATTT
The DNA here is from genome assembly GCA_002701545.1 of Blastopirellula sp. GTDB lineage: Bacteria > Planctomycetota > Planctomycetia > Pirellulales > Pirellulaceae. Next base: position 22,063 of record NZVR01000075.1, on the reverse strand, counting down.
CCCCAATCAAATCGTACCGGTGTTCACCAAGTACGGTTGCAATGGCGGTGGCTGTCATGGCAAGAGCGGTGGTCAGAACGGCTTCCGTTTGTCGCTGTTGGGTTTCGAACCGCAAGAGGACTTTGAATACCTGGTGCTGGAAGGGCGGGGACGCCGGCTCTTTCCGAGTGCCCCGGATCGCAGTTTGTTGTTGCTGAAAGCGATTGCCAAGCTGCCTCACGGTGGTGGCCACCGGATCACCGAGGACTCACCGGCTTATCGTTTGATGCGACGTTGGATCGAACAAGGCATGCCTTACGGTAACGACGACGATCCGGTTGTGACGCATATCGAAGTGTTACCCAAGGAACGTTTGATGGGTCGCGATGGAAGTCAGCAATTGACTGCTGTGGCGCATTACACCGACGGTACCACCCAAGACATCACGCGCATGACGCAGTTTGATTCGAACGATCCGGAGATGGCTGAAGTTAGCGCGACGGGCTTGGTTACCACGTCTCAGTTGACTGGAAGCGTGGCTGTGATGGCTCGCTATCAAGGACATGTCGGCGTGTTTCGCGCCACGGTGCCTTTGGGGATTGAGGTCAAGGATCTACCACCGGTCGTGAACTTCGTTGACGAGAAGGTGTTTGACAAGCTGAAGGCTTTGGGGTTGCCTGCCTCGAAGTTGGCCGACGATGCCACCTTCCTCAGGCGTGCTACGATCGATATCGCCGGTCGTCTGCCGACACCTGCTGAATCAGAGCAATTCCTGGCAGATAACTCGCCCAACAAGCGGGCGACGGTGGTCGATGCACTGCTCGACAGCACTGACTATGCCGATTACTTTGCCAACAAGTGGAATGCGATCTTGCGTAACAAGCGGACTCGCAACGAAGACCGTTTTGCAACGTTCTCGTTCCACGGATGGATTCGCCAAAGTTTGCATGAGAACAAGCCATACGACGAGTTTGTCCGCGAGATCCTCGCCGCTTCGGGGATGCCCGGTAAGAATCCTCCCGTCGCGTGGTATCGCGAGGTCAAGGACCAGTCGGCGCAAGTGGAGGACACAGCGCAATTATTCCTCGGTTTGCGGATTCAGTGTGCGCGGTGCCATCACCACCCGTTTGAGAAATGGAGTCAGCAAGACTACTACGGCTTCAGTGCTTTCTTTGCCCAAGTCGGACGTAAGAATTCGAACATTGCGAATCAGCAACGGATCTACCATCGACGAGGTGTGGCTCAGGCCAAAAACCCGAAGACGAATGTCAGCGTGAAGCCTACCGGTTTGGGTAGCGAAACGTTGGAAATTGCTCCCGGCGATGATCCTCGCCATCACTTGGTGGACTGGATGTCGGATCCCAATAATGAGTTCTTCGCGAAAGCCTTGGTGAATCGTTATTGGAAGCACTTCTTCGGGCGTGGANATNGTCGACCCCGAGGATGATATGCGGGTCACGAATCCAGCGACCAATCCGGCCCTGCTCGATGCGTTAGCGCAAGAGTTTGTGGACTCGAACTTCGACATGAAGCAACTGATTCGGACGATTGCCAACAGCAGTACGTACCAATTGAGTGCTGAGCCGAATGCCTGGAATCGTGACGACAAGCAGAACTTCTCGCGTTACTATCCCAAACGATTGAACGCCGAGGTGTTGTTGGACTCAATCGACCAGGTGACGGGAACGCAAACGAGTTTCGGTAGCATTCCCGTGGGAACCCGGGCGATGCAATTGCCTGACAACGGTTTCAGTTCTTACTTCCTGACCGTGTTTGGTCGACCGGAATCGAGTAGTGCCTGTGAGTGTGAACGTTCTTCTGAGGCGAACCTCGCTCAGAGCTTGCACTTGTTGAACTCGTCGGAGATCCAAGGCAAATTGACGAACGGAAGCGGCAATGCTGCGAAAATGGCGAAAGATAAGGAACGCGGCCATGAAGCGAAAATCCGCGACCTGTACTTGTTAGCCTTTTCTCGTGAGCCGACGTCCGAAGAGACGCAAATTGCGAAAGCCCATATCGACAAGCACGGAGATAAGGCGAATGTGGCTTACGAAGATATCGTCTGGGCGTTGATCAACACCAAAGAATTCTTGTTCAACCACTAGGCCGTTCTTTTGACCCGTTTGGCCGTGCGTGCCAGCTGGCTCGCGAGCCCAGATCTTCGGATCGGGCTGACGTGGGACCGCATGGCGCGGCCGTTGCGGCTGGACAGCGCTTCAGGTAACCGACGCCGAGCAGGCGTCGTACGCCTGGAACGGCTTGCCGTTTTGCTCGGGTGGTCCATTGCTGTGCCGCGAGCCGCTCTGTGTCGACGTGTTGAACCGGCGGATCCCGGCGATTCAGGGTGGGCAAAAGGTCGGCAAGTTTTGCACTCCATGGCCGTTTGCGATTACAATAAATCGAGACGACGGCCCGCCCAATCGGCCGTCACCCTACCACGTTGCCAGACGTTAACCCACCTGTAATTCCCCCCCCACTAGATGACCTCCAGCCGCAGTGATGCGGTTCTTCATTACGATACAAGGGATGTTCAAACATGCGACGCTCCATTTGTTCACTCTGCATGGCGACTGCGTTCATGGCCTCTCTCTTTGTCAGCACGACGCTGGCACAGTTTCCCGTGACGGAACTGACGACGATCAGTCCACTCGGTGCCAAGCAAGGTGCGACGCTGGAGGTGACTGTCGGCGGTGCCAATCAGGAACGCTTGACCGCACTCGAATTCTCGCATGAGGGAATCACTGCCAAGCAGAAGACCGTCAGCAACGCGTTGCTGGGGAAAGAACAACCGGTGAATAACACGTTCGTGGTCACGGTCGCTGCGAATGTACCGCCAGGAATTTACGAGGCACGCGTGACCGGTTTGTTCGGCACATCCAATGCGCGGCGATTTGTGGTTGGTCAGGCGGACGAATTGATCGATGACGGTTCGAATAAGAGCGTGAGTTCCCCTCGGGCACTCCCCATCAATACCGTGATCAACGGCCTGGTCGATGCGAACAGCATTGACTACTACCAAATTCATCTGGGCGCCAAGCAACGCGTGATTATCGACTGTCAGGCGCAACGCATTGATTCCAAGCTGGACGGGATGCTCGTTCTTTTGAATCCGCAGCAGCGGGAAGTGGCCCGGTCCGCTGACGCGATCGGTCGCGATCCACAGATTGATTTCACCGCGCCGAGCGAAGGTGACTACATCGTTTGCGTTTATGACTTGATCTATGGTGGCGGGACGTCGCACTTCTACCGGCTCGTGGCGCACGATCAGCCACAGGTCGATTATGTTTTCCCCCCCGTGGGAAAACCGGGATCGAATGATCAGTACACGATCTACGGGCGTAATTTGCCGAATGGTCAGCCTGTGGAGGGCGTGGCGATTAATGGCATTCCCCTGCAGCAAGTGACCACAAACATTCAACTGCCGGCCGAAGCGAACGCGGACAACGCGGGAACGCAAGCCTATCTGGCGACGGCAACGGCAGTGGTTGACACATTTGAGTATCGACATGCCAATGCGAATCCAGTGCAAATTGGATTTGCCACCGATCCGATTGTTCGCGAAGCCGCGGAGAACGACTCGCCAGCACAAGCACAGACCATTACCGTGCCCTGCGAGGTCGTCGGACAATTCTATCCGGAACGCGACGTCGACTGGGTTCAGTTTGACGCCAAGCAAGGTGACGTTTACTGGATCGAAGTGCTGTCGCATCGGATGGGTCTGGAGAGTGATCCGGTGATGCTGGTGCAGCAAGTGACCAAGAACGAACAGGGAGAAGAGCAAATCAAAGAGATCGCGGCGGTGGATGACCCGGGCGATCGTAATGCCAGGATTGCACAAGATTTTGATACGTCGACGGATGATCCTGCATATCGCTTTACGGTGCCTGGCGATGGTCAGTATCGGGTGATGGTGCGAGATCAATTCGGAGACGGCCGCGCCGACCCGCGTTTTGTTTACCGCTTGCGGATTCGCCGTGAGCAACCCGGTTTCCAACTGGTTGCTCACCTGCAGCAGACCAAGGTTGCGAATAATAATCAGGTGCCGGTTTATGCTCCGGTGGTGCGACGCGGTGGTTCCTGTCTGGTGCGAGTGGAAGTCATTCGGCAGGACGGGTTTGACGGTGCGATTGATCTGGCCGTCGAAGGTTTACCCGAGGGTGTGACCTGCAAAGGTGCTTCGTTGTCGAACGCCGTGAACACCGCTTGGCTGGTGATTGAGGCGGCTGAAAATGCCAAATCATGGCAAGGTCCATTGCAAATCGTCGGGCGTGCCAAGGGACCGGAGGCAGAGATTGTTCGACGTGCCCGCTATACCAACGTGGTTTGGGGTACGGCGAATCGGACAACCGATCCCGCGCTGTTCCGGCTCTCACCGACCGCTCGGTTGTCCGTGATTGATCAACACGTGGCCGTTGGATTTGTCCAAGTAGGTGATGGGAATGTCGTGGAAACCTCGCGCGGTGCCAAAGTCGACTTGCCGATTAAAGTGACACGCCGCGAAGGATTCAAAGAAGCGTTGAGTCTCGTCTCCACCGGACTACCAGGAGAAATTAAACCGGGAAACGTTGCCATCGCTGCTGACAAGACCGATGGGACCTTCTCCGTGGTGTTGAATAACAACAACACGAAGCCAGGGAACTATACGTTCTATCTGCGAGCGGACACCAAGCAGAAACTCGTGCGTGATCCGTTGGCGATTCAGGAAGCGGAAGAAGAAGCCAAGGTGATTGCTGCGGCCGCAACGCAGGCTGCGGAAGGACTCAAGCAGGCTACGGCGGCCCGCGATCAGGCTAATAAGGAGATGCAGACAGCGGCGAATGAACTGAAACAGTCGCAGCAGGCAAAAACCAATGCGGATAATGCCTTCAAGACGACGGAACAGGCAGCAAAGCAGGCGGGTGAGCAGTTGGCCGCCGCGCAAAAGGCAGCTGATGGAGATCCTGAGAACGCCGATCTGAAAACAAAATTGGAAGCGGCAAAGAAGGCCAGTGACGAGGCCAACGCAAAGCAAACGGATGCCAAGGCCAAGCAGGACGCGGCTGCCAAAGCGGTTGCCGATATGGAAACGAAAAACGCTCAGGCGACAGAAAAGAAAAACGCCATGGAGCAGAAGTTCCAGGAAGCAACGGCCAAAAACAAGCAGGCCCAGGATGCCAAGACTGCCGCCGACAAAAAGGTCGCAGACACGAAGAAAGCGCAGGCCGCCAAGGATGTCAATATCGTGCTGGCGTCCTCGCCGATTCGTCTGGTCGTTCACCAGTCGCCGCTGAAAGTGAGTGCTGATAACGCCACGATCAAGCAGGGCGAGAAAGGTGAGGCGACGATCAAACTCGAACGGCTGTTCGGTTTCGCCGAAGCTGTCGATGTCACCTTGGAAGCTCCCAAAGGTGTCGCCGGGTTAAGTGCGGCTAAATTGCAAATCGCGAAAGATCAGCCAGAAGGTAAGTTGGAAGTCACTGTGGCGAAAAACGCACCCGCTGGGGAACACGCGGTGACGATTCGTGCAAAAGCCAAATTCAATAACGTGAATATCGAAGCGACGCAAACCTTGCAACTGAAGGTCGAGGAAGTCGCCGCGGAAGAAGCCAAGTAAACTTCGTGAGTAACTGTTTTAAATTCAATTCCATTAATCATATGTGACTGCGGAACATCGCTCGGAGAGCGATCACCAGATAAACAAGGGTCCATGCCATGCGTATTCAATCAGCAGTTCTCAGCTTTGTAATTGCGGTAGCCGCCGTCTGCGGTATCTCCGACGGAGCTCGTGCCGATGACGAGAAACCGATCGAAATCGCTGCCGTCAAGCACGATGGCCCGGTCGACTTCGAGAAGGAAATTCTGCCAATTTTCCGGCGCAACTGCCTGGCTTGCCATAACAGCACCGAGGCGGAGAGCGATCTGGTTTTGGAGACTCCCGCAGCGATTGTCAAAGGTGGATCCGACGGGCCATCTGTGGTGCCTGGCAAAGGTGCCGAGAGCCTGTTGTTGAAGTTGGCCGCGCGGCAACAAGAGTCGTTCATGCCACCCGACGATAATGATGTCGGAGCCAAGCAATTGACGCCACAACAGCTGGGATTGATTCAGCTGTGGATCGATCAAGGTGCTAAAGGAGAGGTTCGCGGAACCGCTGCAGCGCCTGAGTGGCAACCGTTGCCGCAGGGTGTGAACCCGATCTACGCCGTAGGGATCTCGCCTGATGGGCAATATGTGGCTGCTGGACGCGCCAATCAAATCTTCCTCTATCACGCTCCCAGTAAACGTGAACTCGGACGTTTGACCGATCCGGCTTTGATGGAATCGAAAGTTTACGACAAACCGGGCGTGGCGTTTTTTGACCTCGTGCAATCGATTGCCTTCAGTCCTGACAACATGACGATGGCTGCCGGCGGCTTCCGAACCGTCAAACTGTTCCAGCGAGCACGCGATGCGAAACAGGGCGATCTGGCTGGTATTGAAAAAGCACATTCGGTAGCGACGAGTGCCGATGGCAAATGGGCCGCTTACGGTGAGGAGAGCGGTAAGATCAAGCTGGTGGATCTTAGTAAGAATCAAGTGGTCAAAACATTGGAGGGACATACGGCTGCCGTGAGCGGCGTCGCCTTCTTTGCGGATAACGCCCGACTCGTCTCTGGCTCGCAAGACAAAACATTCCGCGTCTGGAATTTAGCGGACGGTACGCTTGTGGGTGAGCCGGTCACCGGCCCTGCGGCCATCAACGCCGTGGCGATTGTTGGCGAACAGAAGCAAATCGCAACGGGTGATGCAGATAACAAGATTCGTATCTGGGACATCGCCGCAGTCGAGCCGAAAGCGGCGGCGGACGAGAAGCCCGCTGAGGGAGAGGAAGCTGCCGCCGCGGCGCCTCAGCCCGTCAAGGAACTGGCCGGACATAGCGGCCCTGTCACCGCACTTGCGGTCGCACAAGCAAATGGTTCGCAGTTGGTTTCCGGAAGTCAGGATCAAACAGCGCGGCACTGGGACGTGACTGGTGCCAAGCAAATCCGCTCGTTGGCACACGGCGGACCGGTTGTGGCCGTCGCCGTTCGCGGTGATTTCCAGCGGATCGCATCGGCCAGCTCCAACGGGGCCGCCAAGCTGTGGAACGCAGCTGACGGGAAACAACTGGCAGAGATGAAAGGTGACTTTCGTAAGAAGATTGGTATTTCCGACGCGGAACGAGCGACTCGGTTGGCCAAGCGTCGTGTCGATCTGGCAACCGCCGACCTGAAGGGTGCCAACGACCGGAAGAAGGCAGAGGAAGATAACAAGAAGAAGGCAGACGAGGCACTCAAGAAGGCTCAGGAAGAATATAAGAAGAAAGAGGAAGCTGCGAAGAAGCCCGTTGCCGATAAAGCCGCTGCCGACAAAAAGCTGGCCGATGCCCAAGCGGCAGAGAAAACAGCAACCGAAACGCAGACCAAAGCAACCGCTGATCAAAAAGCGGCGACGGATGCTGTGACGGCTGCCACCAACGCTGCCAAAAAAGCAGCTGCCGACGCGACCGCTGCCACGCAAGCTGCTCAAAAGGCTGCCACCGAGGCAACGAATGCAGCCAATGCACTGGACACCGCGGTGAAAGCTGTCGAAGCCGCTACCAAGGCGCTGGAAGGCGATGCGGAAAACGCTGACAAAAAGAATGCGTTGGCCGCCGCAGAAAAGCAAAAGGCTGAAGCGGAGACTAAGAATACCGCAGCCCAGCAGGCGAAAACCGACGCCGACGCCAAAGCAAAAGTTGCCGGCGAAGCCAAGACCAAGGCGGACCAGGCGTTGACCGATGCACAAGCGAAGAAGAAAGCTGCGGATGCAGCAAAAGTGGCGGCGGATCAGGCCGTGACGAAATCGCAGCAGGCGACCAAGACGGCCATGGCTGAGCAGAAAAAGGCCGCCGATGCAGCAACCAAGGCGACGGATGAACAAAACGCCGCCAAGCGAGCGCAGGAGGCTTCCGAACGCACCGTCACGCGGGCTGTCGCTTCCGTCAAGAAAGCGACAGACGAAATTCCTGTCGTCGAAGCGGAGAAGAAGAAAGAAGAAGAACAGCAGACCGCCACCAATCAAGCATTGGAAGCTGCCAAGAAATTGGACGCGGAGAGTCTCAAGCCGCTCCGTACCATTGCCTTCTCTGCAGATGGTGCTCTGCTTGCCGTCGCCGGTGATGACCAGATGGTACACACCTTTGATAGCGAAGCGGGTGCTGCGGTTGATACCTTCCACGGACATGCGGCCAGCATTGGTACCGTCACGTTCACTGCCGACCATCGGCTGATCTCCACTGCCGATGACAATGCCGGAGCGATCTGGGATCCGCAGGCTGAGTGGAAGCTGGTGAAGACGATTGGCAATATGGACGAACCGGGGATTCTTGTCGACCGCGTCACCGCGTTGGCATTCAGCCATGACGGAAAACTGTTGGCCACGGGAAGCGGTGAGCCGTCGCGAAGTGGCGAACTGAAAATCTGGAATGTTGCCGATGGAAAACTCGTGCGGGAAGTGAAAGACCCTCATAGCGATACGATTTTTGCCATTGAGTTCTCGCCCGATAATCAATACGTGGCCAGTTGCGGTGCCGATCGTTTCATGAAAGTGTTCAAAACCGCGGATGGGTCTTTCGTTCGCTCTTTCGAAGGGCACACACACCATGTTCTCGGAGTGAGTTGGAGTGCGGACGGACGCACGCTGGCCACCGGCGGTGCCGATAAGGTCATCAAGGTTTGGAACTTCCTCACCGGCGATCAGTCACGTACCATCAGCGGCTTTAGCAAAGAGATCACGTCGATTCGCTTCATCGCTGAAACGCTGAATGTGGTTGCCTCATGCGGTGACAAGAACGTGCATCTCAAGCGTGCCGATAACGGTGGAAACATCCGGGCGCTGAGTGGTGGAACCGACTACATGTACACGGTCTCTGCGAGTGCTGACGGCAAGGTGTTTGCCGGAGGCGGTCAGGATAGTGTCTTGCATATCTGGACGGATGCGGGAGCTGTGATTGCCACGTTTGCTCCACCTCAGCCAGAACAGACGGCAGCCGCAGAGGCAAAATAGTCGAAGACGGCAGGTTTTGCCGTCTGGAGAGCTGCGCAAACTCGAGATCGTTGATGGCCTGACCCTTTCGGGATGAGGACTCGTAAGGTATCCTCGGTGTCGTAACGTTTGGGGTATGACATCCCAGCGGACGCGTTGATTTTCCGCAGTCCCCCCCCTCCCGCAGACCCCTCCCGTAATTTCAAAGGAAACAACCATGTATCGCGTATTGACCGTTGCTTCGCTCCTCTCCCTGATGGCGATGGTAGCCGTGGCGGATGACCTGCCGCCTGCAGCTGGTGGCGCAGTCCCCATGTCTCAAGTGGATCGCCAGAGTTATACGATTGGTCTCAGTTTTGGCCAGCAACTCAAGGGCGACAGTATCGAAATCAATCCCGACCTGCTCATGAAAGGGTTGATGGATGCTTTAAAAGAAGCCAAGCCTCTATTAACGGAACAGCAACGTCGCGAAACGCTGGAGGCATTGAATCGTGCCATGCAGGCCAAGGCTCAAGCCGCAGCTCAGGAAGCTGCCGCAAAGAATGCTGCTGAAGGTCGTGCATTCCTGGCGAAAAACAAGGCGCAGCCGGGTGTGGTGACCTTGCCAAGTGGCCTGCAATACAAAGTCTTGAAAAGTGGCACCGGCCGTAGCCCGACGGTCTCTGACAAAGTGAAAGTACACTATCACGGCACGTTGCTTGACGGAACAGTTTTTGATAGCTCGGTCAAGCGTGGCGAGCCCATCAGCTTTGGTGTCACGCAGGTCATCAAAGGGTGGACCGAAGCCTTGCAGAAGATGAAGGTGGGTGACAAGTGGGTGCTCTACATTCCCTCAGAACTGGCTTACGGTCCTCGAGGTACGCAAGGTGCCATTGGCCCGAACGCCACACTCGTCTTTGAAGTGGAATTGCTGGGTATCGAATAACACTCACGATCACCACGAGAAAGCTACCATTCAACACAAGGTTGCCGTGCGGTGACCTTGTGTTTTTTTTGCCACCCGGTGACATCTCGTGTTGGCCAGTGAGTGTGCGTGTTGGGGGCAATGGCTACGTTGGGGGTGCCCGGGACGGCAAATCAGATTCACTCGTCCAGCGTGGCTTTGCGGCGGAGCAAATGATGGTAATGCTGCGCGAAACGATGGGCTTCGTCGCGAACGTATTGCAGCAGCCTGAGTGCGAAAGCGTGCCGGCTTAGACGGAGTGGATCAGACTGGCCCGGCAGGAAAATCTCTTCTTCTTTTTTGGCGAGCGACAGCACGACGGGCGGGGTGATCTCGTGTTCTCGGAACGCGGCCATGGCGGCATTCAATTGGCCTTTGCCGCCATCAATCAGCAGGATGTCGGGGAACATTTCCGACTCGTCATGCAAGCGTTTGAATCGTCTCGCGACGACTTCGTGAATGCTGCGGAAATCGTCATTGGCCGCGCGGTGGATTTTGAAACGCCGGTAGCCTGGCTTGAAGGGCAAGCCGTCAATGAATTGCACCAAGCTGGCCACTGTTTGCCCGCCTTGTAAGTGCGCAATGTCGACGCCTTCAATGGTACGTGGCGTTTTGTCGAGCTTGAGGACTTTGCGGAGGCCAGCGAGCCCCTTTTTGGGGTCGATGTAGAAAACTTCCGGTTGGGCGTGCGTATCTAATTCGCCGCGGTCATCCAGCGTTTCCAACATACGGATTTCGTCACGCAGCCTCGCCGCTTTTTCAAATTCGAGTGCTTTTGAAGCGTGGGCCATTTCGTCACGCATCTGTTTCAGCAAAGAGTTGCGTTTGCCGTCGAGGAACAGTTGCAGGCGGCGGATGTCTTTACGGTATTCTTCTTTGCCAATTCGCAGGTTGCAGGGAGCTGTGCACTGATCGATGCTGGCCAGTAGGCACGGACGGAACCATTGCCAACGTTCATCGTCTTCTTCGATGTCCAGGCTGCAAGTGCGGAATTTGAAGACGCGTTGCAGTACCTGAATCGCTCCACGGAGCGCGCCGGCGTTCGCAAAGGGGCCGTAGAGTTTCACGCCACGGTCCGGCGGGGTCCGTGTGACTTCGACACGAGGGAAATCTTCCCGAGTGGTGATCATCAGGTACGGGAACGATTTGTCGTCTTTGAGTTCCTTATTGTGTTTTGGCTGTACGTCTTTGATCAGACGCGCTTCCATTAAGAGCGCATCGACCTCGCTGTCGCATTCCACATAATCCGCATCACAAATGTCGGTGACCCAATCCCGGGTGCGAAAATCGACTTGGGCAGCTTTCAGGAAGTAGCTGCCGGCGCGTGACCGCAGGTTGGTCGCCTTGCCAACATAGATCACTCGCCCCGCGGCATCCTTCAGCAGATACACGCCGGGAACTTGAGGGAACTCACGAACCTTATTTGCCGCTTTGCGGAACATGAAATCATGGGCAAAGGTTGCACGCTCCACCGGGGTTTCCGCGGCAGGTTCCGTGTCATCTGTCGGCTCTGAGTCGCTCACCGTTCACTCCTGGGCTGTTCCCCGTCATTCTAGGCGAATATCAAGTCCGGGAGAATCACGGCCGTTGGCAACGGTCGCGGATCACATCGGCAGGAGGATAGCTCGGCGATCACGGGCTCAGGCAGGCAACTCGAGGCAAGCCAAATGTTCGCAGTTTCTCAAGGAAACGCTAGAATGGATTTTGCAGGGGATCCGTGAGGAGTCATGGTATGCGTGCGCTCATTTTTCTAGTTGTTCTTAATCTGTGTAGCTTGGGGCGGGCCCAGCAAGACGTGTTGCCGCCGGCTAAGAACGGGGCAGCAACGACGGTACAGTTGCCGACGTTCGGTATTTCCTTTGATGCTGATGGCGTGCTGGAGTTGAAGACGTTCTCAGACCCAACTGGGGCGTTAACGCAGCAGAGGTTGGCCGCCGCCCGTGTGCGTTTGGCTCACCCGGTGGCTCAAGCTTCGCGGTTGCGGAAGGTGTCGTTGGTCCGGCTCGAGAAGGCACTGCGTGCGCGGCTGGACGCGCGGCAAGAGCCGACAGAAGAGATGAGTAAGCTTGCCGGATTGCTGCAAGTGGAGGCCATTTACTGTTACCCGGACCGGGGTGATGTCGTGCTGGTGGGGCCCGCTGAGGGGTGGATGGAAGATTTGTCGGGACGCACCGTAGGGATGCGTACGCGACGCCCCACGCTGTTGTTAGAAGATCTGGCCGTTGCCTTGCGGGCCTATCCGCCGGGGAGTCAGCAGCGAGGGTTTGTGGGGTGTACGATCAACCCTCGGCCCGAGGGACTGGCACGACTGCGTCAGGTGCAGCAGCAGATTCCGCGGACGATTCCCGTGGCCCAACGGGGGCCGGTGACCGCCGAGATTGCACGTCGCGTTCAAGCAAGTTTGGGGATGGCGGAAGTGCAAGTGTTTGGCGTCTCGGAACGCACGCATTTCGCTCGGGTGATGATCGAAGCGGATTACCGCATGAAACGTATTGCGATCGGAGTCGAACCGGCACCCGTCCCGATGACGACGTTCGCTGCGGCGCTGACCTCGGCACGTCATGGAGTACTGCAGCGTTGGTGGTTCACACCTGCATACGATTGTGCCCAGGCGTCGCCCGATCGTTTGGCGATGAAATTGGTGGGGCAAGGCGTGCAGTTACAGACGGAAGACAAGGCGATTCTGCCATCCGGAATGTTACAGCAAGCAGCGACCAAGCCAGGCAAAGCCACCTTGGCCTACGCTCATAGCTTCACACGGCAATACGAACAGATCGCCGCGGTGAGGCCTTGTTACGCACAGCTACGACAGCTGGCTGATCTATTGATTGTCGCCGCATTCATGCGCAAGCACGACTGGTATGGTCAGGCGAATTGGAATGCCGACCTGTTGCTTGACGAGCGGCAGTACGTGTTGGAGCGTCTGGAGAATCCTGTGGACGCACCCGTTGTAGTGAATGCCTTCTGGAAGCGGAACCGGATGTTCACGCCCGCTGGCGGTGGTGTGTCGATCGAAGCGGAACTTGCGTTGGCGAGCGAAACATTACGAAACGCTGAGGAACTTCAGGAATTGCGTGAGAATCTTCCGCAGGCCGAAGGTGCGCAATCGTGGTGGTGGGATTGAGGGCGAGCGAGAGTGCGGCAATGCGTTACGGCTGAGGTGCGCGCGGGGCGAACGCCATGGAACTTTGAATCGGGAAATCACACGTGCAGCCACTACTCGCTTCTGGGATCAGTAGCAGACCTCCTGCAGGGATCATGTTGATCCAACATCCGGGCCGGCTGACCGTGTTGACTTTCCGACGCTGGCCGGTGGCTAGGTCGCACATAGTGGGATTGCCAGCACGGTAGAAGAATGCGGCTGCGGAAGCGGAAATTGATCCGCAACCGTGACCTCCACGGGCAAATTTCCAATCATCCAGCCGCTTGCCCGTGTGCAACTCGTAGCGAAACGGTTCCTGGACAATCACGTTTCCGATGATCGCTAAATGATGATCTTGTTCACCGTGGCTTCCGCCGGCCGCCTGGCCGGAGTCTTGAGTGGCGGTCCATCGTGTCGTTCCGTCGGCGGCGTTGAACACGGCTAAGTCGTAGCGAGCCGTATTGCGGGCTCCCTGCTTTTCGTTGCGCGTGCCGACCGCCACCAGTCGTTCGTCAGCATACGCCAGGTAAAGGTGGTGTTCGAGTCGCGTAAAATCAAATGCGCGACGCCACAATGGTTGCCCTGTGGTTCGGTCCAGAGCGACGAGGTCCGGGGGTGTCGAGAACAGTTCCGCCAAAGTCCGGCGACCGCCGTGCTCGGCAGCCTTGGTGGCTGCAATGTTGCTTTCGACAAAGTAGACGCGATTGCCACCAATGGTAATGGTCGGATTGAGAATGGCTCCCTGCGGCAAGTAATGCCATTTGTTTTGGGCCTGCTGGCGGTCCAGGCAGAACAGGCTGTCGCTGGTCACGAGAGAGACACCATCGTAATACGTTTCATCGATTTGTTTGCGGTGATGCCCGCTGCGCGACGCTTTGGGCCAGGTTGTGGAGCCGTACAGTAAGTCGTCGATCACCGCCACATAACCCCAGTGACGCGGTTGGTTATCGGGCATCTCTGGTAGCGGAAACCGGGCCGTCGGCTGGCCACTGTGAGTCGCGAATCCATGTAGTTGGTCTTGCGCAACGGCGTAGAGCGTGTCCGCTGTGGTTGCCATGTTGCCTGCGTCACGCGGTGCACCAACACGGCGGAATCCCGGCAGAGGTTGCTTCCACAGGGTCGCTCCATTGTAGGCGTCGACACCAAAAATAATTTCGTTTCCGGGGATGAACAGTCGTCCCGCTGAGTACAGAGGCGGTGTCGTGCGGTGATGTCGATCGACCATATGCAGTGGCCCCGGGGGACCAAACCACTGGAGTTCCAACTCGCCTTTGACTTGCCTGTCCTGACTGCAGGCCGAGTTCCCTGGGTCGGCGTACATGTGCGTCCAACGGCCGGAATCTGCCAAAGCGGGGCGTCGCACAACCAGCTGGTGTGGAGATGTCGATTCCGCCGCGACGACTTGCAACGCGACCGGATGCTGCAGCCAGCGTGGTGTGGGGTTGGCAGGGTCGGTACCGAGTTCGATGCGTTGGTCGCTCTCGATGATCAGGGTGCCATCCGGGCGTACCAGAGGTGTGATCGTTTCAGGCGGCCACGCATCGTTGGTGTTGGCCGAGACAATCAGGTTAAAGAGACGATTTGCAAACGGCAGCGCGTCGCCGGGACAGACGCGTACGACGACGCGTCCGTAGATGCCAATGGCACTGAGTTGCTGTCGCATGCGCGCAGCAGAGGTTGCTTTTGGGACCACAGCGACGATTTGCAATGAAGTTTGTTGGGCCAGCGCCAGCGCATGGCGTGTGTCTCCTGCGAGCAGCAAGCAGTAACCGGCACCTGCCGTGGTGCGTGCGGCAACCTGTTTTCCCCAGCGCTCGAATTGCTGCTGTTCAGCACGATTTTGCCAACGGTATGCCACGCTGCTGGGACGATGGTGAACGACTTCGTCGGCTGCACGTGGTTCCGGTCCAAAGCAAACGATGTTACCGGTGTCCGTGCTAACGAGTAGGCGACCGTTGGCAACTGCCAGTGAAAGGGCTTTGCCCGGTACGTCAGCTTGCCAGACAGGCTGCTCGGAAGCGGGCGTGAAGGCGGCGACCTTATCGTCTCCACCGTAGATGCGGGTCTGGCCGGCACGGATGCGGGCGTGGGGATAAGCTGCGTTGCTGGCGGGTCCGAGCGGCGTTTTGGTCGATTGCGTTTTCGGTAGTCGGGCGAAGGAAGTTGTGGGAGCGCGGCCGCGGGCAATGCGTAGTTCGCCACCTTGCTGTTGCAGGTAACCTTGCGGTGAAAAATTTAGCGGACCGCGGGCGAGTTCCCNGCCGGAAGTTGCGGCGAGTGCGAACTGAAACGTCCCTTGACTGGGGAAAAGCCCTGCTCCGAAACGAGCTGTTCCTGAGTTGATTAAAACCCCCGTGCGTACCGGGAGCGTGCTGATCAGGCGGCGATTGCCCGGGATGACGCGCGTGGTGGCGTCTGCGGTGGAAAAACGCCAGACAAGATCGCCTTGCGAGGTCTCCAGACAGTAGACACACCCGTCGTCCGAGCCAACGTAAGCCTTTCCTGCTGCGATGGTGGGAGCCAGACGCACAGGGCCTGCGGTGAAAAACGACCAGCGATGTTCCCCCGTCTGCAAGTCCAGCGCACGGACCTGATCGTCTGCCGAAGACCCGAAGTAAACCTGTTCTCCGTCCGAAACGACATGCATCGCACGATCGAACGTGACACGCGGAGGAAGGTCAAATTTGTTTCGCCAGAAGTCTTGCTTCGCCGGGGATGGCCAGGCCGGTTGTGGCGGATGCATGGCGCGGTAGGTCCACTGCAGATGCAATGGCAGTTGGATGGATTCCTGGGTGATGCCAGTGCGCGTCGCATCGTGCATGTAGGTGGGCCAGCCGACGACCGTGTCTGCAACGTGTGTCGTTCCCGGGTATTGCTTCTTGGTTTGCGCGTACTGCTGTGCGATCACGTTCGGAGCCAAAGGTTGCGCGTAGAGTGCTGTGGCGGCTAATGCGCCGCGCAGCGGATAGGTTTCGTTGTCATCAACGTAAGCACCTAACGCAAACACGCCACGATCCGGGTACGCCACGGCTCCCGTTTGTTCCCGAGACTGAGCGGCCAATTCGCCGTCAACGTAGAGTTGCATCTGCTGACCGTCATAAACACCGGCGATGTGATACCAAACACCCAACGCGAAACGATCGGGGGCGGACAGGTAGGTTAGTTTCTGTTTTGTCGTACTGGTCAGTCCAAAACAGAAGCAGCCACTTTTGGATCCCAAGAGCCAGCCGCGCTCGAAGGAACCATTGTCTTGGATCGCACTCACGAAACCACACCATTCCCCGACTTGATCCACCCGCACCCAGGTGGCAATGGTCAAATGGTTTTGGGGGAGTGCAAGTCGAGCGATATCACGGGCGACGACCTGAGATTTCCCGTCCAACTCCAGGCGAGGCGGTTGTGTGGCAAGTTTGGCACTCCCCGACAGCTGGCCCGCTAACTTGCCTACGGTCGGGATGAGTTGGCGATCTCGAAGTTCGGCGCGAGCAAACGTCCACTGCACCTCAGGCGTTGCGGCGCGTGCGACGTGGTTGACGCTGCAGAGCAATAACCAAATCAAGCAGGCTTTGAGCGGGAGAGGCATGAAGGGGCGCATGGCGTGGTGTTTTCCTGCGGAATGGTGGGAGGGCATGACTTCACCAGGGAATGCTGCAATGGGCCTTATTGTAGTCTGCTCGGGAGTCAGCAACACCCAGTCAGGTTGTATCGCGTTGGTGGTTGTTTGGGGGAGTTGTTTGGGGGAGTTGTTTGAGGGATCCACATCTTCCGGAGTCCCTTGCCGCCAACGTTGTTCAGCAAGTCGCGGCAGCATCACGGGGGGCCGAATGCCGCGCTTCCAAAGCCGTATTCCCGGCACAATCACTACAACTTAACTCAAGGTATCTCGGGCATGGGCCGATCATGACTGCGTATCTAGTGCCGTCCTGCGCGGTATTAGCTAGCAAGGATAGCCAGCAGACGATTTTCAGACTGCCACTGAACTTTGCGATAAGGGGTGCCAAGTTTGGCGTAACGATGTTGCACATGCTGAAGCATTTTCGAGCCGATACCCAACTGCGCAGCCGAGGCTATGCGCTGGTTGTCGTTTCGTTGGCGAGCTTTCTGGCGGTGTTGATATTGTGGCCCTCTCCATTTCACGGTCACTTGGCAACCATCGTGGTGGTAGCACGTACCGCCAGTGGAGCGCCGATGCCGACTTCGGATGCTAGTGGTAGTTTGCTGGCAGTGACGGAACGAGAATTGACCAGACAGCTTGGCGAACGTGAGTTTCTGGCGGCCGCTTTCGGGGCAACTGGTGATGAGGCGGGGCTAACATTGAGAGCTCCGGTGGTCCAATCCGTTCGTCGCGGTTTGGGTGTCAAGCATTTGACTCACGATACGGACGAGGCACGTATTGCCATTACGGTCTTGAGGGACTCCGAGAGTCAGGCGTTGCTCACCGCAGAATTATTAGCTGCCGAGTTGATTCGGCGGCGTAGCTATAGTGATCGCCAGACAGTCGTGTTGGCAGATCATCGCCGTAGGCAGTGGGCGCTGGTGGAAGCACGCCACTACGAGAAACGCGCGCGGCAGACATTGGACAATTTTGTCCAAGAGCATTTGCAGCGGGCACAACAGCACACTCAAAAGTTATTCAACAGCGAGCCGTCATTTGATACGGCTACCGCGGATGTGGCTGCGGCCACGACGGTGGACGGTGGTGAAGTGAATCCCCGTTGGGTAACGCTTTCAGAAGAGTTGGAAACGCTGTACGAGCAACGCGATGAATTGCTCCGACGCCTGACAGTAAATCATCCGCGGGTCCAAGACATCAGTGTTGAGGTGGCACGCAAGGAACAAGATTTAGCCGACATGCCGAAATATCTCGGCGACACGCAGCAGACGGCAGCGTTCACGGATGAGGGGAATGTTTATCGCGTTGAGCAAGTGCAACAGNTGCTCGATCAATTTGGGAGTGCCATGGTCGAAGACTACCGTGAGTTGCACGATCAATTTGATCAAGCTGTGCAAAAGCGAGAGACGCGGGAAGTCGCCTTGATGGAGTCCACCGGTCAGCTTTCGGCGTTGCGAGCCACTGCGTTTTGTTGGCAGATCGAATCGGACAGGTCAGTCAAACCGTTGGGCAGTCGCCCCTCGTTCGGTTTGGTTGCCATCCTCATGCTGGTTTCGATGGGCAGCGGATGGGCTTTTGTTTCCTGGCGTGAACGCGTGACGACGTCGGTCTTTCGCAGTGCCCAAGAAGTGCAGACAGTGCTTCGCTTGCCGACCGTTGTTGAAGTTTCTGGGGCGCAGGCCACGGCATCGCCCAAGTTGGGCGGTTGGCAGGAACGAGGACCTCGTGTCCTGTTGACCATGTGTGAGCTGCTGCTGGCTGTGTTGACTGTGATTCTGGTACTGGCTGCTTTGCTGGGAAATTCTCTGTGGTGGGAGTTGATGAGCGATCCGCTCGGAACTCTCACTCATTTGTTCCGTCACTTGGTTTAAGTAAGAAAGTAAACGATGTACGAATCGTTCTACAATCTGACCGCACGTCCTTTCGCTCCGGCGCCTGTTGCTGAGAGATATTTTGCAGCAGAAGCAATTGAGGCGGCTCGTCAGACAATCAAGCGGAACATCGAACGTGCTGCTGGCCCGAGTTTGTTGATTGGCCCTTCGGGGACAGGAAAGTCTCAGTTGTGTCATGTGTTGGCCAGTGAGTTGAAGGACCAGTTTCAAGTGGTCATGCTGGCCAGTGCACAACTGTGTACGCGGCGGGCTCTGTTAAAGAACATTTTGTTTGAACTCGATTTGCCGTATCACGATCGCGAAGAGGGTGAATTGCGGTTAGCTTTGATCGACCACCTGAAACGCAGTGACGCATGCCCTCAGGGTGTGCTGATGCTGGTGGACGAGGCGCACGTTTTGCCTTTGCGGCTATTGGAAGAACTGCGGATGATCACGAATCTGGTCCAGAATGGCCGTTCGTGTGTCAGTCTTGTTTTGGCGGGCGGTAGTCGTTTGGAGAATCGATTTGCGGACCCTCGCTTGGAATCGTTCAGTCAGCGGCTTGCTGCACGTTGCTACTTGCAGGCACTGAACTCGGACGAACTGCGCCGCTATATCGCAGAGCAGTTGGGACAGGTGGGCGCTCAGGCAGAGCAGGTATTCGCCGACAACGCGTATGCTGCGATTTACCAGGCAACGGGGGGAGTTCCGCGGGTCGTGAATCAGCTTTGTGATCATGCCATGGTTCTGGCGTCGATGAGTGGTCGCACCAGCATCGACGCGCGCGGAATCGACGAGGCATGGGCTGACTTACAGCAATTGCCGGCCCCTTGGAATGAAGATGTCGATACGGAAAAACAATCTGCCATCATTGAATTCGGTCCGCTCAGTGACGACGAGGACGCCGGTCATGAGATCGCGTTTTCGACAATTGTGCCACCGAACGAGACGACCGGTTTACCGGAGTCCACCGATCTAGACGAGCTGGCTGATTTGCATGAGACGACCGAATTAGATGCGGTCGCTCCGGTAGACAACGATCCTCTGGAAATATCCACGACTGTCGAAATCGGCATCGTTCACCCGGAAGACGAGGGACATGATCATGAGACGGTGATTGGCCTGGGTGCAGCAGCTGCGGAGTTGGAGCAAACTGGCAGTCCCACCATCAATCCCTTTGGTGAGGAGTTTGAAGAAGAGGAAGTCATTATTGACCACTATGCTTCTTTGGACGCTGATGTGCGACAAGATCGGCCGTTGGTGAGTTGTGACGAGAGTCACGATATCTTGTCACAGTTGCACTCTGAGATCGATGCGATCGCGGTTCCGCCCACGATCTTGCAAGGCACCGAAAGTGTCTTGCCCGTCGTGACGGATACCGGAGGTTCGAGTGATAGCGAACTTGATACACACGAGGAATCGCCGATCCTCAAGAGCGTACCGTTCACAACGACCGATGTCCCTCTGGAGAATCCGGAGCAGCAGCCGCAAGAGCAAGAGCCCGATGACTCACATCTGTTGAACGAACAACCGGAGACAACGCTACCGACGGATGTGGAAGATCCGGTGGTAGGCAGTTATGTCGATTCGATTGCCGACGTCAACTTCCTCGACTCCTTGCCGGCGACCGATTTGTCCGGACTGTACACCGAAAGTGAATCCACTGTCGTAAGTGACTTGANCGCGTTCGAGGCGACGGAAGAAGGCGATGCAAGTGTGGTCCCGGAAACGAATCTTTACCATACGTTTTCCAGTGATCTCGATGAGCCGAGTGATACTCCCGTGACCGAGCCATCTGGTTTGAGTCGAAGTGACGATCGTGACATCATCTTGATCGATGATGCGGCTGATGATGGGGCGAGTTTAGCTAAACCCAAGCAATCCGTGTACGGCCAATTGTTTGCCAAGTTGCGCCGCAATTGAGCTTGGTTGCCACATGTCACTTGAGACAGCGATTCGGCATCTCGGATGTCGGACGATGCAAGCGAGATATCTCATGAGTAAGATGCTCGAAGCGTTATGTCAGATTCGAGGACAGGGGAAAGCGTTGCCGCCAATGGGTCCATCCGGTGTGCCAGGAAGCTTGCTGGCAGCCGTTGACGCGGGGACGCAGATGGCAGATCCGCGTGGCCAGAGAGACGAGGTTACCGCCGGAAAATCGCCTGAGGATACCCCGTCGTCTCAACGTGAACCCCAACATGCATCGCTGGCGATGTCGCCATTGGAGCGAGATGTGATGCACGCCATGCAGTCGGATCGGACGCAGCGACAGATGCTGCAGTTGACTGCGGCCATTGATCAAGCGGCAGCGGGGGACTCTGCTGCGGTCAGTTTTCACACATGTGCGGGAGAAGAAGCCAGCCCGACGTTGCTATTGCAAACGGCGCTGGCCTTTGCCAAGCAGAAACGGACGAACGTGGTTGTGGTGGACGCCGACACGCATCGCCAAGAGCTGACTCAGGGTCTGGGGGCCGATGGGCAATCGGGATTGATTGAGATTTTCAACGGAGTCCAACGTTGGCGCGAGGTCATTCGTCCACTGGCACTCACCGGGGTGGCATTCCTGCCGGCAGGACGCGGTGTTTTGGGCAAGGAAGGGTCGGGAACCCTAAGGCTGGGGCGTCTGATCGATCGCATGCGCAGTGAAATTCCGTTGATCCTGGTCTATGCCGGGAGCGATGCGGGACATTTCATGCAATTCCAACCGAGCAGTTTTCGGGCATCGTACTTAGTATTGCAGTTAGGCCAAACCACGCCCCAGGCGGCACAGTCAGCCATCGACACGCTACAATCATCTGAGTTTCAGGTCAGTGGCTGTGTGGTCGCTGGCGCAGCATAGAGTCCGCGAAACAGGTATTCTGACGATGTCGCGTTGGTCGTCGGGATGACCGGCCCGCGTGAGTCTGATCAAGAACCGCTTGAAAGGCATGCATGAGCTATCTCGTTACCGGTGGAGCCGGGTTCATCGGATCGCATATCGCAGAAGCATTGGTGAAGCGTGGCGAGCGGGTGCGTATCTTCGACAATCTGTCGACCGGTCGTCGCGACAATATCGCCAGTTTCGCAGACGATGTGGAATTGGTGATCGGTGATTTGCGGGATGCCGAGCAGATTGCGGCGGCCGTTGAAGGTGTTGAGGTGGTGTTTCATCAAGCGGCACTGGCGTCGGTTCCTTTGAGTGTTGAACGGCCGTTGGATACACACGCTGCCTGCGCGACCGGGACACTGAATTTATTGTGGCAGGCCAAGCAGGCAGGCGTTCGGCGCGTCGTGTATGCGGCGTCCAGCAGTCTCTATGGCGATCGACCGACCGCTTCGAATCGCGAGACGGATGCCCCGCGCCCGTTGTCGCCGTATGCGGTTGCCAAGTTAGCGGGTGAATACTACTGTCAGGCGTTTCACCAGAGTTTCGATTTGGAAACCGTCTGCTTGCGGTATTTCAACGTGTTTGGTCCGAGGCAGGATCCGGATAGTCCGTACTCTGCAGTCATTCC
>NZVR01000074.1 GCA_002701545.1 Blastopirellula sp. | reverse complement strand
AGTGACCATTGCCAACAGAACCGCAGCGCAAATGTTAGCAAAATCCGCCAGCGTTCCAAACGAATTAAAGCATTTTTATCTTCAGCACCACTTGGCCGTTAGAAAAGCGTGGCGGACCGGCCGGATTGCATTCGACTTGCTCCGTCGCTGCCAACGTCTCACTGCGAAGCAGGTACAGACGCCAGTTCCATCACTTCCGTTCCAATCGCAATTCGCACGTTGTCGGAAATTAACACGTGTATTTCCCATTCAGACATGAGACAATCTCCGGTGCCCAAACCTGATTCTGGCAAGTCATCTGCCGCTGGTCGCGCTGTTCGCAGTCCGGCAACGAGTTGCTGATCATTGCAGACGGAGGTCGCTACCTAGTTAGTTTCGATAACCCAAACTAAAGGAAAATGTCATGCGTCGTGAACGGTTGCTGTGTCTAGTTTTGGGATTACTTCTAACGCCCACAGTCCACGGGCAGGTGGCGAACCCCAAGTTATACGTGTTCGCCGATATTGGTGATGGCCAATTAGGCCTGATCAATACACAAACCGACCAACTGGTCCAAGTTGACGTCGCAGGCCTGCCCGGCTGGCCCGGCAATGGCATCGTGCACAAGCAGCATGCCTGGGTCACACCCGATGGGAAAACGGTCTACATGTCGATTGACGCCATGGCACCGTCCCCCGCCGGTATCGTGGTCTTTAACCTCAACGACATCGATTGGGATAACCAGACGGCGGACGTCACGATCAAGAAAACGCTAGAAATCAGCCCGCCCGGCGAGTCGTCTAATTTCCCCGCAGTCGAACAGGTAGATCCCAGGCAACCCATTGCTCATTGGACACAACCGGCCATCACACAAGTTCACGGACCTAGCTTTCGCCCCCATTCCCCGTTCTCTTATGCCACCATTTGGACAGACGACCGGATTGTTGCATTCAACTATCAAATCAACAATTTTACTTGGTTCGGTCCGACGTTTTCCTATGGCGACTTTAGTCGACACACGCACGGTCTGGTGTTCAATTCACATGGGAACCTCGCACTGGGTACTGGGTATTACTACGACCAAACTTCGATTGATGTGTACTTTTTTTTTACCAGGCCTCGCGGTTCCCATTCCGATTTACGCCTTCGACTTGCGGCAAGGCCGCGCGCGGGGGGCATTTAGTCATTACACCGTGTGGCTCAACAATCGTTACGCCTACACCGCGACCATGCAATTTGCCAAAACGTCCTTGTCCAGCCGCCGTCAAAAAATCAGTCCTCCGGCCGTCTGGCTCTTGGATTTATGGACTGGCCAGGCAAAACGCGTGATTGGCACCGCCGCAACCGCCAACGATCCTGGCATTTTTCGCTCCCCTTCTGATCAGCTCATCGCCAACGGGAAACTTTACGTCGCGGAGGAAGATACCCTGGACGGCTCCTATGCCGACGACGGCTTCGTGTCGATTTATGACCTGAAGAATCCTCGCAAGCCGAAATTCATCAAACGCCTGAAACCAGGAGCAGGGCTACCAAGCGACTTTGCCGTGGCCCATGGTTTGACGGTGACTCCCGATCAACAATCGGTCTACGTGGCTAGCTACATCTCGAGTTACATTGTGAAAATCGATACATCCACCGACACGGTCACGAAAGTCTGGGGTGCCAGTGACGGGCTGTCATTACCGCATGGCGGCTTTGTCGCCGGGTCGAATCGATAGTCAACACGCCAGCTAATTCCCTGCCCCCGCAATCAAACCGGATCAAGCGGTCTTGGTTGCGGGGCCATACGCCCAACCCTCCGCTGAGCTGTTCGTCCGTACCACGCCGGACGCGCCAACGCCCGTGCTGCGCCAACGCCCGTGCGAAACGTCGCCCAGGCTTGCGTCGACTCAGCCAATGGGTGTAACGCTGGCTGCGCCTCCTTGTGCTGACCTTGGCCATCGCACCGTGCCGCCCGAGGCGCGGAGCAACGCTGTGTTATTTCCTTACTGCCTATTACGAGCTCCGCGTGAGGCTGCCGTCTCACACAGGGCAGTACGCCACGTACATGGATTTCTTGACAGCGCGACGGGACAATCCGATATTGAACAGGTGAAATCCGATCGCTGGCAGAGACGCAATACCGCGGCACAAGACGAGGAGACGCATTCATCATGTCCGGACAAGCCCTTCGCGCCGCATCGTTCGCTACCACCTTCTTGTGGCTATCCGCCATCCAGTCCCTGCATTCTGACGAGAAGCCCGTATGGTACTCCGCCACTTCTCAGCACTACGTGGTAGAAAGCGACGTCAGTGAAGCATTTTGTGTTGGGGTAACCGAACAGATGGAGCAGCTGTACGGCGCTTACGGTCGTCTGCTTGCTCTTTCACCACCGGAAAACGACCACAGATTTCGCATTGAGATCAAGGCTGACGTGAACGGGTATATCGAACGTCAGCAATCGGAATACCACAACCGCAAGTTCAATAACCCCAAAGTAATCCCCACCTTTGTCTATCATCATTATGGGATGCACAGCAAGCGTAATGTTGTCTGTGGCTTCCGGTGCCCCGATTACGCCTTAAAAGAACATTTACGTCACGAGGGTTTGCACCAATACCTACGCAGCATCATTAACGATCCGCCACAATGGCTGAACGAAGGTCTGGCGGAGTTAGTCGAAGGTTATCAATGGGATGCGGAGGCCAATGCGTTGCGCCCGTTTATCAACCGAGGGTTCCTGCGGCGAGTCCGTGAGGGCATCCTGGACGTGGACCAGGGGGTCTTAAATGAGAAATACCATTACGTTCCGATTCGTCAGATCATTGCCGCATCCAAAGCGGACTGGTTGAAAACTCAGGAGATCTCTTATGCCGAATCCTGGGCCATCTGCTATTTCCTGGCGCACGGTCCCCACGACGCCTACCGGCCATTGCTCCCTTCCGCCATTAAGGTACTGCAGCCAAACGCGACTCGCCAACAAAACACCGCACTGATCCTGGACAGAGTCTTTCAAGACATGGATTGGGATCTATTTGAGGAACGCCTGCTGGCCTACTATCGTGAATTGAAGCCCCCGGGGTTTGAATCTTTGGTACAAGGTCAAGCGTTGATGGCGCAAAAAAAATTCGCCGAGGCAGAAGCGGAATTTGCAAAGGCGCTCTCAGCCGATCCCGATCATGCCCGTGCGTTCTATTTTTGTGGCTCGGCCCGCTACGCGCAAAGCAAATTTCCCGAGGCGGAACAGGATCTGCTCGGGGCGGTGGAACGTTTCCCGGAATATTCCTCCGCACTCTTTGTCCTCGGAAAAGTGCATGTCTATACCCGCAATCGAGAACAAGCCGGCAAATACCTGAGGCTTGCCAAACGCTACGGCACGCCTGCCCGCCATGTTGACCCCTGGCTGAAGCGAATTGAGAACCCTAACTAAGTCACCCAATGAGTCATCGGGCTCTCAGTCAGCTACGACGCTGCGTTAATTGCCGGCAACACGGACGGTTAGACTCGTCGGGACGCACCACCCGAGCACCGTTCCACGCCGGGTTCCCTGGATCATACAGCCTTCTGTTACCATGAAGTTAACTCAGGAACATCCCACGGCTCTCAGGCACTGGCTCCACCGAGCATCCCATTCAAAACTCGCTACACGCGTTGGAGTCTGCCGATGAGTGTCCCCTACAACCTCGAACCCACAGCCCGCCTTCAGGGGCTTCACATGGTGGGTACCGTCGTGCGGCGTTTTCTCATCAGCTACCCCGTTGATCCCAAAGTCCTACTCCAGCACCTGCCCCCGGGCGCCGAATGTGCCACGCACGCCGGCAAGGCCTGGGTCTCCGCGTGCTTTGTGCGGATGGACGACATGCGTCCCAACCTGCTACCGCGGTTCGCGGGCATGGGTTTCCATTATTTGATTCATCGCACCCGCGCTCGACTGCCGTTTCCCGACGGCAAATTACGCGAGGCAGTGCTCGTGCTACAGCCCAATATTAATCGTTGGCTTTTAAGCACCTTCGGGTCACGACTTACCGGCGTTCGATTTCATACCCATCCGATTCAGTTCACTGAATCGGACCAGTCGTGGCGCATCCAAATGCACGCTGGGTCGGAATCGCTATATGACGTCACCATTTCAAAATCCAGTTGTTCCGACGTGATCCCCAATGAATCACAGTTTGCCACCACGACTGAGGCGGATCAATTTCTATTAGGCGTATCGTTCGGTGCCCAGTGGGTGCCTGGTGAAAGTCGTTTGAAACTGCTGCCCGAAACCCATGATCCCTGGCAAACGCAAGTGTGCACTTGCACCACCCATCGCAACCGATTTCTTGAGTCGCTGGGCGTCGACACCGTCGAGGCGGATCATGTGATCACCATGTCACACATCCCGCATTATTTCGGGATCACTCCCATCCAGAGCACGCTCGCGGTATCTCCCGAGACGTAATCTCGTGTTTTACCGAGGCATGCTTACCACAGCGACGCACCACGGCACATCCAGGACGACACAGAGATTGATTCCTGCAGTTCACCGTGCTTCTGCAGCAGTACAGGCGAGATTCGAAGCGGTACGTCCGTCGCGTCACGTTTAAAGGTCCCACCGCAAACGAACAAGATCGCATTCAGTTTGTGTAACGGACCTAATTCCGTAGCTTTGAGATGATCCAAATGACATAGTCTCGTCCGAGGTGATGGTTGGACGCACAGGTCAAAAGTTTATAAAGCCAGTTACTTTCCCAACCTCGCACCCATTTTCGACATCACGCCATCTTGGGCTAACTTTTGGAACCGCTACGAAGGTACGGGGGCATGGCCAGGACTCGCGAGCATATGAATCGTCGAGTGATTTCGATCATCGAATCGATTGCTAGAACGCTCCATCATGCCTATCGGACAATGTCGCAATTCGGAAGTGCCATTTTGAGTTCCTCAATCTGTTTTTCACTCACCGAAGTACCGCCAAGATAAAGGTAGCCAATGTTTTTTAGACCTGTCAGCGGGGTTAGGTCACTGACCCCAGTATATCTAAGGTCAAGTTCTTCCAGGTTGTGAAGACCATTTGCCAGCGGCGACAGGTCACTCACCGCGGTTTCGTAGAGGGTAAGCGATTCAAGCTTATCCAGACCTGTCAGACCATTTAGGTTACTAACCTTTGTATCCATGAGCTCAAGGGTTTTAAGGTTCTTCAGATTTGCCAAGGGGGTTAAGTCTCTTACCTGTGTGTTGCCGGCGAGATCAAGAGTTTCGAGATTCTTCATACTAGCCAGCGGCGATAGGTCACTCACTGCAGTTTTCATTAGGTCAAGCGATTTAAGGTTCTTCAGGCCTGCTATACCAGTTAGGTTACTCAACGCAGTATGATTGAGCCGAAGTGTTTCAAGGTTCTCTAAACCCGCCAGAGGAGTCAGGTCACTTACCGCAGTAAAGCTGAGGGTAAGCGATTTAAGGTTCTTCAGATCAGTCAAAGGAGTTAAGTCACCTACCTTGGTGCTACCGTGAAAATCAAGTGTTTCAAGGTTCTTCAGCTTTGCCAGAGGAGTTAAGTCACTCACCGCAGTATCACTGAGTCTTAATGACTCAAGGTTCTTTAGACCTGACAGAGGAGATAGGTCACTTAATTGAGCGGGATCGTGAGCGANTGCTTCGAGATTCTTCAGACCTGCCAAAGGAGTTAGGTCAGTGATCCCGGTCCCGTAGAGTTTGAGCGACTCTAAGGCCTTTAGCTCCCTCAGAATTGACAGGTCACCCTTTGGCACTGACGCATGGCTTAGGTCAAGTGAACGCACCCTTTCCCCGAACGCAGAATCGATTGTTTTGTTCCACCAACTGGTTTCAGGCTCTGGATAATTNATCGTGCACCACATCCTGCTGCCAACCCACGACTGGATCGACGCAATCACAACTTTTTCCCTTCTTCGCTGATCTACTTCCCGGACGACCCAACTGAGTAGCATCGAAACGAGCGTGACCAAAACAAGCAAGGTCCGTAGACGAAGTTGGAACCAACGGCGTTGCGGTTTGGGGAGTCGCTTTTTTTCCGAAGCCATTTCCATCCAATTAACTTTTGGGTTCATCTCTAATGACGCTATTCTTTAAAGCACGCGTGAGCAGTGCGTTTATCGAACACATCTTCTTGCCCGAGCGGCCTAGCTAGATAACGGCAGGGATCACCGAGCCGGAAATGCTCATAGTTGCCATCCATATGGAGCATCTTCATTTTCTTTTCATACAACTCAAAATAGTTGTCGACACTAACGCAATTCAATTGCTTCAGCAGTGCTGCTGCCAGGACGATGGAAGCCTGCTCGCCATAGCCGCGACGAAGGTCGGCTTGCTTATCCAGAAACTTTGCGTGATCGAGAATGTTCACGATATGCGCTAGCGAAGCAAAATCGTTGTCAGGACGAACAACATTCTGTGTCAGATATTAGTTGTTTCGAAGCAAATGCTCAACGTTGTGTTGTACCGCCAAGGCGCTTTCTTTCTCTGCCAACTCCCGCTCATGCGTACATTTCAACTCAGCCTCAAGTCTCGCGTTCGAGCATGCTCGGTGTACAAAGCAACGCCCACTCCAATCGTTGTGGTCACCGCAAGGAGATTGAGAATCGAGATTTTCATTGATTGGAATCACAGCTAGATAACGGCAGCGATCACCCGACCCGAGCGGTTGAGCAACCATTGCCCAAGCGGCTGACCGAGGCCTCGGTGTTCAGCGCTTTGTTCTGTCCCATTGTATAGGTGTCTCGGTCCAGTAGTCTACGAATTGGGCCATGTCACTCTCTGAGTACTCAACGGAGATCACGCCAGCGTGCAATGGATTGCCGTAGGCACCGTCATGCGCGTCCTTCAGGTACAGTGAGTCGCCAATAATCAGCATGCAGGAGAACACGTCATCAAGCCACACATCCGTTATCGTTTTCCCGATCAGTTGAGCAATTGGCACTCCATCCGTTTCTCCCGTCATTTGAATGGCCGTTTCGTCGGAAAGAGTCAACTCGGCAGTGAACAAGTCCAGGACAAGCCCGTTGTCGAGCACCACATAATGTGACCTCAATGAGGCAGCTATTGTTCTTTGGCGCATTCTGGACAATTATCACCATGGCCGCCAATTCGAAGAAACGCGTCGCCCTGCGTTTTCTCGATGCGCTCTTCCAGAACCATTGCATTCCTGAATCTGGCCCGCGTTCGGATTAGCGTCATGCTGTGAGCGCAGCTGGCAGCTACTTGTTTCTCTCCGCCCGTTCCCTGGCCAGCACGGCGCGCGATTCTTTCGGAGGCACCTTGCCATCTCCGTTGGCATCAAACCGTCTCAGGAATTTCGCCCGCGATCGATCGGCTGTCCGTTTGAGCTCTCGTCGTGCTTTTTCCTGCTGCAACACCCCACGTGACTCTTCCGGCGTGACTTTCCCGTCACCATTCACATCGAACCGCTTCAGAAACTTTTGCCGCGACGCATCCGCCTTCTGCCGTAGTTGGCGACGCGCCTGTTCTTTTTTTAACACCGACCGTGACTCCTCGGGCGTGACCGTGCCGTCGCGATTCACGTCGAAGCGTTTCAGAAAACGTTGTCGCGCTTGCTCAGCCAACTTTTGCTGCTCTCCACCCGAAACGGTACCACAGCACAAAACCATGAGAACAATTGCATAGATACTGATGCGTTGCATTTGAATTTCCCGTTCGTGTGGCCTGACGTGCAAGTCCGCCCACGCGGGACGCGAAACCATACCGCGGGAAAAGACGATAACGCCAGTATCCTATCATAGCGTGACGTCCGACTGACGATCCAAATTCTGCAGATGCCNGGATGACATGAGCCCACGGCGGCAAAACAACATTCCTGCCTAACCTCTCCCAACCTCCCCGGCCAGTCGCTACNTGATGGCAGGGTACGTCACGCGGGGCTAGAATCACTTCTAAGCGCGTANGACACGCACCAACTCCATCGTTACGTCCTGCCAAACACAAACCGCGCTCAGCGACGTTCCACGCCGTATTCTGGATTCCTGCCATGCCCTCGTCTCGTCAAACGTTAACGTGCCAGATCTCCCAATCGTTGTGGAGTGCAATCGAACAGCAACTGCAAAACTCCGGCGAGTCCCTGTCCCATTTTGTTGAGAGTGCACTGGCAAATGAACTCGAGTTGTCCCAGCATTCCCTCTTTCAGGTTTCCACCAGCCGGGCCTTGGTCGAAGGCGTCCTGGGTGGCTGCATCACGGTCGAGCACCTCAAGCATCACGGTGACTTTGGACTAGGGACGTTCGATCAGTTAGACGGCGAAATGATGTTACTTGATGGCCACTGCTATCAGGCTGTGGAAGAAGGCAAGGTCCACGAGATCGAGGACACAGCCACCGTCCCGTTTGCAACCGTGACCTATTTTTCAGCTGACAGTACGCATACGCTTGCGGCGGTTGAATCCCTTACGGATCTGAAACAGCAACTCGATGCGTGCAAACCCTCGGGGAATCTGTTCGCCGGCTTTCGCATCGAAGGCACCTTCCGCTCTCTCTCCNTGCGCGCCACCTGCAAGGCCCAGCCGCACGAAAAACTGGTCGAGGCAATTGAACGGCAGAGCACGTTTACGCTGGAAAACATCACAGGCACGCTTGTCGGATTTTGGGCCCCCAGCTATTCCTCCGCCGTGAGTGTACCGGGTTATCATTTTCATTTCATTGACTCAAGCCGGAAACTCGGAGGACACGTGTTCGACATCACCGCCGACACGTTGCAGGCCAGGATTCATCTCGAAAATGCCATTCATGTGGCACTCCCGGAGACGCGCGAGTTCCTCGAAGCAGATTTACGGCAGGACGGAAACGAGCAACTCAAAGCGGTCGAGACCGGCGAGTAGCCATTCGAGCAACGTCGCCAGTACTTGCGTGTCAGCAACGCTCCGTCGCGTCCCCGCCTTTGCTACAGATCATGCTCTCCGGCTTCCAGCCGGAGACGCAGCCTTTCCCGATCCACTTTGCCTAACCCCTTGCGAGGCACATCAGCAATAAAATGAATCCGTTTCGGCA
Organism: Blastopirellula sp.; assembly: GCA_002701545.1. Classification (GTDB taxonomy): domain Bacteria; phylum Planctomycetota; class Planctomycetia; order Pirellulales; family Pirellulaceae. The sequence continues at coordinate 3,693 of NZVR01000074.1, read as the reverse complement.
ACATGTAACCGCGTACATCTCGAATACACAACTGGAGAATTTCCCGCTCCCCGGGCACGTCGCAATCGGCGCGTAGAGTCGCACACGCTTGTACCTCTTCCGTCCCTTCAATGTCTCGGACGCCGATGATACAAGCGGCGGAGATGTCGGGTTGGTTCAGTCATGCCATTTTCGACCTCCATCGGCGAAACATTGCTTCCCCCGCACACAATCATGTCTTTCTTCCGCCTCATAAACCACGGGTAGCCATCTTCATCGAAACGGCACACCACGACGCGCCGTCAACCAAAACCGCACTTCGTTCTCTCACACGACCACTCGCTCAGCGCAACGCCGGCGCCGGACACACGCAGACAAAAAATGGCGCATCCCGCCACGATATCGCACCACACCCCCCACATTCATGAGCTATGTTTGAAATAGGAGAGAGGTGCTCGAATTCTCGATGGCCTCGAAAAAGGCAAACCAGTCGTGAGGTTGGGACGCAAAGCCATGGGCCTCTGTTTCAGAGGTTGCCAGGTTTCCGAAAAACCAAAAGCGGGAATGCATCATGTCTGTTCGCAGCGCAAAGCATTTGCGTCGCGTGCTCCGTGCGCGCAACGGAGCAGCGGCCGTCGAGATGGCGATCTGCACCCCCTTACTCTTCCTACTCGCGTTCGGCATGCTCGACGCCGGTCGCGCCATCATGGTCGAGCACTTGTTGACCAATGCCGCTCGTGATGGCGCTCGCAGCGCGATTCTCGAGGGTACGTCCGCGGCTGAAATCCGCGATGATTTGGTGGAATACCTGGCCATGTCATCCGTTGCCGACGCGACGGTCGCAATTTCGCCAGCGGACCTGAGCACTGCGGATATTGGGGACCCGGTGAGCGTCACTTGTCGCGTACCGTACGACTCGGTCGGATGGCTTCCTGCAAGCTTCTATTTACAAGGAATGGAACTCGAGGCGACTGTCGTGATGAGACGTGAAACCACTGCTTCGACAACCTCCAATGAAGAGGAGTAATCACCATGAGGAAAACGACCAAGTACTCGGATGGACGTGGGTACCACCGTCATGGCTCGATGGCGATTCTCGTATTGATTGCCCTGATCGGCCTTTTGGGGATGACCGCCTTCGCCGTAGATTCCGGTTTTTTGACTTTAAGCAAAACGACGTTGCGCGCGGCAGCCGACGCGGCAGCCTTAGCGGCTGCAGGAACCATGACGCAAACCGACGACCTTGACCTAGCCCGCAACACGGCGTTGGAGTATGCCCATGACAACGTACCGGATTCGTACGGCGAGGTCCTGGTCGGAGACGATGTCGTCTTTGGACAATGGGATTCGGACTCTCATACGTTCACGCCGACCAACTCGGAAGTGAACGCGGTGAAAATCACNCTCGTGCGTTCCTTTGCTCGCGGGAATCCGATCGGACGATTCTTTGCGCTCGGCAACCAGGGGACGGAAATGCAAACGGAGGCGATTGCCGTCGGCGCATTAACCACAACCAACGCGACTTATCATCAGCAGGTCTACGTGACCTCGTCAAAGAATTTATCCAATGTGGTACTCGAGTTCGACGACGGGGCACACCAAAAATTCGAGGGCCTCTGTGGATACTCCGGTACATTCCAGGGCACGGGTACGCACTCCGGCAAGGAGGTCGTGGGCGTTTGGATCAAATCCGGCTGCAATAAGAGTGGAGACGGTCCGGGGTATGGAGAACGCATCGACAATCCCGGGGATGGCTCGGTGGTGCACGGCGACAATCAACACTGGCGCTGCAAGCCTCACGTCACCGCAACGTTTGAAGCCACCGGAGTTGACTTTAATGAGTCCGGCTTTGTCGGACCGGTTCGACTTGTCCATTAACCTTGACCAACGTGAATCACATGCAACGTTTCGAACGCCGCCGTCACTATCTATGTGACCGACAGGTACAAACCGCTCTGCTTCGCCAACTCCTCTATTACTGGTTCTTAGGCACCGGCACCATCATCCTGTTGACTGTCGGCTATCAAGCCACGCCGCTGGTCTTATCCGGGAATAGCGAGGCGGCCTTTCAACTGTGGGGCCGGCTCATTCCAGTGTTGCTCGCCTCCGTGGCGGTTGCGCCTTTTGTGGTGCTTTCCGCCATTCGGTTTAGCAACCGCTTCGTTGGGCCCATGCTGAGGATTCGCNGAGTATTGGNCCAACTGGCTGCGGGCGACNTCCCNGATCACCCGATCGTGCTACGTGACCANGATTATTGGACCGATNTCGCCACTCAGTTGAATGCCGNAACGGNTCGCCTGCGGTGTGACACTACGGATCCAGTAGCGGANCGGAACTCGGATGNTCATCACCACATTCCCGTCGGCGCGGTAGCGTTGTCCGACACCAACGATCCGGAACTTTCTCAAATGGGCTCCGTGCACGGCTCGCCTTCCGCAGGGGCAACGGCCTAATGCGTATCGCCTCGCAATCGCAACAGCTCGATTGCCCGCAGTGCGACTACTTTTTTCGACTCGGGAAAATCTTTCCCCACGGTTTGAAAATTGAAATTCCGAATATCACCCACAGTGCACTGACCTGGATCGTGCCGAATGCGCACACCAACGCATAGGTGCGACCAAATCGCTCGGTCGACACGGCCTTGACGCCACCGTCCACCGCAAGTTCGGTGGCAAGATTAATCCACGGCCCAAGACAGAATGCACCAAACGCCACCATCACCGCGGTAGCGATTAACTTGGTGACGATCCAATACCATTTGAAAAACCCCCATTTCGTGCCCCAGCACAACACACAGCCACTGAGAAACGACGCCCCGGCCGCTGCGATAATCACCCAGTCATCAATGGTTTTGATTGCCAGCCAAGTACTGGAAAACACCGCATCCGATGTGGCAACTCGACCACGCGCCACAATCAACACCATCATGGCCGTCGCTGCCCCGAGCCATGTCGCGCAGCAAATCACGTGAGCAGTTAACGCGGCCTTGCGGGTCGTTGGGCTAAATTCTCGCATCACTCAACCTATCGGAATTTCTAAACACCCGAGTCGCACTGCCTTTATGGTTGACGTGTAATCCGTGCTTGGCTCCAACGATCGATATCGGCTCATGAACCGCGACCGCTGCACCTCATAACGGTCAAATAGCCCCGCGTCGACACGAGCGATCCATGAGTCCGATAGATACGCATCATCACCTTGCCCAAAGGGAACTTCATTGAACGCATAGACAATTCCCAAATAGCACCACATGACGCCCCATGGTGAAAACGGAATTGCCCAATGACCAACCAAGGCAATACATCCAGATCCGATCCAGGCTTCACAGTAACGCCGAAAAAACCTACCGATCAACCGGGCATTCTCAGCCAGATGGAACGCGGCCCACATGCGGCGATGGCGTGACACCCGCAAAAACCCCGCCGGAATCATAAACGTCAGCGCCGTGTAGCTCGTCATCATCGCAGACGCCTCCCAGTAACTGACAAACGGTGTGGGTACGCACCAGACCAGATACGTCACCAGAAGCGGTAGCACCAGGGGAGCAAAGATCGGAAACACCAACAGGATGCCCGCAACCCAGTTCCAAGCCACTTCGTCTCCCAAACCGCTCGATAACAACCGCCATACAAACCAAATGATTACCGGAGACAGGTAGGCGAAGATGACCCCAATCGCCTGGAAACCTTCCAGCACATATTTTGTGAAATTACC
>NZVR01000073.1 GCA_002701545.1 Blastopirellula sp. | reverse complement strand
CGTAAACCACCCGGATCATGAGTGTTCCATAAAATGCCGAATCCTTTCCAAGCCCCTTGATGCTCCGACGAATACACCAGGATGCGCGATTTCCTGCCTCACGAACCGACTGCGGAACCCCAACAGGAAACAGACGCCCTCGACCTCGGCATTGCGTACGTCAGCCGGGCTTAGCAATCAACGATTCAGCTTATTCTCACGGGAACATTTCATGTCGTTCTTTGACCTCATGTCGTTCTTTGACCTTTTGCGAGCACACGCGATTTCGATTCCATATGTGCTCATCCTGCTCATCGGCATCACCCTCTCAGCCGTCCGATGGCAACGACATCCGGCAGTTTCCACGATGGCAATCGCCGCGCTCCTGATATTCTTGCTACGAGTGTTACTTCACATGGGTCTCAATTACTATCTCTCACTCGCAACACATGACCCAGCCCAAACGCACGGGATCTTCTTCACCTTCAACATTATCGGCAGTGCTCTTAGTACCATAGCGGTGGCGCTTTTACTTTGTGCTGTCTTCGGCTGGCGATCAGAATCGCCCAAGACGGTTGTCAAAAAATCATGAACGACGCGCTCGTCATCCAGCCGCCATCGTCATCCAAAACACAACGATGTACCGAGTGCTGGTTACGGACGGCGGCAAAATGTGACACGATCACAGCGCGTCCGACCGCGACTATAGGAAAAGCAAGATGATCAAAACACTCCAGGTACGGCATGTCATTTGTGCTCTCACCGTGGCCCTCGCGACATGGCGAGCAGGTTCCACAGCGGACGCCGCAGAACCAACGACACTTCGCGTTCTCTGTTACAACATTCACTACGGCCAGGGTACCGATGGTCGCTATGACGTCGCACGGTTGGCAAATGTCATTAAGGCAGCCAAACCCGATCTCGTCGCATTGCAGGAAGTGGACGTCGGTGTCAAGCGCTCAGGCCGGGTCCACCAGGCCCGGAGACTGGCCGAGTTGACCAACATGTCCGTCCGCTACGGACCCACGCAACACTATCAAGGGGGACTTTATGGCAACGCAGTCCTCACTCATTTACCCATCCTCGACGTCCACATTCAACCACTTCCCTACACGTTAAGTACGGGGCAACGCACGACCTATCCCCGCGGTGCCATCTCCGTGACCGTACGTGCTCCGAACCAACTTCCCTTGCGGTTCATCAGCACCCACTTCCAACATAATGTTCCAGAAGATCGACTGGCTGAAGCCAAAGCCATCAACAAGTTTTTTCCTCTCACGCCCGCACTGCCATCGATCCTGGCCGGTGACATGAACGCTGTGCCGACGTCTGCGCCAGTCGTGGAACTGCAAAAACACTGGGCGAATGCAATCGACCCGGAACGTACCCCGTCGGCTCCCTCGCAGCAGCCCAAGTCTCGGATTGACTATATCTTTTATCAACCGGCACAACAGTTTCGCCTGAAACAGACCGAGGTTCTGAGCGAATCCGTCGCCTCGGATCATCGTCCCGTGCTGGCAGTGTTCGAACTTCTGAAAGACTGAGGTCTTGGTTCGACACCGCAGGGGAACTGCAACACGCGACCTCCCGCCCAATCGGTAGTGTGGCCAATCGGTGGTGTGCCAAGCGACCCATCCACCCAAGATGCTGATCTCGGTCACCGTCGCTATGTCGGACAGTGAGCGTCTGTGCTAATTCGACTGCTGCAGTCGTTCGACCTGTTTGCGGGCATGCTCCTTGAGGAAACCGTCCGTCGCCGTGTCGGCCACGCGTTGATAGAGTCGCAATGCCTCGGTGATTTTTTCTTCCTGCTCCCGTTTCTCCGCCAGTTGCAGCGTAATTTCCTGAGCCAACTCTTCCATCTGGACTCGCTGCTCCTGGTTTGCCGGAAAGCGTGCTTCCGACCGTAAGCGTTTGAGTGCCTCGGAGAAAAGCTCTTTTTCGGCCATTGCCTCGACTTGGGTTAAGGTGGCCAGATGTGCTTGCTCCCACAAAGTACTCACCAGTTGCTCCGGCACAAACTGACCGTCAAAGGCCGCCACTTGATGGCCATCCGATCCGGTAACAATCAAATTCGCCGAGTGATTGGACGAGAATTCAAAGGGTGGCAAATCCTCCAACTGGGTTAACGCAGCGAGTTCACGGAGTGGCATCAAGACCACAACAAACTTGCGAATCGCGGGCTGGATCAGCGGGTGCGGAAAGACTTCATTCAAAATCCGCTTGGTCTCGTGATTTAATTCATCCTGATATTTGCCATGCCCTTTGTAGAGCACAAACAGGATCGGCAGGTGATGTTCGCGTGCTTGCTTCAACCCCGCGGATGCCGTGAAGACGCGTCCGCGTTGCTCTGCAGCAACCTCTCCGGTCAACTTTTGAAAGAGATGTGCGCTCACCTGTTCCAGTGGCGCCAGTGGCTCAGCTGCCAAGGCCTGATGGCCACGCTTGCCGCCAAAACTATTGGCGGCTTTGCGAGCTGCCGTAATCGCTGGTTCCGTAGGGCGCGAAGCGGTGCGATAACCCTCGCGCTGCCGCTGGCGTGCATCACGAACCTTCTGTGCATAGGCTTGCTGGGCCGGTGCCAATTCCGCTTGATATCGCTTTTGGTACTGCTGCAAGTTGGTATTCAATTCGGCCAGATGCGCCGCGCGCACCAGGGTCGTCTGTCGCTCCAGGTTCGCAGGTTCGACTTCCTGCATCCGTCGATACGTTGCTTCGGCCCATTGCGCTGCCTCGAGCAATTGTTCCGGCGATACGGGTTTGCCGATGGCGTGAATCACACGTCCATCTGCGGTACAAAAACAGCTGGAGACGTTGCCACCGTTCTTCTGAATCCGTCCGTCCACGTTAACCACTTCAAAGTCGCCTGCCTGTTGGTACGCGGCGACAAAATGCTGCGAGATGTAATCAGCGACAGTGGGGTCTGACAGAGCACCTGCTCTGAATTTTTGTGCGTTGTTTCACGTGAACTCTTCGCGAGCAAAATTGCCCGAGACTTGAATGACAAACAATAGCTTACCTGTCTCTTTAGCTAACACGGCTGCCTGATCTGGCGTCCCCGCCCACTCGATCAACGTGCCGTGCGTCTTTTTCTCGGCAGTACACACTTCCCCACCCGCGGTGGTAGCCGAGCTGCCAGCCAGTGTGTATCCGGGATCCACCTCGCCAAAAGGCGAACAACTCACCTGCAACTCCGGCACGGGAGCAGCAACAGCAGTCGTGCTAACCGACTCCGTCGTTCCTGGGACCGCAACCGGGTTAGACGCTGTGGATTCGACGGTCGGTGACTGCACCGCGTCTAGCACTTCGGCTGCGATCGCGGCCAGGTGCGCGTCGGCTTGCGGCACAACCGCCGGTACTTCCGCGGGCACGTTCTCCGACGCGTCGTCTTGAATTGCGACCTGCGACTCGTCTCGCGTCACATTCGGATCACGCAAATCCGCTGGAGTCGAGCGATCCTCAGGCGGCGTGGCCACACGACTTGAATTGGTTGAATCGTTGCGTAACTCCCCCGATGGTGAAACGCTCTGATTGGCAACCGCAATGCTTTCTGGGATCGACGCCTGAGTGACGGGAGACAAAAACGATTTGGCCTTCGCCACTCCGTAGTCCCACGTGGTCTTCATGCCAATCACCGCAAACGTCAGCAGAGCCAGTTGCAGGCAGACAAAGCTGCGCGACGGCCAGCGCCAGGAAGCCTGTTGCCCACGGGCACCGGCCAAGGGGGGTGCCGGGGGAGGGGAATCGGACGGTGGCACCGCATGCGTGTTCGCGACAGGAGGTGAAGCCACTGGGGGCGGTGACGGCGAACGATCCTCTTGCCGGTGACTCATTGCATGTCTCCAATCCGTCGAACGGTCCAGTGATGGTCGCAGGGAATCTCGTCGCGTGAGAGTACCAGACGCAGGCGTCTCGCAACGGCACGGTCAACGCCCGAGGTTCCACGAATTCGGGCATCGTGTCGAACCGCGATTGTAGGTCGTTTTCCGCAATACGTAAACTGAATTCCAAACGCAATTCGCCAACCGCAAACGGTGCTCAGAGGCGAGGTGACCGCAACCTGCTGGGTGCGGACTCACCGACCGATGTGACAGCTTCCTGATACACAACTTCCGGCTTCCTGTACCAGGACCGAGTTGATCACCTGAGAGCAAAATTTTCTGCAGATGGAGAACATGACAAGGCGCATAGTCCTTACAATGGAGATTGGCCCGCTACTCCCACCGCGCCCACCTGGAACGCCATGCCTGCCAGCCCCCCCCAACTCGCCTTCCACCGCCGCACTGCCATCAAACTGGGCATCGGCTCCGTACTCGGCCTGACACTCCCAGATGTCTTGCGTGCAGATCCTCAGGCACCGGCCAAAAGTGTGATCCATTTGAATCTGAGCGGGGGATTCTCAGCACAAGAATCTTGGGATCCCAAACCGGAAGCTCCGGTCGACTACCGTGGTTCTTTTGGGGTCACCAAAACGAAACACGGTGATCACTTCAGCGAGAATTTCCCTCGCCTGGCGCAAGTGGCCGACAAAGTCACCATCATCCGCTCGATGCATTGCAAGATTCCGGACCATGGCCAAGCGACCTACCATCTGTTCACCGGCTATTTACCCACAACGGTGATCGACTATCCACAGATGGGTTCCGTCATCGCTCACGAATTTGGTAGCCGCAAGCAGATGCCACCTTACGTTGCGATCCCCAACAAGACCGGTTTTTCCGGGGGGACGGGGTACCTCAGCAGCAAGTACGGTGTCTTTGAACTCAACGCGGATCCCGGTGGCCGCGGAGAATTCCAAGTCAAGGACATGGCGCTCCCGGGCAACGTTTCTCCACAACGTTTTGCTCGCCGGACTCAAGCCCGCGAGTTGCTTGAATCGCGGCTCGTCGATCAACGCTTGGATCCCAACCAACTGGGAACCATGGACCAGTTTTACCAACAGGCCTACACGCTCTTGAGTTCACCGGAAGTACAACGGGCGTTCACCTTGGAAGGCGAGTCCGCCGCCACACAACAGTTGTACGGCCGAGACTACATTTTGAGTTATCGCAATCAACCCGCAGCGGTGGGTGCGCGTCTCTTGATGGCTCGCCGACTGGTAGCCGCAGGGGTGCGTTTCGTCTCGGTCGACTACGGGGGCTGGGACAATCACAAATCGATCCGCCAAGCTTATTTGGACAAGGGCCCTGCGCTCGACCATGCCATTGCCGGCCTGGTCAGCGATCTCGAGCAACGCGGCATGCTGGACGAGACACTGGTTATGGTGACCACCGAATTCGGTCGCACTCCACGCATCAATTCTTCGAACGGCCGTGACCACTGGGCCCGCGTTTATTCCATGTTGCTGGCCGGTGGAGGCATCACCCGCGGCCAGATTTATGGTGCTTCGGATGCCACCGCCAGCGAACCCGACAAGAACCCTGTCTCACTGGAAGATTTCCTCAGCACGGTCTATCACCAATTGGGCATCGATTCCAACAAAGAACTGCTTGCCTTTGGTACGCGCCCCATCGAAATCGTCAAGGGCGGCAAGGTGATCAAAGGGTTGATTGCATGATGCCAGTTTTCAACCGTTCACGTTTCACCTTCTGCCTGGTCACTCTCTTGCTCATGCAGGTGAGTGCAACGTACGCTTTTCAGCGTCGCAATATCGAATTACTCACCCCGCGCAGCGGCCAGCGTGGCACGCGTGTTTCGGTGATCATGCAAGGGCTGAACATCCGCGACGCCCGCCAAGTCTTGTTCTATCGTCCCGGCATCCAGGCCGTCGCTTTCGAAAATCTCCCCGACCTGAAACAGAGTGTCAGCCTGCATCACGGTGGCTTGGTCAAAGAACGCATTCGCTGCACGTTTGAGATCGCAGAGGACTGCCCGCTGGGAGAACACCCGCTGCGTCTGCGAACGAAAGACACACTCAGTTCGGTCGCCACCTTTTGGGTCGGTCCTTTCCCGATCATTCCCGAGTTGGAACGGGGCGGGTTCGAAGTGACTTACAGTGGCGGGAGCACGGTCGTCAAAGAGAATGACTTGTCGATCCAGCAGCCCAATGATTCACTGGCTACGGCCCAAGCGATCCCCATGAATCATACCGTGGCTGGTGAAATCAAAGTCACTCACGAGTTGGATCACGACTATTACAAGATAGCAGCGCAAAAGGGTGAGCGCATCTCTATCGAAATCGATAGCGTTCGCTTATGCGACAAAGCCTATGCCGAATCGGAATACGATCTCATGGTCCGACTGCTCGACGCAGAAGGCAACCCATTGATCGCACAAGATGACAGTGACCTCCACGTTCAGGATCCGATACTATCCATCGCCGCGCCTTACAGCGGCACGTACTACGTTCATATTCGCCAGCAGTTATACAAAGGCGGACGCTGGATTTTTTACCGGGCACACATCGGTAACTTCCTGCGGCCTCTGGTGGCGTACCCCCTGGGCGGCCAGGCCGGCACCCAGGAAACCATTTCGTTGCTCGGTGACGGCTTGGGCCAGACAACTCAGCAAATCACCTGGCCCACAACGCCGGGAGACTTTGCCTACTACCCTGGCGAGCCTGAGCAAGCGCCGCCTTCACATCTGCCATTGCGCGTCAGCCCCTATGCCAACGTACTGGAGTCAGAAAAAGCAGCACTTCACCCGACCCCCGTTGCGCTCAACGGCATCATTTCTGCCGCGGGCGAAGAAGACGTGTTCTCCGTGTCGTTATCACCCAACGTCCGTTACCGCGTGCGCGTGTTTGCCCGCGGGAATGGTAGCCCACTGGATGCCAACCTGTGGATCCGTCACGCCGATGCCGATCAGCCCGCGTTTCAATTGGATGACGCCACTTGGAACGACCGCGGCAAACCGGTCATCCCTCGAGGCTTACAGCGTCCCGAGTTACTGGATGGCTCTGGCGTGTTCACCCCCGATCAGGAAGGTACCTATCACATCGGCATCCATGACCTGCGGGGCTTGGGCGGAGCACGATTCGTATATCGTATCGAGATCGAAGAGGCCCGTGACATCATCCACAATCACACGGTGAGCTGGGCCAATGACCGCTTCGAAATCAATCGCACGGCCGGTTTCATCGTGCCCCGCGGGAATCGCTGGACGGTCAATGTCTACATTGCCGAGGCACCAGGAAATTCCTACCAAGGTCCCTTACGTTTGGTTCCGCAGGGACTGCCTCCGGGTGTCACCATGGTGGCTCCGGATTACCACCCGGGTATGAAAGGCGTCCCCTGCTTGTTCATCGCCTCCCCCGAGGCGACTCCCACCGCCACGCTGTTTGACATTCAACTTGAACGACTTGAGGGCGAAGGCGTTATTGAAACCAGCAGCCAAGCGTACATTCCATTCATTAACCACTCCGGTGGCCGCAGCTGGCATCACGCACATCTGCGCAAATACGCCTTAGGGGTCGTCGAATCTTCACCATTCACGATCGAAGTCGAGTCTCCGACGATTCCCATCTCGCAGTCCAGCGAATTGCGTCTTCAAGTGCGTGTCCGGCGACAACAGGGATTCACCGGCCCCATCCAGATGCAGCCGGACTGGTTTCCCGTAGGAATCTCTGGCGGTGGCTTGCTGGAAATCCCGGCCGGTGAGTCGGAGGCAGAATTCGTGCTGAGCGCGTCCCGTTCCGCAACCCCCGGCACCTATCGCATGACCATGAACGGGCACACCCGGGATGGCGACTGGGAATCGGGAGTGGGCGTTCACCGCGTTGCTTCGGACTTCTTCGAACTCCAGGTCACTTCGCCGTTCATTGCCGTGCAGTTTCCCAGCGGCGCCATTCGACGCAATCAGACCGCCGACCTGACGTGTACGATCCAACAACTGCAACCCTTCGAGGGGACAGCAAAGATCTCGCTCCTGGGCCTGCCCAAAGGTGTGCGGGTGGTCGGTGGTGCCCCCCAGATCACAGCGGAATCCAAGACAGTCACTTTCCAGTTGGAGGCCAGCCAGGCGGCACTACTGGGGCAATATCGTGAACTCAAGTGCGAAATCACTTACCAAATCAACGGCCAATCAATCCGCCAGATCAGCCAAAACGGGACTTTGCGTGTGGACCCCGCCGTCAAACAGGAGACCCCGTAACATGCCTCGTTTTCTGTTAACGTGCCTGACCCTCTGGTTCGTCGCGGCCCACGTGCAGGCCGAAGAGAAGCCACTGAGTTTCGCCAATGATGTGATGCCTGTGTTGTTCCGAGCGGGGTGCAACCAGGGAACATGTCACGGCAGCGCACGTGGCAAAGATGGCTTTGCGCTTTCGCTGTTTGGTTTTAATAAGCAGGGAGATCATTATCGCTTGACCCAAGAAATCATCGGGCGTCGGATCAACATGGCAGTGCCCGAGGATAGCCTGCTGTTACTCAAAGCGACCGGCGCGGTTCCACACACCGGCGGCCAACGCTTTAAGCCAGGTAGCTCCTACTACAACACACTCAAGACTTGGATCGAACAGGGAGCGCTCAACGATTCTGAAACAGCGGCCAAGCCACTAGAAATCTCCCTTCATCCGCCCGCGATCCAGTTTGTCGGCGTCAACCAAGACCAGGCTGTCACCGTGTCCGCTCGATATTCTGACGGCACGGTCAGGGATGTGACCCATTTATCCATCTTCTCCACCAACAATCATGACACCGCCTCTGTCACCAGCGACGGCTTGGTCACCTCACAGGCCAAAGGCGACACCTACGTCTTTGCGCGTTTCGACCGCTTTACCGTTGGTAGTGAAATCATCGTGCTGCCGACTGAGTCCAGTTACCGCTGGTCGGGAATGGAACCCGCGAATTACGTCGACGAGCTGGTGTTTCAACGCCTGCAACAATTGCAATTGAATCCGTCGGCGGTAGCCGATGATTCGGAATTCGTCCGCCGCGTCTACCTGGATCTCGCCGGTGCTCCCCCCAGTGTGGAGCAGTATCACCGCTTCCTCAATGACGCTCGCCCGAACAAGCGCGCGCTGCTGATCGACGCACTGCTCGACCACGAAGACTTCACTGACTTGTGGACTGGATTGTGGGCCGAATCCGTGCGTCTGATGGGAGGCGGCTACACTCCGGTGGCGACCGACCTGAAAGCCGCCGAGTCGTATTACCAGTGGATTCATGGCCAGATCAAACAAAACAGACCATTCAACGCCTTCGTCTACGACCAGGTCACCGCCAGCGGCAGCAACCTGAATCAAGGGCCAACGAATCTCTACACCATGTTGGTTCACAATGTGCGGTTCCAACCAAAGAGTTTTGCAGCGGATTTCTCACAACTGTTTTTGGGCGTCCAAATCCAATGTGCTGAATGCCACAATCATCCCTTTGACCGTTGGACGATGGATGACTACTACGGGTTTGTCAGCTTCTTTACCGGTATCACGCGCAAACCGGGTGCCGAACCGCGTGAGTTTTACATTTACAACAATCGCCAAGCCGCACCGATGCGACACCTGATCGACGGTCGCCCCATGCCAGCCACGGTCATTGGCGGTGAGAACCCGGTGCAAGCCGATCGAGATTCGCGGATTGCCCTCGCCGAGTGGCTGACCTCACCGGACAACCAACTCTTTGCCCGAAATATCGCCAACCGCGTGTGGGCTCATTTCTTTCACCGCGGATTAGTCGAGCCAGTGGACGACATGCGCGTCTCGAATCCACCCACCAACGGACCGCTGCTCGAAGCGCTGTCCGAGCATTTTGTCCAATCCGAATTTGACCTGCGGCAATTGATCCGAGACATCTGCAATTCGAAAGTCTACCAACTGTCAGCAACCCCCAACTCCACCAATCAGACCGACGATCGACAATTCTCACGCGCGCGACTGCGACGTTTGCGATCGGATGTGTTGCTCGACTCGATCATCAAGTCGACCGAGTGGAACAAAAAGTTTCGCGACTTCCCCTTGGGTACCAAAGCGGTCGAGTTTTACCCACGCACACCCGGCGACACGGCACAGCCACTATGGCGAGACGAATTTCTCAAACTGTTCGGCCGGTCGAGCCGGAACACCATCTGTGCCTGCGAAACTAAAAGCGAAGCGACCTTATCACAAACGCTGCATTTAGCCGTCGGTAATACGGTGCATCAAGCGATATCCTCGGGACTCATTGATCGCTTGTTGAAGGCTGAGAAAACACCGCAGGACATCATCAAGGAACTGTTCATCCGGTGCCTCAGCCGGGAACCAACAGCTGAAGAAATGGCCAAGACGGAGGCCATGATCGGCGACGAGGCTCGCAGCAAACAGCCCTACGAAGACATCTTATGGGCCTTAATCAACTCCACCGAATTCATGACGAACCATTAAGATGCCCGGCAAGAACATCCCCATCTCGCTCGCACCACTCTCGCTGCTGGTCGGCATCTCTTGCGCGATCTCCGTCGCAGCAGAAAAAGCCAACGTCGTCACCTTTGATGATCATGTCAAACCGATCCTCCGGCAATACTGCCTCAAGTGCCATGGGAACGACGAACAGAATGCAGACTTGAACCTGCAGCACTATGCGACCTTGCTGGAAGGAGGGAGTGCGGGGGCGGTTGTCAAAGCAGGCCAAGCAGACGCCAGCATCCTCTATCTCGCGATTACGAATCAAGATGATGCAGCACGCATGCCTCCTGAATCTCCTCCGATTCCAGCCGCTGCCATTGCCACGATTCGATCCTGGATTAACACAGGTTTACGCGAATCGACCAGAAGCAAGGCGCTCAGCGCACAACGGACGATCACATTCTCTCCCTCGGCNACGGCGTCGCAAAAGCCGGACGGCCCACCGGCCATGCCTGCCAAGCTCCCCCCCATCGCGCTCCCCACGCAGCAACGTCCCCTGGCAATCCTGGCACTGGCAGCCAGTCCGTGGGCACCTCTCGCTGCCGCGTCAGGGCACCAACACATTCGCCTGTGGAATACGGAGACCGAGCAAGAGATCGGGCAACTCCCGTTTCCCGAAGGCATTCCTTATGTGCTCAAGTTCAGTCAAAACGGCGATCTGCTGCTGGCCGCCGGTGGTCAGCCGGGACACAGTGGCTCCGTCGTTCTGTACAACGTGCGAACGGGCAACATCGTCGGTCGATTCGGAGACGAGTTGGATGCTGTCATGGCAGCCGACATCAGCCCCGACCAAAAGATCGTAGCGCTCGGTGGACCCGGCAGAACGGTGAAAGCGTATGCCACGGCCACGGGCAAGCAGTTATATCAATTGACGCGACATACGGATTGGATCACAGCCATTGCGTTCAGCCCCGACGGCAAGCAAATCGCAACTGCGGATCGCTCGGGAAATCTGCACTTAAGTGACGCCAGTCGTGGAGGCATCCTGCTGTCACTTGCCAATCACAAGGCGTCGATTCGAAGTGTCGCCTGGCGCAGCGACAGCCGAATCCTGACCAGTGCGGGCGACGATGGCCGTCTCATCTGGTGGGATGCGACAAGTGGATTCGTGGCAATGCAAAACACCAATGCGCATCCTCCTGCACGCCCCGCGGGCTATACCGGCAAACTTCGCAATGGAATCCTGTCGGTCAGGTTTCGCCGAGACGGTAAACTAGTCTCCGCTGGCCGAGACCACCACGTGCGTCTCTGGAAAACCAGCAGCGACCAAACGAGCTCACTTCACGTCGAGACTGCCATCCCCACCCAAGTTACGGTGGACCATACCGGTCAGAAACAGATTCTGGGCGACGCTGCAGGGCAGTTGCGATTCTGGCAAGCCAAGTAAGAGCGCTTTCCTGCAGGCAGCAACACGACAGGCAGAGAGCAACTCTCCGGCAGCCACGTGGCACGCCAAGCACCCGCAGCTGCCATGTTGCCGCTGAAAAACGCTGGATCACGCCGTACAAATGGCATAGCTTGAAACATCGCACCCCGGCGCAAGCCGATTTCACGCCGGCTTGCCTCGGCCAAGCAACGCGACAGACGCAGAAAACCTAGGTTTGCCGAGAAAGGACCGATTATGAGCTTCTATCTCTCCAGCACCGCGTGCGTTTCGCTCTTCATTATGCTTGCCCTGAATTTTGTCTTCGCCGAGGCAATTCCTGCCCAGACGCGCCGTGCCAAATTCCCCAAGCAAAGCGACCTGTCGGGACTGACCAAACGGTTGGCCCAGCTGACGTTCGTCTATCCAGCAAATCAGACTCCCGCGGATTTCATTCGTACGCATCCCTGTGTGGTCGGTACCTGGAGCTATCAGAAGGAAACCGAACGGTATTGGATTGGCGATGTGCACTATATCTCGGACAACACCGCTGCAGACAGTATTCGGTATGTCGCCTTCCGACTCAAAGTCCAAAAGTCACCGCTGGTTAAAGTCAACATGAAGAAATGGAATGGTCGCATCCTGCTTCAAAAAGCCAATCCGCAAGCCGGTCTCGATGAGCGGGCACCGATGTTCCTTGATTTCAAGGTGGTTGGCTACAGCGACAACCAACAGGGCGGCAAGCGAGACGGAGTCATCGATCTTCACAAAGTGATGCCTTACCAACCGGCCGCAAAATAACGGACAGCGGGGTCCCATCGTTCGGCGATCGATTCACGGTCTTCCGTCGACAAACACCTCGGGGACGCGTGCCTTGGCCTCGCGCTACCAGACCGACCTGAAAGACCGTGGGCGCGGATCATAGCGCGCCATCATTCACCACGCATAGCGGAACTCCGTGGCTCCAGTTAGAATTGGCAGTTGCATTCGCACCCCATTCACTTCACTGCAAGCTCTTGCCTACAGGTTGATCGATGCACCATCTCCACCCTCGAGTTCTCTGTCTGATTGTCGCGCTCTCTACCTTGCCCGTCGTCGCCCATGCCAAGCCCGAGGCGCCCGGACCAAAGAAACTGGACGCAAAAGCCAAAAACGTCAAGAGACTGGAAGTCAGCGTTGGCTTTGGTGGCCCCCGCAACACGCTGATCTTTTACACGTTCGAAGACCAAAATGCAGTTTTGAAAGTGACCATCGACAATAAGTCCAAAAAGTTTCCGGTGTCGGCCACCCTCTACACCTTTGCCGACGACGTCACACCCGAGGGCCTGAAGAAGTGGCTCAACAATCAACACTCCGATGGCCTCTTCCCCGATGTCCCGAATCCCGACAGTACCAAGAAGCTTCCGGCAGACGTGTGCCAGTCGCTGTCGCACAAGTTCATCGACAAAACCAAGGCCCGCTTCGGTGAATTCGAGAATTACACCGTCTCGTTTAAACTGAGCGGTGCCAAGCCTATTGGCAAATTCCATATCAAGGACTTTACTGACAAAGCCAAGGTCCACCTGAAAGTCCAATAGCGGGACCACGCCTCCGCGTGCCAGCAGGCGTGGCACTGCGGCTTCCAGCGGGCAACCACCTCAGAGTTCTCTGTCAGCACAGCTTGAACGGCTCGCGCGTTGACTGGCAATGGGCGTGCAGCGCGTCTCCGAAGGGAAACTTTTCGCCTCCCGTGACAACGATCGCAGCTTCGCTGCGCTCTCGGCGCCGGTTAGTTGTTGTTTCCGGGAAAACTCCCAGTTTATGATGGTGCGTATCCATCCCGCCCTTATTTGCTCGAAGCCATGCCCCCTCGCCCCCAGAAACCGCGTCGTCGTCTGAGGCTCGAACAACTCGAACCTCGGTTGCCGCTCGCCGCTGACTTTGACTCTAGCGCCCCGGCCGTGCTGCAACTCTTTGAGAGTACCTACGGCAATACGGAGGATCGTGCGGGTGATATTTTTCTGGCTGGTTACGGAGGGGTCTGGCTGCCACCAACCGGCCGCGCAGACAGCGGCAACCAGTCGGTCGGTTACGATGTCTTCGATCGCTTCGATCTGGGTTCGCCAGGCAATCCAACACTGTACGGAACAGCGACCGGTTTAACGACTGCAGTCGACGTTCTCCAACAGGCGGGGCAGTCGGTGTATGTGGACTTCGTACTCAATCACAATGGTTTTCGTGATGCCAGTACGCCCGAATTTGTAAACCAAGGTGGTTACCCTGGATTTGCCGTTACCCTGAATCCGTCCAACAACGGACTCGGCATTGACGACATCGACGGCGATTTCCACGGTGCTTTTGGCAGCTCGGATCTGGATAGTCGGCTGGCCGGATTAATTGACATTGACCAGAGCAAGAATCACGCGTTCGTCCGCCATCCTGTCGATCCTGCCAACATCAGCAACATCCCCGGCGGCAGTCTGTTCAATTCGCCAACACCGCAGAATGCCCGCTTCTATCCCGATCGCGATTTGCCCCCGATCGTCGTCTTCGATCCGATGACCGGGGAAACGGACATCGCGATCTATCCGTTCAACGTCGCGGACCCATTGGCCGGAGATGCCATCGAAGAAAACGCGTTGGGGCTGCTGATGCGTAACGCCCAATGGCTCGTTCAGACGGTCGGAGTCGACGGTTTTCGATTAGATGCCGTCAAGCATTTCGAAACGTATGTCCTGGAGTACTTTGACCGAGCCGTCTACCGCTCTCACCCCACGCCAAATCTCGATGGGAGCACGCGGCACGTCTTTTCGTTCTCCGAAGTGTTTGATGGCGACAAGGCGTTCCAGCAATCGAAAATCCGCAAAGACATTGACCCAAGTAATCCCGGGCGTGTCGGCGGCAATCGCGATGTGCTCGATTTCCCTCTGTTCTTTGCCTTAAACGCCAATTTGACGAATAACGGATTGACCAATGACTGGCGCAATATCAAAAACGCCAGCCAGGATTTCCAAGACGATGGCTTGGCTAACAATGGCAGTCAAGGTGT
Source organism: Blastopirellula sp. (assembly GCA_002701545.1). Classification (GTDB taxonomy): domain Bacteria; phylum Planctomycetota; class Planctomycetia; order Pirellulales; family Pirellulaceae. The sequence continues at coordinate 98,679 of NZVR01000073.1, read as the reverse complement.
GGCTTTTGTCAACAGCCACGACGAGCACGGTGCATTCCTGGATAACGTGGCCCATGCGTATGTCCTGATGCGTCCCGGTAACGCCGCAGTCTATTTCAACGCCGAAGAGTTTGGCCAAGGCCGCGACTTTCCCAAAGATGGCCGAGGGGACGCGTTGGGCGGACTCTACGGAGATGCGATCACGAAACTTGTGAATCTGCGCAATACCCATGGCCGAGGTGATTACGTCGACCGGACTCCTGTCGCGGATGAAAAAGAGATGCTGATTTTCGAACGCAGCGCCTCTTCGTTGACCGTACTCAGCAATCGGCTCGATGGCGGCTTTGACAGCCGGACGATCCAGACAGATTTCCTCCCCGGCACGCCCTTAATCGAACTGACCGGCAATGCCTCCAACACGACCGTTGATCCGTTCAATGACTTCCCCGAAGTCTTAACCGTCGCCGGCAACGGCACGGTCGACCTGCGGGTTCCCAGGAACGTCTCGCCAAACGGCACACAACATAACAGTGGCTATTTCGTCTACGGCGCGGCGGGACCGCAGGGCACGCTTGCGCTCTCCAATGTATCCGGCAACATCACCCCAGAGACCCCCACAAGCGAAACCAACGGCACTGCACGCCTGACACCGATCGACGTGATCTCCAGCGACACCTTCAACGTCACACTCGACACCATTGCCGTTAACCACCTGGGATCCATCCGCGATCAGTTTGCCGATGGGGACAACGCCTTGCTGAAAATCGATCAAGGGATCGATCTCAACGCCACGGGTACCGTGGATTTCACCACGGGCGATTTAGCTGGGTTCGAGGAATTTGTCACACACAAACAACCGGGCTACTTCGAAGTCAGCGGGAACGGACAGTACATACAGTCCATTGACGCAACCCAATTGTCCGAAGGCAGGCACTTCCTCGAAGTCCGAGCGTTCCGACATCGTGAACCTGAAGAAGGGCCTCCGATCTACTCCAGCTTTCGCAAGGTCTTCTATGTCGATCGCTTGCAACCCGAAACGGCGGTGGCCAGCTTTGACCCGCTCACACCAGGTGTCAACGAAAACCGGGAACTGCGTTTGCGTTCGCTCGACCAGACAGCCGATAGCGTCCATGTCTTTCTTGATTTACCCGCTGCGCTGAGTGACGCAGAGATCTTGAATCAACTCGACGCCAACAGCCAAACATCTACGATCGACCGCGACTTATTCAGCAAAAACTTTAGTGGATTAACACACGGCAATCACGTTGCGACGGTGGTCTCATTCGAACCCACCGGCAATGTCAATGTGCAACGCTATCCGGGTTTGTTCACATCGACCATTTTCGGCTCCGGCCTTGGCGATCTGAATCACGACGGTGCCGTCGATCCAACGGATTTGCTTCTCTTCCAAACGTTGCTGACCAGCAACAACACGCAATTCAATGCCGCCGGCGATTTTGATGCGGACGGCGACCACGACGTCCAGGACCTCTCGTTGTACCATCAACAACTCGTCACCGACTCCGCCGACGCCGTCACTTTGGCTGCGTTTGACGCGTTGGTTGCCAGCACCGCCACACTTGACTTCGGCGATGCCCCTGACCCGTTGGATGCTACGGCGGGCGAGTATCCCACGCGCATGGTGAACAACGGAGCTCGCCACATCCTATCTGCCGGCCCCTTTCTCGGACTGCTCGTCGACGCCGAGATGGATGGCCAACCCAACGGTAACGCGACCGGTGACGACGCAAATGCCAGTGACGACGAAGACGGAGTCGTCTTGCCGAGTTTCGTCGTCCAAGGCCAGACCAGCACTGTGGAAGTCACCGCCTCTGCCGATGGACTGCTGAACGCCTTCCTCGACGCCAACAGTGACGGCGACTGGGACGACCTCGGCGAACACTTTGCGGTCGACCTGCCAGTCACCGCGGGAGTCAACTCGATCCCGATGCCCGTTCCAGGAAGCGCCGCAGTGGGAACAACGATCGCCCGCTTCCGGTTGGACACCTTCGGCGGTCTGCAAGCCACCGGTTTGGCAAGTAATGGGGAGGTCGAAGATCATGCCGTAGACATTTTGTCTCAGGCCGATTTTGGCGATGCTCCAGCACCTTATCCCACACAACGCGGCGACGACGGCGCACGGCATCTCGCCACCGGAATCGCTCTGGGGACACAGCGCGATCAGGAAGCGGATGGGACACCGTCCGCGAATGCAGACGGCGACGGCAGCGATGAAGACGGAGTCATCTTCGGTCGTCTCCTGACGGGACAAACCACGAGCCTCGAAGTTACGGTCAGCGGCGCAGATGGCTTCCTTGACGCCTGGATCGACTGGAATGGCGACGGGGATTGGCTGGACCCGGAAGAACAAATCTTCGCTTCCCAACCGGTCACGATCGGCCTGAATCTCCTGTCGTTCGCAGTGCCTGCCGACTCGCTTGACGGCGTCACCTTCAGCCGTTTCCGAGTCAGCTCAACCGGTGGCCTGACTCCCGTGGGTCAAGCAGCAACGGGCGAGGTCGAAGATTACCAGCACACCATCTATACCAACCAGCCTCCGACCCTCGACCCGATTCCCGAACAACTGATCGTGAGTTTGCAAGCCCCTGAACAAACGGCACCACTCAGCGGGATCACCGCTGGAGAGGGCGAGCTTCAGATCCTGCAAGTCACCGCGACGAGCAGCAACGAACTCATCGTCGGACCACCAACGATCGACTACACGTCACCCCAATCCACCGGTGTGTTGCGTTATACGCCCACCGGACTTCAGGCAGGCCAGGTGACGCTCACCGTCACCGTCACTGACGCTGGCCCAGACAACGACTTGGGCACCTCTGCGGACAACCATTCGTTCCAACGACAGGTGCTGGTGAACGTCAGCGAGACGCCCTGGACCAACACGCGATTGGTCGACGGCCAACCCCAAGTCTGGGACGTCGACGACAATCAAGAAGTCGCCTTGCAAGACGCTCTGCTGATCGTCAATCTGCTCCACCGCTTTCCGCAATACAGCAATCCCGGCCTACCGCCCGCACCTGCGGACTTGAATCTCGATGGGATACTCGACCCCACGGCGTCCCAGGGATTGCGGCCCGACGTCAATCAAGATGGGAAATCAACGCTCGCCGATGCGCTGGCCATCATCAATCGAATCCATCAATTACAGAATCAATTCGGCGGCAATTCAGAGGGCGAAACGCAATCGGCTGCCGCTCTTGGAAACACAAACCCTGGTCAACTCCCATCACTGTCGCAACCAGCGCCAACACCGTCACTCGACATCGCTCCTCGGNCTTGGGGCGTCACCAACGCCCCTCCGTCAGCCGTATCAGCGGCGATCGAGGAACTTGCCACACCCGCGTTTCCATCCAACTTGCAACATGCCCAGGCGTGGCGCGGGCAACCCGCCTTGACGCAACCATCTCGCCGTCCACCGGGGCATCTTGAGGGCACACCTCCGTCCGCGACGACTCAAGAGTCATCGCCACCGCAAGACCTGGTGTGGCTGGACGCGATCCTGTCGGAAGATCACTTGCATGAGGTGTTGCCGGAAGATGCTGCTGCCAGAACACGCTGGTTCCGGTGGTAAGGCAACGGCGTGCTTCCCTGTTCCGCTGTGCACATTCTCCCCGCTATCAGAATGATCAAACGCATGGGATCTCTCCAGACCGGCTCCAGGCTTGTCATGAAACGGCACTCTGCAGAGGCCACATGCGATTCAAATGGCGACTCAGCCCAAGCAACTGCCCACACACGATACTGTGAGGCGTACTGTGCTGAACATTGATACGGCGCATCTGCATCGGATCGGCTTGTTGCAAATCATTGATGCCACGACACGTTGTAAATGCCAGCTCAAATCCCGACTCTCGCAGACGCTGCGGTAAACGCTCGGAATAGGCACCTCCCGGGTAAGCAAAAACGGCAGGGCAGCTGCCAATTTCTCGGAGCAAATCCTCGCGAGACGCAACGGCTTGCTCCACAGCAGCATCCAAAGAAACACGATTCATCAGCGGATGTGTGCTTGTGTGAGGCGCGAGCGCCAATCCTGCTTCGGCAAGTTCCCGCAGCTCCGCCCAACTCATCACGGCGTTTCTGCAAACATCATGCGCATCGTCGTGACACAACTGTTCGACGTAGTCCCGTACCTGCTCGTGCGGTAGTGATTTGACATGATCTAACAGCTGCCGCAACGAACCAAAGGCTTTCATTTCGGCACGTTGTGATTCATCGCGAAACGCATTGTGAAGTCGGTCCCACCAGAAGCATCGCTCCGGCGCGTCGGGAAAGGCCGTCGGAACGAACAGGACTGCGGGCAATTCGAAACGCTGCAAGGTGGGCCATGCGTGAAGCAGAAAATCTTGGTATGCATCATCAAACGTAATGAGCACGGCTTTGGGCGGCAGTTCCTGGCGTCCTTGCACCGCATCGATCACTTGCTGCAGACTGACCACGCGGTAGTATCGCTGCAGGTGTTCCATCTGCTGCGTGAATTGCCGCGGCGTCGCGCTCAGCAGTCCCGGATATAAATGCGGAGTGGCTTCCAAGTCATTGACTCGATGGTACGTCAACACGCGCAGCAAGTTGGATCGCTCGACGCGACGGGAAGCAAAATATGCTACCACCTGCTCNCATGAGCTTGTCCGTGCCAAGGCCAACAGACTTTTTCTCGCCAGCATCATTTCGGACCTACCCAGGTGGTCAGGTGGATGAACACAGCTTCTACTTTCGCACGCTCGGAGCCTCGGAGTCCTCAGCGGCCCCCTCATCTTCACCCGTCTGCCACCGCTCATGGCGGCGCGTATTGGCCGCCGCATGACTCAGCAACCCCGACAGCGTCACTTGATCATTGGGAAAGTTGGCGATCCCGATTTCTAAGGGGGTATTCGTCTCTTGATCCACTGCCTGCGCTAACGCGTCCACGACCTGCTCGATGTCAGCACAATCGACTTCGGGCAACAGCAGGACATAGTGATCTTCACTGTAAGCGATCATGTCGCAATCTTTAATCTGCTCCGCTAACACATGCCCGATCCGGGCATCCAGGTATCGCGTCACCGCCCGGCGCTGCATCTCCCACAACAAGCGATTCACCTTCACGGTGTCATTCACACCGTCCGACTTGATTGTCAGCAGTGTCAACGGTCGCTCGAATTCCCGCGCCCGACGCACCTCGCGATAGAATTCGGCCTGACTGTCAACGAACGCGGGAAAACGACCCTGTGGATGCATCGAAAACACATCGGCGACGCTGATCTCGAAGTGCCGCAGCGACCGCGCGATCGACAGGGCAAGCCCATAGGTAATCCCTAAGGCCACAGCTTCGGTGACCGTCAAAGGCAAACTGGCCCCGAATACCTCGTAGCCCCGCAGCCATTTAATGACCAGAAACTGTCCCAGAACAAACGTCATCGCCGGGACGACGGGCGCCTCCACCAATCTCTTGATGGCGACGATGGCAATCGTCAAGAACGCGGCGTAGACGTAAACGAACGACGCCAAATTGATCGGTTCGTGATACCGCTCGATGTTGTAGAACAGCAGGAGCCATCCAAACATGATGGCCAGCTTCACTCGCAGACCTTGCATGTCAGTATGCTCCTCGTCGTCGCAGTACCACAACGACTGTTTTACAAAGGATCCATAGATCAAGCCCGATACTGCGTTGCTCGATGTACTGAACATCCATCCGGAGGCGTTCATCGAAATCAATGTCGCCCCGACCACTGATCTGCCACAATCCGGTGATTCCGGGAACCACTTCTAACCGTTCTGTCTGTAGCAACTTGTAAGTCGCGACGGCAAAGGAAGTGGGCCGTGGTCCGACCAAACTCATGTCACCGCGCAGCACGTTCAATAGTTGAGGCAATTCATCCAAACTGGTCTTACGAAGAATTCGCCCGACGCGTGTAATGCGAGGGTCGTTAGCAATCTTGAAATCCGGCCACTGCAATTGATTCAAATGCGCGTAGGTCGTTTTCAATTCCTCCGCATTGGTGACCATCGTCCGAAACTTATACATCAAAAACGGCTTGCCACCTTTCCCCGCTCGCTCTTGGAGAAACAGGACAGGGCGTCCATCTTCAAACCAAATCGCCAGCATGCACAATCCCATCACCGGCACGGCCAGGGGCGTCAAAGCAACGGTGATCGCAAGATCCAGCAGGCGCTTGATCAAGTCATAATGTTTGCGTCGCACTTTGACCTGAACGGGCCTGCTACGGCGAGAGCGCGCAGCCGTTTCTGACGCAGCCAATACCTGCGACGAGGCAGGGGGCGACGTTTCGCGTTCTCGTTCGGGCAACACCGGATCGCTGACTTGCGATCGCTGCTGCACGGGTTCAGGTTGAGGGTTCATGCTTCAAAGTCTCTTTGGCGATCTCCAAACGCTACTCAGCCGATGCCACAGGGCTGCCAAACTTGGCAACGGGTCCGTCCAGCGAAACAATGGAAATCGTTGGTAATGCAAGATACTGGTAAACCACTGCCAGAAGGTCAACTGTTTCGCTTTCCGAAGCGCTAAAAACGCGCGCACGTCATCCAGTGGATACCACAATCGCGCGGCTGTACGGTATTCGGTAAGGGACTCTTGGGGAATGTCCAGAATTCGGTTGTAGACCAACTGGGCCAGATCGAAGCCGCAATCCGCAATCAGCCCGTTCGCTTCGGTAAATCGTGCATTGCACTCAATCAATTTGAGTTTGCCGTCCCGTTGATCCAGTTTGAATTCGGCGTTCGCCAGCCCCCGCAACCCCGCACCTTGAAAAAGCGGCAGAGCGACATCTCGCACCGCAGGATTCCAATCGGTGATGTGATAACAGGCCAGCCCCATATTCGGTGGATAACGGCGGATGATCCGTTTGGTGAAGTCAAAGAGTGGCGTTCCCGCTTCATCCAGATAGGTGTAGTAACTACACAGCAGGTCATCCGGTCCGGGAATCTTCTCCACGAGCAAACACTCAACCCCGGCAGCCATCAGCCGGTCACAACCTTGGACCACTTCGTCGAACGAATTCGCGACAAAGAATTTGCCTCGGAACCGGTCGGTGAAGGCGTAAGAAGACTTCGGCTTGACCAACAGGGGATACACCAGTGCATCTTGTAACGAGCGGAGATCTTCGGTCGAGGCAATGCTCCAGAACTTGGGTGTTTGCGTGCCTAATTCTTCGGCCACACGGTACGTCGCAAGCTTGTCGAGCATCACCAATTGCGCACTGGGGTTGGAATCGTCAAGCAAATAGCGCTGCGACAACTCGTCGCGATGGTTGGCAATCAATTCCAGCCCCACGTCACTGGCCGCCAGCAACACGGCACCGCGCAGGTGTTCCGACTTCTCCCCGCGGAGGTAATCACTCCACACCTGCATATAGTGCTCATCATGAGGCAACCGGATGCGTTCCGCGTATCGCGAGTGGACCACTGCGGCGCCCGGTTTGTTAAGCGCATAGACGGGAACGCCGCGACGCGCCATGCTGCGAGCGATCGACAAAGCATTGGCTCCACCCCCAATCACAATCAGCGGTGGCAATTTGCCCTCCGCCGCGCGTTGCCGCGCCGTGGCAAGCATGGATGGCGTTTCAGGTACCGCCGGCGATAAAGAAGTCGGTGTCAGCTGCATATCAGTCCCCATAGCACCCGGCATCATGAGGATGACATTGTCGCTCACGCAACATCGTCTCGAGAATCGGCACCGAGACGGGACAATCGGCGCCTTGCTTGTGGTGATAGAGCCCGGGAGTCGTATTGACTTCAAGGATCACTCCNTCTGCTTCCTCCAAAGCGACCGTCGGATTGGAGGTGATGACATCCACACCTGCCAAACGCACCTGCAGCACTTTGGNCGCCTCCGCTCCCGCTGCAATCACCTCAGCACAAAGCTGATCCGACGCGGATTGGTTTTCGCGAGCTGCATTCTCATTGATGACCGTCTTCAGCACGACAGGCTGATCCACCGCAGGCACGGAACGCAATGTCAGGCCTTGTTTGGCAAGTGTTTGCCGCATGTCAGCATCGATCTGCAAGAGCACCTGGGCAACCTGCCATCCCGCTTGACGACGAACATTCTCCTCGCGGACCAACGAGCGAATGGTTTGCCGACCGTCACCGATCACGGTGGGTGGGCATCGATGGACGGCATCTAACAAAACGCCATCGAGATACAACAGGCGATAATTGTGGCCGGGAACCTGTTGCTCCAGCACAACCTGGTGATGGTAGCGAATGGCCTTGACGACTGCTGCCGCCAGTTGCCAGCGGGTGCGAATACCGGCGGTGACACCTTGCCCAGCCCCGGTTCCCGCCGCCGGCTTGACGACACAGGGCGTCTCTCTGCTTTCCAAAAACGCCACCGCCTCTCGCATCTGCGACGTATCAAAAACCAGATACTCAGGAGTCGGCAATCCGTTTTCTGCCAATCGTTGGTGCACCCACGGTTTGTTTCCGGCCACGAACAGCGTCACGGGATCATCCAAACACGTGTAGTTGGCTCGGACCTTAACCTGAGCATCGTCGAGCGTCAGTTCCAGTACTCCGTCGCAAGGCGTTGCGACATCCGCCCCCACTTCCGCTGCCGCTGATCTCCAGATCGCGTCATAGAATGCCAGCCGTTGTTCCGCAGCTCGGACGACCTGCTGACGACGTTTGCGTAGCACGTCGCGCACCAAGTACGCCAGCGACGCAACTCGAAGGAGCCAGGAATATTGGATGGGATGCAACATGACGCGTTTGCCATCATTGACTGGCAGAATTCTCCGTGGAGCCGATATCGATCGGACAATGATGTTCGGCCAGCAGTTGATCGACCCACGCATTCGAGAATTCACCGCGCCGTACAGCCTCGAGATACGCTGCATTCCCCAACTGGTGAGCGTGCAATCGCGCCAGCAACTCGTGAGCAAACTCCCGTGGAACGACCACAATCCCGGCCGCATCTGCCACAATCACGTCTCCAGGATTAATCACCACACCCCCGCAGCAGATCGGGTAATTGATCTCCCCCGGACCACGATGCAGAGGTCCGAGCGCTGTCGTCCCCCGCGCAAACACCGGGACATCCAGCGGGACAATATCCGGCAAATCTCGGATCAAACCGTCGATCACGTACCCCGCGATTCCACGGTGCTTCGCTTTGGCACAGATGATGTCGCCCAACACGGCATTGCGCGGCGAGCCACCGCTATCCACCACGACCACATCACCAGGTTGAGCGACGTCCAACGCTTTGTGCACCATCAAATTGTCGCCAGAAAAACATTTCACGGTACACGCGATACCACACAGATGATGCCGGCTACTGGTGAGACATTGAATGGCTGAATCGACGGCGTAGAGTCGATTGAGTAGATCCGAAATATCGGGCGTCGGAAACGCCTTGAACTGAGCAATCGTAGCCTGATCCAAGCGCGGGAATTCGGTGCGCACGCGAAATCCGGGACCGGGATGAACATCCGCTGAACGAGGTCGTGCAGCCATCGTTTCCTCTCGCTAGTACGTCAGGTTGTATGGGTTGCGAATCGGGAATACCAATTACGAAAGCAGGGGACCGCCAGCTTCCAGGTCAGGCAAGGTGGAATAGGTACCTTGATGTTCGTCCGCCATGTGACTGGCATAGGTTTGCTCAATCACATCTGCGACAGACCAACGCTGCCCTGGTGTGCACTTGGCATTCAGATCCATGTCGCCAAGTTCCACAATTACTTTTTCAGCTGCCCCAATCATGATTGGATTGGTTTCGTGCGCACGCATGGTGCGACCGATTTCTCGCAACTCCACTCCACGACGAGTAGCGTGCATAGGATACGTCGGAACTAACCGCTCCACTGCCCCCATGATGCCCGGGTAATAATGCAGCAACTCGGAAGCAAAATGCTCGTAAGCATCTGTTTTCCGCGCCGCAATGGCTAACTCCAGAAATAATGCGACCAGTCCTTTCGACATCCCCCCAAGCATCATCTTCAGATGCGACGCTGCGCCGAGCGAGTCACCCAGGTGCTGGACTCGGAGCGCACCGTGAAACAGCGAGACGACTTGGTCCGCCCGCGGTCCACTCAGATACAACGTCCCGCGCGATTCCAACTGGGAAGCCAAACCGTGGATCGTGGCATCGACCAGATCCACTTTGTGTCTGGTCAACGTGCGCTGGATCTCGCTCAAGGTCTCCGGAGCAACAGAATTCAGATCCACGTACAACACATTCTCAGGAGCCTTGGCATCGGCCTGCACGTACGCTTCGGCTACGGTGGTGGCCGCCGCCGGCGACACCACGCTGAGCACCACATCCGCCACCGCTTTCACCGCTGCTAACGAAGGCAACGTCTCCAACGCGAGCGCGTGGCAGCGTGCTGCCGTGCGCTCTCCGCGGCCGGCGAGTGTCGTCACGACGCGCAGACCGCGAGCGCTAAAGATCTCTCCAAGTGCCGCCCCCATTTCGCCTGGATAGAGAATACCTACTGTGGGTGGAATTGGGTTCATGAAGTTTTACGCAGTCATCGCAACAGCCGAATCGGAGCAAGGCGCACCGGACAGAGGTCGCAGGCAACGCTGGGAAAGCGCGTAACGCAAGTACTGGAAACTACTTCCAGAATAATTACCGGACCGCCCGTGTCAAACTTCGAGCGGTTCAGAGCCCGCCTCCGAGCCGGTGGTAAAGTACCTTTCGTGCCATAAGCTGAACATCAACAGATTCCAGAGGTTACGGCTATAATCCGCCCGTCCTCGGGCATGGTCATTCAGCATCTGCTCGACCACATCCGGATCGAGAAATCCCTGCGACTCGATCATCGATCGGGACAGGTAGTCCCCCACCATCTCGCGGAGCTCGGTCTTCAGCCAGCGCGGGATCGGCACATGAAATCCCGCTTTCCGGCGCCGCAGGATCGCCGCAGGTAGCAGCGTGCGGGCGGCCCGACGAAATAATCGCTTCAACTGCAGCCCGCGCACTTTCAGCGAACTCGGCAGCCGTGCCATGAATTCGACCAGCCTGAGATCCAACAACGGAACGCGTACTTCCAGCGAGTTGGCCATACTCATCCGATCTACCTTGGTCAGCATGCCATCGACCAGTTGCACCTTCGAATCCACATACAACAAACGGTTCAGCAAGTCGTCCGTACGGTAGTGATCAAAATACTCCTGCATGAGTTCCACGGTCGGCCTCGGTGTGGACGCATCACGAACATGCTCGTTCGCATACAACCGGCCCTTCATCGACTCGCTAAAGAATTCTTTCCAAGCCACATGTGCGGCTAACGGTGGCAACGACGCGCCATTTGCAAATCGCTTCAGCTTGAAGTCAAAGCTGACCTTCTTATCCGATGTCGGTAACTGGTTGACGATCCAGGGGATCCATTGGCTGCCCACGATTCGGGGGAAACGACGGTACAGTAGCGCGAGTTTATCCGCCTGATAGGTGGCATACCCGCCAAAAACTTCATCGCCGCCATCGCCACTCAAGACCACTTTCACCTGTTGTGCGGCAAGCTGACTGACCGCGTGGACCGCGACGGCCGAAGAATCCGCAAAAGGCTCATCGAAGTAGTCTGCCATGCCTTGCACGATGGCCACGGCGTCTGGCTCGAGTATCAACTCGTGATGCTCCGTCTGGTATTGTTCGGCCACCATACGCGCGTACGCCGACTCATCGTACGAACGTTCACGGAATCCAATCGAAAACGTCCGGACGGGCGTTTTTGCCACCTCACTCATCAGAGCCACGACCATGCTCGAGTCGACACCGCCACTCAAGAAAGCTCCCACCGGAACGTCACTGATCATTTGGTCGCGGACAATTTGCCGCAACAGTTCCAACAATTCCGCTTCCGCATCAAGCCCACGTGGAATCACGGGATGCTCGACCAGTGGGATGTCCCAATACTTGCGGATGTGCATTTGATTCGTCGCCCGCTCCAACGTCAGCACATGCCCCGGAGGCAGTTTATGGACGCCGTCCAATAATGAGCGGGGTCCCGGGACGTAATTCAAGGAGAGGTAATCGTGCAGCGCCGTCCGGTCGATCTGGCGTTCGATCCCAGCTGCCAACAGGGCTTTCATTTCGGAGCCGAACACCAATTGATCTTGCGACCGATAGTAGTACAGCGGCTTGATTCCCATCGGATCTCTGGCGAGCACCAGACGCTGCTGCTGTCCGTCCCAAATCGCCACGGCAAACATGCCGTTGAGATGCTCGGCAAAATCATCACCGAACTCTTCATACAGGTGCACGATGACTTCCGTATCCGTCGCCGTCGCAAACACGTGTCCAGCTTGTTCGAGTTGTCGTCGCAATTGGGGCGCGTTATAGATCTCACCGTTGTACGCAATCCAAATGCTGCCATCCTCGTTGGACAAGGGCATATGCCCGCCGGCGACGTCAATAATCGCCAGCCGCGTCGCTCCCAGGCCAACCGGGCCGTCCACATACACCCCTTGATCATCAGGGCCCCGAGCCCGCAATGGCTTGCACATCGCGGTGATCTCGTGAGGCTCGATCGGGCGAGCGTGATCGAGCCGTAATTTGCCGCAGATTCCACACATGGCGCGCCTTAGCTCTTTCCGGCCACAGCCGAGGCATCGCTCGTGGCCAAGGATTTCTGATCGGACGCAACTTCAGACCGTGGAGAATTCCAACGATCCACTTTGCGCCCACCCAAGAGCTGAAGCCAACCACACGCCGCCGCCAGGTTCACCAGGCAGAAATAGTACGGAAGCTTACACGGCCGGAAGATCGCTCGCCGTGCAAACGCCGTAGAACGCATGATGAGCGCACCGAGCGCCATCCCGTAGCATACGAGTTGCAACACGAGAAGTGCTTTGTACAGCGTCTGGGATCCTGCCAGGATGGCCGACAAGACAAGCGCCACCGGTAGCAACACAAACACGCTCCAACGCAGGAGCTTGTGGGAGGCAAGTTGGAACGAGTAGAAGCCGTAACGGAATGGATTGAAGAGGCGGCGAACAACCCACAGTCCCCGCAAGCCCCGCGTGATCACCCGAACTTTGCGTTGAAACTCAGCCTGATCGGTCGCTGTGACCGGCTCGCGTGCAATCGCGTCCGGTTCAAAGACGAGTCGGTATCCCTGTTCGATCGCCCGGGTCGAAATCACAAAGTCGTCGGAGACTGCCGGCGGCACGGGCTGAAACAGTTCGCGACGAATCGCGTGAATGGCGCCAGTCGACGAAGTGGCATTCCCGCAACGCGACTGGAGCTTCTTCAGAAAACGATCAAACGACCAGTACACGCGTTCCCCCAGACTCGCCGCATGCTCTCCTGCAACAGAATAACATTGATTTCCGGCCACCGCGCCGACGTGCGGATCGGCAAAACAGCTTGTCAACGCTCGCAGGGCCCCCGAGTCGAAGATGCTATTGGCGTCGGAAAAGACCAGCACGTCGCCCGTGGCATTTTCGACCGTCGCATTTAACGTCGCGATCTTACCCTGACGTGGAAACACGCGCAACAACACACCCTGATCAGCATAGCGTGCCACGATAGCATCCGTATCGTCCTCCGATCCGTCCGATCCCACGAACACTTCCAGCTGTTCGCGCGGATAGTCGAGCGAGAGCGCATTCTCCAATTTTGCCTCGATCGCCGCCTGCTCATTGTGAGCAATCACGATCAGGCTCACTGTCGGGGTGCAGTCCTTTTTGAGAGTTGGGCGTGCCTTGAGCCCACGCAGCAGCAACACCAGGGGAAACCCCAGGTAGGCGTAGACAATCAGCGCCAAAACGGCCCATAACGCGACTTCAATGAGCAACAAAACACCGAATTCCTGCTAGATTATGCGGAAATCTTCTACCCCTAGACTATTTCCAAATTGGTGCTCTGCAACTAGTCTGAGAAATATGGCACATCCGGCAAAATGCTGGCTGTCGTTTTCCGCAATCATCCACGGATTGGAGGCGCTTTCCCACGCAGCATCTGCCACGCATACGAGGCCCAACATGTCGACCGTCGATCCCAGTGGTCATGCCCCCGCACTCATCGATCTACGGTCCATTTGGCGTCAACGTCTGCTGGTCATCGCCTGCATTCTGGCCGCTCTGGGCCTGGGAGCCGTTTACTTGCGGATTAGCACTCCTGAATATCAAGTTGCGGCGCGCTTACTGGTGGAAAATCGCGGGCAACCCATGCAGGCAGATGCGCTCCCAGAAAAAGGGTTCCTGCCGACGCAAGCGGAAATCATCCGCAGCCCGAAAGTGCTCTCCGTCGCCGTCGCAGACCTGGGCCTACCACCCCAGACCCCCACGGGAGGCAGTCAGGTTGTCTCCGTTCTCAAACAACTCCAAGTTGAACCGCTGGTCGGAACCGACGTGCTCAGCGTGGAGTATACCCACGAGGATCCGGACCTCGCCATCCAAACCGTCCACGCCATCGTCGACGGCTACAAAAAATACTTGCAAGAAACTGAACAGACAGCCCACCGAGAAACCATTGCCATCCTGGTCACGCGCGAGCAAATGCTCAGGAAGCAGATGAGTGCATTGCGCTCTGACTACGAGAACCTCCGCACCACGAGCCCACTGATGGGGCAAGATCGTGACGCCGCCGGGGTCCAACGCGCGCTGCTCACCACCCTGGGCGAGTCGTTGGCGACCAACAGACGTCAGCAGATCGAATTACGCAATGACTTGGAAACCTTCACGCGCAAAGGCAACAAGCTACTGACGGCCAAATCCAAGCCCGATTCCGCCACCGACAGACCGACTCGCGATACCACCGTCGCATTCGAAGACTTCCGCCCCTCGATCGATGCCTTGTCACGACTCGCCCGTGACGGCACGCTCCGGGTTGATGATCCCACCCCCATCCAAAGCGCCTTGCTGGCCGCACGGTCACGGGGTGTCGAATTGAGCACCCGGTTTGGTCCAAAGCATCCTGAGGTCAAGGGAGTCCAGCGGATGATCGAATCACTCGAATCACGTTTGATCGAGATGGTTCACGCCGCTCCGCAATTATGGGAGCAAGAACTGGCTTCACTGGAGCGCAAAGAGGTCAGTCTCGAAGAGCTTTATCACGAAGAATTCAACGAGGCGAAACGGGTCGATGCGTTCCTGGTCAAGGAGTCACAAATTCTGGACGAGATTCAATCCGTCCAAACGACACACGACACGATCCTCGGCCAGCTCAACACACTCGAACTGGCCGACCGAGCGGTCACCGAAGGTCGCGCCTCGGTCACCGTCAGCGTCCTGGACGGGCCAGAATTGGTCGATGCCTTAGGTTGGCCTCAACCGACTCCACTTCTCGGGCTCTGTGGCCTGATCGGCTTGGGGACCGGCATCGTGCTGGCCGCGATGCGTCATCAATTGACTCAGGTGCCAGCGGTTTCCCCACCAGCCTCGGCGGCGGTGCATACCTGAACCTCAACTACCAGACGTCACAACACGACCCCAGACATGTGCTGAATCCTCGCTCCCGAGCTGACCAGCGATCGGCTCTCGCAATACCAACCAATCCTGCAGAGACCTCGAGATGGCGGAACCATCCACGACGCACGCAGCACCAACGGACGAAGCTCGCCGCCACCTGCGTGGGTCTACGATTCTGTTAGGCGGCCGTCTCATTTCTCTGGCGATCAACTTCAGCGCACAACTTCTCTTGGTACGCGCGCTCTCAAAAGCCGATTTTGGGGCGTTCGGATTTGCCCTTTCGATTGTCACCTTCTGGACGGCAATCTCGGTCATGGGCCTGGACACCACCGCACGCCACTTTGCCTCGCTGTACGAAGCGAGCGGTTCCTATCGCAAACAAGCCGGAGCCATGCTGGTGCTCTTTAGCTGCATCGTCCTGTTCGCCTCCGTCATCACGGGCACCCTGTTCGGAGTCTACGCTTTCTGGCCCGATGCCATTGCCAGCAGCACGCAAGCCCAGCACCTGGTCCTGTATCTCCTGTTGCTCACACCATTGGAAGCGGTGGATTGTTTCCTGGTCTCCTTACTGGCGGCATTCGCACATCCGCGAACCATCTTCATTCGATCGTATCTGCTTGGCCCGGGCCTCAAACTGCTGGCCGTCCTCGGTGTCCTTCTGGTCAACGGCAGTCCCTCCATGCTGGCCACCGCCTATGTCGCCGGCTCAATCCTGGGCTTGGCGATCTGCAGTGCCATCCTGTTCCGTGTCCTGAAGTGTCACGGCATCTTGAACCGTCTGCTGACACGGGATTGGGAAGTCCCCCTGCGGGAAGTCTGCAGTTACAGTTTGCCTCAAGTCAGTTTCGTCCTCTCGTTTCAGCTGCGAACCATCCTGCCGATTTTTCTGTTGGAGCGATTCCTGAGCGAAGTCAGTGTCGCGGAGTTCCGTGCCGTCTTGCCGCTCGCCAATCTCAACCATGCGGTGATGGCCACGTTCGGGCTGCTCTTTGTTCCCGCGGCCGCGCGGATGTTTGCCAGCCAACGCCAGCAGGACGTGGAACAGCTCTACATCCAAACCGCCTCCTGGGTCACCCTGTTGTCGTTCCCCATTTTTGCGGTCTGCTTTGCCTTTCCTGAATCGGCCACGGTGTTTTTGTTCGGCAAACAATACGCCAGTTCGTCACCGATCCTGGCCGCTTTGGCCATGGGCAGTTTCATCAATGCACTCATGGGATTTAATGCCCAAACCCTGCGTGGCGGCGGGCATGCCCGCTTTGTTGTGATCAGCGATCTCATCACCATTGCCTGTGCGGTGGGGCTACAACTCTACTTGATCCCCCGTCACGGCGCATTCGGGGCTGCGTTGGCAACCTGTGCTGTGCTCCTGGTCCAGAATGTCATCAACCAGATCGGCTTAATCCGGTTGGTCAAAATCCATCCCTTCCGCGCCGCATCGATGACTTGCTATCTGTCTGTGGCACTCGGAACCTTCGCTTTGCTGCAACTTCAACGCGGATTCTCACCGCCACTGTATGTCGCGCTGCTTTGCACTGCCGCCGTGTTCCTGCTGGTGTTCTTTGTGAATCGTCACCAACTGAACGTTTCACAAACATTACCCGAATTGATGCGTGTCCCCGTACTTCGCTGGATGATTGGGTAATGTCATGACCACGGTAACACACACGACAACCGATGGCCGCTCACCTGCAGTGAACGTCCCAGCCGTGAAACTTGCCTATCTCGTTTCGCGTTTTCCCAAACTGACTGAGACATTCGTCTTGTACGAAGTGACCACCATGGAGCGTCTGGGATTCGCGGTCGATGTCTATGCGCTTCAGCGTCAGAAAACCGGGGTCATGCACGCGGAAGCCGAGCGACTGATGGACACGGTACACTTCGCACGTTTCCTGTCCCTCGCACTGCTTACCGCGAATCTCCGCATGTTGCTACGACACCCTTGGCGGTATCTGCACACGCTATTCACGTTAATGCGCGCGAACTGGGGTAGCTTTCGTTATTTCGTCGGAGCTTGCGTTTTCTACCCCAAGGCCGTCTATTTCTCGCATCGCATGGTCCAGGCTGGAGTGAACCATCTTCATGCACATTTCGCCAGCCACCCTGCGGCCATGGCCTATGCCATCCATCGGCTGAGTGGGATTCCCTACAGCTTCACCGCTCATGGATCAGATCTTCACTGCGACCGGCACATGCTTGCCGAAAAGGTCGCCGATGCGACCTTCACCGTGACGATTTCTGACTACAACAAGCAACTGATCTGTGCCGAAGTACCGGAGTGCAATCCTCAATCGATTCATGTCATTCATTGCGGCGTCGACACCGAAGCGTTTTCCGTTCGGCAGACCCCGACCTCCTATGAGCAGGACGGCGGTCCGTTCCAGATTCTCTGCACCGGGACACTCCACGAAGTCAAAGGGCAGAGATACTTGATCGATGCTTGCTGGCGTTTGCACCAACGAGATCGACAAATCGAATGCCACTTCATTGGTGACGGTCCCGACCGCAGCATGCTCACCCAACTTGTCGCCAGCTACGATGCGGACGCGCCCCACGACAGATCATTTCGCAACTGCATTCACTTCCATGGACAATTGCGACAAGCCGCATTGCGACAACGACTTCAGACGGCAGACGCCGCGGTCACCCCAAGCGTGCCGACAAGCGACGGCAGACGCGAGGGAATCCCCGTCGCATTAATGGAAGCGATGGCCACCGGTGTACCGACCATTGCCAGCCGTCTGTCCGGGATTCCCGAGTTAATTGACGATGGTCTCAGTGGCTTGCTCGTGGCCCCGGGTGATGTCAGCGGACTCGCTCACGCGATCGAGCGTCTGATGGATGACACCACGCTGCGGAATCAGTTGGGACATGCTGGTCGTCACCAAGTCGAACGGGAATTTGATCTCGTCGGCAATGCCAACATACTCGCCTCCCAAATCCAAGCCACTTTGGAGGCGCCGGCATGACACAAGCCGAATCACATACCGCAGCGCCTGCCTCGACAGCACTTTCCCGGTTCGCCATGCACGCAGCGGTGATTCTGGTTGGCCTGGGCGCACTCGCCGTCTTCACGGCAGTCGGCATCAAGGGGCTATCCAGCCAGCGATGGGTGTTCGTTCTGGCTGCCATTGCGGCCCCTCTGGTGATGTATGGCATCGTCCGTCGCCCCCAAATCGCAACCTCACTCACCGTCTTCTTGCTGTATGCCAACTTGCCGGTTGTCGCCATGAAATTCCATGGCATTCCATTCACGGTCGCCGCCGCAGTACCTCTCTTGCTGTTATTGCCAATCGCATACAACGTCTGCATCCGCAAAGAGACCATCAGACTCCCAGCTACAGTGATCCCCATCATCATTTTTTTCGTGATTCAGACGCTGAGCACCATGTTCTCACCTTACCCCGATGTCGCGATGAAAGTCCTTTATCGCTCGCTGATCGAGGGCATGGTGGTTGTGGTGCTTGTCGTGAATGCAATCAACGATCGCGCGGGCTTGCAAAACGCCGTTTGGGCATTGGCACTCGGCGGTGCGCTGATGGGTGCCGTTTGCACTCACCAATACGTCACGAAGTCTTACGACAGTCACTATGGTGGACTGGCCCAACTTGAAGCTCCCCGGCACGGCGAACCGGCCTATGCTCCCGATTCGGGATTTCGGCGCGCGGCAGGTACTGTGGGCGTGAAAAACCGATTTGCACAAAACATGCTGATGCTGCTACCGATCTGCTTCTGCAGCATCCTCGGCATGCGTGCGCCGCGGCTCAAATTATTCATGGGCTTGCTGACTTTCTTGACTTTCCTGGGCTGGGCTCTGGTGTTCAGTCGCGGCAGCGCGATTGGCCTCGCCCTGGTCTGCATGATCGCAGCCAGCCTGGGGCTTCTTCGCTGGCGACATTTAGGTGTCGTCGCCATCGTGGCTGGAATCCTGCTATTGTCATTACCCGCCTATCGTGAACGCCTCGCCTCCCTGGCAACCCTGACTCGGGTGGTGGATGGAAAGCAAGCGTTCGCACAATCCACCGATGGTTCCATCCGCGGTCGCTTTACTGAAATGCTGGCGGCCGGACGTGTGGCGGCGGACTACCCTGTCGTAGGAGTGGGTCCTGGAGTCTTTCCCTACCTGGCCCGTCAGTATGCTCAACCCGGAGGGCTTCGTGTCTTGGAGACCAAACGGCAGGCTCACAATCTGTACCTGAGCGTCGCGGCAGAACACGGTATCCCCGGCCTTATTTGCCTTGTGCTCATGGTGGGGATGACCATCGGGCACTTGCTACAACTGCGGCGTACCGTACAGCAATTCTCTCCGTCATTGGCCTATCTGCTGAGCGGATTCGCGCTGGCATTGACGGCGTACATGGCGACCGGGATGTTTGGGCACTTTTCGTTTGTGCGCTTCTTTTGGCTCATGATGGCTCTTGCAAACGCCGCCATCTGCGTTGCGCACCGCGAACGAAAGCACCACTCACCGCATGCACCCCACCACGATGCTTCAGGAGGCCCTGCGAATGCTTCCTGATCATCTACTCACCGCCGCCACGCTGGCAGCACTGGTATGGTCGCTTGGAGCAACCTCCACCGTTCTCTACAGGCCGCGTCAATCCAAAGCCGGAGACTGGTTGTACGCACTGGTGAGTCTGTCGATGCTCTGTGGCGTACTTGCGCTCGACGCCTGGGTCAGCCTGGGACGGAATTCCTTCTTCTACATCATGCGTGTTTTCGCCAGCGGTGACTTGCACCATCTCTGCGCGGCGGCATTCGGTGCTTCGATTGGCGCACTGCCTGTCATATGGCGGTGGATGATCAACCATCGCGAGCACCCTCTGATACTGCGATTGCTCCAATTCGCGGGCCTCTCCTGTGTCCTGGCAACCTTCTTTTTCCTGGCGCTCTTGGCTGCACAAGATCAAATCAAACCTTACGTCCAGCGTCGAGGTTTAGGAAGCATTGTTGCCAATCCCGCCGGCTTTGCCACTCCCTCAGGATTCCAACTCGACCAGTATCACGACTGTGGTTTTTTTCCCGTCCAAATCGCCGTGGGCCCTCAGGGAGACCTGTTTGCATCGGGATATTGGGGAGCTGCGTTTCAAGACGGTGTCGTCGCCAAGATCTCACGGGATGCTACGAATCTCCCTGCAGAAATGATCATTGCACGCAATCTTGGCCGACCGCACGGCATCGCTTTTCACGATGGCCAACTCTACGTCTCACGTTGCGGCCAATATGTCACAGCGGAATCGGGAGCACTCCACGGCGTCCCGACCGGCGCCGTCACGCAGCTACGCGACCTCGATGGAGACGGCATGATGGATTACTTTTCAGACATCCTGGCGGATCTTCCCGGCGCCCAAGGCCCGGACCCACTGCACCAGAACAATGGAATCACTTTTGCGCCGAATGGTGATTTGTTTGTCACCGTCGGCGCCCACTCGGACCGAGCGCCTGCCACCTCGCCGCTCGAAGGTACAATTGTGCGTTTGCGTTCTGGCACCGACAAGCCCGAAGTCTTTGCTCGGGGACTGCGCAACCCGTTTGATATTGTGGTCGGCCCGCAGGGCGAATTGTTTGCCACGGACAACGATGCCAGTCGTCGGCATAATGGCGATGAACTGAACCACATCCGTGAAGATGGACATTATGGCCATCCCTATGCGGATGGTTCGAAATCCCATCCCGATGGCACGATCTCGCCTCTGGCCGTCATGCAAAGCGGCACGTTCGAAGGCCTGGCCTATACCGAGAGCACGAAGCTGCCCGAGGCCTACCGCAACTGCCTCTATGTCGTCAGCTATGGCAATGGTGAAATCATCCGCGTGCGTCTGCAGAAGCAAGGTGACACCTATCAGGCCACCACGGACGTGTTTGCCCGCATCCCCAATGCACTCGACATTGCAATTGACGACAACGGTGTGTTCTACATCTCGTGTTTCGAAGACAAGAAGATCTATCGACTGCATTATCGAGGAGGTGACTCGTGAACATCATCCTGCGCCTACTGCTAGGAAGTATTGGCGGCAGTCTCTTGACCGCAGGCTGCTGGCTCGGCGCGTCAACAGCCTACTTCCCTTTAACCAGAATCGATCTGGATGAAGGACGTGAGTTGTTTGCTCAACACTGCGCAACGTGTCATAACGTCGACAGCCAACGCCAATCATCCTATGGCCCCGACCTCAGCAACATTGGCGTCCTTGCTGCTCAAAGAACCCCCAACCAATCTCCGCAAGAATACATCCTTACATCCATCCTCACTCCGGATGCCTACCGGGCACCGGGAGCCCAGGCCGCCATGCCGGCAGACATTGCCTCCGACCTGGACCCCACTCAAGTCGTCAGCTTGGTCGGCTACCTGATGACTTGCGGCGCGACCCCCAACTACAACGAATTAACGCAACTTGCCCACCGTGTGACCAGCAAGCCACACGAAACAAATAGCTCCATTGATTTCGAACAAGTGGATGCCGGCAAGCAACTCTACTACGGCAAAGGCGGGTGCCATCAATGCCACTCACTCCAAGCGTTACCCGGCTCCACGTTGAAAGCGCCCAGCCTGCTGACCGCAGGAAACCATAGCCAAGAGTTCCTACGGGAATCCATTTGCCAACCGAATCGCCGACTAACCCCCGGTTATCGGCATTCCCAAATCGTTCTCGAATCCGGACAAATCCTCACGGGCAGACTTGTCACCGACAACGAGGAATACGTCGAACTATTGGTCCATACTCCAACCGGCTTGCAACTGAGGAAGCTCAAGCGTGATCAGATCGAAGTGTCGGAGACGGGCATACCTTCGATTTACCCTCAACAACAATCGACCATGCCCAACGATCTCAACAAATCATTGACCTCGACAGAAATCAATCAATTGCTTGCGTTCCTCAAAACGTTGCGTTAAATCACCGACATCGTTTTCCGGAACGCCGTTCCACCGAGTGTCCTTACCGCCGGCTCGCTATTCCTAACGGAAACCACGCCCCATGAATCGCCAAACGATTTCGAGCGAGCAGCGTTGGGAAGGTACGGACTGCGTGCCCCGTTTAACCGTCTTCACCTTCCTCTGGGCGTGTCAGGCGCTGGTACACCAAGAGTTTTATTCGAGCTGGCTCCACGAAGACAACCCTCTGGGCTGGGCGCTGACATCGGTTGCTTTGGCGACACTACTTTGGCCAAAAGTCCTCGGTTTATTCATCGCCATGCTCGCCACAAGTATCGTCTACAACGTGGTCAAGTGGCCTTTTGTGGTAAACCATATCCTGCTCGAATCTGGAATCAATGGCACCATTTTACTGGCCATTGTGCTGCAACTGGCTCGCCGCGAAACACGTTACGGTTCACGGGAATTCCGCGACCAGGTGTTCGACGCCTTTGCCCCAGTGATTCGTTTCATGCTGGTGGTCATGTACTACTTTGCCATCCTGTCGAAACTCAACTGGGACTTCCTGGACCCCGAAGTCAGTGCGGTATCGGCCATGTACGTCGATCTGCTGAGACGCATTCCCGTCCTGCCGACGTCGCTGGGAGCCAAGTCCCTGGCGATCGTGCTGACGTTAATTATCGAGGCGGCCATACCGATCCTGTTAACGTTTCGTCGCACGCGTTACGCGGCGCTCGCGATCGGACTCCCATTTCACTTCATGCTGGGATTGATCGGCCACCGTACATTTTCCGCATTAGCCTTCGCTCTGTACTCACTCTACTGCATCGAACCGCTGTCGGTCGTCATCAGCCAGTATTACGAAACGTGGAAACAGCGTTGGGGCCTCCTACGTCTGCAACGCGCAACCAAGTTGGCACGCCTGGGAGTTGTTGGCAGCGTCCTNTTGCTCGTGGCCGCCGACTACACGGGCCATTTTCGCGACGGCCTCGGCTGGGCTCGCATTTACCGCATCCCGTGGCTGATCTGGGGCTGCTGGTCGTTTGGCGTGGCCTGCGCCTACCTGATGGCGATGCGTCAAAAAGTCGCCGACCCACCGCGGCAAGTCACATTCAATTGGGTGTGGTGTGTGGTCCCACTCCTGTTTCTCAACGGTGCGTCGCAATACTTAGGTTTGAAAACCGAAACGTGCTTTACCATGTACAGCAATCTGCGAACCGAAGGCGGTCGCAATAACCACCTGTTCATGCCCGCACTTCGCCTGACTCCACACCAGGATGAATTGATCGAAATCATCGCCACCGATCATCCGCAATTGCAACCCTTCATCGAACGCCGCCAATACATCGTGCGTTTCGAACTACGCCGGATCTTGAGCGAATACCCTGGGGATGTCGAAGTGACGTACCGCTACCAAGGCCAGTTGCAAAAAGTAACCCGACAAAGGGGCGTCAGTTCCGACCCCAGCCTCACGACACGGCATCCGCTCATCCTGGCCAAACTGCTGTACTTTCGCCCGGTCTACATGGGCCCCAAAGCACTTCATCAACACTAGGTAACGACCCCAGACCTGCTGGCTGTGTTAGCGAAACAGCTTGCTGTAGGGCGCTCGAAATGTATCCACCAGAATGCGATCAAAGAAACGTCGCCACCACCATTTCGAGTCGGGATTCAAGTAGATGATATCTCCCGGCTGGACGAGNACCGTTTCCATCCGATCATATCGAGCCTTGATCAAATCGACCCCAATCAACATCGGTTGGCCATCGGGACCGGTTCGCTGGACACTGACCGTTGTCGGAGAATCAATCGGATCGATGTAGCCCGCCAACGCGACGGCCGTCACCACATCAATCTCGCGGTCGCGTGGCAACACAAACCCAACGCCCAGCTCGCGCTCACGATCCCCGACGGTAAACCGTACCGTGTTCGTGGTGCTCAAACGCCCGACAACATAGAACACTTCATGCTTGCGATCCGGTACGACAACCACGTCTCCCGGCCCCAAGACGATGTTGCCAGGTATCGCCAATGAAGGATCCGCTCCACGCAACGGAATCCGGAAAATCTGCGGTGCCTGCGGAGGCAACTGCTGTGGCAACTGCTGTGGCAAGACTGGCAGCGGGGCAACCGCCGGGCCTGGCTGCGCTGGTGCGGCATGCGTGACGGCACCTTGAGGCAACACGTTCGTCGGTGGTAAACGCCTGGGACGGGCCAGATTGCCTGCCAGCGCGGGGCCGGCGGGAAGCTCGTCGTACCAGGACATCTGTCGAACCGGTGGCGACGGTCCAGCTGACCGGGGAAGCACCTCCGGCACGCGCCGATGCACTTCGATGTAATCCGCGGCATCCTGTCCTAATCCACCGGCCGCTCCTAACGCATGCCCAACATCGTTTTCATACTTGGGCAAAAGATAGGTTCCCGGTGAATTTACCTGCCCTAGGACAAGGACGCTCGTGGTGCTTTTCGAAGCCAAGGTCACATTGATTCGCGGCTCGACGATGAAGCCATTCGCATACGCTGAGGTAATCGCTGACTGCGCCTCCGACAAGTTCATATTGCCCACGCCCACTGATCCGACCAGCGGCAAATGGACGTGACCATCCCCCATAATCTGCACCCGCAAGGGTACCACCTCCGCCCGTTCGTAGAGCCCGGGTATCGTCACCTCAAGAATATCCTCAGGCCCCAGAAAATAGTCGGCAGGCGGCCGAACCGTCAGGCGNGAGAGGTTCAACGGTGCGCCTCCGGTACGCCACGGAGTGCGAAACGAATCCGGCAAAGAACGCGCTGGAATCGACGTCGTACGAAGTGGCGCGTAGCACCCACTCATCAGCATCAAGACGACGCAAATCAGCAGGGATCGCACGGAAGCTCGGTGTAAACAGTGCATATACCGAATGCAACTTTTAGTCAGAATCTGCGCATAGTGAGGGCGGTAACTATGTCTTCGTCGCCTCTGCGCCCCAATGTTCCGGTTAAATCATTCCGTAGGCACAACCCTGTGAATCACCATAACCCCAACCGTCGTTACAACCGCGCTCACCACACCGCGCCCATGCGCGAAGACCTTACCTGTGGGCTCTGCGGTACCTGAATCTCGCCAAGGTCCCCCGCCGCCCATGCGCGCACCGCAAACGCTAGCATGCCCGCCCTCACTCAACCGAGCGCAGGCAGGCACCAGCTCAGACCGCGGCCTCTATCGACCTGTCCGAACGCGCCGTTGCTCAGCCAGTACGTAGTCGACTAATTCACCAGCGAATGCTTCATAGGTCTCGATCGGTTCGCGGGCCATCGGTTCGACCAGATAGACAAGCCGCACAACGTCTCCGCTTGGCGAGAAATGCGGACCGACCCCCACAAAACCAAACCCTTCGGCTTCGAGCCCTTCCCAACTCGCCGGCGTGCCGGGGTCGGACAGAGGCAGGTCTACGAATACCGCTTCCATCCTGGAGACCTCCACCAGTTCCCGTGCGGTATGACGAATGGCATGAACGGTATCCGTTCCCACCTGGTCGGTTGTTAAAAACGCTGCGTTTGCAGTTGCCACAACCTTCACATTCAACGTCCCATGTTCTTGAGAGGCTGATGTTCCGTCTTGGATCTGCACCGGACAATTCAGATTGTCATAAATTGCAGCCAGCATCTCCTGATGTCTCGCGGGGACATAAATCGTGCGGGTCTGCGGGGTCTGCAACCAGTGAAAATAAATCACACAACTCACGCGTTGCGACTGGTCGGCCGCGATATTGCGAAACACTTCATTTTTGGGAGAGATGCCGAGTTCAACTCCGCACACATGCCCACCATGGTGCGCGTTCGATTTCTGCGTCAAGGTATGTACCGTCACCGCATCGGCAAACCACCCCACCAGATCTAAATGGGCAGCCTCTTCGACCAGCAATTTTTTCATTCGGCTCATCAACCCTCGCCCTCGATGCGCCGGGTCGGTAGCGGCCTGCCCCAACTCTGCCACGGGACCACGCTGGTTCATTTCCACCGCCTCATGCCCACAAACCAAACCGCTTTCCCCAACCGCGACCACGGAAATCAGATCCCCGCGTTCATTTTGTGCTGCAATCCGCGCAGGATAATACACATCTTCATTGAAGTAAGAATCCCCGTACGTGCGATACATCAGCTGCGCGATCTGCACTGCCTCGTCCGGCACCATGCGTCGAATGACATACTCTTGTTCCGGCGCCAACTCGACCTCATGCGTCTCGTCTGACGCATCCGCACTCGCCTGCGTCTCTGCGATATGGCTGGCATCCAACCATTTGACAATCCGCAATGCTTTGCCTTCCCGTCCAAATGCTTCCCAATGCACCTCATCCGCGACCTCGGGTGTGTGCACACCATACAAAACGGATCGATCGACTCCCGATTCATGCAGCCTTTCTTCCAGCAGTTGCACGTCTTGCGGCAGGCCAAAATCCCGAACCGTCGTTTCCAATTTGCCAGATTTTTCTGACACAGAGACTTGGATGGATCCTGCTTCGCCTGCAGGGTAAGCGTGGTCAATGGCGTCGGCGACTGCCCGTAAAACGAAATCCTCAAGTTGCTCGGCTTGCTGCGTTGCCAATTCGAGTTGTACCAGCGTCTGATGAACAAACGCCTGAACTGTTGGCAACACCCGCTGCTCGTTGCTAATCAGTAGTTCGAGTTCCATAACGACTCACCAGTTCCTCTTGCACTCTGACAGTTCTTGCAACTTACCTTCGCCCCGCGCCATTCTGACATATCACCCATGACAGCAACATGCGTGTTCCAGAATGGCTTCAGCGAACGACACAGCCTGAGCAAGCTGAAGGGGCACCCTAATCAGAAAATCGCGACCACCCCGGCAGATGGCGATCTGCAGCCAGACCATCTTCCCGCACCGACCGCTCAGCCGGTGGTCGCCAGCAATTGCGGGATGGAACCGGTTTGCGCGAGTTTCTTTCGAGACATTTCGAGATCGAGATCGCCGTAATGCTCGACCGGATTGCCGTACGCGTTCAGCAACGTCGTATACCAGTTGCCTAACGTCTTGTGGCCTTCGGTGCCGTGATAGGGAAGTCGGAGGTAACGCCCGCCCAGATTCAGTTTGCAATGATCGCCCGCCAGCACCACAAACGGCGCTTCGGTACCCCAACTGTGGTGTCCTTCACCGTTTTCCGGAAAATACAACAGCACGGTATTGTCAAACATACTGCCACTGCCTTCCGGTATCTGCTTCAGTCTCTCAACAATCGCCGCCACCTGTTGGATGTGGCCAATGCGAATCGTTTCGCGAATTTCCTCGGCCGACACGCCGCTGTAGCCACCATGATGCCCAAGTTCGTGGATCGAAATATGATCTCCCTCGTTCCCGGGCAACCCTTTAATCGGAGTCGACAACTCATCAATGGTGTAGGTCACCACATTCGTCAACCCCGTCACCAGAGCAGCAATCAGGATATCGGTAAATGCCTTTTGCTTTTCCGGAGTCGTTGCATTCGCCCCGCCATCGGCATGCACCGGCGCCAGTTCCGGCAAATGCCTGGCGATATCGGTGGCCATCTTTTCCACTTGGCGATTGCGTTCGCGTATCGATTCAATCGAACGGACAAAATTGCTGAGTTTACGTTTTTCACGGCCCTTCAAGACGTGGGCTTTAAATGCTTCATCCTGCTGCAAGAATTTCAGCATTTGATTTTCCGAATCGACAGCGCCGGTATCCGTCACCGTTTTGAACAACTCGTTGTAGGCAGTCTGTGGATCGGCGTAGCAGTAGTTCCGCTGGTGTGGAGCGGGGGCCGAATAGCCTGCCACAATCCCGTGCCGAAAACTGCTGTAGTTACCTGTCAAGGACAATTCGACATGCCCGAAGGGTGAAGGAAACAGTTTCGCGATTTCAAAATCGATCGTCGCGCGTTTGATACCACTCAGTGAATTCCGTCCCGACTTGAAAGCCCCCATGACGGAAGAATACGAAAAGTGGCCGTTTTCGCTCATCTTCGTCGACAAACCGTGCAGGATGGTCATGTGCTGTTTGTGGGCATCCAACGCCCGCAGCCAAGGAGGCAACTCGTGTTGCGTCAGATCCACTTCGAGCGGCTCTTTTTTGGCGTCCAGCTCACGCTCTTTATCGCTGAACGTCGGCAACGCCACTTCATCGGGACGAATACCGTTCGATTTCCGAATGAAGATGAATCGGCGCGGAGCATTCTTGGGCTCGGCCGCCGCAAACACCTGATTAAGTCCTGGCGTCAAAGCAGCGGCGCCTGAACCGAATGCGGAAGTCCGCAGAAATTCTCTTCGGGTGGTCATCGTTGGTTCCTTGTTCGACACGCGCTTCGCCGGCAGTACACATTTCACTGACACGGTCGGCAGCAGTTGTCACTCCATCATGGTACAGGCTTGCGGTAAATAAACGAATCGGAGGTCAGGAGCGAGACGATCACCGCGTCAAAACTACCGCCGCTCTCCAGGTATGCTCGGTCTGCCTCGATCAATGTCTTGGAATCGGAGAGCATTTCGTTGCGACCGATAAAATACCGAAACGCGTGGCGGATAATCGATTGCCGCACACGCGCGGACCCGGCGAGCCGCTGCACCAACTCCAATGCGTCCTGGAATTCTCCGTCCAAAGCCGCGTCCCCCGTCCCGGTCAATTGGCCACGGGCATCCACCGGCAGTGTCTTGTAAGTGTCACGCAAATCGACATGCACAGCGGCCTTATCGGGACCTTTCGAGAGCAGATTGTCGGGATGTTCCAGAGATTCGTCTGTGCGATAGCGGCCAAAATCATCATAGATTTCAAAAGCCAATCCCAAGGGATTCATCTGCTGGTGACATTTCCAACACGCCTCTTGGCCCGTCTTGGCTTCGAGTCGCTGACGCAGGGTCTTGTGGTGATCTTCCGGAATCACGGCATCCACCGTAATCGGCACGTCGGGGACCGTCCCGGCCAGCAACTTTTCGCGCACCCACTTGCCGCGTCTCACAGGATCTGTCGCTGTATTCTGCGCGTGAGCGATCAGCCAGGCGGGGTGCGTCAACAGACCTTTCCGTCTCGCTACCTTTGCTGGCTGCACCGCCGGATAATTCCAATCGTCCAATTGAATATTGAAGAACTTCGCCACTTCAGGTGAACGCAACTGCATTCCGGTTCGTGTCGACGCGTTATAAGGGCCATGTGCAGGGAAGGAGACAAACGGAGCAGCAGCGGTCTGACCTTTATCGAAACGCAGGGTAAAACTGGTCATGGCAGTCTTGAATTCGCGAATCGAATTGCGGCGACCTTTCACTGCCAGATTTTTGACATCCACACCCCGCATCTTGACGACAGCGAGAAATTCTTTGTGCTCGAGCAGGTCTTCCTGTTCAAAATTCTCCCAGTCCAGATCTTTGAAATACTCGTAGATCGTACGAATGCGATCGGAAGCCGCCTGCATCGCTTGATTGTCACCTGAATGGAACACGTAGAACCGCTCGGTCGCAAGCAACTCTTCAATCACATCTTGATCTCTCTCCAGAATCCAATCCACGAGTCGGTCAGCTTCTCCGACTAGCCGCCCTTTGGCATTGTCATAGTTCCCACCAAACCGCTTGTTGTCTTTAAAGATGGGCAGCATTTTCGGATAGCCAAAAAACTCACGAAAGAAACGCAGCTTACGAATTGGCGTATTGGTGATACTGGCGGTGTGTTGAATTCGCTGCACCGCCTCATCAATGACATAGTACTGCTCACGGTTTTTCAATAAACGCTCGACTTCCCTTTGATAATCAGCCCGTGTTTGCAGTCGACCTTCTGCAGCCGCTTGCACCAATTCGGCATCCGGACTGCTGTCCGTCAAGGCATACGCCAAAGCGTAACTGGCGTCGCGCGGCGACAGCATGCGTCTCCCATGCTCATCCGCCTCTCCCTGACCGAATTCGTAGCGATACAGGAAATCCGATCGCAGCATGAGCGTCTGCATCAGCTTTTCTATCGCTTTCTGATTCCCCATGCTGGCAACGTAGTGCTGCGTCAACGCAACGAATTGGTCGGACTCATCCTGGTGGGGCGGCCGTTCCAGAATCTTGACAAACAGTTGCTCCACCAGAGCTGCCAGCAGTTCCGCCGCCGGAGTTCCAGCCTCCAAGCGTTGTTGCAGCAAGTCATGACGCCATTGTTCCAGGCACTTTTCGATGATCGCTTGGAAACGATCTCCCGGCTTGCGCTGCAAGCGGATCGTCTCCTGAATCAACTTCATTTCCTCCGCCGCCGGTGCGCGATACACCAATGGCTTATACCGTTGCGCGTACCGATGCCTCTGGATGACATCCCGCCATTCCACCATATAGTTTTTGAGGAAAGTCACACGGGCCTGAATCTGGCGGTCGCTATGCCCGAAGTAAAACCACTCTCGCTCACAAAGCGCAATGAGTTGCTCGTCGGCTTGCCCCTCACGCTCATGCTTCCGCATGGTGCGAAAGATCAGCACCAGCTCTTGAGCTCCCGGATTGGCAGCATGAAAGGGGGCCTTCTTCACTGGTTTTCCATCATCGGTCGCCGGGGCGGTTTCGGTGCGCACCGGAACAAACTCAGGCAACAAACGCGCATGCTGACCTTGGTACATTTCCAGCAACACGCGTTCGATGAAGGCGGTGAGGAATTTCTCACGCGATTCCAACGTTCGCTGATCCTCCCACTCTTGCTGCATGATCGCGAATACGGCGGGCAGGTAACGTTGGTCACGCTGAGACAAATGCACCATGGACGAAGCCGCCTCTTTGGCGTTCGTCATCATCGTCAGTAGATGCCCACCATCCAGAGTCTCATTGGCGTAATAGCGAACTCCCGTGCGCGTCGGCAACAAGAACGGGTTCGTCAAATTAACACGTCGATTGTTGCTGCCGATCACCAAGCGACGTTGACCATCGATCGTCAAAAACGGCGTATGATTCAGAATCCGGTTGAACCGTGCGTCAAAAATGAATTCGCTCATCAACCAACGACGATCATAAGTAAACCCCGGTGTATCCGCATGCTCACCGGAAAACAGCTGATCGTGATCAACGTAGTTGCCGTATTCCGGTGTCTGCAATTTGTCTTCCAGTTTCGACGCGTCATACTTCGCCAGCGTCGTCGCCAACCACTCCAGCACGACCCGTCGCTCCGCCTTGTCGAGCGGCTCGGCATCGTCGGGCGGCATCTGCCCAAAGAAGATCTGCTCTTGAACTTGATTCCACAGTTCCAGACGCTCGTCCAATGTGCGCTCGGTCAGATCATCTAACCGCACGTTCCCCTCAGCAACGTCGGCTCCGTGACAGTCTCCACATCGTTGCTGAAGCACGGACGGAATCGCCGCGGGCATCCTTTGACCACCGAGCGTATCATCAGCGACCACCAACGAGGAACAACCGACCAGCGTGACGAACGCCACAGAAACGATGTTAGACAATCGCAGCAACCTTTTTCCCATCGTAAATCTTCACACTCGCGTGATGCACGACCGGAGCTCCCGCAAGGATGCATCTGCCTCCTGAGCTCAGACATCGATTCGAGACGATCGCACTACCTCTCATCATACCATAACGTGCATCTACACAGATTCGGCGCCAAAGTTCCTCGGATTCACGCCATGACGATCGCCCCAATCCAATGGGAACACGTCACCGTCCCGTACTCGTTTGGGAATTCCGGCAGAGGTTTAAGATTTCCCAGATAAGGCGTTAAGCCTTTGCCGGTCGGGCATGGCAGCAGACCGTCAGCAGAGGGCTCATTCGCGGTGCGAGAAGAGATGGCTTGCAGCAGAGATTCTCTGGCAAGTCTTGCGACATGGCTTAGACAGGTCGTCGCTCGGCCTGTCAGAACGTGGTGCCAACAGGCGCTGGTGCTATGAGGCGCCGTCAGTGCGGGTCTGCTGTGCTTCCAAAATCTTCACAATCAAAGCTCTGACCTGTTCGATGTCAGTCAGCCGTTTCTCCCGATTGACCTTTAACATCCCCGTGATCATATCGCGAAGACTGCTCGGGATGTCATTCCACGTTAGCGAGTTGGGCTGGAACCCTTTCATGGCATTGAGCACCGACTTGGCACAGTGCGTGCCGAAGGCCGTTTCTCCGCAAAAAATTTCATAGGCCACGCAGCCCAAGCTGAAGATGTCACTACGAAAGTCCGCGGGATAACCTTTGATACGTTCCGGGGCAATGTACCCCCGAGTTCCACTGGTCGCACCAAACGTCGCTTTACTGCCACCGATCATGCTATCCGCTAGACCGAAATCGAGTAATTGGCATTTACGTGCGTCGCGACTGAGGATGATATTCGCTGGTTTGATATCGCGATGTACCATGCCAGCTTTGTGCACGGCGTTCAGGCCATCGAGAATTTTCAGGAACAACTGACACCCCAATTTCAGTCCTAAGGTTCCTTTCGCCAGTCGCTCTTGCAGTGTCTGGCCCTCGATATATTCCATCACAAAGTAGGGACGGTTTTGAAATTCTCCCACGTCATAAATGCGAACGACATTTTCGTGGTTCAAACGCGCCATGGTGCGTGCCTCCCTCACGAAGATCTCGGACGACTCTTTATCGATATCCAACAGCCTCAACGTCTTGATGGCCACAAGTCGATCGAGCGATTCGTCCACCGCTCGGAACACCACTCCCATCCCTCCAACCCCCAGAACTTTCTCGACCATGTAACGGCCAATCCGCTTGGGGAAAGGAATCTTCGTGGACAGGTACTCTCCACCCTCTGCCCCCGAAATATCGACATTGGACTGCGGAAGGTACCAATCGGTGTCAGAAGAAGCAGTGATATTTTTACTGCCCGAAGCTAAAGCACCTGCCGACTGACCGTCCGGCCGAGCGACGTCAAAAATCACCGTTGGCGTGGACTCTGGCGCACTTCCCGTGTCCTCAGCTTGCCCGATGTCACGAACTTCCACCGGCTCGATCACCTGCTGACGTGTTAACGAAAAGGTACAAAACGGGGCGCCGTTTTGTGTGCAGGTGACTTCTTCCACTTCGATTTCTTCGCCGTAGTGGTCAATCACGCCCTCTAAGATCCCCTGTGCCAGCGCGCATAATCCACGACGCGACGTGTACACCACTTGAATCTCGTTATCCGTCAACAGGTGCGCTTGGATATTTGCTGGCTGCGCGGTGGGATTGTTGATCTTGATCGTGCGGTGAATCAGCGTTTCCAGATTGGACACCAATTCAAATGTCCGCCACGACGGATGAAGCATGTTGTTGGCAAGTGTGACCAGTTCCGGTCCAGCAAAATTACCAAGCTGAATCAACAGGTCGCGCAGTTCGCATTCCAACAATTCACACGCTGCGGTCAGAATCCCGACAACTTGTTCGTCAGGGTAGTCCCCAATCGGCGAAAAGACGACGCCTGGACACGCGGCGCGTTCCAAGAGCACGTTCCAGACATCCGAGCCATGGTGATGCTCAACAAACTTTTTGGCGATCGTGCAAATGGAGCCGTGCATTGCCAGATCCAGTTTTCAACTCGTTGCATTAAGAATCGATGGCGTCGGCAATTTCTGTCTTCGCCAAAGATCCTTTCATTATCGGCAAATTCGTCAAAGAAACGTGAACTCGATATTTCAGCATCATACGAAAGCACTGCAAGCAACGCGACGGTCAAGTGGCGACTTCATGTAAATTCGTTGATTTTCTCCGGACGGAGGGATTCAGCCACGCTTCGGCCATTCCGTCACAAGAATGGAGGTTTAAGTTCGCCCACTAAACTACGGGTTGGGGCATGACCACAGGCGTGCTCCCATCGGGCTCTCTCTCCCCAAGGCATGGACAAGTCAAGCGATTCGTTAGCACGCATCCACGATAGCGTTTACAGCACCAGCAGGGCAGGAATTCAAGATTGTTCGTCTCTGGCTGCCCTCTTTTGCCCACAATTCATTCGAGATTGTGGTTAACACGGTAGAAAACACGATCGCCCCTCTACCCGTCATCCCAAGGTTGCCATACGAGCCCCCGTTGCACCGGGTGCCTGGGCTCCAACGCGCGGCCACCGCCCACGCCAGGGCGTACCGCGCTGCTTTGCCAACCAAGCGCTTGGCCGCATAGTTCCTACAACGCGTTGAACTGTTCCCCAGCGGACTATTCACGTCCGGAATCCGGCCTCGCCCGGCCACGTCTCCCCCGTCCGCACGTGCCCCCCAGTGCGGCATGTCGCATTTCCGACTCCCACTCAAAAAATGACCTAGGATTCAACATAGATACGCCCCCCGAACAGGCTAGAAGTTTAGGCATACACGGGCAGAGTATGAAGTCGACCGACCGCAACCTGATCACCACCGAGCACCTGCGTCCCAACGCCCATGGCTGGTACCTGCAGGGAGCAACCGAACCCGACGGTCGCGTGACCGCGCACCGCGTGCACCCCTTTCCATTCACGATTGGTCGGCTTTCGACCAATCGTTTGCAGCTAGTGTGGCCAAGTGTTTCCGGCCGTCACGCAGAACTCATCGATACACGTAACGGCCTGGTGCTGCGTGACGTGGGTAGTACGAATGGCACGTTTGTCAACGGCGAACGCGTCACCGACAAGCGACTCTTGCGAGAAAGCGACGTGGTTCAATTTGCCAACGCCGACTTTCGCGTTGGTCGATTTCGTCATGAGGACATTGAAACACCGGTGACGGAGCTTTTCGACCAAGCCGTATCGAATCTCTTACAATTCGATCAATTGATTAACGGCACAGCGTTGGTTCCCTACTTCCAACCGATTGTGCATCTGCATGATGCTTCTCTATTCGGTTACGAGGTACTTGCTCGCAGTCACATCTCCGGGTTCCCGAACACGGCGGCCATGTTCGATGCCGCCGAAAGGCTGGACTTAAGCGACCTGCTTAGTGAAACTTGTCGCACCGTTGGAATGCAGCAGATTTCCGGCAAGTCCCCCGGTGCGAAGCTGTTTTTGAACACACACCCATCGGAATTGAACTCCACCACGTTAATTTCCACTTTGGCAAATTTACGGGAGCAGGACCCGAGTCGCGAACTCATTCTGGAAATCCACGAGGCGGCCGTCTGCGATTTGGTATCGATGGCTGCCCTCCGCGATCAACTGAATGACTTGGATATCAAACTGGCCTATGACGACTTTGGGCAAGGCGAGGCACGCATTGTCTATCTCGCCGAAGTGCCACCCGACTTCCTTAAATTTGATATCTCTTTGATTACCAACATCGACAAAGCCTCAGACAAGCGGCAGCAAATGCTGGGAGCCTTAGTCCAAATGGTAAAGGACCTCGGCATCACCACCCTGGCAGAGGGTATTGAAACTCCCGCCGAAGCGACCGTCTGCGAAACCCTGGGCATCGAATTGGGACAGGGCTACTTTTTCGGCCGGCCCCAGCCGAACCTGCGACCTTGCAGGCCAACGGCCACGGAGACCCCCATCGACTCCTGGCCGTCAGAGCTTCGTTCTGAAACTGCCTCGCAGTAAACCGCACTCACCCCGTTGCGCACCACGCAACTCTCGCGTCGGTCAACGCCTCGCCTAACGCGAGGTGTCCTTGCGGCCACAACATGCGCTCAGGGAGTCGCTGGAGCACTCGCTTGCAACGGCTCAATGAACAAGGGCGAATCTCCTGGACCAAGATCGACTTGAAGGACCATCCAAACGATCAGCATGCCGATCCAGGCAATCGCAAATGCCACGGTATAGGGAAGCATCAACGAGATCAGGGAACCGATCCCCGCTTTGGGCTGAAATTGCCTCATGAACACGAGAATGATCACCATATAGGGGTTGAGTGGCGTGATCGAGTTGGTCACCGAATCACCAACGCGGTAAGCCGCCTGGGTTAATTCCGGGCTAATCCCCACGCCGGCAAAAATGGGAACAAAGACAGTCGAAATCAATGCCCATTTCGCCGATGCCGAGCCCACAAACAAATTGAGGATCGCGGCCAAACCAACAATCGAAATCACCAACAACCACAATGGCATCGAAATCGATTGCAAGATCGAGACACCTTCCAACGCAATGACTTTTCCCAGATTCGATTCGCCAAACCAGCTGACAAACTGAGCGGCAAAGAAGGCCAAGACAATATAGGGCCCCATCGAACTCATCGTCGTATTCATCATCTTGGCCGCATCTCGATCGCTGGCAATCGAACGGGTCGCAATGCCGTACGCGACGCCGGGCACCAGGAACAACACAAATAAAATGGGGACGATTGCCGACACCCAGACATCGAGGTGCCAGCCGGGACGAGGTTCGACCGTTCCATTCAGCGGGGCGCCTGGAATCCAAATCATGGCCAGCACGATTCCCCCGGCAACCGCCAAAGCTCCCATCGCCCAACACAGACCAAACACTTCAGCCGAAGTTAAGCCTTGTGCAACCGGCTCCGACTCCGACTCCGCCCCTTCACCTCCCGCAGCAACCTGATCTGCAATGTCTTTGGCGCTGTAGCGTGGCTCAACAATAAAATGAGTCACCGCCCAACCGACCAACGTGATCAAGATGGTCGAGGCGATCATGAAATAGTAGTTACAGCGGATGTCGACGGTGTAGTTAGGATCCAGAATTTGTGCCGCCTCTTGCGTAAAGCTCTGCAACAGCGGATCCAATCCCGTGATAAACAGATTCGCACTAAACCCTGCGGCCACCCCGGCGAAGACTGCCGCCAGCCCAGCCAAAGGCGACCGGCCAGCTTGCATGAACACCGCCGCAGCCAGAGGAGGCAGCACGACATAACCGGCGTCCAACGCCATACTGCTCATCACCCCCACGAAGACAACGGCGGGAGTCAGCAGCATCTGCGGGGAAATCACCACAACGCATTTCAACAAAGCCCCAATCAAGCCCGAGCGTTCCGCGACCCCGATCCCAATCATCGCCACCAGGACGACGCCGAGTGGCGCAAAGCCCGTAAAGTTCTTGACCAGATTCAGCCACACCCACTGCATGCCCTCACTCGACAACAAACTTTTCACGGTCTCCGTCTGACCTGTGGTGGGATTAACAACCGACCAGCCGACACGTGAAGCGACCTCGGAGGTCACCAACACCAGCAGTGCTCCGGTGATAAACAACGTGACGGGATCGGGCAGCCGATTGCCAATGCGTTCGATTCGGTTAAGCAGGCCTGAATTGAGTTCCGAATCACTCATGTGCAGTCTTTCTGTTCATCAAGTTTCGAGGTCAAGAGAATCGCTAGCCGAGGTACTCGGCAACAAGCAGGTCAAGATACCAATCAGTCCCACATTCACCGTCAGCGCCGGCAAGCAAGGATCCCATGCCTGCAACATAACGGGCAGCGTACCCACCAGCAGCAACCCCTTCCAAACCAGTGCCGTCAGCAAGCCACCCGCCATGCCAGCAACCACCGCGCGGCGAGGAACCCGGGGCAGGAGCAGAGCGCAGACCAGCGCCGGGGTCAATGACGCCCCGTACAACGTATAGGCGTAGCGCGCAATGTCGAAAAATCCCGTCCCAGCATACGACAGAGCCAGTGCAATGCCCCCCAGCAAAACAACCATCACCCGTTGCTGCCCCGCTCCTTTCATGCCCCCTAATAAGTCAACAGACACCGATGTCGAGGCACTCAGTAACAGCGAGTCGGCTGTGGTAATCACGATGGCAGTGGCAGCTGCCAAGATGACGATCCCCAGCCAAGCCGGCAATTTCGAAGTCGCCAAGGTCAAAATGATGTACTTGGCATCCTGTGGATCATGCTGCAAAACCAAACACCCCAGAATCGCCAGGGCAATCACAGCCAACTCCAAAAGCAAGACGCCCCAAAACATCCCAAACGCAGACCAGCGAGCCGTGGCCACCGAACCGGTCGACATGAAACGCTGAAATAGATTCGCATCCCCCATCACCAATAAGAAAGCGGGCAACAGATAACCAATCCACTCGACCGTCGTGATCCGCCCTGGCAATTCCAGAAAACTTGCCTCCATCGGCTGACTGACCGGATCCCACGACCAATACACCCAGGCCAGTGCCGCCAGCAAACCACCGGTCATGAGCAAACCGTTAATGAAGTCCGTCCAAGCGACACTCACCATCCCGGCCAAGGCGGTGTAGGCAATGACAAATACGGCAAACAAGATCGGGTACATTGCCCATCGCTGGCGTTCCGAACCGGACGCCGCAAGGACTTCCACGCCGGCACCAGTATCCGCCGCCGAACCCACCGCAGCAGCCTGCTCGACAGGAAACAATCGCTCAGCGATCGCACCACCGGCACGGATCTGATACGACACCATCACCATATAGGCGGTCACCAACGCGCAAGCACCCAAGACCTGGGCGCTTCTGCCGAACCGCAAACCGAGTATTTGGGGAACACTCTTGGCTGGCAAGGCCCGCGCCTTACCCGCTAACCCCATCAACAACAAAATGCCGGCAGCGCCCCCCAGAGGATAAATGAACGTTGCCAGTCCCATCTGCCGGATCGCATCCGGGCTGCCGAACAACGATCCGGTGCCAATCCAAGTTGCGACGAGCGTCCCCACCGTTACAGTGAGGCCCAGTTTGCGCCCCGCCAACGCGAAGTCATCCCCCGTCTTAATGCGGCGCGAGTGCCAGATACCCAGCCCCGTTAACAGCAACAGATAGACGATGATGACACCAGCCGCCAAGGTCATGCGTCGGCACTCCTCAACAGGCTCGAGAGACCCCAGCAGAAACCTACACGGTGATGCAGGATCCTCATGACGGTGAACCAGCAAATCTCGTCGTGCAACATGGCGGGAAGCTTCGTCATGGTAACGAAGAATCAGACATCAGGGGGTCAGCGGATCCAGGCGTTTCGGTTCCAAGTGCCAAAATCGTAACAGGTTTTGCAGCCTACCGCACGGTCTTGCCCACCAGCCGCTTCCAACACCCCCAATCGTCCGTAGCTTGCCAATGCGTGCGCGCAACCGGGCCCCCATTCACTAGTGCACCACACGTCTCGGCAGGCCGCGCAGCCCTTTCGCTCCCAATCGCGCTTGCAGTCTCCAGCGCAGGTCGCGATACTTAAGACTCCCCGCCGCTATGTTTCCTGCCAAAACGAGCTACGATGCGATCTTCACCGATGCAGAAATCACCGTTGCCCTATTCTCTCTGCACCGCTGCCTGGCTGGCCCTGTTGATGGCCTCATCGACGCTGGCCGGAGACTGGTCTCAGTGGCGCGGTACTCTGCGTAACGGCGTGGCGACCGCAGGCCCGCCGGTCATCCACCAATTGCCCGCCAACGGTCTGGAACCTGTCTGGATGGCAACGACCGAATTGAGTTCGGCAGCCGGTGGCGGCTGGTCCAGCCCCGTAGTCTCCAATGGACGGGTTTACCTGTTCACGCACAAAAAATCCAAAGCGGTCGACGGCCCGTTGCCTCCCAAGAAGTATCCCTACTTGCCGCCAGAACAACGCACCGGCATGTCGGATGAAGAATACGCGAAATACGAACAAAATCGTCGCGATGAAGACGAACGGCGCGCCAAGCGATTTCGCTTTGATGAAATCACCTACTGCCTGGATGCCGCAACAGGCAAGGTCCTGTGGTCCAACACGCGTGAAAGTGTCTACACCCGGTTTCCGCAATCAGGAACTCCGGCCATCGTCCAGCAACGAGTCTATCTGCTGGGTGCCGGCCGTGTCGCTCGCTGTCTCGATGCAACCACAGGAGAAGTAATCTGGCAGCAGCAACTGCCTGGCGATTTCCGCGACGAGTTTTTGCAGTCTTCCTTTGCCCTCGCGGATGGCGTGGCAATGGTCTTATGCGGCCACATGTTTGGCTTGGATGCCCAGACAGGCAACATCCTCTGGCAAAGTGAAGAAAAGAAAGCGAACGGACACTGCAGCCCGGTCATTTGGGAACACGCAGACAAACCGTATTGCATCGTCAATGTCGGCGGACAGACCGCCTGCTTTGCCCCCCGCACGGGCAAAGAACTGTGGCGTGTCTCCAGTCAAGGCGGACATTCGACTCCCGTGATTGTAGGTGACCAAATGATCACCTACGGCAACAGTCGCAAGAGTGGCCTGCGTTGCTACCGCCTCTCCCCCGAGGCAGCCGAGCATGAGTGGACCTTCACCGGCACGGGGGATTCGGGGTCCAGTCCGGTAGTCGTCAATGGCCGCGTCTACGTGCAAGGTGAAAAACGGCTCGCATGTGTGCGTCTGGCGGACGGCAAACGCGAATGGCAAACGACACTGGATATCGCGCGACCACGTTACACCTCACTGGTTGCCGTTGATGACGTCGTGCTCTACACCTTCGACGGCGTGCTCGCGTTCTCGTCAACCGACGATCGCTTTCAACAGCTCATGAACGCAAAAATCGACAAAAATGGATTATTGGCTGAAGAGGCCACGTTCCGCGAACAGATGAATCTCGATGAACTGGAACGGACCGCAGAAGGCCAAAAAGAATCGGAAAAACTGTGGCGCAAACGCTTTGGAGGCGGTGGTGTGCTGACCTGTGCCTCACCAGCAATTGCAGACGGAAAACTGTATATTCGCCTCAAAAACGGTTTGGCTTGTTATAATCTGGCGAAGTAGTCACGCAGATGACCCAGGAGCGTAAAATGACCATCACTACCAACTGTGCCGGCATGCGGCGTCGTGATTGCCTCCGACTCGGGATTGGAACGTTGTTTGGAGGCGGCCTGGTCAACGCAGTCAGATTCCGCGCCCTGGCCAATGCGGCCAGCCCCATCGTGCCGCAAGCGAAAGCGTGCATTCTCATTTGGATGGATGGTGGGCCGACTCATTTCGAAACGTTCGATCCCAAGCCAGACGCCCCGGCCGAAGTGCGCGGCGAGTTCGGTACCATCGAAACCAAAGTTCCCGGAGTTCGGTTCTCGGAACACATGCCGCGTTTAGCCTCCAGCCTGGACAAATACTCGCTGGTGCGCTCGATCAGACACAATCAAGGAAACCACGGTGCCGGTAATCATTACATGATGACGGGCGCACCTCCTCGCATCCCGGTCGGCTGCGGCGCTTTCGTCAGCTTCCACCCCAGCATGGGAAGTGTGGTCGCGAAAGAACGCGGTGGGCAAAACGCCCTGCCATCCTATTTCTCGATGCCGCAAATGTCTCGCTCCGGCGGACCCAATTTCCTGGGCGCCCGATACGCTCCGTTCGTGGTCAACAACGACCCCAATCAATCCGGATTCCGAGTCCGTGATGTCGGTGTGCCGAAAGCACTGCTCGGCGACCGATTCCAGAATCGCTCCGATATCCGCTCGGCAATCGATCGCATGCAGCGAATCCAAGACGAAGCAGCCGGAGACCCGGTCGTCGCCATCGACGAGTACTATCGACAAAGCTATGACCTGGTCAACTCGAAAGAAGCCCAGGCTGCGTTCGACATCGAACGCGAAAATGACAAAATGCGTGATGCCTACGGGCGGAACGGATTCGGCCAACGCTGCTTGCTGGCCAGGCGACTGGTGGAGGGTGGCGTGCCTTTTGTCACGGTTTACGACGGTGGCTGGGATCACCACTCTGATCTCTTCGGGCGGTTGCGAACGCGCTTGCCCGATTGGGATAACTCCGTCGCCACACTGATCGCCGACCTTGAGGAACGGGGGTTATTGGAATCCACCTTGGTCATCGCCTTGGGCGAATTCGGGCGCACACCAACGATCTCCACACTGTCCGGCCAAACCAAACCCGGACGAGACCACTGGGCCAACGCCATGTCTGTGCTGATGGCCGGTGGTGGGCTCCCAGGTGGCGTTGTCGTCGGGGCCACCGATCGCAAAGGCCACTCCGCCATGGAACGCGTGCTGGCACCCGAGAATTTCGTGTCGACGGTCTATACCAAACTCGGTATCGATCCCAACATGATTCTCTACACCCCCCAAGGCCGTCCGACCCACTTGGTCAGCGATCCGACCCCCATTCGCGAACTGAGTTAGACGCACGAAACGGCGCGGAACCCCATCCGAAACCGACTTGGTGCGTCAACTGTTGGACGCAGGTCCGTTCTGCAGCCAGCAATCCGCTTCGTTCCTCGCCCAACATCGCGCGCGTTCGCTGTGGGCGCGTTTCACCCTATCCCGCCGAAACCATCGGCGCGTCCGAAACGACAGGGCCGTCCACCGACGTTCCCAGACGCGGCAAGCGACCATCAGGCTGCGCAAAATTGGTCGCCGATGCAGCGATACGGTATACTGCGGACTCCGCATGTCCCTCGCCAAATCCACAGACCTACCATGCCTTATCCCACCGCTCTTGGTCGTTCGTCACTGGGTCGCCTGCTATTCTCCTGCTGGGCTTTTGCAATCTCCCTCCAAGCCGCCAACGGCGCAGACCCAGTCGACTTTGATCGTGAAGTGGCGCCACTTCTGGCACAGCGTTGTCTCGACTGCCATAGCGGCAACACCCCCAAGGGCGGACTGTCTCTTGAGGTGCACTCGTCTGCCTTGAAAGGTGGCGAGTCCGGTAAAGCACTCGTCCCCAAAAACCTCACAGCCAGTCTCCTCTGGCAGCGAATCACCGCCGACGAGATGCCACCGAAGCATCCACTCACACCACCAGAAAAAGAGCTTGTCGCACGATGGATCAAGCAGGGTGCCGTCTGGGGAGCGAATCCGATTGACCGGCTTGCCCATTCCACATCGCAGCGTGCTGGACGCGACTGGTGGTCTTTGCAAGCCCTACCTTTGCCACCCCAAATTCCTCAAGTCCAATCGCCGTGGGTCGCCACAGAAATCGATGCATTTGTTTGGAAGCAACTCGCAGAACACGGCCTGTCCCCCGCGCCACCGGCCAGCCCCCGCGCGTTGATCCGCCGTCTTTATTTCGACTTGGTTGGACTCCCACCTCCGCCCGGCCAAATCGAGGCATTTGCCGCGAACCCAACCAAGGAAGCATACGAGACGATCGTCGACGATTTATTAGCAACGCCGCAATATGGCGAGCGTTGGGGACGTCATTGGTTAGATGTGGTTCGGTTTGGTGAAAGCAATGGCTTTGAGCGAAATGAACCCCGCAAAAACGCGTGGCCCTATCGCGACTGGGTGGTCAACGCGTTGAACGCAGACATGCCATACGACCAGTTTGTCCAAATGCAACTCATCGGTGACCTGTTACAGAAAAACGTTGAGGGCGCATCGGCCACCGGATTTTGGGTCGCCGGCGTCCACAATACGGTGGTGGGTGGCAGCAAACGGATGAAAGACCTGGCGCGCCAAGA
Organism: Blastopirellula sp.; assembly: GCA_002701545.1. Taxonomy (GTDB): domain Bacteria; phylum Planctomycetota; class Planctomycetia; order Pirellulales; family Pirellulaceae. Next base: position 55,313 of record NZVR01000073.1, on the reverse strand, counting down.
CGAGCTCGAAGAAGTGTTAGCAACCGTCGGGCAGACGTTCCTCGGACTCACCGTGAACTGCGCTCGCTGCCACGACCACAAATTCGATCCCGTAACACAAAAAGAGTTTTATCAATTGGCCTCTGCCATCAGTGGCTTGGGATTCGGTGAGCGAACCGAAAAATCACCGGAGGATGCCGAAAGGCTGCGGGCGGTAGAAGCACAGCAAGCCACTCTCAACCAAAAGTTAGTCGCGATCGAAAATCCGGCCAGAAAAGCAATCATCGCTGCGCGCCGGCGAGGTGAATTCGACAAACCGGAACCGCCCACTGCGTTCGCTCGGTGGGAATTCGATGGCGACTTACGTGACGCCATCGGAACATTGCACGGCACAGCGATTGGCAATGCCAAAACAGAAAACGGTGCGTTGCTTCTCGATGGCACTTCCTTTGTACAAACGCCTCCGCTCAAACAGGACATCCAGGAGAAAACACTGGCCGCCTGGGTCGAACTAACCGACCTCAACCAGGCCGGTGGCGGAGCGATTTCCATTGAGACCCTGGATGGTAAAATTTTCGATTCCATTGTCTTTGGCGAACGGGAACCACAACGCTGGATGCCTGGCAGTAATGGCTTTGTTCGCAGTGAGTCGTTCCGCGGTCCGGCAGAAGCCGAGGCGAACAAACGCCCCGTTCATTTCGCCATCGTCTATCGGAAAGACGGCACGATCGTCGGCTATCGCGACGGCAAACCCTATGGACAGCCAGCCGGCAAAGGCCCTTTACAAAACTACGCGTCCGGTGCGGCCGAATTGGTGTTTGGACTACGTCACAAACCGACCGGAAGCAATAAACACCTCAAAGCGAAACTGCATCAGGCAACGTTTTATGACCGCGCACTTTCGGCAGCCGAGGTCGCTGTGGCAGCCGGCAATGCCATTGATTACGTCACCGAGGAACAACTGGTCCAATCCCTGGACCCAAAGACGCGCAACTTACGTGCCGACCTGCAGCGACAAGCCACCCTACTGCAAACCAAGGCAGACCGGTTGAGGCAGAGTGCGAATCGCAAGATCTACACCATGACACCTCGCCAGGGAGCACGCACCAACGTGCTGCTGCGAGGCGATCCCGAACGGCAAGGAGATCTGGTGGCTGCCGGCGGCGTTGCCGCCATCGCAGGTGTCACTGCGGATTTCGGTTTGGCGCCCGATGCCCCCGAAGCAGAACGTCGCCGCGCACTGGCCAAGTGGATCACCGATGGAAACAATCCGCTGTTTTCTCGAGTGATTGCCAATCGGATCTGGCACTATCACTTCGGTCAGGGACTGGTCATTACTCCCAATGACTTCGGCTTCAACGGTGGGCATCCCACACACCCCGAATTACTCGACTGGCTCGCCGTCTGGTTTCGGGACAACGGCTATCGCATGAAGGCATTCCATCGCTTGATCGTTACTTCCAATACCTGGAAGCAAGCGGGTTACCCGCCCCTGGTGAAAGGGCAAGCAAATCCTCGAGACCAGGATGCAGACAATCGGTTGCTGTGGCGGATGACGCCGCGGCGACTGGAAGCCGAGTGTGTGCGCGACGCAATGCTGGCTGTTGCTGGCAAATTGGACCCGCACATGGGCGGCCCCAGCTTCGAGGATGTCTCCATCGTCAGCAACAACGGCACGACTTACTACGAACCNAGAGAATTGAACAGGGAAAGTCACTTTCGACGGACGATCTACCGATTCAATCCACGCGGTGGCCGCAGTGCGTTACTGGATACGTTCGATTGCCCCGACCCGGCTGCTGCGGCGCCTCGGCGTGCCGTAACCACCACACCGCTGCAAGCCTTGAGTTTGTTGAACAACACGTTCGTGCTCCGCATGTCGACAGAGTTCGCAGCACGGGTCGAGTCACAAGCAGGCAAAAAGGAGGCCAGTCAGATTCAGCTGGCCTGGCAGCTGGCACTGGCTCGCGATCCTACNCCAGACGAACGCGCATGGTCAGCGCGGCTTGTACGGCAACATGGCCTGGCCGCTCTCTGCCGCGGTTTGTTTAACGCCAACGAGTTTGTCATCATCGAATAACACGGGAAACGGAAACGTGGACGAATCAACNCGCAACAGCTGCTCNGCAGCGGATCCGTTCTGGAACCGCCGCGATCTCCTGCACTGGGGTATCAATGGCCTGGGCGCAACCGCCTTGTTGAGTCTTCTTCAAGACGAAGCAGGGGCCGACGCCGCACCGCATTTTCCCGCCAAAGCCAAACGTGCCATTCACATCTGCCTCATTGGCGGCATGAGCCATGTCGACTCGTTTGACTACAAGCCTGAGCTGGAAAAACTGCACGGCAAAACACTCGCGATGGACAAGAAGCCGGACATCTTCTTCGGCCAGGTCGGTTTACTCAGGAAGCACGACTGGGAATTCAAACCACGCGGCAACAGCGGGTTGATGATCTCCGACATGTTCCCCCACATCGCGGAACTTGGCGATGACCTGACCATCCTGCGCTCGATGGTGTCGGAATCCGCCAACCACACGCCCGCCTTGTTTATGGCAAACAGTGGCTTCGAAGCAAACGGATTCCCCTCCATGGGTTCCTGGATCTCCTACGGACTGGGTTCTGTAGCCGATGCCTTGCCCGCNTACGTCGTGCTGAATGATGAACGCGGGGCCCCCAACACCGGAGCGTCCACGTGGAGTAGTGCCTTCCTGCCCTCCAGCAGCCAGGGCGTGGTCTTGAAAAGCGGCCAGCAACCTGTCCGCGACCTGTTCCCTGCGCGTAAACTGGCCGCCAAGGAAGACGACGCCACCCGTCAATTTGTGGAATTGATCAATCGCAAACATCTTGAGAACAAGGGAGACGACGCCGTCCTGTCAGCCCGCATTCGGAGCTATGAACTCGCGGCCAAAATGCAATCGTCAATCCCTGAAGTTGCTGATTTTTCCAATGAGTCAGAAAAGACCCAAGCGCTTTACGGTCTCCACGCCAAACAGACCGCCGACATGGGGAAACGCTGCTTGCTAGGTCGACGACTATTGGAACGGGGCGTCCGATTTGTGCAGTTGTTCTCCGGAGGTCCCATCGCTGGCAACCCACGCAAAAGTTGGGATGCGCACGAAAGCGTGAAGGACAATCANACGTTCGAAGCAGGACGCATCGATCAACCGGTAGCTGCCTTACTACGTGACCTGAAGCAACGTGGCATGCTGAAAGATACGCTCGTCCTGTTCACCACCGAATTTGGCCGCACCCCGTTTGCCCAATCCGCCGCCAATCAGGTCGGCACCGGACGTGACCATAACCGCTACGGTTTTTCCTGCTGGATGGCGGGAGCTGGGCTGAAGCCGGGCATGGCTGCCGGCGCCACAGATGACGTTGGCTGGAAAGCCGTCGAGCGGCCAATTCCATGGCACGACTTCCATGCTACCGTACTCCATCTCTTCGGTATCGATCACGAACGCCTGACGTTTTATCACAATGGCATCCAACGTCGGCTGACGAATGTACACGGCGAGGTGGTGCAGGAAGTGCTCGCCTAGCTGACAGGCACCACGAGCTCGGGGCCGATGCTTATATGTCAGCGACCAGTCGCAGCACGCAACATGCAAGCGGCTACGGCGTCGGCCCACCGTTCTCGCGATCCCAGACACGTGCATTGTCACCGCGGCGCGAATCGTTCACGATACGTTGAACTGAATTCCCATCTGCCCACTCCCATCTGCCCACGGCAGCCTGTGCCTCTGAGGTGAAATATGCCCCGTGATTTAGCCCACCCTCGTGACGCCATCATGCAAACGATGGAGCGCATCTATCGCTATCGCATGACCACCACGTCCGGTGGAAATCTCTCCATTCGCGACGACGCCGGGAANATCTGGATTTCGCCGGCGCGAGTCGACAAGGGCAATCTTCAGCGCAACGACATCATCTGCGTTCGCCCGGATGGAACGACCGAGGGCCCTCACCCACCCTCTTCCGAATATCCGTTTCACCAAGCGATCTATCGGGCACGTACCGATTTGAAAGCGATCGTGCACGCACACCCCGTCGCCCTGGTAGCGTTCAGTATCTGCGGCCAAACTCCGGATACGCGGATTTTCCATCAAGCCCATTCCGTATGCGGAAAAACCGGCTTCGCCCCCTATGCCTTGCCGGGAAGTGAACAGCTCGGTGCGGAAATCGCAGACTGCTTTGGGNAGCAATGCGACAGCGTCATCCTGGAAAACCACGGTGTCGTCGTGGGCGGTGCGTCACTGCCGCAGGCGTTCCAACGTTTCGAAGCTTTCGAATTTGCTGCCAAAACCATTATCAAGGCGCGACAGCTTGGTGACGTGCGCTACTTGGATGCGGCGCAACTGAAACAAGCTCAGGACCGTAGTATCGATCTCGGGACGTGCACTCCTCCGGCCGCAACCCCCACCGAAACCGAATTGCGACGCCAACTCTGCGACTTCATCCGCCGAGGCTGTCGCCAACGTTTGCTGATCAGCACGGAAGGGAGTTTCTCCGCGCGACTCGATGACAACGCATTGTTAATCACCCCCACGCAACAAGATCGCGAACGACTCGACGTCTCCGNCCTCGTCCTGGTCCAAGGAACGCAATGGGAGGCGGGCAAAAAAGCCAGTCGCGCTGTCGCCGCTCATCAAGCGATCTATCGCCAACACCCACAAGTCAACGCCATCGCTTTTGCTCACCCAGTCAACGCAACAGCCTTCAGTGCAACCAACGTCGCACTGGACACGCGGACCATTCCCGAAAGCTATGTCTTCCTGCGTGATGTGCAGCGTGTACCCTACGGCGTCCAATATCGCCATGACGGCCAACTGGCCAAATATGTCTCGCCCGCATCGCCCGCTGCGATTCTCGAAAACGACGGAGTCCTGGTCACTGGCAACTCCGTCCTCGATACGTTTGACCGCTTAGAAGTCTTGGAATCGACCGCCGAAGCTGTCATCAACGCCCGCTCCATCGGCCCCTTATCCATCATGCCCGAAACAGTCATCGAAGAGCTCAGAAACGCTTTTCAGATCGACTAAGATGCAACCGGCATCTGTTTGCCAAACGCCCTCTCGCTTGCCTCCTAGAAAAAATCCAAAATCCGCTCGCATTTCCTGTAACCCACAGCCGACAGCGGGTAACTCCTTTTGAATGGGAGACATGATGCCAGACAGCGATCGCTCGGAACAGTTCGTCCAACAGCTCACAGAAAGCCAAAATCGGATCTACGGTTATGTTTACTCGCTGGTCGGGGACCACGGTCAAACTGGCGATGTGGTTCAGGAAACGAATCTGGTGCTGTGGCGCAAACTTGACGAGTTCGACGTCAGCAAGCCATTCCTTCCATGGGCGTTAGCAATCGCGCGGTTTCAGGTGTTGGCTCACTTGCGAGATCGCAAACGGGATCGCTGCCTGCTCGACCCGGAGCTGGTCGAGTTGCTTGCCGATGAGTCAGAGCGACAAGCCGGCCAATTCGATGCCATGCGCGACGCGCTGCGTCTTTGCCTGCAGACACTCCCTGATCCCAAACGACAATTGATCGAGCAGCGTTATTTCCGCTCCAGGTCCCTCAACGAAATGGCCGCCAGTACCAACCGTACTGTGGGGGCGTTAAAAGTCGCCGTCCTGCGGGTCCGCCGCCAACTGGCCGGGTGTGTCGAACGACGCATGGCGAGGGGTGAAGCATGAACGATCCGCTCGCNGAANTGGAATCCCTGCTGCTGGAATGGGAAACNGACACGCTCGACAACGAGGGTGTCGAACGTTTACGGGNCATNTTGCGCACCAACGCAGACGCGCGCAACAGCTTTCTCCAACACCAGTTTATCAGTGCCTGCCTACAGCTCGACGGAGACGCGGGCCTGGCTGCCACATTCGCATCGGGTCCAGCAACTGGAGACACGACCACACAGGCACCCATCGCAGTCCTCAGAAAACAACCAATATCCATGCGCGTGCTGCTGGCCAGCGCGGCGGCATTGGCCCTCTGCATTCTCGTCGGGCGTCTGGCCTATCTCGAATGGAATCGTCCCGCAGCGCCTACCATCCCCATCGTCGTGGATGCTGACGACACGCCCCAGACGGACCAAGAGGCGACGTCGCGCGGAGTCGCTCTGGTCACGCGTCTACTNGACGTGGACTGGGCCGCAGATCAAGAATCTTATGAAGTTGGCGACGCACTCTCGCCTGGACGCTTTCGTATCACCTCTGGGGTCGCGCAAGTGGAGTTTTTCTGCGGGGCGACCGTCATCATCGAAGGCCCTGCCGATTTAGATCTCAAGTCCGACACGCTCGCCCGTGTCCGACAAGGCCGACTCCGCGCCCAAGTTCCACCGGCGGCACGTGGCTTTGCCCTGGAAATGGATGATCTGAAACTCGTAGATCTCGGTACGGAATTTGGCGTGTCCGTCTCGGCCCAAGGTGCTGACATCCAAGTATTTGATGGTGAAGTCGAGATCCATGCGGAGAATTCCCCAAGCCGCCAACTGAACGCAGGACAAGCACTGACCCGATCCGCCACGGGAGCATTGCGCACATCACAAGTCACACCTGAGCAATTCCTCGACATCGCCACCCTGGAAACTCGCACCAAGGGCCAAGGCACCGCGCGCTACGAACGCTGGCTCGACTTCTCTACACACCTGCGCCACGACCCTCGACTGATCGCGTATTACGCCTTCGACCAGAGGGGAGCCTGGCAGCGGAAACTTTCCAGTAGCCTCGCCCCCCCTCGCGAAGATCTGGATGGAGCGATTGTCGGCGCTCGCCGCGTACCCGGTCGGTGGCCTGCCAAACATGCACTGGAATTCAAACACCCCGGAGATCGCGTTCGCGTCGACATCCCCGGGGAATTCAGCTCGCTGACGTTCACCTGTTGGGTCAAGATTGACAGCCTGGACCGCTGGTATAACTCGCTGTTTCTCACCGACAATTACAATCAGGGAGAACCACACTGGCAAATCCTCGATACCGGCCAACTGTTCTTTTCCGTACGTGTCAAAGACGCCAACGACCAAGGCCCTGAACATCGCAAAGTCCTGTCTCCACCCTTCTGGACACCGTCACTCAGTGGTAAGTGGCTGCACCTGGCAACGACCTATGACGTCCCCGCCAAACGGGTCACGCACTACCTGAATGGCAAACCGCTGCACACGGATCAGATCCCCGACCATCAGCTGGTACAAACAACGCGGTTTGGTCGCGCTACGATCGGAAACTGGTCGTCTCCCAAAAGGCCGGATGCTCATTTTGCCATTCGCAATCTCAATGGTCGAATGGACGAATTCGCCATCTTCTCCGCGGCGTTGCCGGCCGCAGAAATCCAAGCGATGTATCAAGCGGGCAAACCGTAATCGTCCGGTGTGTGCCATGCCGTGCGGCTCGTACCACAGGGATCCACCGACGCGGCGACGCAGGTATCCATTCCTGCTGACCCGGAAGATTTGCAGGGCGAAAACGGAAGCTTTTCGTAATCGGTACGACTTACCTCACTCAGCTTGACTCGTGTAAGCGGTGGGACAACCAAAACTGCCAACGTTTTCGTGTTCCCATTGACCCCACGTTTAAAGAATTTCTTCGTCTCGCCGTTATGCGTTAGTCGATGACAGAGAGGAAATCGTTGCAGGACGCACATGGTCACCGACGGACGCGACTAGCCTCCCCTTGCCAAAGCGACTGCCATGATCACACGCTCTCTCACGACCACTCCGTTTGGTTTACGACTGACCTACTCCATCGACGGAGAACATACCTGGACTGAGTATATTAAATGCTCCTCTCCTCCCAGGTCTGACACCACTGCCGTCACCAAGTCGGACTTCTGGGCCAACTCGCTACTCGGGCGAATCAAAGGGCTCTGCTCCTCCAACAATTAGCACGGCCGCCCCGCGCGTAAACCACTTTTCGGACCGTCACGCAAACATGCGAGGTTCGCCCATCACTACGCGCACAACGGATCCTCCATGCAAATCAGGGAGGGGTGTAAGTTGCTGCGCGACAAGCAGACGCGCACCGGCATAGCTGGGCGAGTGTCAGACGTTCGGCAATCACTTTAACGCAGTCGTGTTGCGAGCGTATTTTCCACGCACAGCTGAACTTCCCCGTTCTCATTCACTACTTCGGTTCGCTCCCAGCGGGCATTGCCATTGGCCACGATCGGCGACGTGGTGCGAATCTCTAAAGCGGACGCACGCTGCAAACGCGTATCTTGTCCGACCGGCAACACGAGACGGCCAATCTGCAGGGGAACATACAGATCCTCTTGAGTCGGATTGGCATACATGGCCCCCACGCGCCAAGCGGCATCCAAGAGTAGCGAGGGGATGGACGTTGGCCATTCGCAGGTGGGATCCGACTCGATCCTTGCATGACGACCGCGAGGCGAAATCACCATGTCGCGGATACAGTCGAAGGGGCCAGACAGCTGCACATCTTGATGGCAACCGTTACAGTACGGATCATTCACACTGAACCCGTCGGCGGTGGCCACCAGCACCCTGTCTGGGAGTGCTGAGGTGAATGCCAGTGGATCCTTCGCGAAATCCAACGTGGCGTGGGCAAAAACGTGCCCTTTGGCGATGGCAGCACCGGAGGGGTGGTAAAGGTCACCGACCATCCACACCGCAATGCCATGTCCAGTCTCTTCCGCGATGACGCGCATTTGCGGTTCCTGGTTGCCGGTATACCGTACGAAGCGTTTGAAAAACACTCGCTCGATCGTAACCGTATCCACGCCTTCCGCTTCTTCCGACCGCAATTCCAACGCCGCTTGTACCATCCGATCCAGGATCCAGGCTCCGGGCAGGGTGGGAGTCTGTCGAACGCGATGAAAGGGCAGGCACGCGATCGTCGAAAGTTCGACGGGCACTTCAACGACTCGCCCATCGCAGGCAGAATCCTCCAAGCCGCGACTTTCCAAGTCCCGAATGCTGCAGGGCACCGTTTTCACTTCGTAATTCACGTGTTCCAATCGTGACATCGGCACGTTGATGGCAGAACGAGTGCATCCCGCCATGACTTGCCGAAACAAGTACTGCCCATCTTCTGGCGTTAATCCCGATAGCTCTCGCTGCCTCGCCAAAGCCCGATACTCGCTGCCGCGCGTCATCCCCACGCCATCCCACGCCAGCCAGGCAATGCTCGACCAACTGCAATCGTGGCTCGCGTCCCCCAAACTGCAGAGACGGTCCAACGTTTCGTTCGCCGCACCATAGTCGTGCTGTCCGTCATTACCGAACACGCTGTAAGCCGAAGTCAACACATGAGCGTTGACCAACGTACCCCATTGCTCACGACAGGCATCNACAAGATTTCGCAGCCCACCTAGTTTGACGCCAAAGGTTTGGCGGAACTCTTTCAACTTGCGATGTTCCAGCCGTTTGGAATACTGCACACCAGCGCCATGCAACAGCAAATCCACTGGACCAAATTCCTTCGCAATCTCACCCACCNCACGGTCCACTTCGTCCCGCTTGGTGACGTCTGCAGTAACATACTTGATCCGTCCGCCCAGACTGCTCAGTCGTTCAATGGTTGCGTGCGCTTCCCAACAGGCGCGAACTTTTTGGTAACTACTCCGCATTTCAACGGGAGTTGCTTCGGGATTTTCACGGGCGTAGCGATCATAAAAATCTCGCTCGGCTTCGTCGTCGCTACTGAGTTGCGGTCCAGCCTCCAGCTTACTACGACCGATGGCAATCACGTTGCATTGATAATCACGCAACAGGGATTCGATCAACACGGCAGTCACCCCCCGCGCGCCTCCCGTCGCCACCACGACCGAATCCGAACTGAGCGGAAGTAACGGCTGCGCGGGAGTATTTTTTGCAGCCAGGCACAGACGACGCACCAGACGTTGTCCGCGATCGTAGACAATCTCTGTTTCGTGACGACTTTGGCTTCTCTCTTCGGCAAGCTGTTCAAACAACGCATGGGTGGTTGCGTCCCGGGTACAAATGACGCCGGCTCGCGTTTCGGGGAATTCTCGTTGAATCGCCTTCAACATCCCCGCAACAGCACCAGACTCCGGGTGCAATCTTCCGTCCCAACCATTCTGATAGAGTCCCCACAACTCCAGATTTCCCTGCTGCAGCTTGTCGACAAATTGCTGCGACACAAGAAACAAAGCTTCGCACAGACTGTTGTCAGAGGCGACTTTGGTTAACGCGTCCTGAAAGTCCCAATTCGAGACCTGCGCCATGCTGACCACAACATCCGGATCGAAATCGGGGATGCGATCAAGCAAGGTTTGCATGGCATCCGCACCACTTGGATCCCAAGGAATCACCTGATGATGATCGATACCATCCACTTCCTGTTGTGCCTCGGCTCCGACAACGACAACGGTAAAGCGGCGCGTGAAATGCGGGAGTACATCCACGAGTTCAGCCAGGCAATCCGACTCGGCGGTTGTTAACACCAGCGTCACCAGTGAATCCGACCTCTTGTAAGCCCGACTCAATTCCCGCGGTACTTCCGTCCACCTGGGGACATACAGCGGGAACTCCGTCTCGGTCGAAGCGGTCTCCGTGTCGCTGGAAACCGCAGCGGGCGTTACCGCACGCGGCGTTGCCACCGTATCCAGTAAGGACCGCACTTTACGGGTCATCGTGCCACCACCACGAATCGCGCCATCGCCATCGACCGCTGACATCAGTTCATCCAGTTCGCCAATGACCTCGACTCCGAGCGTCTTGGCATACCCCGCCGTCGTCACACCAAAAATAGCCGCTAATTCGTCTTCACCTTGCTGGCGCAAGGGACGTGCGACCTGCTCGATATTAGCATGAATCGCCGCGACCAAGACCAGTTTCGTCCCACAATGCTCACCGCCTGCAAGCAACAACTCGGCGGACTGCATGGCAGCTTCTAATGAATTCTCGCCGGCGTCCACCACGAAATTCGGTCCATGCAAGTCTTGCATCAGAGCGGCTCGCCCAGCAGAAACATTGGGCATCATGCACTGCAACGTGTAGGGGCCGGACGAACGGGTTTCGGAAACTGCCGCGTCCAACGTCGCAACCGCTTCGCCAACCCCCGAGAGATGGCGGCGGAGTCGATCGGCAAGCACGCGCAATGTTGCTTCCACCCCGCGGTCCGTTTTCCCTCGCTGAGCCAAGACCACCGCCGTTTCTCCAGCCCAAGCTTCACTAAAATCAGCAAGCTGTTCCGCCACCGCGTCAACTAACGAAATGGCCAGCGTCTGACTAATGTCCATGTCGTCCGCAAGGTCCGGCAGCAACACATGGGGAGGGGGTACGGTCGTCGCCGGACGATCGAATTGCCGGTAACCGTCGATCACCAGACTGGGCACTTGTTCATGGCAAGCAACAAGCACCAGTTTCTGAGACACCGGANCTTCNACCGAATTCCCAGCCGATTCACTGCCCAGCTCCGAATCCCCTGGGATGGGCACATTTGCGGGCTCGAGCGATTCCGACTGCCGCAGCGATCCTGAATGGCCTGCAGGACTCTCCAGAACGACATGGGCATTTGCCCCACCAAAACCAAACCCGTCAATCGCAATCCGGCGTTGGCCAGTCGGCAGCTGCTGTGGCCGCGTGGGAACGACCAACGTCTCCGCAGCCTTGGCTAATGCAGCAGACGGTTGCTGGTGGCCTGCTTGTGCCGGAAAGCGACCTTGCCGCAAGTATTCGGCGGCGGCAATCATCGACGCGGTCCCAGCAGCCCAACCCGCATGGCCCAACAAACCTTTGAGGCTGTGCAGAGGAATCGCCGATCTGGGCGAAGCTGCAGTCACCTGCGAGAAAAATCGTCGCAACGTTTCCACTTCAGTCGAGTCTCCTACGGGAGTCGACGTTCCGTGGCCCTCGATGGCCAGAATCGTTGCCGGGTCAATGCCATAGTCGGCGTAACACCTCTCCAAGGAAAGCAATTGGCCCTCGGATTGAGGTACATTGGCTGACGAACTCCGGCCATCACTCGACAGGCCCGCGCCCCGAACAATNGCCGCAACGGGTAAATCTCGTTCCTCTGCATCCGTCATGCGCGACAACGCTACCAGCGCTGCCCCTTCCGAAAAGACCACGCCATCGGCGCCGGCGTCAAAAGGTCGGCACCCCGTCGAGGTCAACCCGCGGAACTGCGAGAACAGACAGCTATTGCCAGGCCCCGGACAAAACACACCGCCTGCGACAACCACGTCGGCGGTTCCTTGCTCCAAGGCACGCATGCCCAGAGCCACTGCGTATAACGACGAGGCGCAAGCGGCATCGATCATCGTCACCTCGAGACCGGGACGCACCATGCGATCGAAAACTTGCTGGATCGCGTTGTGCGGGCTCTGCACTTCAACTCCGGAAGTTGGCAATCCATTCGCCTCGGACTGGGCCTGCAGCAACCGATCTGCGATCGCCGGATCGAGCGGATCGATCCCAGCATACCGCAGCGATGACGACCAATCTTGATTCTCAAAACCATCCGCTGTCGCGCCGATCAAACACAGCACGCGCTTGGCACGGACAAGCGACGGCAAACAGGGTGCCAAGGCAAAGCCCAGCAAACGTTGTGTCCGGGAGAAATGCTCGAAAACCTCAGGGTCGACTCCCTGGGGGACTTGAATGTCCCCGTCGTTCACGCGTCCCACAAAAGGCGAATTCGTACGATCGGCCACCAGTTCTGCGGAATAGAAATCCTCTGCCCAATGTTCATCAAACTGACGCTGATCGACGATGCCACTGCGCTGCTCGTTGATCGCCGCAAACAACTGGGCCGGTGAGGTCGCACCACCGGGAAGAATACACCCCTGTCCCACGATGGCGATTGTGGGGCGAACGACGGGATTCTGGTGAACTGCGGCAGGTTGTGTTGCCCGATCATCCCCTGGGGTGACCTGCTTCTGTTCGCGACGTGTCTCCAACGGATCAGCCGCTGAATCCTGGCCAGATCCCTCCGGTGACACCGGGTTGGCACGCAACCACTCTGCGTTGCGCGCGGAGGGCAGCACGCGCGANCGATCTGTCGCGCCCGCACCTTCGTTTTCTCCCTGGTTCTCTCCGCCCGACCAAAGCTTGGGCCGGTTCGCTTCGAGAGCTTCCAGACGGTTTGACTTGTCGTGCGATGCCCCCTGCTCCGCAGCAACGCGGGGATCCTCGGACTGAAGTTCCTCAGACCCGATGGCTTGAGGCACACGCGCGGTATCCTGTCCGGGATTCGCGGTCGCTAAATCCTCCATCGGAGCACGGCGGGCAACAGGCATGCTCGCGCCCGTCGCCTGCCCAGTGGCACGCGTCGTGGCGTCCGCACTCACACGCTCACCACGCTGTTCCTGAATCGATCCGGCGACACAGACGGTCGTTCCGGCCGGTGTTGCTTGCGTCAGGATTTTTGCCAAGCCCCCGACGGATCCGCAATCGACAAACGTATTAACACCGGCGGCCACTACGTCCAGGATCCCTCCCTGCAGATCAAATGGCCGCAACAAATGGCTGGCCAACACGGCAGCCAACTCGTCGTCCTGGGCGAGAAAGCGCCGACCAATGCAGGAATAAACCGGGATCACAGGCGCGGTTAAGGGCAGCGTTTGCAGTTGGCCACGCCATGTGGCCGCCGCCATCTCTAAATCCGGGTGATGAAACGATGTCGGACTGGCAATGGGCATCGAACTGATCGACTGGTGTTGCAGGGACTCCCGCAACGCAGCCAGTTGGCTCTGCGGTCCGGAAACCACCGTTTGTCGATCGTGATTTCTCCCGGCGATGGCCACGCGTGCCAAACCGAGCAGCGCCGCCTCGGTGCCAACACATTGGCGATTGGCCGCAACCACCAGCAATCCGCCTTCCGTCGGCCGGTACTGCGTGATCGCCCGCACACGCTCGCAGACAATCCGGACGCCAGTCGCCAGGTCATACTGCCCGCCCACACAGAGCGCTGCAATCTCACCAAAACTGTGCCCCATCAAGATCGCCGCTTGCTGCCCAGCCACTTGCCGCAACGCAGCGCCGAGCACATTCTGCAGATGGATGGCGACTTGCGACAATCCTTCCGTCTCCTGGACCGACCGCTGACACTGCTCTGCGTTTCCGCTAATGACCCCGTCGACATCTCCTGCCAAACATTGGCGCGCGATCGCCATGGCTTGCTGTAATTGCTCCCGCCCCCCACGTTGGTGCTGCATGAAGTCGACCACGCGTTGCGAAAGCAGGGCTGCGTCAAACACCCCTTGGCCCGCGAACACCCAGGCTTCTACCGTTCGTGGCCGACTTGTCTCCACCGCGAGAGGAGGTGGCACCACGGGGGCCTGTATCGCTGCCGGTGCCGGCGGTTCCGGCGACTCCAGCTGAGGAGTACAAGGAGCGATCACCCCCGGGCTGGGATAGCGCTGCGAGAGGAAGTGCACTGCGGTCTCGCGCTCGGTCTGCCCAAACAACGACTCGATTTTGCCTCCCCCGGCAAGGACACGGTCGCGGAAAGACTCGAGTGCAGCAGGCTCCTCAATCTCATGCATGGCGTCCATCGCCTGCTGCAGCGGGGTCGGCAACGGGATCGGCAATCCCGTTTTGGCGTCAACGCAAATCAACGTCTGAAATCCCGCACAGACCGGTCGCCCGTCGACACCCATCACACGATAGCAAAATCGCGCACTGGCACGTCCCCACTCTTCCAGGGTCAGAAGAATCGCCACGCGCTCGCCCAAATGTGCGGGACTCAGATTCCGTGAATACGCATCGGCAGTGATCAGATGGATATCATCGAGCGCCAACCGCACCGCCTCGATGTCATAAATCCGCTCGCCAAACAAGAACGCTTCACGGGCAGCGCATTGGAATTTGAATGCGGTGAGAAAATGATGGCTTCCGTAAGCCATCGTGTCATCAAAATGGATCGTGTAGTCGGTCGCGAAGTAGGCCAAGACGTATCCCCCCAAGGATCAGGGAGCAAAGGATGATCATTCGGTTCGGGTCATCGCCGGCGGACGATCGTGCAGGCCGGCAAGTCGCTGTCCGTCAGCATTGGCGGAAAAACCATGATCCACCATCCAGACTGCTCCATTGATACCACGAGCTTGATTGCTGACGAGAAATGCAATGGTCTCCGCCAGATCCAGCGGACTACACAACTCGCCGGTGGGCGTCATTGCCTCCCAGTGATTTTGTCGCATCTGAGCTGCCGGGAAGCGATCGAGCAGATCGCCATACACGGGCCCCCCCGCGACACAGTTGACACGGATACCAAAACGTCCCAATTCACAGGCCAGGTAACGCGTCAAAGTTTCGACTGCCGCTTTCACAATCCCTTGACTTCCCAAACCGGCGATGAACTGATGGGCGCCCACGGCCGACATGGTGACGATCGAACCACCGCCATGGGAACGCATTAACCTGGCCGCCTGCAGCGCACATTGATGGTGCCCCGCGACGTTCGTGCGAAACGCACGATCCCAATCCTCGAGTGTTAAATCAAGGACCGAACCAATCTTGCCATCCGATGCATTGCACACCAACACATCCAGACGACCAAACTGTGCTTCAATCGTACGGAACATGTCCTGCACGTGGTCTGAGTTCGCGACCGATCCCCAGACATGCATCGCCGCATGACCTTGAGCCCGTATTTCCGCCGCGGTCTGTTCCCCCATCTCGCGGGAATGGAACGAGTTGATCACCACGGTCGCGCCCCGATCCGCTAATACACGCGCGATCGTGCGTCCCACGCCACGCCCCGAACCGGTTACCAAGGCAATCCGCCCACGCAACGACTGGCCGCCCGCTAGAGCGTCCCCCGGCATGGCGGGCTGTGAACTCGGGATATGAGGACTCGGGATCCCTCCCGCATTTGCCCCCGCGGGACCATGGGCTTGCGACCAACCGTTCGCCGCAGGATGCGCTGGCCCGGAGGGTCCACCGACACCATTCCCGGGAGCGATTCCCACGCTGCCATTCCCACCCGACCAAGCAGGAAAGGGAGGCTGTTGAAAGTGGGGCGCGACGGGCATCGGCGGGGGAGTGAGCCCAGGTGGAGGTGCCGCGCCGTTGGCATGTGCCGCGCCATTCGGATGCGCCGCGTCATTCGGATGCGCTGCACCATTGGGGTGCGATGTGTTAGGGGGATACGACGCACCGTTGGGATACGACGCACCGTTGGGAGGTGTGCCATGGTGCGACGGCGGCCCCGGTTGGCCGTTGAGTCCCGCAGCCAAATGCTGACCCTGAGCCTCGGACGGACCAGGTTGCGGATGACCGGGGCGCTGCAAGACGCGCTCGACCCAAGCCGCAATCTGACCAATCGTGCGGATCGATGGATCGTTCTCTTCACCTTGCAAATCAACAGCAAACTCAGTCGACAACGCAACGACGATTTCCACGCGCTTGACCGAGTCGATCCCGAGATCATTCTCCAGATCCGCATCAACGGTCAATAAATGCAATGGATAGCGAGTTACCTTGGCAAGGCAATTCAGTACGCGAGGTAACGTTTCTTGTGACATGCGAACACCCGTCTCTTACTTCTTTAGGCACGTGCCTCCCTGACCAACCAATCGTCTCGGTGACGTCTCGGTGACGTCTCGGTGACGTCTCGGTGACGTCTCGGCACGCTTCTCCTGGTGCAAATCCTCGTTTTACAAGCTGTTACTAGAACCTATCCCTCAATGGTGTTATCGCGATTGGTCCGTTTAAGCGGACAGCCGTTTTTGGTGATTTTGTCGATGGCAATCGCCTGTGGGACCAAAAACACCCCCGCAGTGCACATACGGACCACCCAAAAGAACCAATTGCAACTGCGGTTCCGTCCGGTGCGTCTGCTGCTGGCCAACATCCCCTTTGCTGGCTCGCAAGGGCAGTCCTGCCAAGACGCTGGCCCTGGTTTTAGTATTTCACAGTGACTCCCAACTGCGCCGCATGGATCTGCACATCGGTGGTGACGGATGTGCCGGGAGCTGGTCCCAAGGGAGTCATAATCGGCCCCGTCAAACTGGCCTCGGGGGCATACGAATAAACCGCGTTGATCCAAGCAGATTTGGAGAGTGCGAACGAACATCCCACGTTCATGACATGCTGATAATGCAAGGGCGCCGCGACGGCAAAGGTGGCATCACTATCTTGGAAGGGAGACTGATTAAACGAGTATCCTGCGCGGAGGTACAAGCACTCGGAGACGTGCCACTGAGCCCCTGTGGCAACCGACATCACGCTGCTCATCCCCAGGCCTTGAAGTGCGCCAGTTGCAGCGAAGCCGCTGTCACCCAGTCCGTCTGTGTTTTTGTAGTCGAAGTAGCGAACGTCCAAGGCGAACACCAGATTCTCGAATCCGCGATACGCCGTCCCGACCGACACAATCATCGGCAAGTCAGCCTTAAACTGTGCGACGAGTGGCAGGCCATTTTCATCGGTCGAATTGACGCTGAACGGTTCCATCCATTGTGGCGTTTTGATCGAAGCCCCGAGGTTCCAACCATTGTCGCCGATAAAGAAGACGCCCACTTGTCCGCCGCCACCCCAACCGTAGCGTGTACCGCGCCCCGGTCCGTAACGTGGCTGCCCGCTACCGTCCGCGTCGTTCATCGGTCCCAAGACCAGCGGATCGACCACGATTTCTCCCATGGTCACTGTCGGCCCGACGGCGAACGAGAGCTTGTCGGTCAGTGCAAACGTCAACGAAGGCGCCAATTGCAGGAAGTTAGCCCGGGTGAACATCGCTCCGAAGCCACCAGGAACTGCCGGGGCATTCGATTGTGGCAGGAAGAACGGATTCGTACCGCTCGCAGGGTAATTCGTACCGAATCCGGCAACCGGTGCGATCGACAGCGAGAAGGTCGTGCGGCTCCCTTCGCGCCGATGCACGAAACCGACGCTCGGCAGTGCCGTCGCCCCCGAGTCCGACTCCGTACTACCGCTGGCGATGCCAGCAATCGAGGAATGGGTTTCGGGCAGTGGCACGAGGAATCCCAAACCGACAGAAAGTTCATTCGTCAGGGCGCTGGTTGTCGCCGGATTCCAATAGGTCGCGCCGATGGCATCGACAGGAGCAGCGGTAGCAGCGCCGCCCATCCCGGCGTTAACCGGTCCTCCCCAGGGGATGATGATTCCTTGAGCCAGGAGATGGTTAGAGGAGAGGAAAAGAGCCAAGAAAACGAAAAGAACGCCAGCCGATCGAAACATCACATCCCTGCCTTCCGAACAAAAGCAATTCCATGGATTACGGAGGCCCCTTCTTAACTTCGCCAACCACGTTCCCATTCAACAAGATAAACAGCAAAAAATGACGCAAATTGCTGCAGAATCGGCGATTTCGTCCACTCTTATGGTGGGGAAACCAAGGCCCAATGCAGGCTAAATCCGGGCGAAATACAGGTGTTCTGGCAAACCCTGTCAATTATGCCGCGCGGCTCCGGAACATGCCACGAGCCGGGGTCCCGTCCCCGCAAGCCGCTTCAACTATTCATCAGCAAAGCCGGTCGTGGAGCGCCGGCGAAATGGCGCGTGATTTCTTCGCCACGCAGCGGTCGACTGCGGTGGTAGCCTTGATATTGGTCGCAATCATGGGCTTTCAAGAACGCCACATGTTCCTCGGTTTCCGCACCTTCGGCGAGCACCTTCAAGCCCAACGCTTTGGCTAACACGATGATACTGGCCGCAATGACGCCGTCATCCTGGTCGGGAATATCCTTGATAAACGCGCGGTCGATCTTCAACCGATCGATCGGGAACTGTCGCAGGTACGCCAGCGATGAATAGCCCGTTCCGAAGTCATCGACGCTGATACTGATCCCCATATCTTTGATCTCGGTCAGCTTGTCGATCGCCTCAGCCACGTCGTCGATCAACAGACCCTCGGTAATTTCCAAATCCAGTTTTGTCGCATCCACCCCGAACTCGCGAATCGCATCAGCCACGGTGAGACAGAATTCGTGGTCGTTAAACTGAATCGCACTGACGTTCAACGAGATCTCGACGTCGTATCCCTCTTGCTCCCACACGGCAAGCTGGCGGCAGGATTCACGAATGATCCAGCGTCCCACAGGAATGATCTCACGACTTTGCTCTAACAGCGGCACAAAGCGTTCGGGAGACACGACCTTACCGTCGTGGCGCCAACGCAACAGCGCCTCGACGCCAATCACGCGATCATTGCTCAAATCCACCTGCGGCTGATACACCAGGAAGAACTCGTCCCGCTCCAGGGCAAACGACAGCTGTTCCTGCATGGTGCGATATTCAATTAAGCGATCGGTCATGGAGCGCTCGTAGCAGGCGTAGTCTTGGCGATTCTCTTTCGCGTGGAACATCGCTGTATCCGCGTATGCCAAAAGCTCCTCGTCGGATTGCGCATGATCGGGGCAGAGTGCAAAACCGACACTTGCGCCCAAAGGAAACTCGGCCTCGCGGAGCACGTACCTTTGGGTCAGCAGGCGAGCAATCTCGCTGGCTACAGAAGCGGCTTCTTCCGCATCACGCACATCCGGATAGATAATACAGAACTCGTCTCCACCCAGGCGGGCGACATCCGCCCGATCACCAAAACGCTCTGCTAAACGCGAGGCAATTTCCACCAACGCCGCATCTCCAATCGGATGCCCCATGGTGTCATTAATCTCTTTAAAGCCATCCATATCGACCAGGAACAGGACCATCCGGCTGGAAGTGTCGCAAGCTTCTTCGACTCCTGCACGCAGTCTGGCATGAAATTGAAACCGATTGATCAATCCGGTCAGAGCATCTGTCGTCGCCAATTCGTGCAGTCGCTCACTCTTCTTGCGAAGGTTCTGACTTAGTTCAAACAGATCCTTGGTACGTTCCTGATAATATTGCTCACCTTGCTGGCAGCAGAAAAAGACACAGGTGGCGACCCCCAGCGTGAGCACCAACTCGTCCATTTTTGACGTCGCTAACGTTCCACTCAAGCCATACTCGTGCACAAAGAACAGCATGAAGGCGCACAAGTTGACGATCAGCCAGGACAGTGCGGAACGCACTCCCAGCAACTGCGATGCCACGAGAATCGAGACCGGAAAGAAGAGCATCGTGCCGGCCATGGCCGTGTGACTGATCGACACAAAGAACAGCCCGACCGCACTGGCACCGAGGCTGAGGTTCATGATCAGTCGGTAATTTTTGAGTTCCCGACAAAACAGCAGGATCAGCAAGTGCAGTGAGGCGTCCGCCACACACACCCAGGAGGAATCGTTGTAGCCGCGAAACCAGAGGAAAAAGGCAAAGAAGACCCACGTCAACCACAGCACAAGCAGCAATCGCCAGACGCGTTGCGCGCGCAACTCCACCGCGCTATTGGAATCCACCAATAACGAATTGGGGTTCATCGTGTTCTTTGTCCAGTCGAACATTGCTCACAACGGCAGAATGAATCGCTGATAACTCGCTAAGAAACTATAGGACGGTTATTGGTGATTCACTTGCCGTGGATCCAGGGACGCTGACCAATACGGGCAAATCGCTGGAATGATCGGCGCAACCCCTCCAGAGCGTCGTGGGGGCCAAGTCGTTTGGCGGTCAGTCCCTGCTGCAACCGGTCGCCACGCGACGGAACTCGCAGAATTCCGCTGCGGCGCCACCACCCGACCCTTGCTCCATGCGCCCCTGGGGCCTCCAGCAGCGACGTTATTCGTAGTCCGCCCCGGTCAAGCTTTCCAGCACCGATTGCTGCCAGCGGCGCAATTCGGCCCGCATCGACGCCACCACATCCGCTTGTTCCTCAGCCAGATCGCGCTGCTCTGCCGGGTCCGAACGGACATCGAACAGTTCTGCCGAAGACCGCTGGCCCCGCTGGCCCTTCACCACCAACTTGAAACGGTTGTCCAACCACACGCGGGTTCCGGCGTAATCTTCTGCCACGATCTTGGGATGCCGAAAATTGCGAAAATTGCGTGTGTGGATCCCGGCCATCATCTTCACCAAAGGCGTCGTACCTTGCTGCAGTTCCGGCGCGATGTAAGGTTGCTGTGCTTCCCCGACCGCCGTATCGAAACTCCAAAAGCCAATCGGGTGAGGGCGTTGTGTCACACTCCCTTTCAGTACCCCTTGCAGGTCAACTCCATCCACTGTCCGCCGAGGCATTTCCGTACCGGTCAGGCCGCACAGTGTGGGCAGGATATCACTGGTCACGGCATTGACATCCGAGACCCTTGGCGAGGCAATCCCGGCAGGCCATTCGATGATCCCTGGTACACGAATCCCTCCTTCGTATTGCGTTCCTTTCCGACCGCGAAACGGCGAGGTGACAATCCCATCGACGGGTGTTCCGTTGTCGCCGCAATACCACAACAACGTATCTTGTTGCAACTCTTTCTCACGCAACCAGTCCCGCAGCTTTCCAATCGCCCGGTCCATGGCGGTGATCTCGGCATAACGTTCGCGCAAGACGTCGCGCAACGCACGACGCGTCGGACGCCCTGTTTCGTTCGACGTCAATTTGACTTGTTGCTCCGCGTACTCCTTTGGCAAGTCATCGTATAGCGCCAAGTCTTCAGGCAAGCCACTGTACGGCTCGTGAGGTGAGCCGAACCACACGACGGCAAAAAAGGGCTGCTGCCGACTGACAGACTGCGCCAAAAACTGAAGCGTCGCGTCGATCACCACTTCCGAACTTTCACCACGAATTTGCTGTGGGCGAGCACCATTGCGCGACAGCACGGGGTGCAGTTCGAAAAAGTTATCATGCGATAGCCACTGGTCGAAGCCCATCGCCCCCGGACTCGTCGGCGACGACGCCTTCACCGGACCCAAATGCCACTTGCCAAAATGCCCACACGCGTAACCAGCACGCCCCAAAAGTTGTGCAATCGTGATCTCTTCGGGACGGATCGAACAGTTCGGAGTGAAGGTGCCATAACGATTGGGATGCCTTCCCGTCATCACGCTTCCCCGGGTCGGCGAACATGTGGGGTGCGCCGCATAGAATCGGTCCAATCGCAAACCGGCCGACGCCATCTCGTCCAGCACGGGCGTCTTCAGATGCGGATGCCCGTTGTAGCCCGTTTCATCCCAGCCATGGTCATCTCCCATCAACAAAATAATGTTCGGACGTTCGGACGCTGCTGCGCCGCTCAGGCACAAAGCGAACACAAACAACCACACGAACGGTAATCGGCACATCTGCAGCAATTTCACGGGGGTCATCATCAGGCACCTGTCAACTTCAGCATGGGGACAACTGCCAGAATACCATGCGTTGCCGCGGATCACATCCGGTGCCCGGACCTCTCGAATCTGCCGCAGCGTTCATTTCGCTCGCCGCGCAGTCGCCTGGTCGTTCAACCCCCAGTCGTAAGGCAGGTACACCATTTTGCCGCGCCCCTCTGATGCCAGACGCTGTGCCTCACGATCCGGCATATACTTCGCAATATTTCGCAGCTGCTCTGCCGGTGTACTCCCAAAATCCTCGGCAAACCATTTGAAAATCGAGGACAAATGGAACGTCTCCTGCTGACAATCAAAATTCTGCTTATCTCGAAAGAACGCGCGGGTGTTATTTTCCAACTGCCGCTCGACACGGGCCGGCGTGTACGCCTCATTCAACAAGCGGGGACAACTGTTCGACGCGCACACAATCGCGAAATGAATGCGAAAGTCGCCGCTTTTACGCAAGACCTCATGCTCGATCGCATGTAACGAAATCTTCTCGTCGCCGACAACCAACAGCAGGTCATGCCAAATGTTATAGCCAAAAAGTTTGGCGGTATGCTGGCGTATACTGTCGGTCGGATATTCACGCAGGATGCCTTTCACCGTCACCGCATTGTAGGCATTGATCCAATACGCCAGCTTTGCCTGTCGCGACACCTCCTGGCCTCGGTCGGCCCGCGACAAGGTCTTCAGATAGGCATCCAGCGCTCGTTGGTCGACCGAGTTTTTCTTCCATGCGGCATAGTCCACCCGTCCCTGACCATCGACGTAGCTCTGGAGCAACCGAGTCCATTCACGATGATCGACTTGGTCGATCGGCTGCCGTTGTTCCGGGGCAACCGCAGCCCCCACCACCACCTTCTGGCCGGCAGCCCCGAGACTGGCAATGCCCAAAACCAGTTGCGCACAACCGCAAGCCACTCTCAGCCGCGCATGGGTCTTCATGTGGTATCTTCCTGCTGGCAACACGTCCGGGCAACGCCACCCTCCATCACGCTCATCCTAACAAGGCCGACGGAGACCGAACAGCTTGCCGACCACGATCCACCGCACCCAGTGCCGCACGGCCAGCGACTGCCGAACGACGGTCTGCCAAAGATCACCCAACGCTTGGCTCATCTAACAGCGACCGCAACCGCGCCAGCTGTTGCGACATGGGCTCGCTCGGATCGGACAGACAATCACTCTGAACAGGCGCCACAGGCAAACCGATGAAGCGTGGTCCGGCCGCCGTCATTAACGTCGCAGCACGTTGCTGCCAGTCTTCGAGAGACGTCACTCGCGTCGCCGTCGCAAAGCCACTTGCTTTCGCCAGCCCCACGAAATCCGTCTCTTCCCCCGCAATCGGCAGGCGTTGCCCTCCAGTCACTTCGTAGATCCCGTTTTCCAAGAGAATGATCGTGATGTTGGTGGCCCCGCTGGCACAGACGGTCACCAACGTCCCCAGGCTCATCAGCAGTGAACCATCTCCGGAAACGACAACCACCTCGCGTTCGGGCTGCGCGAGTGCGACCCCCAGTCCCAAAGCGATCGCGCCGCCCATCGTCGAAGGATTGTAATTGAAATCTCCCGCGTGCTGCGACAGCCTGGGCCAGAGTCGGGCGGAACCCTGATTGGTGACCACCACTTGGCCCGGCCCACGCACGTCAGCCAACGTCTGCAAAGCCGCTTCCACTGCAAACCTTGGGGAAGGTCGATGCGCCATGATTTATCCCTTGCCTTCCGCGAGAACCACGAACCCGGCACGCTGCGTCTGCTGCGTCCACTGATAACGCTTGGCCAACAGAGGCTTATCCTCGGCTTGCTCGATCACGTCAAACGGCAGTCCCCACGCCTGGAGGATCGGCAAGATCAATCGCTTCGCCGAATCACGGGACTCGGGGATCAACCAGTTGCGAGCACCAATGATCGCACAGAGAGGCAACTTCAAATCGAACACAATATTTCGCAACGCGTCTCCAGACTCGAAAAGCCCCGTTGACTGCATCACCACCAACGGACGCTGGCCGCCAAGCAACAATCCAGCAGCTAAAGGCCAAGCCTCTCCCTCGCGACAAACACGCACCAACGAGACGCTACGACTCGCTTGAAACGCTGGCTCCCAACGCCCCGTGGTGGAATCGGGTACCCACACGACATGGCTGACACCGAGCAGCGACAAGGTGTCAGCCAATTCGTCACCTTCAAATAGCGTCGTCACGAGACTTTACCTCCGTCAAAATCATCCATCCACCTCGGCCAGCCAAAATCACCCCGCATTCACTGGCCGGTCCAGTCATACTACAACGGTGGATGACCAAGCCTTTCTGCCGGTCATCCGAGTGCTCGCCGGAAACCACCTCGGTGACTTCCTCAGATCACCACACGCCGTTTTCCTGCACCGGTGCGGCACCACGACACTATCCTGCACGTTCCCAGAGTGTCTGTCCACCTGTGCCAACACCCATCAGAGTAGCACATGAATCAGCAGCACCATACCAAACGCTCCGGGCTACCCATCGTCATCGCCATCATGGCAGTACTCAGCCTCGTCGTGATCTTTGCAGTCGGCGCGATGTTCCTGGGAGCCGGTCTGTTCTTCTTCAGTGTAGAATCAACGCCGATGGCCAAACCCTTGATCCATTCCACGGTGGAAGACGCCTTGCTTGCTGAACCCATCGTGACCGAAACGCCAATCGAAGAGTTCCCTGGAATCGTTTCCGACAACGAACCGACCGCCGACGCCCCCACCCCCGAACCGACCGCCGAAGCCCCCACCCCGTAAGCCTGACGAGGCNCCCCCCGCGNCGGTGGACCGCGCTCAAACGCAAACCCCTCTCCCCTCATCGATCGCCCCGCTGGTTGCCCCGGACCGGGACGCGGTCCTTAGGCCGAAAACCCATCCGTGGCCGGCCGGTAAACTGGCATTTCGACGGTATCGTGAGCATCCGTCCGCAAATCCGACAGCTGCTGCGCCGCTTGGCGAGGATGGACATAGGGCCCTGATGCCTGCTTCCGAGTCGCGGACTTCAGCCACCAGGTCTGCGCTGTCTCACGCCAGATTTTCCAGTCTGGCAGCCAGCCTTCCCACGTCAGCTCGCCTTCACGTGTTTCCCAACCATCGTCAGTTCTGCGCCATGAGTAGTGGTTCATCGGTTGCTCCTGATTGCGGTCCTTGCCAAACCATGCGTCNATAGAAAACGCGAGATTCGTGCGCTCATCCGCCACGCATTCCNACAAAATGCATCGCTTTCTTGGCACACCTGGGACCATTCCCCGAAATCCGCGGTGCGTCCACCGCGTTGGCAACCTCGAACCACTAACGACGAACCTCGAACCGGCACGTAGCGCTACCCACAGTTCGGCTCGAGCAAGAAAGACGAAAGCCCCCTACCGAAGTAGGGGGCTTCACCTTGAGTTTCCAAGTAGGCGACTCCAGCAGCGCCGTTATTTGCCGACAGCCAAGCTCTCGACCATCGCCTTGAACGCCTTTTCATTTTCCGCAACGGTCTTGGCTTTCCCGTAGAACTTGACGTAGTACGTTCCTGCCTTCTCTGTTGCAATAATTGCCCCCAAGAGGCGGAAGCCGGGGCCCGAAGCCTCTTTGCGGAAACGACTCCCCTTGTAAGTTCCTTGCACGTCAATCCAATGCACTGCTTGACCGGCGACTTTGGTCTCCGACTTGTCAATTTTGGCTTGGCTATATTGTGATTCCCAGCGAGCCAGATTCGCAGCGATCCCGCCGCCCGCGCCACCGATGGTCACCCGTGCTGCCGAATCATCTCCCTCGGCCGGCTTGATCGAAAATTCAGCGGTCACAATCCCTTTGAATTTGGGTTCCTTGGATTCCCATTTTTTCGGAGCGACCATCGTGACCTTCCCTCCACCGAGGGTGATCTTGCCATCCGCCACACCATCTTCGGCATGGACTTGCGTGACAAAACAAAACGCGACGAGCGTCAACAGGGGTGAGTAGGGTGGGATACGTTTGCTCATTCTGGAAAAGCTCCTCAAAGCGAATCGATTCTAGACATCATTCCATTCCGACACATCAAGCTAACTCTAGCACGCGGCGCTGCGGTTGTCGACGCACCGCATTCCCAGGAGGTTCCTCCCCGGCAGCGACGGCCCGGCAGCTCCTACCCGATAGCTCCTACCAGGTAGCTAAATCGGCAGCCTCCGTCAGGGGGCAGGCATCGTGGCCGATCATCCGATCCACCGCCTGATCGTCCTTAAAACCACTTCCGGTGATCAGACAAACGACAACTTCATCCGTTTCAAGACGTTGCTCGCGCAACGCCCGCACCACAGCTGCCACCGAGGCAGCACCGGCGGGCTCGGCAAAAATCCCTTCGGTTCGCGCGAGTTCTCGCTGCGTTTCCCAGATTTCTTCATCCGTTACCAGATAGCCACTCCCCCCCGTGGCACGGCACGCCTCCACAGCCAAATCCCCATCAATGACGCTGGCGACCTGCAGTCCACTGATGGTCGAGGTGCATTGCACCGAACGTGCTTGCAGCGCCCCTTCACGAAGCGGACCGGCAACGGTGTTGTTGCCTTCGGGCTGCACACATTCGACCCGCGGGCAGCCTGCCAACTCGCCTTGCTTTTGCAGCGCCAGGAACCCCTGTGCCGTCGCGATACACAACCCACCACTTCCGGCGGGGCAAAAGACACGGTCCACGCGTCCCGGCAGCTGTTCCGCCAATTCAAAACTGACCGATTGCACTCCTGACATCCCCAGCGGGCTGTGGACAAATGCGCTGATCTGCAGCGCCCAATCCGGTCGCTGGCCGATCTCTTGCAAACGTGCGATCACCTCATCCGTGATGGCTGGATCGGTTCCAAACCCGCGCACACGGGCCAACTTGGCGCCGTAGGAAAGCATCTGCTTGAGCTTCCCCATGGGCGCGGTTTCCACGATGGCAATGCGACACTCGATATTGGCGGCCGCGCAGTACGCTGCCAAGGCCGCTCCCGTATTACCGCTGGAGGTCGCAATGCACTTCGTTTGACCAGCCGCCACCATGTGGGAGACGGCAGCGGCACCGAAGCGGTCCTTGTACGAACCCGATGGGTTGGTCGTCTCCAGTTTGAAATACAGCTGGGGCATGCCCAACGCTGGACCCAAGCGACGCGAGTGAACGATCGGCGTGTCGCCTTCACCTAACGTAACCCGTGCCTCCACAGGAACCGGCTCGAACCGGTCAGCCCATCGCCAAATCGTCATACCATGCTCTCTCTTGATTTTCGGTTAACCGGAATGTCCCCATACAACGCCTTCCAACTCCGCCTGCCAGACCGTTTCCGACTCCAATGGAAACAGGGGCCTGCGCCGATGTGCATACGTCAACTGCCGCATGTCAGCGCACGTCGATCCCTGGGTATTGACCCGGATGAATCGGTCCGCAACTTCTCGATAGGCGGCTAACGGAGCGTTCACCCCCTTGGCCACCAGCAACCGAAACGCACTCGGGTCCAGCTGGCAGCTGACCAACTGTTGCAAGCCGAACGGAACGATCCGGCGCGACGTGAGCATCAAGGTCAAGCCATCCTCGGTGAGTCCAATCGCCGTTCTGCCCTGGTCAAAATCTGTGATCCCACCGTGCCTCGGCTGCGCCTCACGAAAGCGCCCTGCGTGCAGTGACGCCACCTTCATTTCCAACGAGACGGGCTGGCCATGAATCGCGTCTGTCTTGCCGCCCACGGACAACGTCAGCGTCGCGCCCACGCCGGCCTGCTCACATGCAACGACAGCTTCCGGATCATGAATACACATGAAGCTTGGACCGAAACGCGCGCGCGCGATCGCTGCCAGTAACTCGGTACCGTCGGCCGACGAACCACCACCGACGTTATCCCCCATATCTAACAAGCAGTAAACATGATCTGGGTCTGCAGCACAGGCAGCCAGCGCGGCGTCCGCGTCGATGAAATCTCCATGAAACGCCTCACGCATCGACCACATGCGACTCCCTAACTCCAACGCCGCGGTCGCTGCCGCATCGCGATCGCCCTCGGTCACGGCAATCACAGCTGACCCCATCTCGGCAACATCCGAATAGGGAAAGCCGAGCAAAATACTGTTGGAAATCACGCCACCCCGCTCAAGTTGCGCGTCGGCCGTTTCGTAAAGCGGTACCAGATGATCTTCATCCGTACATTGCCGCTCAATACTGATCGCCAACGGTGGCAGCATCGCCGCCATGGTCAGTGGTGTGCCGCGGCAGGCAGCCACAACCAGATCCGCTGCCTCTTCTCCCCGTTGCCGTTGATCCAGATGCGGGTTGGTCCGATAGGCCACCAAGGCATCACAAGCAGAAACCATGGCCGGTGACAGGTTGGCATGCGCGTCTAACGTCCCCACCACGGGAACCGTTGGACCAACCACTTCACGTAACTGGTGCAACCAATAACCGTCAGCGTCTGGATAGCGTTCGCTCACCGTCGCTCCGTGCGGAGCCACCAAATAGCCGTCCAGCGGACCCGCCGCTCTGACCGTTTCCAGCAAACGGTCCACCAAATGCTGAAAATCGTCCCCGGCAATGGTGCCTGCGGGAAGTGCGCGGGCTGCAAACAAAGGCACCGCCGTTACCTCTAAACGCGCCAACCCAGAGAAAAAACCACCCACCTCATGATGGGCCGCCTCCATCGCCTCCCGGATCGCTTCGCCCTCCAACAGTAAGTTTTGCCGAAACCCCTCCAAACGCGTGGGGTGCGCGGAAAAGGTGTTGGATTCATGCAACAACGCAATCAAACCGATTCGCATCCATTCATCCTCTCGCTTGGCGGCCATCGTCGACAAGATAACTCGCCGTGCCTACGAACATTCGTTTTCTATCCCGTGCCTGGGAAAAACCACGACAACCAATGGGCGTTGAGCCTCGCCGGCGGCATCCACCTCATGTCGTGTCGTCACAGCAAACAACTTAGCGCAAAAACCTTAGCGCAAAAACCTTAGCAAACCCCATCGCGACTTTCCACTATTTCCCCACCAAACCCATCCCCACCAAACCCACTTGCGTTGAAAAACGCACCCCCTCGTCTAGCCATGGCTGTAGTGAAGCCGCATTGCCATCCCGTACCCCTCAATGGTGCGTCCGCAGTGCTCATTCTCAAGTTGCCACAAATGCAAACAAAGGCCATCATACCGAGCAGTCGCACAGGCATCGGTCGTTTACAATAGAATCCCACCACATGGCTTGGGCCTGCCCGCACCGCCGGCCCCCCCACCACCGCAACGAGGTCCTTATGAACGATTCGCACCATGCGTCTTGCCCAGACTCATGGCGATGCAGAAACGCAAGCCTTCCAAGGCTGCCTTGGCAGCGCGTGACCGTGCTGCTGGCGTTCGCTGGATTCCTGCTCTGCTCCTTGTTCAGTCCCACTGCCGAGAGTGCGGAAAGCAACAGCTACCCGCTGTCCGGCATCAACGCGCAACATCTGGGTACCTTGAAAAAGTATTGCGCCGATTGCCATAACCCGAGCAAGGCCAGTGGCAGGTTCCAAATCGATGACCTCCAACTGACCATTCACACTTCGGCTGAAGCGGATCGTTGGCAAAAGGTCCTCAATGCACTCAATTCCGGCGAGATGCCACCTGAGGACGAAGTGCAACTGCCAGCTCAAACGAAAACCGACTTGGTGGATGATCTTGGACAGGCCATGGTGGCATTACGTCGGAAGCTGAGTGATCGCCACGGCGAAATCGCCATGAGCCGCCTCAATCGCCGCGAATATCGCAACACCCTGCGGGAGCTACTGGGCGTTGAGATCAACGTCAGTCAACTGCCGGCCGATGACGGACTGAGCAATTTCGACACCAACGGTGCCAGCCTGTTCTTGTCCAGCAATCAGCTGGAATCTTATCTCGAGCTTGGACAAGAAGCGGTAGAAGAAGCGATTGACCACTATCTGGCTCGCAACGTTGCAGTCCGCCATCGCCATGAGGCAGAAACATTGACCTCGAAATATCGAGCTCATTTTGCCAAGTGGGATGCGGCACGCGCATGGCGAGCGGCCTTGGCGAAAGAGGGTCTGAAACCAGCACACCAAGAGATCTATGCGGCGCTCAAAAAGAAACATCCACGACATCAAGACCGCTATCTGCCGTTCTACTTGCACTACCAGCAGATCGCCAATGCCCCGCCGGTTCCCACAGACCCAGCGTTCCGATTCTTCGACAACCCGGTCCGTGTCCAGCAATTTATCGACGCCTCTGCCCCCAGCCACTACTACCTCCTGCGTTATCTGAAACTACCCGCGATTGATTCGGGCGCCTTCATCACGGTGCCGACCATTCATCCCAACCAGCTACCGACGGGCTACATCGCTTTCGACTTACCCCCAAGCTGGCCGCCGGGCAGGTACAAGGTCAGGTTCCGCGCGGCACGCGCAGACGACGCCCCCGACGATCGGCGCTTCCTGGAATTTGGCCTGCGAGTCCGCAATGTGGATCTACTGAGCGTGCATGAAGTGACGGGGACCATGAACGCTCCGCAGATCATCGAAACCTCGATCGATATCACTCGGAAACACACCTTGGGTGAACACCGTGATGAGCGTCAGATTTATCTACGCGAAAAGGGCATGCACCACCAGTTTCACTATCCACGCAAAGTATTTGCCGAAGCAAAAAAACGCAACGGCTACGGGCCGGAATACGTATTCTGGATCGACTGGCTCGAGGTAGAACGGGTCACGACCGAAGACCAGCCAATCCCCGACGGTCTGCAAGCGGTCATTCAACTGCTCGGAGACAGTGCAACCCAACAGACACGTCCCGAAGCAGGTCTATATGTACATCCAGCCGGTGGCGTCGTAGGGCGCAAGGTGCGGATCTTCCATCCCGACTCCGGCGACAACGATTTCCTGCACCTGCGAGAAGTCCAGGTATTGAGCGGCGGAGAGAATATCGCCCGCGCTGGTACCGCGGTGCAAAGCTCGACACATGGCAACGAGAACGAGCGCGGCGCACATCGTGCAATTGACGGTGACTTAAAAACGTTCAATCACACGTCCAATCGCGCCACCCCCGGAGAATGGTGGGAACTCGACTTGGGCCGCGACGTAAAAATTGATGAAATCCTGATCTACAACCGCAACGATTCACCAGCCATCGAGGCCCGACTGCAAGACTACCAAGTTGAGATTCTGGATGCCGACAACAACCCCCGCACTTGGAAAGCCGATCCCACCGACGAGGAGTTAGCTGCAGGGTTCCGAGCGTTTTCCACCGCCGCATTTCGAGCGGAAACGCCGGACAATCAACTGCTGGAACGCCTGGTGGCATACTATCACGACAAACGGAAAATTGATGGACTGGAGCATCGACGTGCCATCACGCAAACGCTCGCGATTATCCTGAGTTCGCCCATGTTCCTCTACAAATCCGAATCCTCGCTGCACGATCGACAGACAATCAGCCAGCGCGAGTTGGCGCAACGGCTGGCTTACTTTTTGTGGAGTGCCCCCGCGGACTCCCAACTGCTGACACTGGCAGACCAAGGCCAACTGTCCGACCCTGCCGTCCTGCGACAACAGACAGACAGACTGCTGGATGACCCCCGGTCCAGCGAGATGCTCCACGGCCTCGTCCATCAATGGCTGGATATGAAACGGCTGGATTTCTTCAACGTCAACGTGGTCAAACATCGCACCTACGACAACAGTGTGAAGATGGCCGTGCGCAAAGAAGTCTACGAGACCACCGCCTACTTGCTGGCCGAGAATCGCAGCGTGACCGATTTGCTACAAGCAGACTATGTCGTGATCAACAACCTGCTGGCGCACTACTATGGCATTCCCGACGTGCAAGGCGACCATTTCCGGCGCGTCGAGCTACCTAAAAAATCGCCCCGCGGAGGCTTGCTGGGGATGGCAGCCATTCACCTGATGGGTGGGAACGGCGATGAGTCAAGTCCCGTGGAACGCGGTGCCTGGGTCTTGCGGAAACTGCTGAATCAGCCGCCACCGCCAGCACCTGCCAACGTCCCCAATCTCTCCCGACTTTCCCATCAAATACTCACCACGCGACAGCGTCTCGCAGCGCACCAGGAAGCCCCGCAGTGCGCCAGTTGTCATCGGAAAATTGACCCGATCGGACTGGGACTGGAAAACTTCGATGCCGTCGGACTCTGGCGCACCTCGAACCGTTACGAACGGCCCGCCACGAACGAAAACCGCGAACCGCAAACGAAAACATGGGTCATCGACCCCAGTGGTCGATTTCACAACGGCGCCGCCTTTGCCGACTTTTTTGAACTACGACAACACATCGCGTCCCATCAAGATGACTTTTCCAACAGCTTTGCCTCCGCAGTACTCGAATACGGCATGGGACGTGCGTTGGGTTTCAGCGACCAACCGTTCGTCGCGCATCTTTCGCAGCATGCCAAGACAAAAAACTACGCCATCAGATCCTACATTCACGCGCTGGTACAACACGAAATCTTCCAGCAGAAATAGGAATCCCGTTCCATGAATCACTCGATCGGAAGACGCCCCTTCCTCCAGTCCGCAACAGGTATCCTGGCCTTGCCGGCACTCAACCTGTTTGCCGAAAACCGCTCCGGCGCGACTCAGACGCCCGCGAAACGCATGGTCTTCCTCAGCTTCGGCTGGGGAGTCACCGAAGAACTTTGGTACCCCGACCGCAACACACCGGGCGCTAACTACGCGTTACCGAAATGTCTGGAACCTCTCCAGCGACACCGCCACGACTTTTCCATCGTCCAGGGACTGTGGCACAAGTACTGCTTGTTCAATGATGCGGGCCACTCCGGCAGCACCTTCTGGCTGACCGGCGCGAATCGCTTTGCCCAACCGGGGGTCAGTTTCGCCAATACCATTTCAGCCGACCAGGTCGCCGCACAAGAATTTGGCAAACATACCCGTTTTGATTCCATTCAGATCAATGGCGGGGGAAACGTCAATGGAGATGGCCACGGACCCGGACTGTCCATGTCATGGGATTCCCAAGGCAAACCGCTGGGAGCGCAAAACCATCCAGTGCAATTGTATCGACACCTGTTTTCGGGCAACCAGATTCCGCTCGAACAAGTCCAACGACGTTTGGCAGAAAAACGCAGCGTGCTGGATACGATGCTGGGAAACGCCCGCCAACTCAAGAAAAGACTCGGCCGCACAGATAACGACAAACTGGAGGAGTATTTCGCCAGCGTTCGCAAGCTGGAGAACCGCATCGCCAAAGAAAAAACATGGCTCGAAGTGCCACGTCCGCAAGCACCGATCCCGGAACCCAAAGTGAGCGGCGGACGCGAACTGATCGAGGTCACTTACGACCTGATGGTGCTGGCCATGCAAACCGACAGCACGCGCATCATGACGTTCCGTCAACCAGTACAGAGCCTGCTCCAGAGCGAAAACATCAAAGTCGGTGGCCATGACATCAGCCATTACCACGGCAACGCCGAAAAAATGGCAGCGTCGCGCCAGCGAGACCTGCTGCAAAGTGAGCTGCTGGCTGGATTCATCGATCGCCTGAAAGCCACGCAGGAAGCGGACGGCTCCAGCCTGTTCGATCATCTGTGCCTGGTCTACGGTAGTAACCTTCGAACCAGCCACTCCCTGGATAATTGCCCCACCCTCGTGGCCGGAGGCGCCTCCGGAATACAACTTGGGCACAACCACGTGATCGAAAACGAAACGCCGTTAAATAATCTGTGGCTTACGCTGCTGAACCAATTGGGAGTGCGCACCGAAAAGCATGGGGACAGCACCGGACTGCTGGAAGGGATCATGGCCTGACGTTCGCTGGCAACGAACGGAATCGCTCCGTCACGCACCACGGGAAGCCACCGATCATCTCCCCAGAAAACTCCCAATCACTCCACCTGATCCTCTCGCAACCCACTCACCCCAGCCAACCCCAGAAGGTCTGACATTGAATCGACTACTTGTCATTTGCTTTGGCGTTTCTGTTGTCGCGTCCACTTGCTTGTTCACGCCGGTATCCGCCGACGAGCCGATACTCGCGGCAACGCCCCCCATGGGCTGGAACAGCTGGAATGCATTTGAAAAAGATATTGACGAGAAAAAAATACGCGAGATCGCCGATGCCATGGTCGCCACGGGGATGCGCGACGCCGGCTACCAATACCTCGTGATCGATGATGCCTGGATGGCTCCTCAACGCGATGCCAAGGGACGTTTAACCGGCGATCCCGAACGGTTCCCCAGCGGGATGCGGGCCTTGGGCGACTACATTCACAGTAAAGGCCTGAAGTTCGGTATCTACCAGGATCGGGGCGAGCTGACCTGCCAGGGATTGCCCGGCAGCCTCCAGCACGAACAAGTCGATATGGCCACATTTGCCCAGTGGGGCGTCGACTACATCAAACTGGATAGCTGTCACGCCGAGAGAAACGGCCGCATGAGTTCGGTCGACTATGCCATCTTTCACCAGGCGATCCAGGCGACAGGTCGACCGATGGTCTTAAGCATCTCCGATTTCGGCAATGCCGCTTGGGCATGGGGCGGAAAACGTTACGCGCAACTCTGGCGCACTTCCAATGACATCTATCCGTGGATGGATTCGGTTTATTACTGTGCCCAGACCTCCGGCGGCGATCAGAAAAGTCACCCAGCCTTCAATGGCTTGTGGCAGTTTGCCGGGCCAGGCCATTGGAACGACCCCGACATGCTACACGTCGGTAACCTCAAACATATTCCCGAAGACCGCAAAGACATGGCGAATCGGGCGCACTTCGGCCTCTGGTGCATCTTGGCGGCACCCCTGATGGCAGGCAACGATTTGCGCGTCATGAGCGACTCGGTCAAATCCGTCCTGACGGCTCCGGAACTGATTGCAGTCAACCAGGATCCGCGCGGAGTGCAGGGCTATCAAGTGTTCTCACAAGACGGTCGCGAAGTGTACTGCAAACCGCTGGCAGACGGCACAGCCGCGCTGCTGTTTTTAAACAAACGACGTGAAAACGCTGATATCTCGATCAGCTGGGAGAAAATCGGGTTAGCGGGCAAGCAGCCCGTGCGCGACTTGTGGGCCCGACACGATCTGGGCGAATTCGACCAAGGCTTTACCGCCAAGCAATTAGGGTGGCACGAATCACTCCTGGTCAAAGTCGGCAGCAAAGGAAAGCCACTGCCAACCGCCACTCCCGTCCCGGCAGAAAAATACCGGGTGACTCGCCCGGGGACCACTTATCTGAGTGACCTGTATTACATCTGGAAAGCACACCACGCACCCGTTTACGACGCCACGTTCGCCAAGCAACCCATCGTCATCCATTCGAAAACATTCACGAAAGGCATCGGCTGTAAAGGCAAAAGTGCCTTCATGTTCATGGTCGACGAAAAAGCACAACGCTTGCGAGCACGCGTGCAAATCGATCCAGCATCACCCGCCGGCAGCGAAGGCCGATTCAAAGTCTACAACGAAGATTTCTTTGCGAACCAGGTGCTCTGGGACAGTAAAATCATGACCAAAGACTCCGCGCCCCAGGAGATCGACGTCGACATCAGTAAGGTGAAATGCCTGATGCTGGTCTTCGAAGGGAAAGACGCGTTGGGAAACTGGGCCGAGGCACGCGTCATCGCTGGCCAGTAAGCGACGCCAGACGTCGAACCACGCACGCATACACCAAGCCACCGCAATGGCATCCCAAGGGCGCGATGCAGGATGTCCTCAGCCACCCATGACTTTCCATGTTGCGGCTGCTCCGCTGCCCGTGGCAAGACAACTTCGCAGTGCGTTTGCTTCGCAGTGCGTTTAAGACGAGCTACACCACCACGCGACGCTACCAAACTGCAACGCAACGTGATGATGCTTAACCTCTCGAAATGCCTGCTCCGGCAACACTCGCCACAGTAACTCGGATGCGATTTGTGAGAGCCTGATCTCGCAACGTTTCTCCAAACGATTTCAGCCCACACTCTGCATGACGCACAACAAGCATGCGAGGAGCCCCGTCGCATTACGGTCCAGGTGGAGGAGCAACGCGGCCGTTGTCCACCAGAAACGAACTATTGTTGGCAACCGGCAGTAGTGGGTTGCGGCAATTACAACGACCGCCTGGATAGAAGACCACGCCGACAGCTACGTTCGAGTAAATCTCGGAACTGGCATCTGTTCCGAAACCGTTAAAAGGATTTCCACTGGAGCTGGGGTTTCCGTACTGGAATGAGCCATAAGCCTCCCAGTAATTATTGAGCGGCATTGTAAATGTCGCGCCGAAAATCAAGTCAATCGTGCTTCCTTCGCGATCCAATGCGGAGCCTTCAGGAATACCTAACCAAACCCGACCGCGGGCTCCTGAGTTGAAACGATGCTCCAGAAAAACGTCGAGATGGCTGATCGCCTCGTAGTGATTCAGGTCGCCGCCCCCGGCCTGACCACCAATATCATCTCGATCATGAAGCACACCCAACAGGCCGATGTCATTGCGACAGTTAAGGGAATACGAGATCTGGCCACGCCACTGAGAAAGATTGACATCATCATCACCCACCAACCCCCAGTTGCCTCCGAACATGGCGTCGTACACAACACCCCAACTGACACGTTCGCCGCAGTCGTAGTTGGCGCGATGAAATAAGCCGGCTGTCACGAAGGTCTGGTTCATCGTGTCGTCAATGGCATTGCCAGTCGTAGTATTGAGACGCCCGCGCCAGTCGTAGACACCGTACGAGGCGCCGAGTTGCACGCCCAGATCATAGGCCTCAAATGGCAACGGAATCCCAAGATTACCACCGATTTTTGCACCGGAATTGTCGGGGCGCGCGACATCCGTCATACCCCGGAAGGTGTCGTAACCCAGATCCAGAGACGAACCAAAAGATGACAACCAGTGTTGGTCCGAAAGACGGTGCTTGTCCGCAAAGACATTGCTGGTTGCCAATAACGATACCGCCATCATGGCGCAAACGCATAGCAGACGACTCATCTTCCTACCTCCATGTGATGTGTTGATCCGTTACCAGCTTCGTCGGTTGGCAAAACAGCGCAAAGTAAGCCACTTGGCGATAACTCTCACGAAACCAAGGGCGCGATCAACATGACCGCTACAAACCGCAAACTCGGCCACTCCAACCCAACCTGTCGCCCCCCCTCACAATAACCAATCCCCTGACGCACCTCGCACCGGTCCCCAGTGAGGTTCCTATCCGCGCTGGTCCTGCAAACCGCATCGTAGGTACCGCAACAACCTGTGGCCCAACGAAGCACGTGGTACAAACACAAACCTGCCGCCCCACCAACGCTCGCAGACCCCGTTACAAAGCAACACGGCATGCCGAACCGCGAGCAACTCGGACTTAACAACTGAAGGACAATCGGGAAGACACGTTCAGGGTTCACGGGGGTTGCGTGGGGGCAAGCTGTCCCCTAGCGTATCGTCTGAAGTTCACAGCGCCATGCCGACACGCGCTTGCGAACACCTTGGCAAATCCCCATGATGGGAGCAGTCCAACCGTGCTTTCCCCAAGTCAACACGGACGGGAACACNGACANCGGCTCGCCGCGACGGAACGCCTGCTAACGTGCNNGACCACGCACTTCGTCAGGCGATATTCCAATCATCCCCTACCCTTGGTCCAGGAGAGATGCTCGTGTCAGACAAAACGCCCCTCACTCTCGCCGATATGCGAACTCACCTCTACGCTGCGGTGGTGTGCGACGCGTTAGATGCCCTGGGCTACACCCATCAGTCTCCCCGGTTGCCGCTGCCTTTCCTGACAGGTGCAGGCGTCCTGGTCGGCCGTTGTAAAACCACTCTGTGGGCAGAAATGTTTCACCCGGATCCGCAACCGTACGACCTCGAACTCAAAGCCGTCGACAGTTGCCAGCCGGACGACATCTTCATTGCTGCCGCAGGAGGATCNATGCGTTCCGGTGTCTGGGGAGANCTCTTGACCACCGCCGCCAGTAACCAGGGGTGCATTGGGGCCATTGTGGATGGGGCCGTGCGCGATGTGACCAAGATCAATGAAATGGGATTCCCGGTCCTGGCCCGTGGGACCTGCATTTACGACAGCAAAGACAGGCAACGCGTGGTCGATCTGGATGTCTCCGTCGAAATCGACGGCGTCGCTTTCCATCCAGGAGATCTCGTCATCGCCGATGCCGATGGCGTGGTGGTCGTTCCTCAAGCAGTCGAAGCAGAAGCGATTCAAAACGCCTGGGACAAAGTGCACGCCGAAAACGAAGTCCGGGATGCCATCCGCGGTGGCATGAAAGCCACCGCAGCATTCGAAAAATACGGAGTGCTGTGANCTGCACCCGCGCGGGTTCATCCCAACTCACTCGCCCGAACCGCAATTCGACGATGGCCTGGCACACCCCCGTCGTACCGTCGCGGGGAGATCACTCCGCCTCCGATTGACCATTCAGCTGTGCTCAATAAAATGTTGCCTTCTGGGAGTTTACGGTTTGCCAACCCCCCTCGGAGGTTGACCACGCACTTTCCCTCAGCCCCTCACAACACAAAGCTGGAACTATGACGGACGATCCTCGCCGTGAAAAACTAACCCGTATTCGCGAACTCGGCCATGATCCGTGGGGGCAACGGTTTGACGACCATCTCCCCATTCGCGAAATTCGCGCGCGCGTCGGAGAAATTCACTTTCAACGCGAGGACGGGACGCAAGTCGCCATCCCACCACTCGCCAAAATCGAAGTCGTCAATAAAAAAACGGGGCAACCGACCACCCAATGGGTGCTGGCCGATACCGTCGACGCCGAACAACCGACGCAATTCCGCGCCTGGGTGGGCGAGCAAGGCCCTGGTGAGTTCGTTGGTCCTCAAGTGCGCGCGGCCGGACGCATTGTGCTGAAACGTGACAAAGGCAAGTTACGGTTCGTTGACATCCGTGACTGGACCGGCGATGTGCAACTGTTCATCGGCCAGGCACAGGTCGGTGAAGACAACTGGAAGCTGATCGAATGCCTGGATCTGGCCGACATCATCGGCGTCGATGGCCAATTGCGATATACCAAAACCGGTGAGATCTCGATCTTTGCCGAAAAGATTTCCTTCCTGACAAAATCGCTGGAGTCACCGCCGGAAAAATTCCACGGCATGACCAACCCTGAACTACGCCAGCGGCTACGCTATCTCGATTTGACTTACAGTGACGGCGTGCTCGAACGCTTCGTGAAACGTACCCAAATCGTCCAGTCCATCCGCCAAACCTTGGGCAAGGAAGGGTTCTGTGAGATTGAAGGTCCCACCCTGCATACCATTGCCGGAGGCGCTGCCGCCCGCCCCTTCGAAACCCACCACAACGCCTTGGATATNCCCTTGGTGATGCGCATCGCGTTGGAACTGCACCTCAAACGGTTGCTGGTCGGTGGCATGGAACGCGTCTACGAACTGGGCCGCGTTTATCGCAATGAAGGTATCAGCCAAAAACACAATCCCGAATTCACGATGATGGAGGTCTATCAGGCCTACGGAAACTACGAGTCCATGATGGACTTAACCGAACAGATCATCACCGATGCCATCCAGGCCATCGGCGGGGACACCCAGCTGGCGTGGGGCGACAAAATCATCGACTTCACCACCCCCTTCGCACGCAAAACCTACGACGAACTGTTTGCCGAACATGCGGGCGTCGATCCGCAAGACGCTGCAGCCGTCAAAGCAATGGCAGATCAACTCGGCTTCGACACCCACAACAAACACGCCGATGTGATCAAAAATGAAGTGTTTGAAGAGAAAGTCGAAGACGCGCTGATCGGCCCGATCTTTGTCATTGATTATCCGGCCAGCATCTGCCCCTTAACCAAACGCAAAGCCGATAACCCGGCCGTCGCAGAACGTNTCGAGCTGTTCATTCAGGGAATGGAACTCGCCAACGCTTATACCGAACTCAATGACCCGGATCTGCAAGAACAGCTGTTCGCCACTCAGCTGGAAGGCCAAGCCGACGAAGATTCCATGGCCAAGATGGATCACGATTTCGTGCGCGCCCTACGCAACGGCATGCCACCGGCCGGTGGCCTGGGCATCGGCATCGACCGACTGATCATGCTGATGACCAACGCACAGTCGATTCGGGAAGTGATCCTCTTTCCGTTACTGCGGCCGGAAGCACAAGCTGGCACCGCGGACGAAAGCAGCTAAGCCGCTAGCACCCCTGACCTCAACACCTGCGGCCCCGGCCCCGTGCTGCGCCGATTCCCGCAGTTTCGACCCGTTTTCTCAACCGCAGTCCGTTCCTGCCATCTGCGGCTGGCATCCTGAGGTCGGGCCAACCACCGCTGGCCGGAGACTGACATTCGCGGAACGGCCTATTTTCGCTAGGATGCTCCGGTATCAAGGAACGATCACGAGCCAAAGGACTGGCTATGTATAAACTTCTGCTTGCCTGGCGGTATCTCCGCACACGGTATATTGCGCTCGCCTCCATCATCAGCGTGACGCTGGGCGTCGCGACGATGGTCGTCGTCAACAGCGTCATGGCCGGCTTCACCAACGAGATGCACAAGCGTCTGCACGCCATCCTGTCTGACGTCGTGATCGAATGCCATGACTCGCGCGGCATGCCAGACCCCGAGTGGCACATTGACGAAATCAAACGTGTCGTGGGTGATGACGTCGAGCACATCACGCAGGTCGTGCACGTCCCGGCCATGGCCATGATCAAGACGCCCAACGGTCGGTCCATGACCCGCTGGATTAACATCGTTGGTATNGACGATGCAACTTACGACCAAGTCAGCGAATTCACACCGCATTTGATTCATCCTCAGAATCGTTCCTCTCTTTCCTTTGACCTNCGCGACGGTGGCTACGACCCCAGTCGTCCTGAACTTGAGAAAGCTGGCTGGCCTCATCGTCTGGCACGCATCGCCTACGAGCGGGCATTAACGGAACAGTGGCAACTGGATGCCTCGGTCCAACCGCCTGCAGACAGCGGGCCGCTCGAGACAGCCCCGCCCTCCGAAGAACCTTTCGATCCCACCACGGCACCGCTTCCCACCGCGCCACCGGAACTCGCCCATGAACTCGATGCCGCCACCGACACAACCGATGGTTCGCAAGTGACTACGGACACTGCAGCAGCCGGCACGGAGAATCCATTCCAACTCCAAGGCGAAGATGCTTACGTCGGCAAATTTGATCCCACCAAGGAACAACATACCGGCATCATTCTGGGCATCTCGATTTGNAGTCAGCGGCAAAAGATGCCGGATGGCGAGGCGCGTGATTTTTTCTACTGCCAACCGGGTGACGACATCCAAGTTGCCTTCCCCACCGCCAGCGTCCAACCCACGATCGTCTACGACAATTTCACCGTGGTCGATCTATACGAAAGCAAGATGAGTGAGTACGACTCGACGTTTGCCTTCGCACCACTGTCGAAACTCCAGCAGATGCGGGGCATGGTGGACGAAGGGACTGGCTTAACCCACGTCACTTCGATCCAGATGAAGTTGCGCGACGGTGCCGACCTGAACATGGTNCGGGACAAATTGCGGGAACGCTTCCCGGCCAACATGTTTCCCTACAGCATTCAAACCTGGCGCGACCTGCAAGGCCCCTTGCTGGCTGCGGTTCGCCTGGAAACGACGATTTTGAATCTCCTCCTGTTCCTGATCATTGCGGTCGCCGGATTCGGTATCCTGGCCACCTTCTTCATGATCGTGGTCGAAAAAACTCGGGACATTGGCATCCTCAAAGCTCTGGGAGCTCCCAGTGGAGGTGTCATGAGTATTTTTCTCAGCTACGGCTTTTCCTTGGGGATGGTCGGTTCTGGAGTCGGCGCATTTCTCGGGCTGATGTTCGTGTGGTACATCAACGACATCGCTCGGTTGCTAGAAATATTCACCGGCGAACCGGTGTTTGACCCCACGATTTATTACTTCTCCCAGATCCCCACGGTGATCCAGCCGGTCACCATCATCTGGGTTGCCATCGGTGCGATCTTCATCGCAGTGATGGCCAGCGTCTTACCAGCTATCCGCGCCGCGCGACTTCACCCCGTAGAGGCATTGCGTTATGAGTAGTACGATCCCGCGGGAAACCCGTCGGAATCTTGCCCCCCACAAGAAACGCCGACCGGATCCGACGATGGCACGCACACCTCAGAAAGAACAGGGGTTGCTGGCAGCCCACAACGTCGCCAAGAGTTATCACAAAGGGAATCTGGAGATCCCCGTTCTCCGTGGAGTCGACTTCTGTGTTCACCCCGGTGAATTTGTCTCCATCATCGGCCAGAGTGGCTCTGGCAAAAGCACGCTACTCCACTTGCTGGGCACACTCGACTCNCCAGACGCCGGCGAAATCCACTTTGACGGCGGACGCATCGATAACCTGGCCACCCGCAAACGCGACGCACTTCGCAATCGCCAGTTCGGGATGATTTTCCAGTTCTATCACCTGCTACCCGAACTGACGACACTGGAAAACGTCCTCGCACCCATCATGATCTCGCATGGAGTTTGCCGTTACTGGCTCAGTCGACGCAAGTACATCGAACGGGCAGAACAGCTGCTGGCCATGGTCGGATTGTCGCATCGCCTGACACACAAACCGAGCGAACTGTCGGGCGGCGAAATGCAACGCACCGCCATCGCACGCGCGCTGATCGCAGAACCGCGACTCCTGCTGGCAGACGAGCCGACTGGCAACCTGGACAAAAAAAATGGGCTCGAGATTCTCGAAATCTTGCGCCACCTGAACAAGAACGAAAACGTCACGATCGTGATGGTGACACACGACACCAGCATCGCCGACTCGGCAGACCGCACGGTCAAACTCGTCGAAGGACTTGTCGAAACCGCCTAGCGGCGCAAACGTCGTGACCGCGCCAACCGCAGCCACGACGTTCTCTCAATGGCCCTACGCTTCGCTGGACCTACGCCTCATATTCGTAATCGGTGACCAGGCCCGGCATCGGCACGGGGTATTTCCCATCCGCATCCGCTTGCAGCGGCGAGGGGCCGTCAAGCTTCAGTTCGGACAGACCGGGCGAAAACTCGTGATCGCAATCAATGAGTTCGTCCAGGGTCACCACGCGACCGGTGTGGGCTGCCATGCGCCCCATCGAAGTCACGGCACTGGCCATCGCGCCACGTTCGACTTCGTTATACGGCTTGTCCTGGCGAATCGCATCGATCAAATCTTCCCACTCCACCTGATAGGGGTTCGGCTCGCGCTTGTCGAATGCCCACACCATGTCGTCTTTCGCGAAACTGTGTCCTTTGAAGAGCCGACTTTTCGCGGGCACATGGCCGGCCGAAGAAAAGATGCCCGAACCTTTGGAACCATGCACGTAGGTCGCAAAATCTTTGTGGCATCCCGGCATCGTACGTCCGTCGACGTTCATCTTGGTGCCATCGGCAAAGGTGTATTCAATCGAATAGTGATCGAAGTTCTGGTCCACAAAATTGCCCCGATAATGCCGCCCACCCAGCGCTTGGGCGTTCACAGGCCAATCGTTCTTCAGCCAACAAGCCTCGTCGATGTTGTGAATCAAGAAGTCACTGACCGCCCCACCACTCAGCCAGAGGAAGCCATGAAAGTGTTTGATCTGATACATCAACTCGCTCATGCCTTCGGGCTTTGGTGGAGCCGCTGCCGAACCGGTCGGGCCAGCCATACGATAAGCACGCAAATTGAGCACTTCTCCAATCTCACCGTCATGCACGCGCTTGGCCATTTCTCCACGGGAATGGCAGTGACGACACATCAAGCCGACACCCACTTTAAGATTCTTCTCTTGCGCCTTCTTGCCCAACTCCAGCATCCGTTTGGTCGATGGGCCGTCAACGGTTACCGGTTTCTCCATAAAGACATTGAGACCTTTTTCAATGGCATAGGTGAAATGGAGCCAACGAAAGGCGGGAGGGGTTGTCAGAATCACCACGTCCCCAGGCTTCAGTGAGTCCATCGCCTTCTTGTACCCGTCGAAGCCGATGAAGCGTCGGTCGACCGGCACATCCACGCGATCGGTGCCAAATTGCTTGCTGATCGAACCGTGACTGGCAGCCAAACGATGATCAAAAACGTCAGCCATCGCCGTCAGTTGAATCTTGCCATTCTGTACCTTGAGTGCGTTGACCGCTGCCCCTGTACCACGGCCACCGCAGCCCACCAAGGCAATCCCAATCGTACTATCCCCTTGTGCGTGAACGGCTGGTGTTGCCGACGCCATGAGCGCCGAGGCAGCTGCAA
Organism: Blastopirellula sp.; assembly: GCA_002701545.1. Lineage (GTDB taxonomy): Bacteria > Planctomycetota > Planctomycetia > Pirellulales > Pirellulaceae. Next base: position 11,095 of record NZVR01000073.1, on the reverse strand, counting down.
TCGAACCGGAAGTCTTCAGAAAAGATCGGCGATCTGCGGACGAGTTCGGCGACGCGGGCTGTGACGGTGTGGTCATATGATGTTCCTTTTCTCAGGCAGGGGCAAAGGCGGGAGGTAATTCAGATCATGGAATGATTTCAGGTAGGCACACGTTGAGTGGAAACAGCCGGTTAATCGTCCACATCGACCTGTGGCGGTGCCGAGCGGTCCCACTTCGCCGCCCGTTCTTCTGCCGTCGGCACACGCAACGGGCGAACGATGCGAAAACCAACGCTCAGCGCGTCTGTATGGTACCAAATGCTTTGCGGCTCTTGGGGATCTTGTTCTTTCCATTCCAGCGCAGAACCTCGGCGAGCAGCGCTACGCAAAGCGGCCGCATCGTCATCCCAGCCTCCACCACGGACAACCCGTGGATACAGCGTCGTGGGAATCAGCAGTGGGTTCTTCGAGCTTTTTTCGGCACGACGATAGAAGTCGGGCGCGTATTGATCGAGCACCCACTCGGACACGTTGCCGTGCATGTCATGCAGCCCCCACGGATTGGGCTTCTTCTTGCCCACCTTGCCGTATTTTTCGTTCGTATTGTCGTAGAACCAAGCGTATTCTTCGAGTTGCGCCGGATCGTCNCCAAAGGAATAAGCGGTCGTGGTGCCTGCCCGGCAAGCGTACTCCCACTCGGCTTCAGTCGGCAGGCGGTAGTAACGCCCGGTCTTGGCCGTCAGCCACTGGCAAAACGTCCGCGCCGCGTGCTGGGTCATGCAGATCGCAGGATAGCCACGTTGCCCCATACCAAAGGTCATATCAGTGTAGGGTTCCGTGGGCTTGGACACTTGGAATTTCTCTGCCACTTGATCCCGTTGATTCGCTTCAATGCCCAACGCACTGCGTCGATAGAGGTCTAAATCCGACATCCAGACTTCGTATGCGTCCCAGGTGGTTTCGCATTTGGCCATCCAAAACGGTTCCAGCTCGACTTCACGCTGCGGGCCCTCATCANCTTTGCGATTCGATTCCCCCTGGGGGCTGCCCATCACGAACTTACCGCCGGGGATCGGCACCATGTCGATCTTGGCCCGCGAATGCTCGATCAGCTCCGTGTAGGGCTTCATCTCGGCAGCGGTCTTGGCTTCCGAATCCTTCACCGGTAGGGGCGCGGGATGTTCCGCCAAAACGAGCCGACACAGCACCAGAAAGAAACCAAAACTCATGGCCAAACAACGGCCGACATCAAGGAACCGAAAACGTAGAATCATCGCGTAATTTTCGCTCGACAAGCGGAGGAGGGTCAGAATATCGTTGGGGCTGTCACCGCGGCACCATCCACACGTGATGGTACACAGCGCAGCGACGTCCTTAGTATACTCCGCAGGACATGCGAAGTGCCAACCCGGGAGCGCGTGGTTCAGCCCAAAATATCGCCAATGGGCGTCCCTTCGGCCAATTTGATGGGGCGTCCCAGGGGCGAGACATTTTCGGTCGCGGGGGAAACCCCGAGCGCAGAACACAGAGTCGCCAGTACATCGGACTCGTTGACTTTGCCCGCGGTCACCTCCATCCCGCTATCCGACGTGGCCCCATAGACCTGGCCCCCTTGAATCCCGCCACCGCCAAACACACAGCTCCAAGCGGCCGGAAAGTGATCGCGTCCGGCATTATCGTTGATCCGCGGGGTCCGGCCAAATTCACCCATCCACAGAATGGTCGTTCGTTCCAACAAACCGCGCTCGTCCAATTCACGCATCAGCATCGACCAGCCCGCATCCAATTGCTCGCACAAACGCCGCAAGGACGCGAAATTATTGACGTGCGTATCCCAACCGACCGCATCCCCTCCGAATTCACCTAACGAGACCTCGACGCAAGGAACTCCCCGCTCAATTAATCGCCGCGCCATCAAACAACCTTGACCAAAACGGCCATTCCCATAGGCCGTTCGAATCGCATCGGGCTCGTCTGACAAGTCAAATACCTTGGTCGCATCACTGCGCAACAAACGCACCGCTTTGCCATAAACCGTGTCGTGAGCCAGCGGGGCGGCCCGTTGACGTTCGGCCAGAAAATTCGCTTGCAGCGAACGCCAAATCGACAAACGCCGGTCAAACTGTTCCCGNGGCACGCGCGGCCGCACGTCGTCAACCCGCAGATCCGCATACGCTTGATTGTCCGCCGCAGCCACACCACCATCGGTCGCGCCCACCGTCAATGGAGCAAACTTCGGCCCCAGGAACCCCGGGCCATACGCTGCCTGATTGAAACTCCGATAGGGAGAAATGCTGACAAAGCTGGGCAATGTTTCTTCTGGCGTGGCCAACTGCTTGGANAACGACGCCCCGATCGTCGGATGGCGTACCGGCCCCGTCTCCTGGTGCCCGGTTCGCAACAGGTACGTGCCACGACCATGGTCACCCTCTTTGGTGCTCACACTGCGAACCACGGCAAGCTTGTCCGCCATCCGCGCCAATTTCGGCAGCGTCTCGCTGATCTGGAGCCCGGTAACGTTGGTGGCGATCGGTCGAAACTCACCACCGTTCGCGTGCCCGGGCTTGAGATCGAACGTATCAATCTGACTTGGCCCCCCCGGCATCCACAGCAGAATGCAATGCCGCTTGCGCGCCGGATCACTCGCCACCTCATCCGCCAATGCCGGTAGCCAACCACACACACNCCCNCTCCCTGCCGCAGCAGCCAGTGTGTGCATCCAACGACGACGGGAGAAATTTGGCATCATGGCTCCACNANACGACACGGGTCATTGAGGAGTGCAAAGTACGTCCGCTCGGAAACACGGAGCCCCCGCGTCACCAAGACGCCCGTGCCTGCAGCTTCAGCGTAGCGAATCCGCAGGGGAAAGGGCAAGGTTTTCCTGCGCCGTTCACCAGCGGACAACGCACCGCAGCCCGGCACGCCTCCTCGCCGACACCGCAGCAGCACGCCCACGGCTGGCAACCACGCGCCCGCGCAGCAACCCTCACTCTCCCCAAAATGGGTCAATCCCCCGCCTCGAACGACCACCAGGAAGGCCCCCCGGGGCGATGACAACCACAACCGGTCACGCGCGGCAAACTGAGCCCCATGCCCGTCGCATTGCCTTCCCAATAAAACGGCAAGCGTGGCATCGGACTACCGAATTGATTCATGCGATCCGCCGCGAAGATCTGTCCGTTCGCGACCACGTACTCAATCTTTTCTGAATCTCGGATATCACGCGTCGGATCCGCGCCACGTTGCAGGACGAGGATGTCGGCCAATTTCCCTGGCTCGAGCGAACCGAGATCTCCATCCAGTCCGATGTACTTGGCTCCGTTCAACGTGCCACACTCCAAAGCTTGCAAGGGTGTCATTCCCCCTTGCACAAAACTCCACATCTCCCAGTGCGTACAGATACCGTTCAGCTGGCCATGGCCACCGGCTTGCACCAGCCCTCCGTCGTCCACAACTTGCCGAGCAATCTCAGCGACCCGGATGTGATTGTAGTCTTCGACCGGCGATTTATTGCGGCGTCGAGAGCGCGGCACCAGGACATGCGGCGGAATGAACGTCTGCAGCCGCCCGTGCAGCCACAAATCGTCAATTTCATACCAATACTGTTCCCCCGAAATCCCACCGTACGCCACGCTCAATGTGGGCGTGTAGCCAACCCCCGTCTTGCGCCACAGATCCATCACATCGTCATAGGCGGTCTGCACCGGCAGCGTATGCTCGATGCCGGTGTGACCATCCACGATCATGGTCATGTTATGCATGAAGGTCGAACCACCTTCGGGCACAACCATCATCTTCAGTTTCCGCGCCGCGCTCACAACTTGCTGGCGTTGATCGCGCCGCGGCTGATTGTAACTTTTCACCGAAAAGGCCCCCACCGCCTGCATCCGCCGCAAGTGGAATTCGGCATCCTCGAGACTGTTGACTTCGGCGTGATAACTGCCCGCGGCACCGTACAAAATCTTGCCGGTCGAAAATGTCCTGGGGGCGGTAATCACACCCGCTTTGGTCATCTCGCTGGCGGCGAAAATGCTGTGCGTGTCGTTGGACGGATCGTGAATCGTCGTCACGCCAAATGCCAGCCGNGCAAAGTCCACCCAATTCCGCTGCGGCGTGATCCCGTGGGTCGCTTGCGGGCCATGAGCGTGCGTGTCCACAAAACCGGGCAACACCACCTGCCCCGCAATGGAAATGACTTTCGCATCCGCCGGCACGGCAACTTGCTTGCGCGGCCCAACGGCAACAATGCGGTTCCCCTCAATGATCATCGTGCCGTCNCGAATCTCACCCGCGGGGCCCATCGTCACAATGCGTCCACCCACCAGGGCGAACTTGGTGTCCGGGCGCGCGTGCGGTGCAGCAAAGCCAATCTGGGTCGCCGTCGCAGCATCCACNGCTGCGTCCCCTTCTGCCTCGCCTGTCAAAGAAGCAAACGCCTGCGCTAACGCTTGGGTATACAGCGTCGCACCAAGACTCCAATGAATCCGCTGGCTGTCACCCGAGAAGTGCACGAAATCACCCGCCTCCTGGCTCACTCGGACCGTCGGCAGCCCCTTCGCCTGAGGACCGACCAGGATCGTGGAACCTGTCTGCACGAAGGGTGCCACAAACACATGAAAACGCTCGATGAAAGCAATCCACTGACCATCCGGAGACACACGATAATCGGTTGCCCAAATGCTGGTGTAATGCACTCGCTTTTCATTACCGCTCAGGTCGACCGAGCAGAGTTGCAGGTTGTCAGCATTCTTCTCCGACTGCTTCTCCAAAAAGAACAGACGCGACGCGTCCGCTCCAAATTGTGGCTGCATCCCACCACGCACCACCCGGTGTGAACGTCCACCCCGGACCGGCACGGCATAAATGCCCGGCTCTTGAGACCACAAAGGTGACAACAGGTAACCGCCCGATTTCTTTTCATAGACCAAAGTCTCTCCGCCGGGCGAGAATTGCGGCTGGACGTAATGCCCCGGCTCTTGGCTCACCACCCAATTCTCTCCCTGGTCACGGTCCACCGACGCAACCCGCACCGAACCCAGTGTCCGATCATTCCAGGTCGTATAAGCCAGGTACCGCCCGTCCCGCGAAAACGTCGGGCAAAACTCGAAGTGCTCCGTCTGACCGGTCAGCCGCTGCGGTTGTCCATCCGGCAAAGACTTGATGTAAATATGCCCCAGAGCCTGATAAGCAACCCACTTGCCATCCGGCGACGTGGTCACCCATCGCAACATCTTGACGTCGAATGACTCCGGAGCAACCTCAATCGGAAAACGCAAACTCTGGGTCATCACGCGGTGATCCCGCACCCGGAACGGGATCACTTGCATTGCGCCATCGCTCACGCTGATGCGACGGATCTTGCCTTTTGCCCACACCACCAGAGACTGACCGTCCGGAGTCCAGGCAAAGGTGGGGTAAACGCCGTGGATCGCCCAAGCCTCCTGCATGTCGCGCTCCAAGCCGTCATACAACAAGCGAATGGCACCTGAACGCGTATCAAACAAATGCAAACCCGTCTTGGATCCCACCCGCCGAACAAACGCAATCGTGCGGCCATCCGGAGAGGGCGTCGGACGACACGCACCGCCCGGCCCGCTGATGTAATTGCTGGTCTCCCCACTGGCCAACTCCAGACGTTTGACCACATAGATTTGCTTGTTCGAATCTTTGTCATACTCAAAGGTGTCGCCGGCAGTCGCGTCTTGCGAGTAGTAAAGATACTTGCCGTCCGGCGAGAAAATCGGCTCGTTCACGTCCTTCTGGTCGTTCGGACGCTTCGTCAACTGCACACCCGCCATCGCATCCGCCGTTGCCGACGCACGATGATACATCCACATCTCGCCCGCACCCAGCGACCGACGACTGGTGAAATGCTTGCGGGCCACAAGATAGTTGCCGTCGGGTGCCCAAGCGGGACCGCTCAACAGCCGAAATGTTTCATTACTGACTTGTCGCAATCCCGATCCGTCGAGGCGGATCGTCCAAATGTTGTCTCCGCCATGCTGACTCTTGCCATTCCGATCACTTGTGAACGCAATCTGTTGACCATCCGGACTGAAACGCGGCTGCATGTCCCAAGCCACTCCGGATGTCAGTTTCTGAGGCAACTTGCCGTCGCTGCCATCGGCGCCCTCAATCGGCATCAAATAGAGATCACCCAACAGATCGAACACAATCGTCCGACCATCCGGACTGACGTCCAAATTGATCCAGGTCCCTTCCGTCACTTCAATCGGCTGCTTCCAGGTGGGACCGTGTGCCGCGTCGACATCCCAGATCCCAGCGGCCGGGTCATCCTCCCCAACCACCAGGGCAGGTGCCCCCAGCAGACCGCTCAAAGTACAGCTAAACAACACAAGATGAGGGAGACGCAGCAGCAACCTAAGCATGGTGATCCATTGCCGTTGGAGTGAACGGGGAGTTTCGGTCAGTTGAAGTGTGGCTTGGCAGGNCCAGGAAGTCCAACAAAACGGGCAGTCATTGGCTCGCCGAGCCCTTCTGCTGACCAATATTGTGGATCTGANCGGTTGTTTTTCACAAGCTGCGGTCGGCCGCCTGCCGCCAGCGAGGTGACGTTTCACCACCGTAAAGCGGGATTGCGGAAAATGGTTCCATGTTGACGGCCCAATGCCCAAAAGACCGCCCTTAGATCCTTGACCGCCGTGTTCCCCGTTGCTAGACTCGGCGATTCTAATTACCTCTGTACATTGAAGTTCGGACAATCCGAACCATTTCCAAGGCGGATCTTTCCGGCCTCCTTCATTTGGAATCTTTCACCATATTGGAAACGAGCAAACCATGGCAAAGAAAGCTGCCACGTCCGGCAAGATGACTTACTACTTCGGCAAAAAGACCGAAGGGCGCGGTGTTTCAAAAGACATTCTCGGCGGCAAAGGCACGAACCTCGCCGAAATGACAGGTATCGGCCTACCCGTCCCTCCAGGATTTACCATCACCACCGAGATGTGTGCCGAGTACTACAACGTCGGAGGCAAACTGCCACCGGGGCTGATGGCCGATGTCCAAAAGCAGATTCGCAAACTGGAAAAAGAACTGGGCAANAAGTTTGGTGACCAGAAAGATCCACTGCTCGTCTCCGTCCGTTCCGGTGCCGCCGTTTCGATGCCCGGCATGATGGACACCGTCCTGAACCTCGGCCTGAACGACGTCTCTGTCCAAGGCTTGGCCGAAGGTACTGGCAACGAACGTTTTGCTTACGATGCCTATCGCCGTCTGATCAACATGTACGGTGATGTCGTCATGGGCATCGAACATCACGACTTCGAGCACGCCTTTGACAAGATCAAAGCGAAATACAAAGTGGATGTCGACACCGATGTTCCGACCGAAGGCCTGAAGCAACTCTGCGAAGCGTACAAGAAGGTCTACAAGAAGGCGACCAAACGCGACTTCCCTCAAGATCCACTGGAGCAACTGGAACTGGCGATCGAAGCAGTCTTCAAAAGCTGGAATACGCCACGTGCCATCACCTATCGAAACATTGAAGGCATCCGTGGCCTGCTGGGCACCGCAGTCAATGTCCAATCGATGGTCTACGGCAACATGGGTGAAGATTCCGGCACGGGCGTGATGTTCACTCGGGACAACACCACCGGCAAGAACGTGCTGCACGGTGACTACCTGGTGAATGCCCAGGGTGAAGACGTCGTTGCCGGTATCCGCCAGACCGAACCGATTTCGGCCATCGGCAAATGGAATAAGGCGATTGAAAAACAGCTCAAAGAGATCAAAAAGACTCTCGAGAATCACTACAAAGACATGCAGGATGTCGAGTTTACCGTAGAACGCGGTACGCTGTTCATGCTGCAAACCCGTACCGGTAAACGTACCGGCAGCGCGGCGGTCAAGATCGCCTGCGATATGGTCAAGGAAAAGTTGATCGATGAGAAAGAAGCACTTCTACGCATTCCCGCCAAGGACTTGAGCCAACTGTTGCTGCCCAGCTTCGACGAAAAAGCCAAAAAAGCAGCCACTCTGCTGACCACCGGCTTGAATGCTTCCCCGGGAGCCGCCGTCGGGAAACTGGCCTTCACGGCCGATGAAGCGGAAGAACGTTCCAACAATGGCGAAGCTGTGATTCTGGTCCGCCATGAAACGAGCCCCGAAGATGTCAACGGCATGTGGGCTTCGCAAGGCATTCTGACCAGCACCGGCGGACGCACCAGTCACGCTGCCGTTGTGGCGGTCGGGTGGGGTAAGTGCTGCATCGCGGGTGCCAAAGAAATTCATATCAACGAAAAAGGACGCAGCATCACCGTCAACGGCAAAAAGTTGACGCACAATGACACCATCTCCATCGACGGCACCACCGGCGAAGTCATGCTCGGCAGCATCAAGACCGAACAACCCGAACTGGGTGGCGACTTCGGCAAGATCATGCGGTGGTCTGACAAATACCGGACGCTCGGCATCCGCACCAACGCGGACAGCCCCACGGATTCCGCACGTGCTCGTGAATTCGGTGCCGAAGGCATCGGCCTCTGCCGCACCGAACACATGTTCTTCGAAGGGGATCGCATCATCGCCGTACGCGAAATGATCCTGTCCGATAACGAGGCAGATCGTCGTAAAGCACTGAAGAAACTGCTGCCCATTCAACGTAAAGACTTTGTCGGTATCTTTACCGCCATGAAAGGGCTGCCCGTGACGGTGCGATTGCTCGATCCACCGCTCCATGAATTCGTCCCGCACGAAGCCAAGGCTCAAAAAGAACTTGCCGAACACATGAACGTGAAGCCGCAAGTCGTCAAAGCACGCGTGGCACAACTGCACGAAAGCAACCCGATGCTGGGGCACCGCGGTTGCCGGCTGAGTATCACCTATCCCGAAATCCTCGAGATGCAGGTTCAGGCCATCGTCGAAGCGGCCATCGAATGCAGCAAGAAGAAAATCAAAGCCAAACCGGAAATCATGATCCCGCTGGTAGGTACCTATCACGAACTGAAAATCCTCCGGGAAAAAGTCGAAGCAACCATTCAAGCCACCAAGTCGGCGAAGAAATTCAACGGCAAACTGGATATCTTGATTGGCACGATGATCGAAATTCCCCGTGCCGCATTGACGGCCGACGAAGTCGCGGAATACGCCGACTTCTTCAGCTTCGGTACCAATGACCTGACGCAAATGACGTTCGGCTACAGTCGAGATGACACCGGTTCGTTCCTCCCCGACTACCTCAAACAGGACATCCTCGCCGTCGACCCCTTCCAGTCACTCGACCAAACGGGTGTCGGACAACTCGTCGAGATGGGGGTGGCCAAAGGACGCAGTGCAAAATCGGCTCTGAAAGTCGGCATTTGCGGCGAACATGGTGGTGACCCATCATCGATCGACTTCTGTCATCGCGTTGGACTCGACTACGTCAGCTGCTCGCCGTTCCGAGTTCCCATCGCTCGCCTGTCCGCAGCACAAGCGGCCCTCCGCAATGGTTAGCAAACGCTGACGCACCGCTCAGCCGCCTGCACCGCAGGCGGCTTTTTTTATGCGCCAACGTTTTTGCGCCAACGGATGCACCCAACAGCCGCTCGCCGTGACGCCGCCCCCCGACCATCGCAACCTACCTGCCCAGGGGGGGCCTTTCCACACCCCAGCCATCCCGAATGGCGCACATCGCGCCTGGCGTTCGTCTAGAATACGGCCAGTTGTTACCGACAGCCAAGGACGATCGTAGATACCAACCTTGGCGGAAGCATACTGACGAGGTTACCGATGAAGACGGACAATGTCTTTCAGATGGCTGCATCCAATATCCGCTTCGGCGCAGGATGTACCGCAGAGGTCGGCATGGACCTGCGCGACATGGGTGTCAAACGGACGATGGTGCTGATGGACCCCAACCTGCTTGCCCTGCCCACGGCGGAAGTCGTCCGTGAGTCACTCAAGCGGCAGCAGATCGATTACGTGTTGTTTCACGAAATCTCCGTCGAACCGACAGACGCCAGCTTTCAACATGCGGCGGCCATCGCCACCGAGGGGGGATTCGACTCGTTTCTGGCGATCGGCGGTGGCAGCACGATTGATACCGCCAAGGCTGCGAATCTGTATTCCACCTGGCCGGCCGATTTCTTCCATTACGTCAATGCCCCCATCGGCCAAGGCCAGCCTGTCCCGGCACCTCTCAAACCCCTGATTGCCATCCCCACCACCGCCGGCACCGGCAGCGAAACCACCGGCGTGGCAATTTTTGATTACGTATCCGAACGCGCCAAGACTGGCATCGCGCACCGGTATCTGAAACCCACCTTGGGGATCATTGACTCCGATAATACGCGCACGCTCCCTCCCGCCGTAGCAGCCAGCAGTGGCCTCGATGTCCTGAGCCACGCACTGGAATCGTATACCGCGCTCCCCTACGATCAACGGCCCCGTCCCCAGAGTCCGTTACATCGTCCGGCGTACCAGGGAGCCAATCCGATCAGTGACCTGTGGTCACTGCATGCCTTAGAATTGACCGCCGCGTTCCTCCCTCGCGCTTTCGCCGACCCCAGTGACGATGAAGCCCGCGGCATGATGCTGCTGGCTGCCGCCATTGCCGGGATTGGTTTTGGCAACGCCGGAGTCCACTTACCGCATGGCATGTCGTACCCCGTTGCGGGCATGGTCAAACAATATCAACCCCCGGGATTTGACGTCGACCATCCACTCGTTCCACACGGTACATCGGTGATTCTCAATACGCCCGCCGTCGTCCGCTTTACAGCCCCCGCCTCACCAGAACGTCACCTGCGTGTGGCAGCCGCTCTCGGAGCAGATACCCGTGACGTTGCCCCGCAAGATGCCGGCGAACTCCTGGCAGAACGCGTCATCCACTTCATGCAATTGATGCAGATGCCCGCCGGACTCTGGGAACTCGGCTATACCGAAGACGACATCCCCGCGCTCGTTGCAGGCACGATGCCCCAACATCGCGTGACCAAATTGTCCCCTCGGCCAGCTGACGAACAGGTACTCACCGACTTGTTCCGAGAATCACTTCGAGGATACGCGCCGGCGAGCGCCGACGGTTCACCGGCTTAATCAAAGCCCCACCGAGAAAGTGGTCGCCACAGCTCTGGAGAAAACTGGCTGCTGTCTTGGCCGGACAGCAGCATGT